>NZ_JBSFUS010000015.1:0-268510 GCF_053591915.1 Streptomyces sp. NPDC002853 | reverse complement strand
AGCGCCGATGGTACTGCAGGGGGGACCCTGTGGGAGAGTAGGACGCCGCCGAACTCAATTTATAGCCGTGGTCCCTGGACTTATTGTCCAGGGACCACGGCTTTTTGTGTTTCTGGGGGCTTTTCCGGGATCGGGTCACCCGGGTCACCCCTCTGCACCGCCGGCTGACAACTGACGGTAAGGTCAGGGGGCATCATCGGCTCGTTTCCCACAGGAGGCCCCCGGGTGGAGGTCCAGGAGACTCGCGTCCAGACGGACCGGGTCCTCACCATCCCGAACATCCTCAGCATGGCGCGCCTCGTCGGCGTACCTCTCTTCCTGTGGTTGATCCTCAGGCCGGAGTTCGGCGGTCCCAAGAGTGACCACTGGGCGCTGCTGGTGCTGATGCTGAGCGGCATCAGCGACTATCTCGACGGCAAGCTGGCCCGTCGCTGGAACCAGATCAGCAACCTCGGGCGGTTGCTCGACCCGGCCGCTGACCGGCTCTACATCCTGTCGACATTGGTCGGGCTGACGTGGCGGGAGATTCTTCCGCTCTGGCTGACCGCGGCGCTGCTGCTGCGTGAGCTGATGCTCCTGGTGATGGTCTGGATCCTCAGGCGTCACGGCTATCCGCCGCCCCAGGTGAACTTCCTCGGCAAGGCCGCCACCTTCAACCTGATGTACGCCTTTCCACTACTGCTCCTCAGTGATGGAAGTGGCTGGATCAACACTCTCGCTGCTATTTTCGGATGGGCGTTCGCAGGATGGGGTACAAGTCTGTACTGGTGGGCAGGGATCCTCTACGTGGTCCAGGTCCGCCGCCTTGTCCGTGCAGACACCACGGCCGATTGAGCTCGCTGATTTAGCAGCTGTAGAGGCTTGCAGTCCCGTGAGCGACATTCACGGGTCTATTTCGGCTGGCTAAGTCGGCTAGATCGTCGTCTATTGAGGAGGACGCTTCCGACATGAAGGCCGTCGTAATGGCCGGAGGCGAAGGCACGCGCCTTCGCCCTATGACCTCGAGCATGCCCAAGCCGCTCCTGCCTGTGGCCAACAGGCCCATCATGGAGCATGTGCTGCGGCTGCTCAAGAGGCATGGGCTCACCGAGACCGTAGTGACAGTCCAGTTCTTGGCCTCGTTGGTCAAGAATTACTTCGGCGATGGTGAAGAGCTCGGGATGGAGCTCACCTATGCCAATGAGGAGAAGCCACTCGGCACTGCCGGGAGTGTGAAGAACGCCGAGGAAGCATTGAAGGACGATGCCTTCCTCGTGATCTCCGGTGATGCATTGACCGATTTCGATCTGACCGAGCTGATCAACTTCCACAAGGAGAAGGGTGCGCTTGTCACCGTCTGTCTGACGCGCGTCCCCAACCCGCTGGAATTCGGCATCACCATCGTGGACGAGGAGGGACAGGTCGAGCGCTTCCTGGAGAAGCCGACCTGGGGGCAGGTCTTCTCCGACACGGTGAACACGGGCATCTACGTCATGGAGCCCGAAGTCTTCGACTACGTCGACGCCGATGTGTCGGTGGACTGGTCCGGCGACGTCTTCCCGCAGCTCATGAAGGAAGGCAAGCCCATCTATGGGTACATCGCCGAGGGCTACTGGGAGGACGTCGGCACACACGAGAGCTACGTCAAGGCTCAGGCGGACGTGCTGGAGCGCAAGGTCGACGTAGAACTCGACGGCTTCGAGATCTCGCCGGGCGTGTGGGTTGCCGAAGGCGCCGAGGTGCATCCCGACGCCACGCTGCGCGGACCGCTCTACATCGGTGACTACGCCAAGGTGGAGGCGGGCGCCGAGATTCGTGAACACACGGTGGTGGGATCGAACGTCGTGGTGAAGGCGGGTGCCTTCCTGCACAAGACGGTGGTCCACGACAACGTCTACATCGGCCAGCACAGCAACCTGCGGGGCTGCGTCGTCGGGCGGAACACCGACATCATGCGGGCCGCCCGCATCGAGGACGGTGCCGTCATCGGCGACGAGTGCCTCGTCGGTGAGGAATCGATTATCCAGGGCAATGTCCGGGTGTACCCGTTCAAGACGATCGAGGCCGGCGCGTTCGTCAATACCTCCGTCATCTGGGAGTCCCGGGGCCAGGCCCATCTCTTCGGGGCGCGCGGTGTCTCCGGGATCTTGAACGTGGAGATCACTCCGGAGCTCGCCGTGCGGCTCGCGGGGGCGTACGCCACGACCCTCAAGAAGGGCTCGACCGTCACCACGGCTCGTGACCACTCGCGAGGCGCGCGGGCGCTGAAGCGAGCGGTGATCTCGGCCTTGCAGGCCAGCGCCATCGACGTACGGGACCTGGAGAACGTACCGCTGCCCGTGGCGCGGCAGCAGACGGCTCGGGGCAGTGCCGGCGGAATCATGATCCGGACGACGCCCGGGGTTCCGGACTCCGTCGACATCATGTTCTTCGACGCGCGTGGGGCCGACCTTTCGCAGGGGAGCCAGCGGAAGCTGGACCGGGTGTACGCGCGCCAGGAGTACCGGCGGGCCTTCCCCGGGGAGATCGGGGATCTGCACTTCCCGTCCAGTGTCTTCGACTCCTACACCGGTTCGTTGCTGCGCAATGTCGACACCACAGGTGTGGCCGAGTCGAATCTGAAGGTCGTCGTCGACGCCTCGAACGGAAGTGCGGGCCTTGTGCTGCCGAGCCTTCTGGGGAGGCTCGGCGTCGACGCGCTGACCATCAACCCGGGACTCGACGAGTCGCGTCCGACCGAGACCCGTGAGGCCCGCAGGTCGGGTCTGGTGCGGCTGGGCGAGATCGTGGCGTCGTCGCGTGCCGACTTCGGTGTGCGCTTCGACCCGGTCGGTGAGCGGCTTTCGCTCGTCGACGAGAAGGGGCGGATCATCGAGGACGACCGGGCGCTTCTCGTCATGCTCGACCTGGTCGCCGCGGAACGCCGCAGTGGTCGGGTCGCGCTGCCGGTCACCACGACGCGCATCGGCGAGCAGGTGGCCGCGTATCACGGGACGCAGGTGGACTGGACGACCACGTCGCCCGACGATCTGACGCGCGTGGGTCGTGACGAGTCGACGATCTTCGGTGGCGACGGGCGGGCCGGGTTCATCATTCCCGAGTTCAGCAGCGTCTTCGACGGTACGGCTGCTTTTGTGCGGCTCATCGGCCTCGTGGCGCGTACGCAGCTCACGCTGAGCCAGATCGACGCGCGTATTCCGCGCGCCCATGTTCTGCGGCGTGACCTCGCCACGCCTTGGGCGGTCAAGGGGCTCGTGATGCGGACCGTGGTGGAGGCCGCTGGGGAGCGTTCGGTGGACACCACCGATGGCGTGCGGGTCGTGGAGTCCGACGGGCGGTGGGTGTTGGTGCTGCCCGACCCGGCGGAGGCCGTCACCCATCTGTGGGCCGAGGGCCCCGACGACGCGTCGGCCCAGGCGCTGCTCGACGAGTGGTCCGCGGTGGTGGACAGCGCCGGTCGCTGACCGCCGGCACCGGCCGGACGGCACCCTGCGAGGTGCCGTCCGGCGCACCGGTGGGGCCATTCGGAGGTAGCGCCCGCGACGTGCGACGATGTGCGGCATGCCGCAGCAGCCCCCCGTTCGGAGCACCCCCTCGCGCCCCCGGCGTCCGGACGCGTCCATGTCGCTGCTGAACACGGTGATGGACCACAGTCTGGACGAGGGTTACGCCGAGGCGGCGGCCCGCAAGAAGGCCGACGGTGCCGGTGGCGTGCCGCGTCCGCTGCGGGCGAAGCTCGGTCTGGCCCTCGGTCTCGTGCTCGCGGCCCTGGTGGTGACGGTGGGTGCCGCGCAGGCGCGGATAGCGGCTCCGGTCGTCGCCAAGGAGCGCGCGGAGCTCATCGACCGCATCGAGTCGGCCACCACGGACGCGGACGAGCTCGAAGGGGACGTCGAGACGCTCCGCGACGACGTGGGTGAGCGGCAGCGCGAGGCGTTGAAGAAACACGGGGGCAGCAAGGGCGAGTTGGTGTCCTTGCTCTCCGGTGCCACCAAGGTCCATGGGACCGGCGTGAAGCTTGTGGTGGACGATGCCAAGGAAGCGGACCAGGGCGGCGGCGGGCCGCGCGAGAGCGCGGGGTTCTCCGACACCGGACGGGTTCGCGACCGTGACATGCAACGGGTCGTCAACGGCCTGTGGCAGTCCGGCGCGGAAGCGATCGCCATCAACGACCAGCGGCTGACGGCGCTGTCGGCGATCAGGGCCGCGGGGGACGCGATACTGGTCGACAACAAGCCGCTGGTGCCGCCGTATACGGTGCTTGCCGTAGGCGACGGACAGCGTTTGAGCACGAGATTCCAGAACAGTCGCGACGGTCAGTATCTGCATGCTCTGCAGGAGAACTTCGGCGTCCGGACCAGCATTTCCGTCCAGGATGATGTCCGACTGCCGGCAGCACCGAGTGTGACCGTACGTACAGCAGAGCCGAAGGCAGGAAAGGGCACATCGTGATCGCCGTACTGGGCCTCGTCGTGGGAGTCGTGGCCGGATTGTTGGTCCGGCCCGAGGTTCCGGCCGTGGTCGAACCGTACCTTCCGATCGCCGTGGTGGCGGCACTCGACGCGGTGTTCGGAGGCCTGCGCGCGATGCTCGACGGCATCTTCGACGACAAGGTCTTCGTGGTGTCGTTCCTGTCGAACGTGGTCGTGGCAGCCCTGATCGTGTTCCTCGGCGACAAGTTGGGCGTGGGCGCCCAGCTGTCCACCGGTGTCGTGGTGGTGCTCGGCATCCGGATCTTCTCCAACGCCGCCGCCATCCGCCGACACATCTTCAGGGCGTGACGCGGATGGGTACGGAGGAGACGCCCGGGGGCGACAACCGGAGCAGGGAGCTGCCCCCGGAGGTGCGGGGCGGGCCCGCGGAGCCCGGGGACGGTGCGGCGCCCGAGCGGGACGAGCAGCAGGACACGCGGCACGACGAGCCGCAGGACGGGAAGGTCCCGCTCAGCGGCCGACAGCGGCTGGCCCAAGGGCTGTGGCCGCCTCGCGTCACGCGTCCGCAACTCATCGTGGCCCTGCTGCTGTTCGTGCTGGGGCTCGGTCTTGCCATCCAGGTGCGCTCCAACAACGACAGCAGTGCGTTGCGCGGGGCACGTCAGGAAGATCTCGTACGCATCCTCGATGAACTCGATGACCGTACACAGCGTCTGGAAGGTGAGAAGCAGCGTCTCGAGGACCAGCGCACCGGGCTTGAGAACAGCTCGGACCAGGCCGAGGAGGCCCGCAAGCAGACGGTCGAGAAGGAGCGTCAACTCGGCATTCTGGCGGGCACCGTGGCGGCGCAGGGTCCTGGTATCACGCTGACCATCGATGACAAGAAGGGGTCGGTCGAGGCGGACATGCTGCTTGACGCCATTCAGGAGTTGCGTGCCGCGGGTGCCGAGGCCATCCAGATCAATGATGTACGCGTAGTGGCCAACACCTATCTTTCGGATACGGACAGTGGTGGTGTCCGGGTGGACGGCCGCAAGGTCGGCAAGCCCTACCGGTTCAAGGTGATCGGCAAGCCGCAGGACCTCGAGCCGGCGCTGAACATCCCAGGTGGAGTGGTGCAGACTCTGGAGAAGGAGCAGGCCACCGCCACCGTGACGCGAGCGGAGAAGATCGTGGTGGACGCCTTGCGAGCGGCGAAGCGGCCTGACTACGCTCGGTCGTCGTCCCAGTGAGGCGGGGCTGCATGGGGGCTGCCGGTCAAGGGCATGAGGTTGCGGGGGGTCGGCGCACCGTAAGCGTGGTGCGTGGTGGAAACTGTTTGGTGGATACGGACGTTGTGAGGATGTCTGTGCTGCCGATGTACGCCGGTGTGTGCAATCAGGGTTCGTCCTGCCCCACGGGCGGGTCTGTTTCGGTCAAGGGGAATCGCCCGTGAAGTTGTTTGCGAAGTTGTTCGGCAAGAGCGCACGTGAGGACAGTGGCAATCCCGCCACCGCCCGGCACCGTGCCCCGCGCCATGGAGATGCCGAGGAGCAGGGCGGCGAGCGCCCGATGTTCCGTGACCAGGTCGGTGGGCCAGGCGGTGACATTTCGGGCGCGCAGGGCGCGTCGTCTGTTGACCCTGCCGGTCCGGGCCGCATAGGTTTCGGAGAACCGTCAACCTCAAGTACGGGTGGAGGGTTTACCCCCGATCCGTACGCATCGAATGCCCCCGCGGGGCAGCCGCGGCAGGAGGATCCGTCCATGGCCCTGGTGTGTACGAGGTGCGGGAACCGCAACGCCGAGGCGAGCCGGTTCTGCTCCAACTGCGGCGCGCCGCTGCGGGCCGGGGCCGCGCCGGAGCGTCCGTCCGAGACGACCTCGACGATCTCCATCTCGGGCCTTGAGGCCTACGACGCGGAGGTGACGGGGCAGACCGCCTCGCCCGCCCTCTCGCCGGAGGCCCAGGCCGCCGTCGACGCACTGCCGCTCGGTTCCGCGCTCCTCGTGGTGCGCCGTGGGCCGAACTCGGGAAGCCGCTTCCTTCTGGACGGCGAGCTGACCACGGCGGGGCGCCACCCGCAGAGCGACATCTTCCTGGACGACGTGACCGTCTCGCGCCGCCACGTGGAGTTCCGTCGCCTCGGGGACGGTTCCTTCACCGTCGCCGACGTGGGCAGCCTCAACGGCACGTACGTCAACCGGGAGCGCATCGACTCGGTCGCGCTGTCGAACGGCGACGAGGTGCAGATCGGCAAGTACCGGCTGGTCTTCTACGCGAGCCAGCGGGGCATCGGTATCTGATCCTCCCCCGGACTGCGTCCGGGGGGACCCCCAGGAAGGTCCATGCTTCAAACACCGAGGGGCGGTGCCGGGAACGGCACCGCCGCCGAGGACCGTCGGATGATGAGCATCGGCGCGGTGCTGAACGCGCTGCGTGACGAGTTCCCCGAGGTCACGATCTCCAAGATCCGGTTCCTGGAGTCGGAAGGGCTCATCGAGCCGGAGCGCACGCCCTCGGGCTACCGCAAGTTCAGCCCCCAGGACGTCGAGCGGCTCGGTCACGTCCTGAGGATGCAGCGGGACCATTATCTGCCGCTCAAGGTGATCCGGGAGCACCTGGATGCCCTGGAGCGCGGAGAGCGGGTCTCTGTGCCCTCCCTGGGGCAGCCTCGCGAGCCCGGTGACGCCTGGGGCGTGAGTGACGCCGTGGAGCCCACCGCGGCCCGTGTGGGCCGTGCGGAGCTTCTTGCCGCCGCCGAGATCGACGCGGAGCAGCTCGCGGACTGGGAGACGTACGGGCTCATCGTTCCCCTGCCGGGCGGCGGTTACGACGCGGAGGCCGTGACGATCGCCGCTCTCGTCGTGGAACTCGGGCGATTCGGCATCGAACCCAGGCATTTGCGCACCATGAAATCTGCGGCCGAACGTGAGGCCGGCCTGGTCGACCAGGTCGTCGCGCCGCTGCGCCGGCACCGCAATCCGCAGACCAGGGCCCATGCGGAAGCCCGTACGAAGGAACTCGCCGGGCTGACCGGAAAGCTGCATTCTGCACTGGTGCAGACGGCGCTCGGGGTCCGGTTGCCCTGACTCAGGGGGTGCCCGACTACCCAAACCGGCCGGGCACGTCCTAGGGTTGCTGTGTGAACGAGCTCGACGTCGTAGGTGTCCGGGTGGAAATGCCCTCCAACCAACCGATCGTGCTCCTGCGTGAAGTGGGAGGCGATCGATACCTCCCCATCTGGATCGGACCAGGGGAGGCGACCGCGATCGCCTTCGCACAGCAGGGGATGGCGCCCGCACGGCCGCTGACCCACGACCTGTTCAAGGACGTGCTGGAGGCGGTGGGTCAGGAGCTCACCGAGGTGCGCATCACGGACCTGCGGGAAGGTGTCTTCTACGCGGAGCTGGTCTTCGCCAGTGGAGTCGAGGTGAGCGCCCGGCCGTCCGACGCCATAGCGCTCGCGCTCCGCACGGGAACGCCGATCTACGGCAGCGACGGTGTCCTCGACGACGCGGGCATCGCCATTCCGGACGAGCAGGAGGACGAGGTGGAGAAGTTCCGCGAGTTCCTCGACCAGATCTCTCCCGAGGACTTCGGCACCAACAGCCAGTAGGCCATCGCCTTCCCGGGCTCCGGCCGACCATTCGGCTAGCCTTTCCCGGCGGTGCGGGACAGCAAACCACTCTTAGGGTGATTATCACTCGGCGTGCCGAGTGTGGCGATCGTTGACGAGCCCCTGGTGACTGCCTACCGTCGAGAAGGCAGGTCAAGGACGGAGGTCGGCGTGAGAAGCAGCGGCGACGGTACGGCGATGGGTGGGCCGTATCCGCTTCACAGCAGCACGGCCGGTCACTCTCCGCAGAGGCCGATGGTGGTTCAGGAGAGCGTTCAGGGGAGCGGGGACGCCACGTCCGGACAGTCCGAACAGGAACAGATCGGTTATCGGGGGCCGACCGCGTGTGCGGCCGCCGGGATCACGTACCGACAGCTCGACTACTGGGCCCGTACGGGCCTCGTCGAGCCCAGTGTGCGGTCCGCGGGCGGTTCGGGGACCCAGCGGCTCTACAGCTTCCGGGACGTCGTCGTCCTGAAGATCGTGCGGCGCTTCCTCGACACGGGTGTGTCCCTGCAGAACATCCGGACCACGGTCCAGCATCTGCGTGACCGCGGTTTCCAGGACCTGGAGCGGATGACGCTCATGAGCGACGGCGCGACGGTCTACGAGTGCACGTCGCCCGACGAGGTCCACGATCTGCTCCAGGGCGGCCAGGGCATCTTCGGGATCGCCGTGGGCGTCGTGTGGCGGGACGTGGAGTCGGCGCTCTCGCAGCTGCACGGGGAGCGGATCGACACCGGGGAGACGCTGGTGCGCCAGAACCCCGCCGATGAGCTCGCGAGGCGGCGCAACAGGGCCGTCTGACGCGGCGTTGTCAGTGGCGTAGGGCAGCATCAGAGATGTGAGAACCGCGCCCACGATCCTGCATCTCGACATGGATGCCTTCTACGCGTCCGCAGAGCAGGCCGCGAAGCCGAGTCTGCGCGGGAAGGCCGTGGTCGTGGGCGGGCTCGGACCGCGGGGCGTGGTGGCCACCGCCTCGTACGAGGCGCGGAAGTTCGGTGTGCACTCGGCGATGCCGATGGGGCAGGCGCGGCGCCTGGCGCCCAATGCCGCCTATCTGGTGCCACGGTTCGGGCTCTACCGCGAGATCAGCGACCAGGTGATGACGCTGCTGCGGGAGCTGTCGCCGCTGGTGGAGCCGCTCAGCCTCGATGAGGCCTTCGTGGACCTGGAGGCAGGCGGGGTGGCCGACGACCGGGCGTCCGCGCTGGAGGTGGGCGAGCGGTTGCGCGCGGACATCAAGGCGGTGACGGGGCTCGCGGGATCGGTCGGGCTCGCCGCGTCCAAGATGCTGGCGAAGATCGCCTCGGAGGAGGCCAAGCCCGACGGGCTGCGGCTGATAGTGCCGGGCACCGAGCGGGACCTGCTCGCGCCGATGTCGGTGCGGACGCTGCCCGGCGTCGGTCCCGCCACCGGGGACCATCTGCGGCGGGGCGGGATCACGACCGTGGGGGAGATCGCGGAGGCGGGCGAGGACGAGCTCGTACGGCTTCTAGGGAAGTCGCACGGCAGCGCGCTGTACGCGATGGCCCTTGCGCGGGACGAGCGGCCCGTGGTGGCGGAGCGGGAATCCAAGTCGGTCAGTGTCGAGGACACGTACGACGTGGACATCCATGACCGGGTCCGGGTCAGGGGCGAGGTCGCGCGGCTCGCCGAGCGCTGTGTGGAGCGGTTGCGGGCGGCCGGGCACTCGGGGCGGACCATCGTCCTGAAGGTGCGTCGGTTCGACTTCTCCACGCTGACGCGCTCCGAGACGCTGCGTGGGCCCACGGACGACCCCGGGGTGGTGCGTGAGGCCGCCGCGCGGCTCCTGGAGTCGGTGGACACCACCGGAGGGGTGCGGCTCCTCGGGGTGGGCGTCACGGGGCTCGCGGACTACACGCAGGAGGACCTCTTCGCGCAAGCGCAGGCCCAGGCGGAGGCCGAGGCTCAGGCCGAGGCCGCACAGGCCCTGGAGACGCAGCAGGAGGCCGAGGAGGAGACGGCCGGGGAGGCCGTGGCGCAGCCCGTGGCCGAGACGGTGGCGGAGCCGGCCGTTCCCGTCGAGCGGCGGTGGGCCGCCGGGCACGATGTGCGGCATGCCGAGTACGGGCACGGGTGGGTGCAGGGCAGTGGCCTGGGGCGGGTCACTGTGCGCTTCGAGACGCCCGAGTCGACGGTGCCGGGGCGGGTGCGGACGTTCCGTACGGATGATCCGGCGCTCGAGCCCGCGGAGCCGTTGCCCCTGGTGGCGGCTCCCGAGGCGGTGGAGCCGCGGTGACGCCGGTGGTGCCTGCCCGCCGGGGTCACCTGGGCTGCCGCGCGGGTGTCAGGGGCTCTCCTGGCCCGCGATGTTGCCGAAGTCCTTGTCCGGCGGTGGTGCGGAGGGCGGGGGCGTGATGTCCAGGCCGTAGTGGTGGTAGAGCTGCAGTTCCTGTTCGGGGGAGAGGTGGCGGCCCACACCGAAATCGGGGGCGTCCTTGATCAGTGAGCGTTCGAAGGGGATGTGCAGGGTGCCGTCGCTCCTGAGCTCGCTCGGTTCCAGGGGGACGAAGGTGTCCCGGCTGAACAGGCCCGTGCGTATGGCCGCCCACTCAGGGGCGCCGGTGGCGTCGTCGAGATAGACCTCGTCGATCGTGCCGATCTTGGCCCCGTTCCGGTCGAACGCCTTCCGGCCGATCAAATTGCGCGGATCGATGTCGGTCTGCACGGGCCCTCCAACTGGTCGAGGCGTGTCGAAGTGGGGCGTAACTCATCCTCGTTCGTTCGCAATCACTACGAAAGAGCACTTCGGGGCAGGTGGCCACTCGAGGGAACGGTCACGGTCCTCGCTGGTAGGCTGGCGCTTGGCTGCTGACCCCGTGCGGGAGAGCTCTCCGGTCGAGACACCGGAGGCGCCGAAGGAGCAACTCCTCCCCGGAATCTCTCAGGCCCCTGTACCGCACGGACGAGGTCACTCTGGAAAGTAGGGCGGGCGTCGGGCGGGCACGTCCGGTCCCCTTCCTCACCGACGGTGAAAGCCGGTGCGTCGCCTCTCGCGGGGCGTGGACCGGTGAAACTCTCAGGTTGAGATGACAGAGGGGGAGGCCGTCCGGGTACCCGCGCCGTGGTGCCCCTCGCAGGTCGCGTCAGACCAGGAGGCCTCCGCAATGACCGCCACACCTCGTATCCCGCTCTCCCAGCTCGAACAGGGCATCCCCTTCGAGCAGCGGCACATCGGTCCCGACGTGGAAGCACGGGCCAAGATGCTCGCGCAGGTCGGGTACGGCTCGCTCGACGAGCTCACCGCGGCCGCCGTGCCGGATGTGATCAAGAACGCCGAGGCGCTGAACCTGCCCGGGGCACGCACCGAGGCCGAGGTGCTCGCCGAGCTGCGCTCCCTCGCCGACCGTAACCAGGTCCTCGATTCCATGATCGGGCTCGGTTACTACGGAACCTTCACGCCGCCGGTGATCCTGCGGAACGTGATGGAGAACCCTGCGTGGTACACCGCCTACACGCCGTACCAGCCCGAGATCTCCCAGGGGCGCCTCGAGGCGCTGCTCAACTTCCAGACCGTCGTCGCCGAGCTGACCGGGCTGCCCACCTCCGGTGCCTCGCTGCTCGATGAGGGGACGGCCGCCGCCGAGGCCATGGCGCTGTCGCGGCGCATGGGCAAGGTCAAGGACGGTGTCTTCCTCGTCGACGCCGACGCGCTGCCGCAGACCATCGCCGTGATCCAGACCCGCGCCGAGCCGACCGGTGTCGAGGTCGTCGTCGCCGATCTGAGCGAGGGCATCCCGGCCGAGGTCGCCGAGCGTGGTGTCGTCGGCGTCCTGATCCAGTACCCCGGCGCCTCCGGTGTCGTACGCGAGATAAAGCCGCTCATCGAGCAGGCGCACGAGCTTGGTGCCATCGTCTCCGTCGCCGCCGACCTGCTCGCCCTGACGCTGCTCACCTCGCCCGGTGAGCTCGGCGCCGACATCGCGGTGGGCACCACCCAGCGTTTCGGCGTCCCGATGGGCTTCGGCGGCCCGCACGCCGGTTACATGGCGGTGCGCGAGAAGTTCGCGCGCAGCCTGCCGGGGCGGCTCGTCGGTGTCTCCGTGGACGCGGACGGCAACAAGGCCTACCGGCTCGCGCTGCAGACCCGTGAGCAGCACATCCGCCGCGAGAAGGCCACCAGCAACATCTGTACCGCTCAGGTGCTGCTCGCCGTGATGGCCGGAATGTACGCGGTCTACCACGGGCCCGAGGGCCTCAAGGCCATCGCGCGGCGTACCCACCGCTACGCGACCGTGCTCGCGGCGGGGCTCACCGGGGGCGGGGTCGAGGTCGTGCACGGCGCGTACTTCGACACGCTGACCGTGCGGGTGCCCGGCAGGGCCGAGGCGCTCGTCGCCGCGGCCCGCGAGGGTGGCGTCAACATCCACCAGGTCGACGCCGACCACGTCTCGCTGGCCTGCGACGAGACCACCACGCGCAAGCAACTGACCGCGATCTGGGGTGCGTTCGGTGTCGAGGCCGACATCGAGGCGCTCGACGCACAGACCGCGGACTCGCTCCCCTCGGGGCTGCTGCGCGAGGACGAGTACCTCACGCATCCGGTCTTCCACCAGTACCGCTCCGAGACCGCCATGCTGCGTTACCTGCGCAAGCTGGCCGACCGCGACTACGCGCTCGACCGCGGCATGATCCCGCTGGGCTCCTGCACCATGAAGCTCAACGCGACCACGGAGATGGAGCCGGTCACCTGGCCCGAGTTCGGGCAGCTGCACCCCTTCGCGCCCGCCCAGCAGGCGCAGGGCTATCTGACGCTCATCCGTGAGCTGGAGGAGCGGCTCGCCGAGGTCACGGGGTACGACAAGGTCTCGCTGCAGCCCAACGCCGGTTCGCAGGGCGAACTGGCCGGACTGCTCGCCGTGCGCGGCTACCACCGCGCCAACGGCGACGAGCAGCGCACCGTCTGCCTCATCCCGTCCTCCGCGCACGGCACGAACGCCGCGAGCGCCGTGATGGCCGGCATGAAGGTCGTCGTCGTGAAGACCAGCGACGACGGTGAGATCGACGTCGAGGACCTGCGCGCCAAGATCGAGAAGCACCGCGACGAGCTGTCCGTGCTCATGATCACCTACCCGTCCACGCACGGTGTGTTCGAGGAGCACGTCGCCGACATCTGCGCCCAGGTGCACGATGCGGGCGGCCAGGTCTACGTCGACGGGGCGAACCTCAACGCCCTGGTGGGCCTCGCCCAGCCCGGCAAGTTCGGCGGCGACGTCTCGCACCTGAACCTGCACAAGACGTTCTGCATCCCGCACGGCGGCGGCGGCCCCGGCGTCGGCCCGGTCGGTGTGCGCGAGCACCTCGCGCCGTACCTGCCCAACCACCCGTTGCAGCCCGCCGCGGGGCCCGAGACCGGTGTCGGTCCGATCTCCGCCGCGCCGTGGGGCTCGGCCGGAATCCTGCCGATCTCCTGGGCGTACGTACGCCTCATGGGCGGCGAGGGCCTCAAGCGCGCCACGCAGGTCGCCGTGCTGTCCGCGAACTACATCGCCAAGCGCCTGGAGCCGCACTACCCGGTGCTCTACACCGGCCCCGGCGGACTCGTCGCGCACGAGTGCATCATCGATCTGCGCCCGCTGAGCAAGGCGACCGGCGTCAGCGTCGACGACATCGCCAAGCGGCTCATCGACTACGGCTTCCACGCTCCGACCATGTCGTTCCCGGTCGCGGGGACGCTGATGATCGAGCCGACCGAGAGTGAGGACCTGGTCGAGATCGACCGGTTCTGCGAGGCGATGATCAGCATTCGTGCGGAGATCGAGAAGGTCGGCGGTGACTGGCCGGCCGATGACAACCCGCTGCGGAACGCCCCGCACACCGCTGCCGCGCTCGGCGGTGAGTGGGAGCACGCGTACAGCCGCGAGGAGGCCGTGTTCCCGGCCGGCGTGGTGGCCGCCGACAAGTACTGGCCGCCGGTGCGCCGCATCGACCAGGCGTACGGCGACCGGAACCTCGTCTGCTCCTGCCCGCCGCTGGATGCGTACGAGGACTGATATCGGGCCTTGAACATGCGTGGGGGCCGGTCCGGAGTTGTGTCTCTCCGGGTCGGCCCCTTTGTTGTCCGTTGCGTTGTCCGTGCCGTGCTGCCGTCGCTTCAGGCCGCGGTCACCAGCGGTCGATGCGGGGCGATGATCTGGCCGTCCGGCAGCAGCTCACCGGTGTCCTCGAAGAGGAGGACGCCGTTGCACAGCAGGCTCCAGCCCTGTTCCGGGTGGCTCGCCATGAGGAGCGCGGCTTCCCGGTCTGCGGAGTCGGCTGTCGGGCACGGTGGTTGGTGCTGGCACATGGATGGGTTCTTTCGCTGCGATGTGATGGCTGTGACGTCTGCCTTGCGGCTCGATGCGGTGTTCATGGCCGCCCCCCGTTGAGTCGGTCCGTTCCCAGTGTTGCCCTACGGGCGTCAATCCGCAGGGATTTAGCGGCAGCGCTCCTTACTGCTTAATGACGTATCACCCGCCCGGACGGTTCAGCCCAACTGCACTGTCTCTTCGGGTGGTTCGGGGTGGTCATACCGGGCTAGTCCGTATGGGCACATCACGCGCCGAGCCCCGCGGCCTGGACGGCGGCGGGGCACGGAGACGTACGGCGAGGTCAGGCGGGCGAGCCGAGCAGTGGTGCCGGGGTCATCCGGTGGGTGAGGACCTTCAGGAGCTCGGCGGCGCGGTGCGGGTGGTGCGCCGCGATGCCCGGGGGCGCGGGCGCAAGGGGCACGAGGACATCCGAGGGCGCGAGATGGCCGTTCGCGCCGTCCGCGGTGCAGTCGCCGTGCAACCAGAGTGTCAGCATGTAAAGCTCGGGTACGGACAACAGTCGTGGTTGGTACGGCATTGGCATCGCTTCGGCATGACGGAGGGCGCGTTCCGTGGACGCTATGTACGGACCTTCGAAGAAGTGCGAGAAGGTCCACCCGTCAGGCGTCAGCATCGTGTCCGCCGCGGCCACGGCTCGCTCGCCCGCGCGGATCAGGAAGCGCCACCCCGCGAGCCGGGTGGGCGCGGTGCCCGACGGAGTGATCCGGTCAAGTACATGGACGGGCAACGGGAGTTCGGGACTCACGGGTCCCTGCGCGGCGCGCAGGGACGGGGTGCGGGCTTCGCGTACGGCGGTGGGTGAACCGAGTGCCGCGAGGACGCTGCGCAGGGCGGGCGCGGGAGCCGGGGGGACTTGCAGCGGCATGGTGGGTCGCCTCTCTCATTCGACAGGCACGGTGGAACGAGGACAGGTGCGGACGTCGCTGTCTGCTCCGGGGCCAGAGGGGCGGGGGCTGGGGACCACGAGCGCCAACTCTCTGCCTCGTTCGCGGAGTTTATACGACACGTGTTCAGGCAGTGTTTCGTCTAACCGCACCCGATATTGCGTGCAAGGCGTTATCCGGTCGCCATTTTGCGGGATTTAACCCGATTCTGGAAAGGTCCGGACGTCTGACCTCGGCCGCCTTCCCGGAAGCGGTCGGCCGATTCTCGTCGGTGTTTTTCACCAGGCGCCGGTGCGAGGATTCCCCGGCGGACCCCATGCCCGGTGAATGTGCCGCTCGGACGTGGCATCGAGCGTACTGGGCCAGGGGCATGTGCGGGGCGTTATCGATCACATTGCAGGGCATCATCCACCGAGACACAGCGGCCGGATCATTGGCTGCCCATCCGAGGAGGGGACGCTTCGATGGGGGAGAAGGTCGTAGCGGGATCGTTTGATCTGGCCGAGCGGCGCCGGTACAGGGACAAGCTCAAGGAGTGCCTGACGGGGCTGCGGAGGCTGCTGGACGAGGAGCGGTTCGACCGGCCCAGGAATCTGATGGGCGTGGAGATCGAACTGAATCTCGCGGGACCGGACGGCATGCCGAGAATGCTGAATGCCGAAGTCCTCGAACGGATCGCGAGCCGGGACTTCCAGACGGAACTCGGAATGTTCAATCTTGAAGTCAATATTGCACCGCACAGATTGGGCGGACGCGTTCTCGACCGCCTTGCCGAAGAGCTGCGCACCGGCCTCGCCTATGCGCACCGAAAAGCCAACGAGGTGAACGCCGGAATCGTGATGATCGGCATTCTGCCGACACTCGCGCACCACGACCTGGTCTCCGGAAACCTCTCCGACGTCGACCGCTACGCGCTGCTCAACGACCAGATCGTCGCCGCGCGCGGCGAGGAGTTCGTCCTGGACATCCAGGGCGTGGAGCGGCTCACCTGCACGTCCGCGTCGATCGCGCCCGAAGCGGCCTGCACCTCGGTGCAGCTGCACCTCCAGGTCACCCCGGGCAGGTTCGCCGACGTGTGGAACGCGGCCCAGGCCGTCGCCGCGGCGCAGGTCGCCGTCGGCGCCAACGCGCCGTTCCTGTTCGGGCGTGAGCTGTGGCGCGAGTCGCGGCCCCCACTGTTCCTGCAGTCCACCGACACCCGCCCGCCCGAACTGCAGGCCCAGGGCGTACGGCCGCGGACCTGGTTCGGCGAGCGCTGGATCAGCGACGCGTACGAGCTCTTCGAGGAGAACCTGCGCTACTTTCCCGCGCTGCTTCCCCTCGTGGACGACGAGGACCCGCTGGCGGTGCTCGACGACGGCCGGGTGCCGCAGCTCGCCGAACTCGTCCTGCACAACGGCACCGTGTACCGCTGGAACCGCCCCGTGTACGGCATCGCGGGCGGCGTCCCGCACCTGCGGGTGGAGAACCGTGTCCTGCCCGCGGGCCCCACCGTCACCGACGTCATCGCCAACGCCGCCTTCTACTACGGCGTCGTACGCGCCCTCGCCGAGGAACCCCGGCCCGTGTGGACCCGGCTGCCCTTCGAGGCCGCGGCCCGCAACTTCGACACCGCGTGCCGCGACGGCATCGAGGCCCGGCTGCAGTGGCCGCGGCGGGGCAGGTCGGGCGGGATCGTGGAGGTGCCCGCGGTGGCTCTCGTACGCGACGAGTTGTTGCCGCTGGCCGCGGCCGGGCTCGACGCGTGGGGCGTGGAGCCCGCCGACCGGGACTTCTACCTCGGGGTCATCGAGGAGCGGTGCAGGCGCCGGGTGAACGGGGCGTCCTGGCAGGCGGCGACGTACCACCAGGCCCTGGAGACCGGGCTCGAACGCGAGGCCGCGCTCGCCGCGACCACCCGGCGCTACGCCGAGCTGATGCACGCGGGCGACCCGGTGCACACCTGGCCGGTGGGGCTGCCGGAACCGGCCGTCCTGAGCTGAGGCGTACGGGGGGCGGGCTCAGCCGTGGCTGCCCGCCTCCATGATGGCCTTGAGGATGACCGCGTGGATCTGCGCCGGGTCGTCGACCTGGTGGCCCGATCCGCCGGTCGCCTCCGCGATCTGCACGACCTCTTCCTTGTCCGCGTTCGGACCGACCGCGATGGCGATGAGCGGCACCGGGCGCTTGGGGTCGGAGAGGTTCTCCAGCTGCGCGATGAGGTTGCTGCGCGCGATGGAGCCGGGGTCTTGGTTCGCGCCGTCCGTGAGGACCACGAGCGCGTTGAACTTGCCGCGCGCGTAGGTGGAGGTGGCTTCCTTGTACGCCGCGAGCGTGGTGTCGTACAGGCCGGTCGCGCCACCCGGGATGGGCGCCAGGTCACCGAAGGCCTTGGAGACCTTGTCCCGCTGGGTGCCGTCGCCCTTCTGGTCGCCCAACCGTTCGGTGGGCACGAGCTTGCGGTAGTCGCGTTCGCCGTCCAGGAGGGTGGCGAACTCCCAGAGGCCGATCTCGTCCTCGTCGGTGAAGCCCGCGAGCGCCTGGAGCAGCGAGGACTTGGTGACCTCCATCCGGGTCTGGCCCCGGCCCGGCACGAACTCGCCCATGGAGTCCGAGACGTCGACGACCGTGCTGATCCGGGCGCTCTGGACGGTGATCGTCCACATGCCGAGCGTCTCCTGGAGGTCCTTCTCGGAGGGCGGCTCGCTCGCCTCGTCGCCGTACGGCTGGGGAGTGCGGCCGCCGGCCGCCGTGACGAGCCTCTCCGAGGGCTCATCGGGGCCGGCCCTGAAGCCGTGCTTCTCCAGGATCGCGCGGCCCGCCTCATCGCTGAACAGGGTCATGAAGCGCAGGGCGGCCCGGCTCTGGTCCGTGGACAGTTCGTCCTCCTGGACCAGGGTGTACGGGTAGTCGAGGCGCGGTGAGCCGTCCTTCGGATAGAACATGTCCAGGCTGTTCTCCTCGCCCGCCGTCGCGTTGTGCTTGAACGCGGCCTGCTCGGAGAGGATCAGCGCGTGGTTGCGGCGCGGGTTGCCCTGTTCGGTGCCGGAGGAGTCGCGGGCCAGGGTGTCGAGGAGCTGGCTGTCGCTGTCGGACGTGCGCGCGGACAGTGCCTTGGCCATCCCGGCCGCCTGGGTGTCGCCGTCCTTGCCGCCCGACTTCTTCGCCGACGTGCTCAGCTTCGTGAGCGCGAGCAGGCCGGTCGCGCTGCGCGCGGGATCGGCGGCGCCGAGCCGCAGCTTGTCGCCTTTCATCGCCGCACCCGTCAACTCGGGCCAGCTGTACGTCTTCTTGGGCCAGCCCAGGGTCTCGGCGGCGGCGGGGACCATGGCCATGCCAACCGGAGAGGAGGCTATGTTCCCCGCGGGCGAGACCCTGTCCTGCTTGCCGCCCAGGCCCACGCGCTGCAGCCACAGTTCGGAGTCCGGCACCCACACGTCGTACGCCGGAGCGCCTTTGCCCGTCCGTAGTTCGTCGGCGACCTTGTACGAATCACGGGCACTCACCCGTACGTCGATACAGGCCCCGTCCGACGTGATCTCCTTCTCGCGCGCGTCGTCGGCGGCCGCGCGGAGGGCGGGGGCGATGTCCGGGGCGGCCACGACGTCCAGTTCCACCGTGTCCTCACGGCACGAACCGCCGAAGCTCAGCAGATCGCTGCGGGCCGCGACCGCCGTGCCCGCCGCGACGGCCAGGACGAGTGCCGTCGCGATGGCCACGGTGCGGCCGCGGGTGCGTGGCCGAGGGCCGGGTGCGTCCGTCCCGTACTCATCGGGCAAGCTGTGACGTCCCATGGCGGTGGTGCCCCTCCTTGAGTGATGAAGCAAGGAAAGAGGGGGCGGCATGACCGCAGTCGGCGTCCGTCCCCCTCGGCCTGTCGCGCACGATCTTCGTAACTTCTTTCGAGACCCTAGCGGGGCGGGGATGGGGATGAGGCGGGATTACTCAACTGGAGGCGGAGTGCAAGCGGAGTCCGGGCCGTTGGCCGGTTCTTTTCGGGGCGAGGGGCCATCGCGACGGATCCTCCGGGACGAGACGCTGCTCGTCCTGGCGCTCTCACTGGGCGCGAGCGGTGTGTCCGCGCTGATCAGCTTTGTCGGTTCGGTCACCAGACCGGGCGGTCTGAAGGATCAGGCGGCGACCATGAACGCGTCGGCCGCTCCGGGGCGGCCGTGGCTTGATCTCGCGTGGCAATTGTTCGGAATCTCGACCGCGTTGGTGCCGGTGGCGCTGGTCGCGCACTTCCTCATCAGGGAGGGCGCCGGGATGCGCACCATCGGCTTCGACCGGAGCCGGCCGTGGCCGGACCTGGGGCGCGGGGCGGCGATCGCCGCGGTGATCGGCAGTACCGGTATCGCGTTCTATCTGGCCGCGCGAGGGCTCGGGTTCAACCTGACGGTGGTGCCGGAGGACCTGCCGGACGTGTGGTGGAAGTACCCGGTGCTCGTGCTGTCCGCGGTGCAGAACGCGGTCCTCGAGGAAGTGATCGTCGTCGGCTATCTGCTGCGCAGGTTCGGGCAGTTGGGATGGACGCCGATGGCCGCGCTGGTCGGCAGCTCGGTGCTGCGCGGCTCCTACCACCTCTATCAGGGCATCGGCGGGTTCATCGGGAACATGGCGATGGGGGTGGTCTTCGTGCTCCTGTACCGGCGGTGGGGGAGGGTCGGGCCCTTGGTGGTGGCCCATTCGCTGCTGGATATCGGCGCGTTCGTGGGGTACTCGCTGCTCGCGGGGAAGGTGGGGTGGCTGCCGACGCCCTAGGGGCGGGCGGTCGGCGGGCCGGTGGGGGCGTACGACGGCTGGGGTCGTACGTCCCCACAGCGCTGTCCGGTCGGGTTCGGCGGGGTCAGGCGCGTCAGGCGTACAGGTCGCCCTCGATGACGGTGACCGCGCGGCCCGTCAGGAGGGTGCGGTCGCCGCGCAGCTCCGTGCGGACGAATCCGCTGCGGGCCGAGGCCTGCAGCCCGGTGAGCCGCGTGCGGCCAAGGCGCTCGGACCAGAAGGGGGCCAGAGCCGTATGGGCGCTGCCGGTCACCGGGTCCTCGTCGATGCCGACGCGCGGGAAGAAGCCGCGGGAGACGAAGTCGTAGCCGCGGGTGGGGTCTTCGGCTTGTGCGGTGGCGATGATGCCGCGCTCGGAGTGCCGGATGAGGGCCTTGTGGTCCGGGGTGAGGGCGCGCACCGTCTTCTCGTCGGCGAGCTCGACCAGCAGGTCACCGAGGCTCGCCCCGGCGTCGAACACCGCGAGCGGCTCGGCGCCGAGTGCCTCCGCCACGCCGTCGGGGATCGCGGCCGGGGTGAGCGGGGCGGTCGGGAAGTCCATGGTGACGGTGCCGTCGGCGTGCGCGGTCGTGGTCAGGACGCCGCTGCGGGTGGCGAACCGTACGGGGCCTTCGGCGGAGCCGGTGACCTGGAGTACGTGGGCGGTGGCGAGCGTGGCGTGGCCGCAGAGGTCGACCTCGGTGGCGGGCGTGAACCACCGCAGCGCCCAGTCGGCTTCGCCGCCCGCGGGGAGGCGGTGGGCGAAGGCGGTCTCGGCGTGATTGACCTCCGTGGCCACGTTCTGCAGCCAGGCGTCGTCGGGGAAGGCGTCGAGGAGGAGGACGCCCGCGGGGTTGCCGGAGAAGGGGCGGTCGGTGAAGGCGTCGACGATGCGGATGCGGTGGGAAGTCGGCATACAGAGGACGCTAGCGGGCCAATGCGGGGGTGGGACAAGGCCAATCGGGGGAGGGTGGACTCGATTCACCGCGGTGGCTTCGCCGGGTGGCTCTGGTGGCTTCGCCGGGTGGCTCTGGTGGCTTCGCCGGATGGTTCCGGTGGCTTCGCCGGGGTGGTCGAAAATTTCGCGCCGGTCAGCGGAGCACGTTGAACCGCAGGTGGGTGGCGTTCGGTGTCTCGATCACCTTCGTGCGCTCCAGCGGGTACTGGCCGCCCAGGTGCTCGAACAGCCGAGTGCCGCCGCCCAGCAGAACCGGGGCCAGATGGATCTGGATCTCGTCAAGGAGCGCGGCCGCGAGGCACTGCTGAACCGCGCTCGCGCCGTGCACGGCGACCGCCTTGCCGCCCGCGGCGGCCTTCGCCCGCGCCACGGCGCTGTGAATGCCGTCCGTGACGAAGGTGAAGACCGACGGGGCCCGCACCGTCTCCCGGGCGGGGGCCTTGTGGGTGAGCACGAAGCACGGCGTCGGTCCGCCGGGCCCGCCGTCGCCCCAGCCCCCGTCGCCCTCCGCCAGGTCGTACGACACCCGGCCCATCAGGATCGCCCCCAGCCCTGCGCGCATCTCGTCCAGCAGGCCGATGTCGCGCGGGTCCGGCTGGTGCAGCCACTGGTGCAGCGGCTGTCCGCCGTCGCCCAGTTGCTGCTCGCGGGAGACATTCGGACCGGCGACGAACCCGTCAAGCGACATCGAGATGCCTGCGACGACCCTGCTCATGGCCTCGTCCCTTCGTTCGGTGCCTTCCTGAGGTGACGTCGGAGCCGTACGCGGGTTCTCGACATCGCGAGGCGGGGCATCCGGCCCCCTCGAGAGGGGGCCTTGCCATAAGACTGTTCGCGATATATCGTTGAGGCATCGCGACTGATCAATGATGGCGCGATAGATCACCTACCAGACACGTACAGAAGGAGTGGTTGTCATGCGTTCCCACGGTTACGAACATGAGCACGGACGAGGAAAGCGCGGCCCCGGTCACGAGGGTCGCGGCGGCTTCGAGGGGCGGCGCGCGGCGTTCGGTCCCTTCGGGCCCGGCTTCGGCGGCCCCGGTGGGCCCGGCGGCCCCTGGGGCGGTCGCGGCGGCAGGGGCGGTCCGCGAGGCAGGGCGAGGCGCGGTGACGTACGCGCGTCGATCCTGGCTCTCCTGAAGGACCGGCCGATGCACGGCTACGAGATGATCCAGGAGATCGCCGAGCGCAGCGGCGGGGCATGGAAGCCCAGCCCCGGTTCGGTCTACCCGACCCTCCAGCTCCTTGAGGACGAGGGGCTGATCAGCAGTGCGAGCGAGGGCGGCAAGAAGCTCTTCTCGCTCACCGACGCCGGTCGCACCGCGGCCGACGAAGGTCCCGACGCGCCCTGGGAAGAGGCCGGGCGCGGGGTCGACTGGGAGGCGCTGAGCGAGATCCGGCAGGCCGGTTTCGGTCTGATGGAGGCGTTCGGCCAGGTCTGGAAGACCGGCAGCAAGGAGCAGCGCGAGAAGGCTGTCACCGTCATCAACGACGCCCGCAAGAAGCTGTACCTGATCCTCGCCGATGAGGACTGAGGTGGTGGGGGTCGATGATCCCCATTGCCGCTGAGGCGCCCCGCACTTCACGTGTGGGGCGCCTTTTCGTGTGCGGGAGGGGCAGGGGAAGTGGGGGTGTCGGGGCGGCTCAGGTCACCAAGCCCGCCAGCTTGCGCAGGGACTCGTTCAGGGCGGCCGTCGCCGAATCCTTGAGTTTGCCGGCCATCAGGGAGACCGCCGCACCCGTGAACTCACCGTCTATGCGTACGTTCGTCGCGTCCCCCTCGGGCGAGAGGGAGTAGCGGGTGCCGACCGTGACGCCCATCGGGCCCTTGCCCTTGATCGCCAGCGTGCGCTCGCTCGTCAGCTCCTCGACCGTCCAGTTGACCTCGGCCGGGAAGCCCATCAGCTTCATGTTCTCCTCGAACGTGCCGCCCTCCTCCAGTGTGGTGGGCGCGCCTTTCGGGAAACTCGTGTGCGTGGCGTTCCATTCGCCGTACGAGGAGAAGTCGGTGAGTTGGGCCCAGACCTTCTCGGTGGGCGCCTCGATCCGTGCTTCCGCGCTGACTTCGGCCATGCGACGACCCCTTTTCTTCGGGCGCTGCGGCGGGGCGCAGCTGCGGTGTCGCGGAACGTAGCCGCAGGGCCCGGAACATTCAATACTGATGAACCGTCAGATGTTGTGCGCATTCCGGCGGCCGCTGTCCGCGACCAGGTCAGGTACTGTGGCCACCCCGCGACGGCCGCGGGAGGACGGACCCAGGAGGTGAGACCCATTACCGCAGCAGCAGGTCGGGTGCTCCCCCTTCGCGACCGCGCGGTTCACCCGGCATAGGTGACCGAGGGAGCCCCATAAGGCGTCCCGAAAGGTTTCTCTTCGCATGTCGGCTTCACCTTCGTCACCTTCCTCGCCCGCGTCACCCGCGTCGTCTTCGTCGAGCGCGTCATCGCCCATGTCGGCTCTCGCCCCTTCCGCCATCGTCACCACGCTGCGCGCCGCCGGCTGTGTCTTCGCCGAGGACGAGGCGGAGTTGCTCGTCGACACCGCGCGCGACCCCGCCGAACTGGCCGCCATGGTGGAGCGGCGCGTCATCGGTCATCCGCTCGAACACGTCCTTGGCTGGGCGGAGTTCCGCGGACTGCGGATCGCCGTGGACGCGGGGGTCTTCGTGCCCCGCAGGCGCACCGAGTTCCTCGTGCGGCAGGCCGCCGCCCTTGCCGGGCCCGGTGCCGTCGTCGTCGACCTGTGCTGCGGCTCGGGGGCGCTCGGGGCCGCGCTTGGCGCCGCGGTCGACGGGATCGAGCTGCATGCCGCCGACATCGACCCCGCCGCCGTGCGGTGTGCGCGGCGCAACGTCACCGACGTGGGGGGACGGGTGTACGAGGGTGATCTATACGAGCCGTTGCCGGACGCCCTCCGCGGCCGTGTCGGCGTACTGCTGGCGAACGTCCCCTACGTACCCACCGAGGAGGTCGGTCTGCTGCCGTCGGAAGCCCGTGTCCACGAGGCGCGCGTGGCGCTCGACGGCGGGGCGGACGGTCTTGATGTGCTGCGGCGGGTGACCGCCGACGCGGCGAGCTGGCTGGCTCCCGGCGGCAGACTGCTGTTCGAGACGAGCGAGCGACAGGTGCCGTACGCGCTGGAAGCGGTCGCCGACGGAGGTCTCGTGCCGCGATCGGTGAGCGACGAGGAGATGCACGCGACGGTCGTCATCGGGACGCGGCCCGCGTAGAGCGCGGCGGCCCCGGTCACGCGGGCGGCGCCCTTCATGCGGGCACGCGTCAGCCCACCCTGCTTATCACCGCCGCGTCGAAGAGATCGCACGCCCTGGGGAACGGACCCTCGTCGTGGCAGTGCCAGGCGTCCCAGAAAAGGTCGGCGGGCAGCGCGTTTTCGGGTGCGTACACCCGGTACACGTACTGCCTGCCGTCTATCGCCGGCAGCGCGACCATCCAGCATCTGCGCTCCATGCCTGAGAGACGAGTGACCGGTGCGCCGTGGTTGCGTGCCCGGCGCGAATCAAGGCGGCGCGCGCCCCTCGGGGAAGAACAGCCAGATCTCATCCGTAAGGAGGAGAAGCCGCTCATGCGTACCCAACCTGTGTCGGACGCGAAGATGCTTCCCGCCGCCGATGACGCCGTACTCGGGGGCTGATGGGGTGGAAGATGTGCAAAGCCGTACCCCGCAGGGCGCCGAGCCCGGCCCGATCCGAGCAGAGACCGACTCCCGACTGAGCGCAGCGCTGACCTCCGTGGTGGCCGGCGCGCGCCGGCGTGCGGTGCGCGACGGGGACCGTCAGATCGACACCGCGCATCTGCTGCACTCCCTTCTGGAGACCGACCCGGAGGTGCGGGCCGCCTTCGAGCAAGGGGCGCAGGTGGTGCGCCTGCTGGGCTATCTCGTCCAGCGCAGCATCGGGTACGGCCTGCGGTGGCAGGGGACGGTCGAGGACTCCGGAACGGTGCCGGTGGTGCGGGAGAGCGACTCCGCCCCCGTGAAGGAGACGGGCTGGTCGCCGTCCGCGAGCGCCGCCATGGAAGCGGCCATCGAGCGGGCGGACCGCCGCGGCGAACCGCAGGCCCTCGGCGTGGACCTCCTGGCGGCCCTCGTCGCCGATCCGGACTGCCGTGCCGTCGAGGTCCTGGGGCGGGCCGGGGTCGAGGCGCAGGGGATACTCCGGCGGATCGAGGCCGATCCGCGCACCGGACCGAGCACCGGGCTGCCGGCCGACGCCTTCGCCGATCGGTACGCGGAGACGTCCGTCGATCCGTACGCGGAGACGTCCGCCGATTGAGACAGGGTCTATCGGGGGTGACGCTCATGACACCTCCTGTCATGATGTGCCGGTGCAAGCGTCTCAGGGGAATCAGACCGGCTCGGGGCCGAGCCGGGGGCGAGGCGTCGGCCTGGGGCTCGCCCTGGGGTCGGCGGTCGCCTTCGGCGGTTCGGGCGTAGCGGCCAAGCCGTTGATCGAGGCGGGCCTGGACCCGCTCCACGTCGTGTGGCTGCGGGTGGCGGGCGCCGCCCTGGTCATGCTGCCGGTCGCCTGGCGCCACCGCGGTCTGCTGCTTCGCAGGCCCGCGCTCCTCCTCGGCTTCGGACTGCTCGCCGTGGCCGGCGTCCAGGCCTGCTACTTCGCGGCGATCTCGCGTATCCCCGTCGGTGTCGCGCTGCTCGTCGAATACCTCGCGCCCGCGCTCGTCCTCGGCTGGGTGCGTTTCGTGCAGCGGAGGCCCGTGACGCGCGCGGCCGCCGTGGGTGTGGTGCTCGCGGTCGGCGGGCTCGCCTGCGTCGTCGAGGTGTGGGCGGGGCTGAGCTTCGACGCCGTGGGGCTGCTCCTCGCGCTGGGCGCCGCGTGCTGTCAGGTCGGCTACTTCGTCCTGTCCGACCAGGGCAGCGACGCGGGCGACGACGCACCTGACCCGCTCGGCGTCATCGCGTACGGACTGCTGATCGGCGCCGTGGTGCTGACTGTCGTGGCGCGCCCCTGGGGCATGGACTGGTCGGTGCTCGCCGGGGACGCGGAGATGGACGGCACGGCCGTGCCCGCGTGGGCGCTCATCGCCTGGATCGTGCTCATCGCGACCGTCGTGGCGTACGTCACCGGGGTGCTCTCGGTGCGTCGGCTCTCCCCGCAGGTGGCGGGCGTCGTGGCCTGTCTGGAAGCGGTCATCGCCACCGTGCTCGCCTGGGTCATGCTGGGTGAACACCTGTCGGCGCCGCAGATCATCGGGGGTGCCGTGGTGCTCGCGGGGGCGTTCATCGCGCAGTCGTCCACGCCGACCAAGCCCCGGGAAGGGCCGACCGCGGGCGGTCGGCCGGGGGCCGAAGAGCGGTTGTCGTCCACCGGTACCGCCGTTTAGGGTGTTGATCATGCATTCACGCGCGCTCGTTCTTCCGCCCCCGGCCGCTTAGGCGCGGGCACTTCCCGGATCACACCCGGCGGTTGCCGGGTGGAACGACGTTGCCCGCAGACGGAGCCAGGGATCTTCTTCTTCTTTCTGCGGAGAATTCACGTGTCGCATGTGTCGACTGCTGTCTCCGGCCTGTCCGTCGGACGAGGCCTCTTCTATCTGATCGTCGCCGGTACGGCCTGGGGCACCGCCGGTGCCGCCGCCGCGCTGGTCTTCGACGCCAGTGACATGGGACCGGTCAGCCTGTCCTTCTGGCGCTGCGCGGGCGGCTTCGTGCTGCTCTTCGCCCTTCGACTGATGCGCTCGCGCCGACGGTCCGCCGCCGGTGCCGCCTCGGGCGCGCGGCCGCGGCGCAGGCTGCCGCGGATCGTGGCGACCGGCGTGGCCCTCGCCGTGTTCCAGACCGCCTACTTCGCGGCCGTCGAGTCGACCGGGCTCGCGGTCGGCACGGTGGTCACGATGGGGGCGGGCCCCGTACTCATCGCGCTCGGGGCGCGGTTCACCATGGGCGAGCGGCTCGGGCTCGGCGGTGTCGTCGCGGTGGCCGGTGCGCTGGCCGGGCTCGTCGTGCTCGTCCTCGGCGGCGGTGGCGCGAGCGTCCGCCCGGTGGGCGTCGGGTGGGGGCTGCTCTCGGCGGCCGCGTACGCCACGATGACGCTGCTCACGCGGTGGTGGGGGCGGGACGGCGGCGCCGACTCGTCCGACACGACGGTCTGGTCGTTCGCCGTGGTGTCCGTGTGCCTGCTGCCGCTCGCCGCGGTGGAGGGCCTCGTCCCGCACACCGCGGAACCGGCGCGGATGGGCCTGTACCTGCTCTACATCGCGGTGATCCCGACGGCGGTCGCCTACGCCCTGTACTTCGCGGGCGCCGCCGTCATCCGCTCCGCGACCGTCTCCGTGATCACGCTCCTCGAACCGCTGAGCGCGGCGGTCATCGCGGTGGTGCTGCTCGGCGAGGAACTGACCGTGTCGACGGTGCTCGGCACCCTGCTGATGCTGGCCGCGGTGACGGGCCTGGCGGTCGCGGAGACGGTTGCCGCGCGGCGGGAGGCGGTGCGGGTGCGGGAGCCGCGGCTGGAGCCGGTGTAACGACGCTCGGGCGACTCCCCGCGCTCCCGGCCGGTCCTACGAGGTCTCGCGGCGGTGCAAGTGGTGGGTGAGGGCCGCCTTGTCGTGTGGTTCCGCTCGGTCCGCGAGGCCCGTCGCTATCCGCTCCTGGACCTCCGGTGGTTTGTGGCTCGCGTACTTGAACTTCGCCCGTACGTCGGTCACTTCGAGGCACAGGGCGCGGATGCCGGAGAGCATGCGGCCGAAGGGGGCCTCGCCCACCGCGGCCGGGGCCGAGCCGCCCTCCGGCTGGAAGTGGGCGACCTGGCGGTTGAGGAGCTCGGCCTTCTCCTGAGGGTCGTCCACGACGCGGGCGGTGCAGCGGAGTTGCACGGCGGCGTAGAAGCTGGTCGGCACGCCGTGCTCGGGCGGGGTGTCCGGGGGCGCCTGCCAGGGGCCCGGCACGTATACGTAGTCGTCCACCACGCTGAGCAGCACCTCGGGGTCGGCTTCGAGCGCGGGCCAGAGCGGGTTGGGGCGCGCCAGGTGGGTGATCACCCTGCCGAGCGGGCCGTGGCCGTGGTCGGCCTCGTAGGCGAAGTGCGCAGGCTGTACGTGCGGGGGCTCTCCGGGGAGGCCGTTCACGGCGAGCTGGCCGAAGTCGTGCGTCGCGAGCCACCGCCGCCACTCGGCGTCGGAGTGCGGTGCGTCCCAGGGGTGGATCAGCATCACAGCTCGATCAGGTAGTCGGGTACGTCGATGCCGGGGGCCAGGTCGGCCGACGGGACGAGCGGGTCGTGGCCCTTGCGCAGCGGGACGACCCCGGCCCAGTGCGGGAGGCCGAGGTCCTCGGGGTCGTCGTTCGGGCCGCCGGTGCGCACCTTGGCGGAGACCGCGGCGAGGTCGAGGCTGAGTACGGCGGTCGCCGCGAGCTCCTTCGCGTTCGCGGGGCGGGAGTCGGCGGATCGGCCCGGCACCACGTGGTCGACGAGCGCGTCGAGGGCGGTGCGCTTCTCCTCGGGGTCCGTGACCTGGTGGGCGGTGCCGTGGATCACCACGGAACGGTAGTTGATCGAGTGGTGGAAGGCCGACCTGGCGAGGACCAGGCCGTCGACGTGAGTGACGGTCAGGCAGACCGCGAGGCCCGGGTCCGCTTCATGGCGGCGGGCGTCGGACGCCATCCGCAGCGGCCGGGAGCCCGTCGAGCCGTGCACATAGAGGCGCTCGCCCACCCGTCCGTACAGCGTCGGCAGGACTACGGGAGCGCCGTCACGCACGAAACCGAGGTGGCAGACGTACGCCTCGTCGAGTATCGCGTGCACCAGTTCCTGGTCGTACGCGGCTCGGTCACGGCCGCGGGTGGGGACGGTGAGGTCGGTCGGCGCGTACGAGGCGGTGTCGGTGGCGGTGGCCGTGCCGGACTCGGCTGCGACGCTCATTGCATTCTCCATTGCACTAGTGCATAATCTCGTTTGTGCTAGGAGAGTATCGGATCGAAGGCCGGCGCGCAGCCGAGATCGCTGCCAGCGTGGAGCGCGCGGTGGGCGGCGGTGACCTGGAACCGGGTCAACTCCTGCCGCCGATGCGCGAGTTGGCGCAGCGGCTCGGGGTGAATCCCAATACGGTGGCCGCCGCCTACCGCACGCTGCGCGAACGCGGCGTCATCGAGACGGCGGGGCGGCGCGGCAGCCGGGTGCGTCCCAAGCCCGCGACGACGGCGCGCGAGCTGATCAGGGTGGACGTGCCGACCGGTGTGCGTGACGTGTCGAACGGCAACCCGGACACGGCTCTGCTGCCGTCGCTCGCCGAGGTGTTCGCGGCGGCTGCCGCGGAGGGCGACCGGCGTCCCGTGCTGTACGGGGAGGAGGCGGTGGACCCCGCGATGGCCCGTCACACGCGCGTGGCTCTCGACGAGGACGGCGTTCCGGACGGCCCCGTGGCCGTCACGTCCGGTTCCCTCGATGCCATCGAGCGTGTGCTGGCCGCCCATCTCAGGCCCGGCGACGCGGTGGCGGTCGAGGATCCCGGCTGGGGCAGCCTGCTCGATCTGATGCCGGTGCTCGGTCTGCGGACGGTCCCGGTGGGCGTCGACGACGAGGGGCCGCTGCCCGCCGACACGGAGAGCGCGTTGCGCGGCGGTGTCCGGGCGCTCATCGTCACCGACCGCGCCCAGAACCCGACGGGCGCCGCGATCAGCGCCCCACGCGCGCGAGCGCTGCGCAAGGTCCTCTCCGCGCACAAGGACGTGCTGCTCGTCGAGGACGACCACGGCCACGCCATCGTCGATCTGCCGCTGCACCCGCTGGCGGGCGTGACCCGCAGCTGGGCGTTCATCCGCTCCACGGCCAAGGCCTACGGCCCCGACCTGCGCCTGGCCCTGCTCACCGGGGACGCCGTCACCGTCGATCGCGTCCAGGGCCGCCAGCGACTCGGCCCCGGGTGGGTCAGCCACATCTCGCAGCGCGCCGTCGTGCGGCTGTGGACGGAAGGGGCGGTGGACACGGGCGAGGTGGCCGCCGCGTACGGAAGGCGGCGTGAAGCCCTGATCGCCGCGCTGGCCCGGCGGGGCGTCGTGGCGCACGGGCGCAGCGGCATGAACGTCTGGGTGCCCGTGCCGGACGAGACCGGGGCGGTCGCCAGGCTGCTGCACGCGGGGTGGGCCGTCGCTCCGGGAGCCCGCTTCCGGATGAGTGCGCGGCCCGGGGTGCGGATCACGGTGTCGACGCTCGGGGACGAGGACATCGAGACGGTGGCGGACGCCGTCGCCTCCGCCACCGGGCCCGCTCCCGCGCGGCGCTACGAGTGAGCGGGCCTTCGCGTGCGATCGCGGGGCTTTGACTGGGTGAGCGCCGCGCCCGCCAGGACGATCAGCGCGCCGACCGGCGTCGACCAGCTCAGGGACTCGCCGAGTACGGCGACGCCCGCCGCGGTGGCGATGACCGGGACGAAGTACGTGACCATCTGGGCCGTCGTCGGACCGACCTCGGCGACCAGGCCGTACTGGATCAGGAAGGCGAGGCCGGTGCCCACGGCACCCAGTGCCACGATCGCGAGGAGCGGCACGACGGGGAAGTGTGTGGGCAGGGACGTGAACAGCGGTGTGACCACGGCCAGTTCGACGGTCGCGACCAGCAGTTGGGCGCCGGTCAGCGACAGGTTCGAGTGGCTGGAGCCGGCCAGGGTGCGGCGCACGTAGATCCAGCCGATCGGGTAGCTCAGCGAGGCGAGCAGCGCCAGTGACGTGCCCCGCAGGTCGAGACCGTTGAAGCCCTGCCAGGCGCCGAGCACCGTGAGCACACCGAGGAACCCGATGCCGAGGCCCGCGACCCTGCGCCGCGTCGGCCGGTCCTCGGAGAGCGCGACCATCGAGAGCGCCATGCCCCACAGGGGCGAGGTCGCGTTGCAGATCCCGGCCAGCGTGGAGGGGATCGTCAGCTCCGCGTACGCGAACAGGGAGAACGGCAGGGCGTTGAGCAGCAGCGCGGAGACGGTGAGGTGAGCCCAGGTCCGCGCCCCGCGCGGGAGCCGTTCGCGCTTGGTGACGAGGACGACCGCGACGACCGCGGTGCCGAACAGGAGCCGCCCCAGGGTGACTTGGAAGGGAGCGTAACCCTCGGTGCCGACCTTGATCAGCAGGAAGCTGAAGCCCCAGATCAGCGAGAGGATGCCGAAGCGGAGACGCCAGCCGAGAGCGCGGCGGCGCTGCGGCTGGGCGGAGCCGGCGGTGGAGGCAGGGCCGGGGTCAATGCCGGAGCCGGAGGTGGAGTCAGTGCCGGAGGGCGAGGTGGCGACGGGGGAGCCGGGAGGGATGGTGACGCGCATGTACGTCACATTGAAGCCTGCGACCTCGTAGAACAAGCGAAATTAGCTGCCCAGTACCGCGTAGCATCGCTTACATGTTGAACCTGGAGCGCCTGCGCACGCTCGACGCACTGGCCCGGCACGGATCGGTCAGCGGCGCCGCGGCCGGGCTGCACGTCACGACGTCGGCCGTCTCGCAGCAGATGACCAAACTGGAGCGCGAGGTGGGCCAGCAGCTCTTGGCCAAGAACGGCCGCGGAGTGCGCCTCACCGACGCCGGACGCCTGCTCGCCGAGCACGCCGCGCGCATCCTCTCCCAGGTGGAACTGGCCCAGTCCGACCTGGAGGAGCAGCGCGGCAAGGCCGTCGGCGAGCTGCGGATCTCCGCGTTCCCCACGGCGATGCGCGGGCTGCTGCCCGCCACGCTCACCGCGCTGCGTGCCGGACACCCCGGCCTGCGCGTCCACTCCCAGGAGATGGAGCCGCAGCACGGGGTGGCCGCCGTGGTGCGCGGCGACATCGACCTCGCGGTCGTCCTCGACTGGTACAACAAGCCGCTGCCGATGCCCGGAGACCTGGTCAAGGCGCCCCTCCTGGACGACCCCGCCGATGTCGCCATGCCCGCGGCGCACCCCCTCGCCGACCGTGCCGAGGTGGACCTGGAGGAGTTCGCGGACGACGAGTGGATCGCCTGGGCCGAGGGGGAGTTCTGCCATGAGTGGCTGATGTTCACGCTGCGCGCCAAGGGCATCGAACCGCGGATCGCGCACCGCGCGGAGGAACACCACACCCAGCTCGCGATGGTGGCCGCGGGTCTCGGCGTGTGCGTGGCACCCCAGTTGGGGCGCGATCCCATGCCGGCCGGGGTCAGGACCGTTCCGGTGCGCCACCGGGTGCGCCGCCATGTGTACGTGGTGTGGCGCGCGGACGCCGACCGCCGCCCCTCGATCAGGGCGGCGGTGGAGGCGCTCCAGGTGGCGGGGGCCGGGCTGCGCTAGCGCCGCGGGGCCGGGCCGATGGGGTCAGGGGCGGGCCGGCAACTCCGCCAGCTTCCGGAAGTCCCAGGACGTGACCGCTTCGGGCGTGAGCCGGATCCAGGCGTGCCTCCCGTCGTACGGCATCTTGTCCATCCCGAAGTACTTCTGGCTGAACAGCCGCTCGGGGGCCTCCAGTTCGGGGCAGGGGTCGCCCATGCGTGGTGACTCCGCGACGAACACCGCCGACCCGGAGAGCTCCACGCCCCGCAGCTCCCCGTACTCCACACCGGAGTCGATCACCACGGCGATCCGCTGATCGCCACGCAAGTCGGCCCAGCGCTTGCTGCGGGTGAGCGAGAACAGCCACAAGGACGTGCCGTCCCAGACGAACCAGAGCGCGCTGACGTGCGGGGCGCCGTCGCCGGACACGGTCGCGACCCGGCAGGTGCGTTCCGCGACGAGGTAGGCGTCGAGCTCCTCCGGCGACATCATGATCCTGCGGCCCCGCCGCTGTGTGACGGCCATCGGTCCTCCCGCGCGTGTGAAAGAAGTGGACGCACGAAGCAAACTGACTGAGCGTCAGTTCTGTCCGTCAGGAAAGCATGCGGTCTCTTCCGCCGTGACGCAATGGCGGCTAACCTCCGCGCATCCCGGGCGCAGCCCGCCTCGACCGGCCCGGACGACCCGGACAGGGGGAGCGATGCCGTCGTACGAACAGCTCAGGGAACTCCTCGATCCCGCCACCACCGTACTGATGACCGTGGAGTGCCAGCAGGGGGTGGTGGGGACGGAGAGCGCGCTGCCCGAACTCGCCGACGAGGCACGCTCGTCGGGCTGCCTCGCCAATGTCGCGCGGCTCGTCTCCGCCGCCCACCTGGCCGGGGTGCAGGTCCTGCACGCCGTCGCCGAACGCCGGCCCGACGGGCGCGGCGCCAACCGCAACGCCCGCCTCTTCCGTGCCGCCGGACGGCTCCCCGTGCAGCAGCTCTCCGGGACCAGGGCCGTGCGGATCGCGCCGCCCGTCGAAGTGGCCGACGAGGACCTCGTCGTACGGCGGCTGCACGGCCTCTCGCCCCTCGCCGGCACGGACGTCGACCCGCTGCTGCGCAACATGGGCTGCCGGACCCTTGTGGTGACCGGCGTGTCGGCGAACGTGGCGATACCGAACGCCGTCTTCGACGCCGTGAACCTCGGCTACACCGCCGTCGTGCCGTCGGACGCCATCGCGGGAGTCCCCTCCGACTATGCACCCGCGATGATCCGCAACACGCTCTCCCTGGTGGCCACCATCGCCACCACCGAGGAAATCCTCGGCACCTGGAAGCGCCCAAGGCCGGTGTGACCGAGACCTCCTACGCCAGAGTGATCGTGTCCCCGTCCACCTTGATCTCGGCGGCGGGCAGCGGTTTCGGTGCCGGCGCTGCCTTCACGCTTCCGTCGGCGATGGAGAACTTGCTGCCGTGGCAGGGGCAGTTGATGGTGCCTCCCTCGACACTCGTCACCGGACACTGTTTATGGGTGCAGCGGTTCGAGAAGGCCTTGAATTCGCCCTCCGTCGGCTGGGTCACCACCACCCCCTCCGCCTTGAAGATCTTGCCGCCGCCCACCGGGATCTCCGACGTCTTGGCGAGCGCGGCCCCGGCGGCGCCCTCTGTGGTCTCGGCCTCGGCGGGCGTCTGCTCGTCGGCCTGGTCGGAGCCGTAACCGTCGTCGCTCTCACCGCAGGCCGCGAGGGCGGCGGCCAGGCTGACGACACCCGCCGCGGCGACGACCGAACGGCGGGAGAGCGGGCCAATGGGTTCCTTCGAAATGGTCATGTCCGGTGGTACGAGGCCACGCGCCCCCGTGTTCAACACCTCAAGCACTTCTTGCGCGAACCGAGTTCGGACCGGCATTAACCTGGGGCAATGCTCACCGAAGTAACCGCGGTCCGCTACGCGACGCCCCTGCGGGAGGGCGGATCGCTCCCCGGCCTCGTCGAGGCCGTCGACGACCGGGGAACGTACGCGCCGTACGTCATGAAGTTCACCGGAGCCGGACAGGGCCGCAAGACGCTGGTCGCCGAAGTGATCTGCGGTCAGCTGGCGCGCGGCCTCGGCTTCCGGGTGCCGAGACTCGCGCAGGTCCGGCTCGACCCCGTGCTCGGCCTGGGCGAGCCCGACCAGCAGGTGCAGGAGCTGCTCAAGGCGAGCGGCGGCCTGAACCTCGGGATGGAGTTCCTCTCGGGCGCGCTCGGCTTCGACTCGCTCGCGTTCGGCGTCGATCCGGCCGAGGCGGGGCGCGTGGTGTGGTTCGACGCGCTCATCAACAACGTCGACCGTTCCTGGCGCAATCCGAACATGCTCATGACCGGCGGCGAGCTGTGGCTCATCGACCACGGCGCGAGCATGATCTGGCACCACAACTGGCGTACCGCCGAGACCGCGGCCACCAAGCCGTACGACGCGTCCGACCACGCCCTCGCCCCCTTCGGGCCCGATGTCGCGTCCGCCGCCGCCGAGCTCGCCCCGCTCGTCACCGAGGAGCTGCTCGCCGCAGCCGCGGCCGACGTGCCCGAGGCCTGGCTCGTGGACGAGCCGGGCTTCGAGGACCCCGACGCCGTGCGCCGCGCCTATGTGGCGGCGCTGCTGCCGCGCGCCAAGACCATTCATGAACGCATCCAGCTGCCCGAGCCGCAGCGGAAGGGCGCCACCTCGTGACCGAGCAGCCGATCCAGCGGGACGTCTTCGAATACGCCCTGGTGCGAGTCGTGCCGCGCATGGAGCGCGGCGAGCAGTTCAACGCGGGCGTGGTCGTCTACTGCCGGGCGCGGTCCTTCGTGGCCGCCCGTACGCATCTCGACGAGGGCAAGCTGCGGGCCCTTGACCCGGAGGCCGACCTCGGCGGCATCAGGGCGGCGCTCGGCGCCGTCGAGCGGATCTGCGCCGGGGGAGAGGCGGCGGGTCAGGCCGCGGGGGACGACGCCGGACGGCGCTTTCGGTGGCTCATCGCGCCGCGCTCGACCGTCGTCCAGCCGGGGCCGGTGCACACGGGACTCACCGCGGATCCTGCCGCAGAGGTGGACCGACTCCTCGACCTCCTGGTGAGGTAAAGAATCACAGGCCTCAGTGTGCCGTTGACACCGGGTGCCAGGGCTTCTAGCGTCTCGTTCAGCTGAAGGTACTAAGCGGTCGCTCACCATCGGGGCGTACCGTAGAGCCGCATCCCACAGGGCGAGGAGAACCAGCATGTCCACCACTGAGCAGCGCGTCGCGGTCGTGACCGGAGCAGCGCGAGGCATCGGCGCGGCGACCGCCGTGCGTCTGGCCGCCGAAGGCCGCGCCGTCGCGGTGATCGACCTCGACGAGGCCGCCTGCAAGGACACCGTCACGCAGATCACCGCTGCCGGTGGCAAGGCGATCGCCGTCGGCTGCGACGTGTCCGACGAGGCTCAGGTCGAGGCGGCCATCGCCCGGATCGCCGACGAGCTCGGCGCGCCCACGATCCTCGTGAACAACGCCGGTGTCCTGCGCGACAACCTCCTCTTCAAGATGAGCGCGAGCGACTGGGACACGGTCATGAACGTGCACCTGCGCGGCGCCTTCCTGATGTCGAAGGCCTGCCAGAAGCACATGGTGGACGCCAAGTTCGGCCGGATCGTGAACCTCTCCTCGTCCTCCGCGCTCGGCAACCGCGGCCAGGTGAACTACGCCGCGGCCAAGGCGGGCCTCCAGGGCTTCACCAAGACCCTCGCCAAGGAGCTCGGCAAGTTCGGCGTCACCGCCAACTCCGTGGCCCCCGGCTTCATCGTCACCGAGATGACCAAGGCCACCGCCGACCGCGTCGGCATGGGCTTCGAGGACTTCCAGGCCGCGGCCGCCACGCAGATCCCCGTGCAGCGCGTCGGCCGCCCCGACGACATCGCCAACGCCATCGCCTTCTTCACGGGCGACGCGGCGGGCTTCGTCTCGGGTCAGGTCATGTACGTGGCCGGCGGCCCGCTCAACTAGTTCTTCCCGGAGGGATGCGGAGATGACTGTGCAGGACAGCGGAAAGGCGGCGCTCATCACGGGCGCCAGCCGCGGCATCGGCTACGGCATCGCGGAGGCGCTCGTCGCCCGCGGCGACCGTGTGTGCATCACCGGACGCAACGAGGACGCGCTGAAGGAGGCCGTCGAGAAGCTCGGCTCCGACCGCGTCATCGGCGTCGCGGGCAAGGCCCACGACGAGGCCCACCAGGCAATCGCCGTCGAGCGCGCCATGGAGGCCTTCGGCCGGGTCGACTTCTTGATCAACAACGCCGGTACGAACCCGGTGTTCGGTCCGATGGCCGAGCTCGACCTCAATGTGGCGCGGAAGGTCTTCGAGACCAACGTGATCTCGGCGCTCGGCTTCGCCCAGCAGACCTGGAAGGCCTGGCAGAGCGAGAACGGCGGCGCGATCGTGAACATCGCATCCGTCGCGGGCGTCGCCCCCTCGCCGTTCATCGGCGCGTACGGCATGAGCAAGGCCGCCATGGTCAACCTCACCCTGCAGCTCGCGCACGAGTTCGCGCCGAAGGTGCGGGTCAACTCGATCGCGCCCGCCGTGGTCAAGACCAAGTTCGCCCAGGCGCTCTACGAGGGCCGTGAGGCGGAGGCCGCGGCCGCGTACCCCCTGGGTCGGCTCGGGGTGCCGGAGGACATCGGGGGCGCGGCCGCGTTCCTCACGTCCGGCCAGTCCGACTGGATCACGGGACAGACACTCGTGGTCGATGGCGGCATCTTCCTCAATGCGGGCGTCAGCTGACGAAGGCCCGGCAATCACCAGGTACGCCATCCAAAAGGGACGTACACCCGCATCAAGTGCCCCGTCGGCGCCGCAAGTTGGCCCGGCGGGGCATTGCGATATTGTCTCCCGACCCATGGCATGGCCGATCGAGGAGCGTGCGCGTGTTCAGTGAAGTTCGCCTGGTGGCGGCGGCGGGTCTCCGTGGCCTGGCCGGGCTGCCCCGCCGGGGCCGTCGGCCGGCCGCGGCGCTGGTCTCCCTGTCTCTGCTCTCGGGATGCGGAATGTTCTCGTCGGACGACTCCGACGAGGAACAGAAGATCACCGTCGGCACCATGAGTGCTCCCAGCACCCTTGATCCGGCCGCCGCCTGGGACAGCTCCTGGGAGCTGTACCGCAATGTCTTCCAGACGCTCCTCAGCTTCCCCAGCGGGGCGGCCGAGCCCGAGCCGGACGCGGCCGAGTCCTGCAAGTTCGCCGACGCGACGAACACCGTCTTCACCTGTGAGCTGCGCGAGGACCTCAAGTTCTCCGACGGCCACGCGCTCGACGCCAAGGCGGTCAAGCACACCTTTGACCGTATGCGGCGCATCGACGTGAAGGGCGGGCCCGCGGGGCTGCTCGGCTCGCTCGACACGGTCGAGACGAAGGGCGACCGCACGGTCACGTTCCGGCTCAAGAAGCCGGACGCCACCTTCCCGTTCGTGCTCTCCACGCCCGCCATGTCGATCGTCGACCCCCGCGAGTACCCGGCGGACAAGCTCCGCGAGGGCTCCTCGATCGCGGGCTCGGGGCCGTACGCCCTGGAGTCGTACAAGGCCGGTGACCGGGCCGAGCTGGTCAAGAACACGAACTACAAGGGTGCGGCCGACCGCAAGAACGACGCCGTCACGATCCGCTACTTCAAGAAGTCGGCCACCATGGTCGAGGCCCTGAAGGACAAGCAGATCGACGTCACCTTCCGCGGCCTCGCGTCCACGGACATCGTCGACATGCAGGCCAACAAGCACGCGCGCGAGGGAATCCAGCTCGTGGAGGGCTCGGGCACCGAGATCCGCTACCTGGTGTTCAACCCCGACGACCCCTGGGCCAGGAAGAAGCCGGTCCGCCAGGCCTTCGCCCAGGTCATCGACCGCCCGGCCATCGCCCACAAGATCTACCAGGACACCGTCGAGCCGCTGTACTCGATGGTCCCCCAGGGGCTCACCGGGCACGGCACGGGCTTCTTCGACGACTACGGGGACCCCAGCAACAGCAAGGCCGCGAACATCCTCAAGGGCGCCGGCATCAACGAACCCGTCCCGCTCACGCTCTGGTACACGACCGACCGCTACGGTTCGGCGACCGCCGGGGAGTTCGAGGAGATCAAGCGGCAGCTGGAGGACTCGGGGCTCTTCAAGATCACGCTCAAGAGCCGCCCCTGGACCGAGTTCGACGCGGGCACCAAGAAGCGCGAGTACCCGGTCTTCGGCCGTGGCTGGTTCCCCGACTTCCCTGACGCGGAGAACTTCATCGCGCCGTTCATCGGCGAGAAGAACGTGCTCAACACGCCCTATCCGGCACCGGAGATCACCGACGAGGTGCTGCCGCGCTCGCGCCGTGAGGCCGACCGGGGCGCGGTGGCCGACGACTTCGAGCGGGCCCAGAAGCTCCTCGTCGACGACGCGCGGCTGCTGCCGCTGTGGCAGGGCAAGCAATACATCATGGCGAGCGAGGAGATCGCGGGCGGCGAGCGTGCCCTGGACCCCTCGGCGATCATGATGATGTGGGAGCTGGAGCGCAAGACCAGCTGGTAGCGGGGTCGCGGGCAGCGAAGGGCCGCGGGTCGCGGGCAGCGGGGTGATTGTCAGTGGTCGCCGGTAGGTTCTGGGGTGAGAAGTGACCGCACACCGGAGGTTGTTGACGTGACCGACATCGCCATGCTGCCCGCGTCCTGGCGCGGAGTCCTCGGCGAGGAGCTGCAGAAGCCCTACTTCAAGGAGCTCACCGAGTTCGTCGAGCAACAGCGGGAGCAGGGCCCCGTCTACCCTCCGCGTGACGAGGTGTTCGCCGCACTCGACGCGACGCCGTACGACCAGGTCAAGGTGCTTGTCCTCGGCCAGGACCCGTATCACGGCGAGGGGCAGGGGCACGGTCTCTGCTTCTCCGTGCGGCCCGGTGTGAAGACCCCGCCCTCGCTGCGGAACATCTACAAGGAGATGAAGGAGGAGCTCGGCCACCCCGTGCCGGACAACGGCTATCTGATGCCGTGGGCCCAGCAGGGCGTCCTGCTCCTGAACGCGGTGCTCACGGTCCGCGCCGGAGAGGCCAACTCCCACAAGGGCAAGGGCTGGGAGAAGTTCACCGACGCGGTGATCCGCGCGGTCGCCGAGCGTCCGGACCCCGCCGTCTTCGTCCTGTGGGGCAATTACGCCCAGAAGAAGCTGCCCCTCATCGATGAGGAGCGGCATGTGGTCGTGAAGGGCGCGCACCCCTCGCCGCTCTCCGCGAAGAAGTTCTTCGGCTCGCGCCCCTTCACACAGATCGACGAGGCGGTGGCCGCGCAGGGTCACGAGCCGATCGACTGGCGGATTCCGAACCTGGGCTGAGCATCTTCCGGGCTGGGCTGGGCCGGGCTGGGCTTCAGCTGATCGTGTACGTGAGGCTGTACGGCACGGTGGACTCACCGTGCCGCGCAGTGAACGCGCCGGTGCCGCTCAGCCTCGTCAACTCGCCTGCCCCTGAACCTGGTTGGACGGTCAGGGTGCAGGTGATCGTGCCGTCGGCGCCGAACGAACCGCGCTGCTCGAGGACGAACGAACCCGCTCGGCCGTCGAGGGTTCCTTCGATGAACTCGTGGCCCACGAAGGCGCCGGTGGTCTCGTCGGTGTAGACGAGCGTGTACTCGCAGGAGGTGCCGGTGGCCTCGATGACGCCGGTGAAGTCGTTGGTGACGGCGGCGTGCGCGATGCGGGAGCCGCCTTCCGCTCCGGCGACGGGCTTCTCGTCCCAGCGGGTGAAGGTGAAGGTACCAGTGGCAGTGACAGAGGTGGTGTCTACGGGCTGCGTGGTCACGGGGTGCCTTTCGTTCTGGCGGTGAGGCGGCTGGGTGGGTGGTCGCCGCGTGTCGGCTTCCGGGATCAGCGTGCCGCTCAGACCTGACACCTTCTGTCAGGTACGGGTGCAGACTTGCTCCCATGCGCGCCGACCGCCTCCTCGCCCTGCTTCTGCTGCTCCAGAACAGAGGGCGCATGACCGCGCCCGAACTCGCCGGGGAACTCGAGGTCTCGGTGCGGACCGTCTACCGGGACGCGGAGGCCCTCGCCGCCTCCGGCGTGCCCGTGTATGCCGAGCGGGGTCCGGCGGGCGGCTTCCGGCTGATGGACGGCTACCGCACCCGGCTGACCGGCCTCACCGACGACGAGGCCGACTCCCTCGCCCTCGCCGGGATGCCGGCCGCCGCGGCTGATCTGGGGCTCGGTGCCGAACTGGTCACCGCGCAGCTCAAGTTGGGGGCGGCGCTGCCGGCCGGGCTCGGTGAGCGGTCACGGCGGATACAGGAGCGTTTCCACCTGGACGCGGAGGGCTGGTTCCGTGCGGCCGATCCGGCGCCGCTGCTGCCCGTGGTCGCCGACGCCGTGTGGCGGCGGCGGGTGCTGCGGGCGCACTACCGGCGGTGGGGCGGCGAAGTGCGGCGCGAACTGCACCCTTTGGGGCTCGTGCTCAAGGCGGGAAACTGGTATCTGGTGGCGGCCGCCGACGGCACCGTACGCACCTACCGGGTCTCACGGTTCCTGGAGGTGACGGCGACGGACGAGGAGTCCGCGCGGCCTGCCGGGTTCGATCTGGCCGCCTACTGGGAGAGCGCCGCGCGCGACCTGCGGGCGCGGGTGCTGCGGGGGACGGCCCGGGTACGGGTGTCGCCGACGGGGCTTCGGCTTTTGCCCGCGCTGTTCGGGGCAGCGGGGACGCGGGCCGTGGAAGCGGCAGGCGAGCCGGACGCGGACGGCCGAAGGGTGGTCGACCTGGAGGTCGAGACACTGCCCGTCGCCGTGAGCGACCTGCTCAGGCTCGGCCTGGAGGCGGAGGTGCTCGGCCCGCCCGAACTGCGCGCGGAGGTGGCACGGACCGTCACCGGGCTGGCCCAGCGGTACGCGTGAGCGCCTCGCGGCCGATCGCGCCTGACCGTGATTGTCAGTGGGGGCGGATAGCGTCGAGAGCGGTTGGCACGATGGGCGTACGAGTGTGGAGGACCCGGTGGCGGAGCAGCAGGAGCAGGCGGCGGAAGACGCCATGATGACCCGGATCGGGCAGGCGGTCATGCTGCACCACGGGGGTGACCGTGAGGAGGCGCGGGACCGCTTCCTCGGTCTGTGGTCGGAGATCGGCGAGGAGGGCGACCCACTGCACCGCTGCACACTGGCGCACTACATGGCGGACACGCAGGAGGACCCCTCGGACGAACTGGCCTGGGATCTGCGGGCGTTGTCGGCTGCGGACGAGCTCACGGACGAGCGCCTGCACGAGCACCACGACTCCATCGCGGTCCGCGGTTTCTACCCCTCGCTGCACCTGAACCTGGCCGCGGACTACGCGAAGCTGGGGCGCCCCGAGGCGGCGCGCAACCACATCCGGCGGGCGCGTGGGGCGGTCGGGGCACTGGGGGACGACGGGTACGGGGACGGGGTCCGGGCGGCCATCGGGAGGCTGGAGCTCCAGTTGGGGGAGGGCAGCGAGGTCGAGTGAGGCGGGGGGCTTCGCTCGCGTGAGGGTCAACGCCCGTAGGTGTCCTGGCAGATGAGTGCCTCGGGGCTGCCCGGCTGCCAGCCGCCGTACTGCTTGCCGAGGGTGCAGAGGTCCGCGATCGAGGGCGCGGAGGTGGGCAGAACGGCCGGTTCGGCGACCTCGGGCCGGGGAGCGCGGCGCTGCGGGGGCGGGTCCGAAGGCCGTGCGGGGGCGGCCGTACGGGGGTGTGCGGTGGGCACGGTCGGGGCGGTGCCGGTGGCGCGGGGCGCCGGGGCCCGCGGTGTCTCGATGAGCTCCAGCGCCTCGCGGGCGGGGGCTTCCACGACGCGCGGGCGGGAGTTGCCGTCGGCGCGGGGGGCCGGGGGCGGGGCGCTCGCGGCGGACGGTCCGGGCGCGGGTTGCCGCTCGACGCTCACACAGCCGGAGAGGGCGGTGACCGCCACGGAGGCCAGGAGTGTGGCGGTGGTCGTGGTTCGGTGCATTCGCGCAACTCTGAGGGGTGGGGGGTGCTTTCGGCGAGGAAACGAGGGGAAGTTGGCCCGCATGGGTGAGTCCGGGCGCCTCCGCCCCCGCCTCCGCCCCCGCACCTGCTGGCCCGCGGTACTTGTCTCCCCGGCGGTGCACCCGTGGGCCCCGCGGTTCCTGGCGCGCTTGATGGGAAGAAGTGGGGGTCCGTGCCGAGCGAGGTGAGGGTGGCCCGGTGTCATGCCCTGGGGAGCATTCCCCGTAGTAGTTCGGTGAGGCCTGTTCGTAGGGCCTGCTTGGTTGGGGGCGGGGTGCGGTACGAGCCTGCCGCGTGGGTGAACAGCAGGCCTTCGGTCCATGCCACCAGCGACAGCGCGTGTCGCTCCGGGGCTGGTGAGTCCAGGGTTCGCATCAGGGTGACCAGGGGCTCCGTGAAGCGTGGTCCCGTGGCGTCGTAGAAGGCGCGTAGTTCTGGTCGGCGGGTTGCCTCCAGGGCCAGTTCGTAGCGGGCGATCAGGAGCGCGCGGTGGTCCGTCAGGTAGCGGTGCAGGGCCTGGGCGAGTGCCGTGATCACGGGCTCGAGCCCGCCCGGCCCCGGATGTGCCGACTCCGGGAGGCCCAGCAATTCGGCCTCCCGATCCGCCAGCCTTCGCACCGCCGCTTCCAGAAGTGCGAGCCGCGTACGCGCGTGGTTTGAGGTCGAGCCCTGCGGGAGCCCCGCGGCCTCGTCCACCGCCCGGTGCGTGAGCCCCCGCATGCCTCGCTCGGCGAGCAGGGCGAGGGCCGTGTCGGCGATCAGTTCGGTGCGTGCGGGCATGCGGACCACCCTAGCCGCCGTCACTACAGGTGTAGTATCTCGGTGTGTCGGCCACTACAGATGTAGTGGCGCGTACGTCAGCTCGAGCACGAGGAGCAGAGTCATGGCACAGCCTCAGCGGCCCCAACAGCCCCCTCGCCCGCATCGGCCCTCCCGGCCCCCCAAGCCCCACGCCGTGATCATCGGCGGAGGCATCGGCGGCCTCACCTCCGCCATCGCCCTGCACCTGTCGGGCTGGCAGGTGACCGTCCTGGAAAGAGCCGCCACCTTGGAGCCCGTCGGCTCCGGGATCGGGCTCGCCCCCAACTCCCAGCGCGCCCTCGACGTCCTGGGGCTCGGTGACCGGATCCGCGCTCTCGCCGCCTGGGAGGGCGGCGGAGGCGTGCGCGCGCAGGACGGGCGCTGGCTCGTGCGGACGTCCGCGGCGGCGACCGCCGCGGAGTTCGGCGGCGCGCTGGTCCTCGTGCATCGCGCCACCCTCGTCGACCTGCTCGTCACCGCACTGCCCGCGGACGCCCTGCGTACCGGGGTGCGCGCCGACCTCGTCGATCCGGGGTCGCGGGACCGCAGGGCCGTCGTCCGTACCGGCGACGGGGACACCATCGAGGCAGATCTCGTGGTCGGCGCCGACGGCATCAACTCGGCCGTGCGCACCGCCCTGTTCCCGGCCCACCCGCAGCCGACGTACGCCGGATTCACCGCCTGGCGCCTCGTGGTCCCCGCTCCGGGCCGCCCCTTCGAACCGCACGAGACCTGGGGCCACGGCGGCGTCTGGGGCACCCATCCGCTCAAGGACGGCAGGATCTACGCGTACGCCACCGCCACCGTCCCCGAAGGCGGCTACAGCCCCGACGGCGAGAAGGCCGAGATGGCGCGCCGCTTCGCCGACTGGCACGACCCGATCCCCGGGATCATCGCCGCCGCGCGCCCCGAGGACATCCTGCGCAACGACGTGCGCCACATGAGCACGCCGCTCGCGCGGTACCACCGCGGCCGGGTCGCCCTCATCGGCGACGCCGCGCACGCCATGGCGCCCACGCTGGCCCAGGGCGGCAACCAGGCCATCGAGGACGCCGTCGTCCTGGCCCACCACGCCGATCCGGGAGGCGACCTGGCCGCCGGGCTCGCCCGCTACAGCGCGGTGAGGGTGCCGCGCACCACGGCGATCGTCCGGCAGGCGGCGCGCGCGGCCCGCATGAACCACCTGACGAGCGCCCCGCTCATCGCCGTACGCAACGAAGTCATGGCCGCCGCTGGGCGCCTCGGCCCGAACCTGATCCTGCGGAGCTTCGCCTCCATCGCCGACTGGCGGCCGCCGCAGCAGCCGTATGCTGCGGGAGCGCGACTCGCACAGAGGTAGCGCGGCACGAGCGGCAGAGGAGACAGGGGACAGTGGTGAAGGTCGGCTGTATCGGACTTGGTGACATCGCGCAGAAGGCGTACCTTCCGGTGCTCACCACCCTGCCCGGGGTCGAGCTGCACCTGCAGACGCGCACGCCCGCGACCCTGGCCCGCGTCGCGGGCACCCACCACATCACCGAGGAGCGCTGCCACACCGACCTGGACGCGCTGCTCGCCCAGGGCATCGACGCCGCCTTCGTGCACGCCTCGACCGCCGCCCACCCGGAGATCGTGACGCGGCTGCTCGAAGCGGGGGTGGCCACCTACGTCGACAAGCCCCTGGCCTACGAACTCGCCGACTCCCAGCGGCTCGTGAGCCTGGCCGAGGAGCGCGGGGTCAGCCTCGCCGTCGGCTTCAACCGCCGCTTCGCGCCCGGCTACGCGCAGTGCGTCGAGCACCCGCGCGAGCTGATCCTCATGCAGAAGAACCGCGTCGGCCTGCCCGAGGACGTGCGCACGCTCGTCCTGGACGACTTCATCCACGTCGTGGACACCCTGCGCTTCCTGGCGCCGGGGCCGATCGACCACGTCGGGGTGCGCGCCCGCGTCCAGGACGGGCTCATGGAACACGTCGTGCTGCAGCTCGCGGGGGACGGGTTCACCGCGCTCGGCGTGATGAACCGGCTGAGCGGTTCCACCGAGGAGATCCTCGAGGTCTCCGGTCAGGACACCAAGCGTCAGGTGATCAACCTCGCCGAGGTCATCGACCACAAGGGCCAGCCCAGCGTGCGGCGGCGCGGTGACTGGGTGCCGGTGGCGCGGCAGCGCGGCATCGAGCAGGTGGTGCACGCCTTCCTCGACGCCGTGCGCGCGGGCAAGGTGCTCAGCGCCCGGGATGCGCTGGCGACCCATGAGCTGTGCGAGCGTGTGGTCCGTGCGGCTCTGGAGCAGGCCGCCTGAGGCGATCTTTCGCGGGCCTTCGCAGGGACCGCAGGCCTTCCGCCGCGCACAGCACCGCGAGCACGGCCAGGGCCGTGTGCACGGGCCAGTCGCCCAGCCTGACGTACGGCGTGACGCCCTCGGCCAGCGGAATGTCGTACGTCGACGTGGCGCTCGCCGAGGTGCCGAGCGGCGCTCCCACCCGCTCGCCGCCCGCGCCGTACACCGCGGAGACGCCGGTGAGCGTGGCGTGCACCATGGGGCGGCCGGTCTCGGCGGCCCGCACCGCCGCGAGCGAGGCGTGCTGCTCGGGCGCCCAACTGGACTGGAAGGTCGAGGTGGACGACTGCGCGAGCAGCAACTGGGCGCCCTCACGCGTCAGATGGCGGCTCATGTCGGGGAACGCCGATTCGAAGCACACCAGCGGGCCGACGTGCAGGCCGTCCCCCACGGACATCACCACCGGACGCTCGCCGCGTCTGCGGTCCTCACCGGCCGCCTTGCCCACGGACGTCGCCCAGCCGAGGAGCGAGCGGGCGGGCACATACTCGCCGAAGGGGACGAGCCGCATCTTGTCGTAGCGGTCGCCGGTCGGGCCCTCGGGGCCCACGAGGACGGAGCTCTTGAAGATGCCGGGCCGGTCGGAGCGGCGCGCGTCCACGTTCACCAGGATGTCGGCGCCGAGCTCCCGGGACAGCGCGGCTATCCGCCGGGCGACGTCGGGGCGCTCCGCGAGGTCGTACCCGACGCTGCTCTCGCCCCAGACGACGAGGTCCAGATCCTGCCCCGCCAGGCCGCGGGTCAGCGTCTCCTCGCGCGCGAACCGCTTCTCGGCACCGCCCACCCCGTCGATGACGCCGGGCTGGACGACGGCCACACGCATCCGGCCCGCGGCTTCGGGCCGCGGCGCCCACGCCCAGGCGGAGGTGGTCACGGCGGCCACGGCCACGAGACCGGCGGTGGCGGGGACTGCGGCCCTGGCGATGGCGGTGCGGGCCGTCCCCGGTGGGCGTACGGCGTGGGCCGGTACAAGCGTCGCCACGAGCGCCGCGACGGCGGTGTTCACGGTCACGAGCAAGGCGCTGACCAGCCACACCCCGCCCACCGACATCAGCCGCAGGGCGGGCTCGACCTGCCACTGACTGGAGCCGAGCAGCCCCCACGGGCCCCCGAGACCCTCCCACGACCTGACCAGTTCCACCATCAGCCAGCCGGACGGCAGGACGACCAGCGCGGCCGCGGTCCGCCCCGGTGTGAGCACCCCGCCCAGCAGACGCCGTACGAGCCAGCCCCACGGCGCCCACAACAGGCCGAGCAGCGCGGCGATGACGAGGGTGAACACGTGCAGGCTCGGCAGCAGCCAGTGATGCACCGCCACCATGAACCCCAGGCCGCCGAGCCACCCGTCGATCGCCGCCCTGCGCCCGGTCCCCGCCGAGCGTGCCAGCAGGATCCAGGGCACGAGCGCGACGTAGGCGAACCACCACAGCGACGGTGCGGGGAAGGCGAGGGCCGGCAGCGCGCCGGCAAAGACGGCGATGGCGCCGCGCCAGCGGGCCGACGCGAGCAGCCCCGCGGCCGAAGCGGCGGTGAGGCGTGGCCGCCGCGGGTCCCGGTCGTCGCAAAGTGGATCCATGCAGCGCCTCCCTCGGTCCCCGACGCCCGGTCGTCCCTCCAGTGTGCGCGCCCCGGACGATCTAGGACAGTGCGTCTGCCACGCGTTTTCCCGACCTTTTCCCGGCCCGTTCCCCTAGCCGGACGGGCGCGTCACGGGCCGCTGCTGCATCTGGCGCCACTTCTCTTGCACGGTCACCTGACTGAGCCGCCAGCCCTGCTGCGTACGCAGAGCCGTGAAGGCGTAGCGGCCGCCGCAGATGAAGTCCGGCGCGGAGGATTCCGCGCCGCCCTCGCCCTTGTGCCCCGCCTCGCCCGAGGCGAAGCGCATGGGGTTCACGTAGTCGGCCTGGACCTGCGCCACGTCACCGATGTCCTGGTCGAGTGTCCCGAACCGTAGCCTCCGGTTGACGATCAGATGCTGCCGCATCGGGAAGAGCCGCATCGTCCCGGCCAGCCATACGGCCACCTCCGCGGCGCCGGCGTCCACACCGCCCGCCGAGCTGTAGTCGGCGCGGCCGTCCGGGGTGAAGAGCCGCTGGTAGGCGTCCCAGTCGCCGTCGTCGACGGTCACTGCGTACTCGGTGATGAGGGAGTCGATGGCCAACCGGTCCATCACGGCGGCCAGTTCCACGCGCTGCGTCATCGGGTCAGTGTTGGGCACGGGGGGAGCGCAGCCAAGAGGCGTGCAGGTACGTGCCGGACCGGGCGCCGGCATGCGATGCGCGTGTTGTGGTCGGAGGGGGGCCGGTTGCGGGGCAACTGCCCTACTATGAACGGCAGTTGAGCAACCGTTCCATGTCGTCGAAGTAAGCAGTCACACTCCGAGCTGGGAGACCCGGTGAAGAACGAGCAGCGCATCGCGGCGTACAAACGGCAGGGCAATCGAACGGAACTGACGGGGCGGCAGAAGCGCCGTGTGGCGCGGAAAGCGCGCCAGGGGAAGGGCTGACGCGGCAACCGTTGACGGCGGGGGCGTGCCGCGGCGACAGTACGGCACATGAGCCCGCGCGCCCGCGCCATTCTGATCGACGTCGGCGGTGTGCTCGTCCGCGAGTATCTGCCCGCCGTCGCGGCGGCCTGGGGCAGGCGGCTCGGCCTCACGGCCACCGCCTTCATGGCCGCCCTGTACGAGGGGAACGATTCCGGGGTCCTCATCGGCCGCGTCAGCGAGGACGCCTGGTGGGAGACCGTCCGAGGGCGGCTCCGCACGGAACCGGACGTGATCGCCGAGCTGCGCCGGGACCTGGCGGGCAGGGAGACCTGGGACGAGGAGCTCGTGGCGTGCCTGCGCGGCCTGCGGAAGCAGGGCGTCCGCACGGCCGTGGTCAGCAATACCTGGCCCGGCCTGCGTGAGCGGATGTCGGACGGCGGCCTGACGGACATCGCCGACCGCCTCGTCCTGTCCTGCGAGGTCGGATGCGCCAAACCGGACCGGCGGATCTACGAGATCGCACTGCGGCTGCTCGCCGTCGAACCCGCGCGGGCGCTGTTCATCGACGACACCTCCGGCAATGTCGCGGCGGCGAGGGCGCTGGGGACGGCAGGCCACGTGCACACCGAAACGGCACAAACCCTCGCTCGTATAAGGGAGTTCACGTCTCAGGGGTGAGGACCTGCCGTGAGGGATGAAGTGAGGACCTGTGGCGAGGGCCTGAGGTCGAAAACCTGATGTCGAAGACCCGAACTAGGCCGCCTTGACGACCTCTTCGCGTACGGCGGCAGCCCACTCGGTCACCAACTGTTCGTACTCCCGGCGCTGTTCGGCCGAGAGACGTCCGCCGGCGCGCATCCACAGGCCGCGGATCCGCTCGTTCAGTTCCGCGGCAGACCGTGCGGAACCAAGGGGCTGAGGGGTTAAGGGCATGAGTCAAGCCTAGGGGATAGCTACGACAATCGGAACTCTCAGCTACCGGGCACATGCCCCAAGTGAGCGGTCGCACAGCGGAGCGGCTCGTCGCACGCCGTCACCCGTACGGCGCATCACCGCACCGCCCCAGGCCGTGGCCCCTGATATCCAGGGGAGAAGGGACGCGCCGGAAGCCGCGCGCCGTGGGGGATTCATCGCCTCGACGCCACTGCGGCGGCCGGGGCCCACCGAGTGGAGGACCACTCATGTCTCAGTACATAAGTCTCTCCGTGGACTTCACCCAAGGCCTCAACGACGCCTGGTCGAAGGTCGCTCAGTTCGTGCCGAAGCTGATCGGCTTCCTGGTCGTCCTGGTCATCGGCTGGTTCGTGTCGAAGCTGATCGCGCGGGTCCTGGACCGGGTCCTGCGCAAGGTCGGCTCGGAGAAGCTCGCCGAACGGGCGGGCGCGTCCCGCATGCTGGCGAACTCCAAGTACGACATGACGGGGATCGTCTGCAAGGTCATCTACTTCGCCCTGCTCCTGATCACCTTGCAGCTGGGCTTCGGTGTCTTCGGCAGCAACCCGGTCTCCTCGATGCTGGACGGCATCGTCTCCTGGATCCCGCGCGGCGTCGTCGCCATCGTCCTGATGGTCGTCGCCATGGCGGTCGCCAACATCGTGCGCGACATCGTCACCAGCGCCCTGTCCTCGATGTCGTACGGGAAGACCGTCGGCACGATCGCGTGGGCCTGCATCGTCGCCCTCGGTGTGTTCGCGGCCCTCGGCCAGGCGGGCATCGCCACCACGGTCACCCAGCCGGTCCTGTACGCCGCGCTCGCGGCCGGTGCCGGCATCCTGATCGTCGGCGTGGGCGGTGGCCTCATCGGCCCGATGCGGCAGCGCTGGGAGCGCTGGCTGAGCACGGCGGAGCAGGAGACGGTCAAGGCCCGCGGCAGCGTCAGCGCCTACCAGGCGGGACGCCAGGACGCGATGACCAACCAGCCCGCGCGGGAACGTACGCGTCAGGACATGGGCAATGACATGGGCAGCCACCTGCGCGACGACGACATGCGCGACGGCATGTGACCGGTCCGGGGCTCAGGCCCCGGAGGACTCCGGCACCAGGTCGTGCCGCCTCACCAGCCAGGAGATGGCGGTGAGGCGGCACACCGCGTAGTCGTGGCCCACCGGCTCCCGCCACCCGTTCTCGGACAGCGCGTCGAGGAACCCCAGGGCGTAGTCCGAGAGGATCTCCGGGTCCGGCGCCGGCGGCACGAGCCCGGCCCCGCCCATCTCCAGCCGGTCCCGCAGCTCCGCCACGTGCTGGTCCACGGCGGCCGTGAAACCGGGCTCGAAGGCGAACTCGGCGAAGCGCGGGGCGTACGAGGCGCTGATGCGGGCGAGGGGCGACATCCCTTCACCGTAGGGCGGCCAAACCCTCCTGAAGAGGGTCTTTCGGCATGCCATTGGTCACAACGTCCTGGTCACGTCCCCGTCACCTTGGTCAGCGCGCCCCTGGCGTCGTTCAGTGCGCCCCTGGCATCGCGCCCGGCGTTGCGGGCGACCCGCCGTCCGGACTCCGCCGCGCCACGTCCGCGATGGGCCCCGGACTTCACGGCGGAGCGGCCGCGGGTGGCGCCGGACTTGGCGGCGCTCCGGCCGCGGTAGGCCAGGGAGGGCTTGCCGTGGGTGTCGGCCGCCGCGATCAGCAGGCCGCCGAGCAGCGAGAGGTTCTTGACGAACTGGGTGCGCTGGGCGGCCCGACGCTCCGGGTCCTCTTCCTTCCACCAGGCGTGCCCGGCCAGCGTGGTGGGCACGAGGGTTCCGGCCAGCGCGAGTGCGGCGAAGCGCGGAACCCGCCCGGTGGCCAGCATCGCGCCGGCACCGAGCTGCACCGCACCGTTGATGCGGACCAGGCGTTCGGGGTCCTCCGGCAGCCGGGGAATCCGGGAGCCCAGCGGAACCGCGACGGGCTCCGCCGCGGCGGCCACGCGCTTGGGGTTCCGGAGGGTACTGAATCCCCCCGACAGGAAGACCGAGGCGAGCAAGGGGCGTGCGCATTTCCTGAGAACAGCCATGCCATCCGGCTTCCCCCGATACGGGCCCTCAGTCAGCGCCCTGCGCTACCCCGCCGACTCGCCCGCGTGCGGGCTCAGCGCACCCGTGCCGACCAGGATGAACAGCACGATGCCGAGCAGGACCCGGTAGTAGACGAACGGCATGAAGCTCTTGGTGGTGATGAACTTCATGAACCACGCGATCACGGCATATCCGACAATGAACGCGACGATCGTCGCGAAGATCGTCGGGCCCCAGGAGACATGGCCGCCCTCGCTCGCGTCCTTGAGCTCGAAGACGCCGGAGGCGAGGACCGCCGGGATGGCCAGCAGGAACGAGTAGCGGGCCGCGGCCTCGCGGGTGTAGCCCATGAGCAGGCCGCCGCTGATGGTGGCGCCGGAGCGGGAGACGCCCGGGATCAGGGCCATCGCCTGGCACATGCCGAAGATCAGGCCGTCGCGGACGCCCAGTTCCCTCAGGCTCTTGCGCTCCTTGACGGCGCGGTGCTTCCCGCCGGCCTCGTCGCGGGCCGCCAGGCGGTCGGCGATGCCGAGGACGATGCCCATCACGATCAGCGTCGTGGCGATGAGCCGCAGGTCGCGGAACGGCCCCTCGATCTGGTCCTTGAACGTGACGCCGAGGACGCCGATCGGGATCGAGCCGACGATGACGAGCCAGCCCATCTGCGCGTCGTGGTCCGAGCGCGGCACCTTGCCGAAGAGCGAGCCGGTCCACGCGGAGATGATCCGTGCGATGTCCTTGCGGAAGTAGATCAGCACGGCGGCCTCGGTGCCGATCTGGGTGATCGCGGTGAACGCGGCCCCCGGATCGTGCCAGCCCGCGAACGCCGCGGTCAGCCGCAGATGCGCGCTGGACGAGATCGGGAGGAACTCGGTCAGTCCCTGGACGAGCCCGAGGATGAAGGATTCAAGCCAAGACATGGAAACTGCGCCGTCCAAGTACGGATCATGGGCTGCGGGTGCGGTCATGTGATGGGACACGGGAGGTGTGCGAGCGAGGGGTGATCACTCCCCTGCCGTGGGGCAGCGTAGCGTCACTTGGTTACGAGACCGCGGGAGGGCCGCCGTCCGGCGCTCGCCGCCTGTCGGCGGCCTACCGGTTTCGCAAGTGGTGGCGCTTGCACCACGCCACGACCGCGCCCGCGAGGCCCGTCACCGCGATGAATCCCATCGCGACGAGGAACACGGGGGACGTCGGCGTCGACGCGCGGGCGCCCGCGATGACGTACGCGGCGGTGTTCGGGATCGATCCCAGGCCGGTGGCGAGCAGAAACGGCAGCCACCCCATGCGGGACACCGAAGCGCAGTAGTTGGCCGCCGCGAACGGCACCCCGGGGAACAGCCGCGCCGCCAGCATCGACCGGAAGCCGTGTCTGCTCAACTGCCCGTCGGCCGCCTTCAGCCAGCGCCCGCGGAGCAGCGGGCGCAGCGCGTCCTGGCCCAGCATCCTGCCGAGCCCGAAGGCGATCCCGGAACCGAGGACCGTGCCCGCGAGTGCCGCGACGAGGCCCGCCTGCGAACCGAACAGGGCGCCCGCCGCCAGATTGAGCAACGGGCGCGGCACGAACGCGGTGGTGCACAGGCCGTAGGCGACGGCGAAGACCAGGACGGCGGCGGCGCCGCCGAGCTGCGCGGGCCAGCCGTCGGACAGGATCCGCTGTGGTTCGAAGAGCAGTACGCACGTTCCGGCGGCCGCGAGCAGTGCCACCAGCAGCGACAGCCGCGACCACGGTGAGAACAACACCCTGGTGCAGCGCTCGGCGAAGCCTTGCGGACGGACGGCAGCGGAGTCGAACATCCGGGGAGACTAACCGACAAATGTGTGTGATCGCCGTATGGGACGTCTCACGGGCGTCACAGTTCTAGGGTGCGTCCATGAGCGTCACCGCCCCGCGCAGCGACTTGGCCGACACCGTCATGGCGCGGCTCACCGCCGCCTACACGGCGCCGGTTGACCCCGAATGGGCCTCGCGGGCACAGGCGTACATGAGGGACGTCGCGCCCTTCCTGGGCTTGCCCACGCCGTTGCGCCGCCAACTGTCCCGCACGGTGCTCGCCGGGCTCCCGCGCCCCGACGAGACCGACTGCGCGGCGATCGCGCTGCGCTGCTGGGAACTTCCGGAACGCGAGTACGCGTACTTCGCCGTGGACTATCTGCGGCGCAACGTGACCCGCCTGCCGTCCGGCTTCCTGCCGGTCGTGCGCCACCTCGTGACGACGGTCCCCTGGTGGGACACGGTCGACGCGCTCGCCGCGCATGTCGTGGGCGGTCTGGTCGCCGCCGACCCGGGGCTCAGGACCGAGATGGACGCCTGGGCCGGGGACGAGAACCTGTGGGTGGCACGCGCCGCCCTCCTGCACCAGCTCCGGTACAAGGACGCCACCGACACGGAACGCCTCTTCGGTTACTGCGTACGCCAATCGGGGCACCCCGACTTCTTCATCCGCAAGGCCATCGGCTGGTGCCTGCGGGAGTACGCCAAGACTGATCCGGACGCCGTACGCGCCTTCGTCGGGCGGGAGCGCGGGCGCCTCGCGCCGCTCTCGGTGCGCGAGGCCCTGAAGAACCTCTGAGCGCACCGGACTTCACGGGCCACTCCCGTCGCGAGCCCGCCGCGAGCCCGGCGAAAACCATTCGACGAACTCCTGCCCGTCGGCAATGATCTGCGACATGTTCCGGTACGCCTTTCACGCAGACACGTCCGCAGTCGCGGACGTCGCGAAGGCTGCCGTTCTCCTCTGCGCCGCATTTCCTGTCGACGGCGCCCGACGCTGACCCTCCCCGGACACTCCGGCGGACCCCATAGGGGGAGGGTCGGTCCGGCCCCGGGGTCCCCGTCCCGAACGCGCACGCGATGACGTGCGCCCAGGACTTCAGCTTTCGAGTTCCGGAGAAGGAACCGCCATGTCCAAGACGGCTTACGTCCGCACGAAACCGCACCTCAACATCGGCACGATGGGCCACGTCGACCACGGCAAGACCACCCTGACCGCCGCCATCACCAAGGTCCTCAGCGAGCGCGGCACCGGCACGTTCGTGCCCTTCGACCGCATCGACCGCGCCCCCGAGGAGGCGCAGCGCGGCATCACCATCAACATCGCGCACGTCGAGTACGAGACCGACACCCGGCACTACGCGCACGTGGACATGCCGGGCCACGCCGACTACATCAAGAACATGGTCACCGGCGCCGCGCAGCTCGACGGGGCGATCCTCGTCGTCTCCGCGCTCGACGGGATCATGCCGCAGACCGCCGAGCACGTCCTGCTCGCCCGGCAGGTCGGCGTCGACCACATCGTCGTCGCGATCAACAAGGCCGACGCGGGTGACGAGGAGCTGACCGACCTCGTCGAGCTGGAGGTGCGCGACCTGCTGTCCGCGCACGGGTACGGGGGCGACTCCGTCCCCGTCGTACGGGTCTCGGGGCTGAAGGCGCTGGAGGGCGACCCGCGGTGGGCCGCGGCCATCGAGGCGCTGCTCGACGCGGTGGACACCTATGTGCCCATGCCCGAGCGGTACGTCGACGCGCCCTTTCTCCTCTCGGTGGAGAACGTGCTCACCATCACCGGACGCGGAACCGTCGTCACCGGGGCCGTCGAGCGCGGCACCGTGCGGATCGGCGACCGGGTGGAGGTGCTCGGCGCTCAGACGGAGACCGTCGTCACCGGCCTGGAGACCTTCGGCAAGCCGATGGAGTCCGCGCAGGCCGGCGACAACGTGGCGCTGCTCCTGCGCGGGGTGCCACGCGACGCCGTACGACGCGGGCATGTCGTCGCCGAGCCGGGCAGCGTCAGTCCGAGCCGCCGCTTCACCGCGCAGGTGTACGTCCTGTCGACCAAGGAGGGTGGCCGGTCGACGCCGATCGTGACCGGCTACCGGCCGCAGTTCTACGTCCGCACCGCGGACGTGGTCGGCGACGTCGACCTCGGCGAGGTTGCCGTCGCCCGGCCCGGCGACACCGTCACGATGACGGTCGAGCTCGGCCGCGACATGCCCTTGGAGACGGGCCTCGGCTTCGCGATCCGCGAGGGCGGCCGCACCGTCGGCGCGGGCACGGTGACCGAGGTCGGCTGACGTCCGGCGCCCGCCTCCCGCGGGGGATCCACCCCCGGGGGAGGCGGGCACAATGGAGCGGTGACTGAGGACGAACACGCGGACGAGGCCAGGGCCGTGATCAAGGCCGTCGACCACGGCACCGCCAAGCTGATGCCGGACGTGGACCGGCCGCGCGCCTGGCTGCTCACGGTCGACGGAGCACCCCAGTCGTACGTCGACCTGGACGCGCCCACCCACCTGGAGTTCGAGTACGCGCAGCGGCTCGCGCACGTCCTGGACACGGCCGACGACCAGGACCGCCCGCTGGATGTGGTCCACCTCGGCGGCGGCGCGCTCACACTGCCCCGCTATGTCGCCGCGACCCGGCCCGGTTCGCGGCAGGACGTGGTGGAGGCGGACCGGGGGCTGCTCGAACTGGTCACCGAGCGGCTGCCGTTGTCCGAGGACTCCGGGATCACCGTGCACGGCGCCGACGCCCGGCAGTGGCTCGAGGCGGCGGCTCCGGACAGCGCCGATGTACTGGTCGCCGATGTGTTCGGCGGCTCGCGGGTGCCCGCCCATCTGACGTCGGTGGCCTACGCGCGTGCCGCGGACCGGGTGCTGCGCGCGGGCGGGCTCTACGCGGCGAACCTCGCCGACGGGGCGCCGTTCGGTTTCCTCCGCTCCCAGCTCGCCACCTTCGCCGAGGTGTTCGGGCAGGTCGCACTGATCGCCGAGCCGTCCGTGCTGCGCGGCCGCCGCTTCGGCAACGCGGTGCTCATCGCCTCGCATGCGGCCATCGAGATCGAGGCACTGGCCCGCCGGACCGCGGCCGACGTCTTCCCGGCACGCGTCGAGCACGGCGCCGCGCTACGCCTGTTCACCGGCGACGCGAAGCCGGTGCGGGACGAGAACGCGGTGGCTTCACCTGAGCCGCCGGGCGGGGCTTTCAGCATTGGGTGAGGTTTGGGTGCGGGGGCTGTCGAGCGTGCGGCCCGGGGGAGTGGCTGACTTGGTGGGATGGGTTGCCGAGGGCGGGCTGCCTCACCTGAGCGTCCGGTGGGGCGTGCAGTTTTGGCTGCGGTTTGGGGCGGGGCTGTCGAGGGCGCCGCTGGGGAGAGTGGCTGCCTTTGCGGGATGGGTGGTCGGGGCGGGCCGAGGACGCGGTGGCTTCACCCGAGCTGCCGGGCGGGGCTTTCAGCCTTGACTGCAGCTTGGTGTGGGGCTGTCGAGGGCGCCGCTGGGGAGCGGCTGCTTCTGGGTGGGAGGGGTGGTCGGGGCCGGATGTGGACGCGGTGGCTTCACCCGAGTCGCCCGACCGGGGCGTGCAGTCTTGGGTGCGGGGGCTGTCGAGCGTGCGGGCGGGGGAGTGGCTGCCTTGGTGGGATGGGTGGGCGGGGTGGGATGTGGGTGCCGTCGCCTTAGCCGAGTCGTCCGACGGGGCCTTCCGCGTCCGCTGGGGGCGTCGCCGGGGAACCGCCCAGGGGAGCGGCCGCCTTGGTGAGGTCCATGGCGACCTCCTTCGACGACGTGCGCCGTGTCAGATTGCGTACGTCCGGGACGAAGAGCACCAGCGCCGTCACCACGACCACGAGGACCGCACAGCCCCACAGCGACGCCGAACGGCCGAAGGCGAGCTCGGCCGGGCCCGCGAGTGCCGTGGCGAGCGGAACCATCGCGACCGAACCGAACCAGTCGTACGCGGCGACCCGCGACAGCTTCTCCTCGGGGATCTCCTGATGCATCGCCGTCATCCACGAGACGCCGAACACCTCGATCGCGACGCCGCTGACGAACATCACCGCCGCGAGCCCCCACACCGGCAGCGGCACCGCGAGCGCCGCCGACGGGGCGGCGAGCGGGAAGACGCACAGGGTGCCCGCGAGCAGCAGACGGCGCGGCTTCCAGCGCATCATCAGGAACGCGCCGCCGACCGTGCCCGCCCCGAACGCGCCCAGCGCGAGACCCCAGGGCCCCGCGCCGCCCAGTTCGTCCTGGGCGACCAGCGGCCCGAAGACCGCCTCGGCCGCGCCCACCACCGCCACCACCACGGAGAACTGCGCGACGATCGCCCACAGCCACGGCCGTCCGGTGAACTCCCGCCAGCCCTCGCGCAGATCGGAGAGCAGCCCACCGCCGGGCGCACGCACCGGGATGTGACTGACGTCGAGGAGTGACCGCAGGGCCGCGGCCACCGCGAACGCTGCCGCGTCCACCGCGAGCACCCAGCCGGGCCCGATCGCGGCGACCATCAGACCGCCGAGCGCCGCGCCGCCGAGGCCCGCGCCCTGCATCGCCATGCGGTACAGCGCGAAGGCGCGGCTCGCCTGTTCGCCGCTGACGGTCGACATCAGCATGCCTTCGGCGGCCGGGCCGAAGAAGGCCTGACCGGTGCCGCCGAGCGCGGTCAGCAGCATCATCGACCAGAGCGGGGGCGTGCCGGAGATGACGAGGACCGCGAAGACCGCCTGCGACACGCAGTTGAGCGCGTTGGCCGCGACCATCACGTGGTGGCGCGGCAGCCGGTCGGCGACGGCGCCGCCGATCAGCAGGAACAGCACGAGCGGCAGCGTGCGCGCCGCCGCCACCAGACCTACGTCCCCGCCGTCACCACCCGAGTCGAGCACAGCGAACGCCGCCGCGATCAGGGCACCGTGGCTGCCCAGATTGGTCACGATCGCGGCGGCGGTCAGCAGGCTGTAGTTGCGGCCGGCCCAGGCGGGGCGGCGCACGGCGGGGGGAGTGGTCACCAGGGGACTATCCACGCCGGGACGCCGACTTGCCAAACCGTTTCCGCGCGGGGGCCGGGACCCCGCGGGCGGCTCAGCGGCTCAGGACTCCTCGGGGTCGCCGTGCAGCCGTACCGTGCTCAGGATCTTCTTCACCGTGGCGTCGGGAATCTCGTCCTTCACACCCTTGGCGCCGTACAGCGACCAGGCGACGTACTCACCGTCGCCGTTCTTGAAGGAGAACGTCGTGGCCTTGCCGTCCGAGTCGCACTTGTCCTCCTTGACGACACCCGACGTCGTGGAGGTGGCGACGCTGCCCTTGACGCCGGACGTGGTGGTGTACGACTCCACCTTGCCGACCTTGATCCGCTTCTTGTCGGCCTTCTTCTGGCCCGTGTACCCGCCGAATACCCACCACGCGGAGTCGTTGCGCGCGACGTCCTTGGTGTTCTTGGCGCCGTTCTGGCCCTTGGTGCCGACCGCACCGAGGGCGACGTCGTCCTTGGTGCCGTCCTTGTCGTCGTCGGACGAGCACCACTTCGACTTGTAGTGCGCGGGCGCGGACATGCCGATGAGCGCGCTGCCGTCGTCCTTCTCCCGGTCCTCGAAGCCGATGAAGGTGCCGGGGGTGTCGACCTCCCAGTCCGCGGGCACGTCGAAGGCCGTGCCCCACTTGGGGTTCACGACGACCTGCCAGCCCTCGATCGTCGGCTTGGGGCCGTTGTCCGTGCCCCGCTCGGAGCCGCCCTCGGTCTCGCCGGTGCTCGGCTTCGGCGAGGCCGACTTGGCCGGCGACTTCTTGTCCGGCTTGCCGTCCGCCTCGTCGTCCTTGTCGCCGCCGAGCACCAGGAAGCCCGTGACACCGGCGGCGACCAGGACGGCGAGTGCCGCGACGATCGCGGTGATCTTCGTCTTGTTTCCGTCCCCGCCCTGCCCGCCGCCCGGCTGGGGCGGCATCGGCGGTGGGGTGGGCGCCGCCCACTGCGGCTGCTCCGGCTGCGAGTAGGAGCCGGAGTGCGGCTGCTGCTGGTACCCGGGCTGCTGGTAAGGGTTCGGCTGCTGGTACCCCGGCTGCTGGTACGGATTGGAGTTCTGGTCCTGCGGGTTCTGCTCGCCCCCGGGCGGCTGCTGTCCTGGCCACATGGGCAGTAACCATAGAGGGGCTTGTGGCCTGATGTCATCGCTGCCCCCGCGGCGGGGACGGCGCGTCGGGCCATATCCCCCCGCGGGGTACGAAACGCCTCGCGACTGCGTGGGGTCCGGCGGACAGTCGAACTGGTCCTGCGGGTTCTGCTCGCCCCTGGGGCGCCCGTTCAGGGCTTCGGCTTCGGCCGCGCCTTGATCTCGCGCACCGTACCGAGCATCTTCTTGACCGTGGCGTCCGGGACTTCGTCCCCCACGCGCTGAGCGCCGAAGAACGACCACGAGACGAGTTTCCCCTCGGAGTCCTCGAAGCCGAAGGTGGTCGCCTTGCCGGCCGTCCGGCATTTGTCGTCGTTCTCGATGCCGGAGACCGAGGACGTGGCCAGGCTGCCGGTGATGCCGGACCTGGTGGTGTACGACTCCACCGCGCTGGTCTTGATCTTCTTCCGGTCGGGCTGCGCGTACACGCCGTACACCCACATCGCCGAGTCCTTCCTGGCGATCTCCTCGGCGCTCTTCGCGCCGCGGTTGCCCCGGCTGCCCGCCTCCGCGAGAGGCGTGTAGTCCTTGGTGCCGTCCCGGTCGGAATCGCTCCCGCACCACTGTTTCTTGAGCACGGCGGGCGCCGCCATCCCGATCAGGACGCTGTCGGGGTCGTCGCCCTCCCCGACGGCCGTGACCCAGTCGGGCGACCTGAGTTCCCAGTCCGGGGGGACGTCGAAGGCGATTTTGCGCTCGCCGTTCACGACCGTGCGCCAGCCGGGCACCGTCGGCTTCGGCCCCCGGTCGTTGCCGCGGGAGTCGGAGCCGTCGGACCCCGCCGTACTCGCGGCCGCGGACGAGGACTTCGCGGGGTCCGGCTTCGCGCCGTCGTCCTTGTCACCGCCGAGTACCAGGAAGCCGGTGACGCCCGCGGCCACCACGACCGCCGCCGCGGTGACGACGGCGATGACCTTGGTCCTGCTGCCGCCCCCGCCGCCCCCTCCGCTCTGCGGTGGCCGGGGTGTGCCACCGGGGACGGTGGGCGCGTTCCACGGTGCGGGTTGCTGATATCCCGGCTGGTGGTACGGGTTCGGCTGGTTCGGCCCGGCCCCGGGCTGCTGCTCTCCTGGCCACATGCGCAGCAACGATAGGTGACCGTGATCCAGCCCGGGCAGGCTCCTGGTCAAAGAACGCTACTGATGGGTAACATCCCGGCCATGAGCACTGACCAGATGTCGATAGGCGAGATGCTCGCCGCCACCGTGCCGATGGCCCGGACGCTGAACCTCGAGTTCCGCGAGACCACCCCCGAGAAGGCCGTGGTCGCCCTGCCCGACCAGGCCGAGTACCACAACCACGTCGGCGGCCCGCACGCCGGAGCCATGTTCACGCTGGGGGAATCGGCGAGCGGCGCCATCGTGCTCGCCGCGTTCGGCGACCAGCTCTCGCGCGCCGTGCCGCTCGCCGTGAGCGCCGACATCGCGTACAAGAAGCTCGCCATGGGGCCGGTGACCGCCACCGCCACCCTCGGCCGCCCGGCCGCCGAGGTCGTCGCCGAGCTGGACGCGGGGCAGCGCCCCGAGTTCCCGGTGGCGATCGCGATCCAGCGCGAGGACGGCGCGGTGACCGGCGAGATGACCGTCGTCTGGACGCTGCGCCCCAATAACTGAGTCGCGTACGGGCGTTCGCTTCCGTACGTTCGTTGAACACGGCGGCGTCGCGTCGGCCGGGCCACGGGGGTCCCGACCGGCGCGGCGCCGTTCGTCCTGACACCATCGAGCCGTTTCGGCCGGCTTTCCGTGCAACTCATTGACACGAGTCAGCAGCGGTCATAGTTTCCGGCCGCCAGGGTTGACGTCGTCAGGGGAGTCGCCGCATGAGACGCACGGGGCGCACGGGACGCACGGGGCGCACGGGACGCACGGGACGCACGGGACGCACGGGACGCACGGGACGCACGGGACGCAAGCGAACCATCCTCACGGTCATTGCCGCCGCGGCGGCGCTGCTCGCCCCGCACGCCGCGCAGGCCACCCCCGCGGACGCGCCCCGAACCGGCGGCAGCACGCTCGTCCGCACGGACGCGGGGTGGCTGCGCGGTGAATCCACGGCCGAGGGGCGGCAGTTCCTCGGCATCCCGTACGCCCGGCAGCCCGTCGGCGACCTCCGCTGGAAGGAGCCGCGTCCCGCCAAGTCCTGGCAGGGCGTGCGCGGGGCGACCTCCTTCGGCAACCGCTGTGTCCAGACGGCGAGTTGGGACCCCGGGTACGAGAACCCCAGCCACACGGAGGACTGCCTCGACCTCAACGTCTACGTGCCCAAGGGGCGGCACGGGCCGCAGGAGCAGCGCCCGGTCATGGTCTGGCTGCACGGCGGCGGGCTCACCGCGGGCGCGGGCGAGGACGTCGTGCCCGACACCTTCGCCCGGCGTACCGGCACCGTCGTGGTGACCGTCAACTACCGCCTCGGTGCCTTGGGTTTCCTCGCCGGCGAGGGCCTCGACCCGGAGGCGTCCGACCAGGTCTCGGGCAACTACGGCCTGCTCGACCAGCAGGCCGCGCTGCGCTGGGTGCGCGCCAACATCGGCTCGTTCGGCGGTGACCGGCGGCGCGTCACCATCGCGGGCGAGTCCGCGGGCGGCCGCTCGGTCTGCACCCAGCTGGCCTCGCCCACAGCCAAGGGCCTCTTCCGCGCGGGCATCGTGCAGAGCGGGGCCTATGGGGACTGCGCCGCCCGCGAGCGCGACGACGCACTCACGCAGGGTGCGGCGTTCGCGAAGAAGGCGGGCTGCCCCGACCCGGCTACCGCCGTCGCGTGTCTGCGCGAGAAGCCCGCCGAGAAGATCCTCGCCGCGCAGGCCGGGTTCGACTGGGGCCCGGTGGCCGGCGGCGACTTCCTGCCGGTCCAGCCGGAGGAGGCGTACGAGAACGGGAGCGCCTCCCGGGTGCCGGTCCTGAACGGCGCGAACAGCGACGAGGGGCGCCTCTTCGCCTACGGCCAGTTCGACGGGCAGGGCAAGCCGCTGACCGAGGAGCAGTACCCGGGCGCGCTCACCCGGACGTACGGCGCGGAGCTGGGCGCCGAGGTCCTCGATCGCTATCCGCTCGCCGGGCACGCCTCGCCGACGCACGCGTACGCGGCCGCTCAGGGCGACCAGATGTTCGCCTGCCCGGCGCTGCGCATGGACAGGTCGCTCGCGGGCCGGGGCCCGGTCTACGCCTATGAGTTCGCCGACCGCACCTCGCCGCCCTTCGCCTCGATCCGGGAGGCGGGCAGGACGTTCGACTTCGGGGCGACCCATGTCAACGAAGTGCAATATCTCTTCAAGCACTTCGGGCTCGCGTCACCCCTCGACGCGGAACAGCGGGTTCTTGCCCGGCAGATGGTCCAGTACTGGGGTTCGTTCATCCACGGCGGTGTGCCGCGCGCCGAGGGCCAGCCCACGGCGCCCGACCAGCGGACGCAGCCGGGCCAGGTGCTCTCGCTGCGCACCGCCTCCGCGGGCGGGAACGAGCTGAGCGGCACGGTGGGCCGTGCGCACCGGTGTGACCTCTGGGACGCCGCCCCGGCCGAGGCCGGGTGAGCGGGTAGGCTGCCCGGCGTGCGCGATCTTGGGGGGAGCGCGCACGCCGGGTACACGCACATCAGCACAGGAGGAACCGGCGTTGCACGTCCAGGAATGGCTGGAGACCGTACCGGCCGTCAGTATCTACGCGCTGGTGGGCGTGGTCATCGGTCTGGAGAGCCTGGGCATTCCGCTGCCGGGTGAGATCGTCCTCGTCTCCGCGGCGCTGCTCTCCTCGCAGCACGGCGAGCTGGACCCCGTCATCCTGGGGATCTGCGCCACCGCGGGCGCCATCATCGGCGACTCCATCGGGTACGCGATCGGGCGCAAGGGCGGTCGGCCGCTTCTCGCCTGGCTCGAACGCAAGTTCCCCAAGCACTTCAGCGCCGCGAACGTCGGCAGCGCCGAGCGGTCGTTCCAGAAGTGGGGCATGTGGGCGGTCTTCTTCGGCCGCTTCGTCGCGCTGCTCCGGATCTTCGCCGGACCCCTCGCGGGCGTTCTTCGCATGCCGTACTGGAAGTTCCTGATCGCCAACGTGCTCGGCGGCATCGTCTGGGCGGGCGGTACCACCGCCGTCATCTACTACATCGGTGTCGTCGCCGAGGACTGGCTCAAGCGGTTCTCGTACTTCGGCCTGGCCATCGCCGTGCTGATCGGCGTCGGCTCGATGCTGTTCGTCAAGCGCCGCGCCAAGAAGTCGGCGGAGCGCGCCGAGGCCGAGACCGCTGTGCCGGTGGCCGAGCCCGTTCCGGTCCCGGCCACCGACTGACGTCACTTCGCGTGGGCGTCCTTGTGGGCCTTGGCCAGCTCGACGTACATCGTGCCGTTGAGGGTGACGCCCGCGCGCTCCTCGTCGGTGAGCGGGCGGCGCACCTTGGCGGGAACGCCCGCCACCAGTGAGCCGGGCGGCACGACCATCCCCTGCGGCACGAGGGCCTGCGCCGCGACCAGCGAACCGGCGCCGATCACCGCGCCGTTGAGGACCGTCGCCCCCATGCCGATCAGGCAGTCGTCCTCGACGGTGCAGCCGTGCAGGACGGCGTTGTGGCCGACCGAGACCCGCTCGCCGATCGTCATCGGGAAGCCCAGGTCGACGTGCAGGCTGCAGTTGTCCTGGATGTTGCTGTCGGCGCCGACGACGATGGGTCCGCCGTCCGCGCGGAGCACCGCCCCGTACCAGGCGCTCGCACCGGCGCGCAGCGTCACCTCGCCGATGATGACCGAGGTGGGCGCGGTGAAGGCGTCCTGGTCGATCTGCGGGTCCTTGCCGCCGAACCCGGTGATGAGTGCCTCGTGGCTCATCGGAACTCTCCATTCGTACGTGTCTCGCGCCTGGCGGAACCGTACGGGACGGGGTGGGGTCCACAGCCCTGTGGGGTGAAGATCACAGGGGTCCGGGCTCACCGGGCCGCGCGCGGCTGAGTAACGTGAGCGCGTGCCGAAGAACAGGAACACGTTCTCATCCGCGGTCGCCGACTGGCGGCGCCGCGCGACCCAGCGCGCCGTCCACGCGGGCTGGGCCTGGGTGCAGCGGACGGGTGCCGTCACCGCGCAGCGGCCGGGCAGGCTGCGGTTCGGCGCGATCGGCCACGGCACGAAGCTGTCCTTCCCGCAGGGGACCGTCTTCGGCGAGCCGTGGATCCGCATCGGTGACCACTGCATCATCGGCGAGCAGGTCACCCTGACCGCCGGGATGATGCCCGACCTTGACCTCGGCCCCGACCCGATCCTGCGCATCGGCAACGGCGTCGTGCTGGGCCGCGGCAGCCACGTCATCGCCGACACGACGGTGACGATCGGCGACGACTGCTACTTCGGGCCCACGGTGTACGTGACGTCCACGAACCACTCGTACGACGATCCGCACACGCCCATCGGCAAGCAGTGGCCGCGCATGGAGCCGGTCGAGATCGGCCCCGGTTGCTGGATCGGCACGAACGCGGTGATCCTGCCGGGCGCGAGGATCGGGCGCAATGTCGTGGTGGCCGCGGGAGCCGTTGTGCGGGGCTCCGTGCCCGACCACTCCGTGGTGGCCGGGGCGCCTGCCCGCGTCGTGCGTACGTGGGATGCGGAGGCGGGATGGCAGCCGCCCCTTCGGACGCCTGCGCCTGTTCCTATTCCTGACGGGGTCACGCCTGAACAGCTGCTTGCTCTGGGGGAGTTGGAGGGGTAGTCCGCTGCCTTGCTCGGCTGCGGGTGCGCTGTGCTCGCTCGCGCAGTTCCCCGCGCCCCTGAAGGGCGCGTTTCAGCTGGCCAGCAGTACCGTTCCCACCAAAGCCAGGCCCGCCCCCGCTGCCTGCACGCCCCGCAGTCGTTCCTTCAGTACCGCCCGTGCCGCCAGCGCGGTGATCACCGGGTACGTCGACGAGAGCACCGCGGCCAGGGTGACCGGGCCGTTCTGGGCGGCGATCGAATACGTGCCGTTGGCCGCTACGTCGGCCAGGCCGACGAAGGCGAGTGCCGGGAGCGCCGCCCAGAGCAGCCGCATGCCCGTGCCCTCGGGCAGCGCGACGCCGCCACGCTTCACGGAGACGAACAGCGCGGCCCCGCCCGCGGCCACATTCGTCACGCGCTGCACGAACAGGGCGAGGAACAGCCCGGTCAGGTTGCTGGATGCCTCGGAGATCAGGGCGAGGACCGCGCCGAAGCCGAAGGCCGCGAGGAGAGTGAGCAGTACCGCCTGCCGCTGCACGGGGGCGCCGCGCAGCTCGGGACCGCCCGCGAGCACGATCCCCACGATGGCGACGGTGAGCCCGGCGAACTGCGGGACCCCTGGCCGCTCGCCCATGAACAGCCCCACCGCCACCGGCACGACGACGCCCACGGAGGCGAGCGGGGAGACGACGCTCATCGGGCCGATGGCCAGGGCCTTGTAGAAGGCGAGCATCGCCACCGGGCCGAGCAGGCCCGCCGCCACCGCGAACCACAGCTGCGGCCCCCACTCCGTCCAACCGCCCGTGGTGACCACGATCACGCCGAGGACGATCACGGCGATGGTCTGCGAGGCGACGACGACGGTGAGCGCGGGGATGCGTCGCGTCAGCAGTCCGCCGCCGAAGTCGGCCAACCCGTACATCAGGCTGGTGGCCAGAGCGAACAGTGCTGTCATCGAAGATCCTCGCAGTACAGTGTGGTGAACCCTTAGGTGCACCACACCGTAGTTCAATATCCTAAACTCTGTCATCCAAAATATTGGACGGAATGTGTCGGACCTCGATCAGCTCACCCAGTCCCTCGCCCGCAACCTCAAGCGCTGGCGCTCGGAACGGGGCTTCACGCTCGATGCGCTCGCGGCCCGCGCGGGCGTCAGCCGCGGCATGATCATCCAGATCGAGCAGGCCAGGACCAACCCCAGCGTCGGCATCACGGTGAAACTCGCCGACGCCCTGGGCGTCAGCATCACCACGCTCCTCGACTACGAACAGGGATCGCACGTACGGCTCGTGCCGCCGGAGCAGGCGGTGCGCATGTGGTCCACGGAGGCGGGCAGCAGCACGACACTCCTGGTCGGGACCGAGGCGCGCGGGCCCTTCGAGCTGTGGGCGTGGACGCTGATGCCCGGTGACGGCAGCGACTCCGACGCGCACCCGCCGGGGACGATGGAGCTGCTGCACGTCGCCGCTGGCGAACTGACCCTCCTCGTGGACGGCGTGGAGCATCTCGTGCCCGCGGGGTCGGCCGCGTCCTTCGAGGCGAACGTGGCGCACGGCTATCACAACAAGGGCGCCGAGCCGGTCGAGATGACCATGTCGGTGTCGGTGCCCCCGGCGCACGCCTCGTCGTACTGAGCCGCGAGGCGGCCTGTTAGCGTGCGGCCATGCGTGCACCCATGGGAGATTTCGACGACGTCCGACCCGCGCCCGAGGCTCTTGAACTCCTCGTCGCACCCGTCGCGGAGGCCGTGCGCGGATGGAGCGGGAGCGTCCCCGCCGAGCAGGTCCTCCATGTCGACACCGACCCGCGGTGGGCCGACACCGCCACCTTCGTGGAGCACTACGGCCAGGACATCCTGGAGCGGTCCGCGAATTGCGTCGTCGTCGCGGGCAAGCGCGGCGGCGAGACCTCGCTCGCCGCGTGCCTGGTCCTCTCCACGACCCGCGTCGACGTCAATGGCGTCGTGCGCCGCCAACTCGGCGCCCGCAAGGCCTCGTTCGCGCCGATGGACACGGCGACCGTCGAGACCGGCATGGAGTACGGCGGCATCACGCCGGTCGGCCTGCCCGCCGCCTGGCCGTTGCTCGTGGACGCCGCCGTCGTCGACCTCCCCTACGTCCTGATCGGCAGCGGCAGCCGCCGGGGCAAGCTCATCGTGCCCGGCAAGGCGTTCGCCGAGCTGCCCAACGCGGTGGTGCTCGAAGGGCTCGGCGTCGCCTGACACGGGACCGGTGCACCCCGCCCGGCACGGGCGGGGTGCACGCCCCGCTCATCCGCACACCCCTTCCGCGCGCAGCCGCGAGATGTCGTCCGGCCCACGCCCCAGCTCCCCGAGGATCCGGTCGGTGTGCTCGCCCGCTGCCGGCACCGGGTCCATGCGCGGGGCCACGCCCTTCAGGTCCGCGGGCGGCACCAGCGCCTGTACGGGGGACGGGCTCCCCGGAATGGCGACCTCCCGCCAGCGGTCGCGCTCGACGAGCGCGGGGTGCTCCAGGAACTCGGCGACCGAATTCACGCCCGCGTTGGCGATGTTGGCACGGTCGAGGAGCTCCATCGCCTCGTCACTGCCGAGCCGGGCGAACCGCGCGGAGATGATCGCGTCGAGTTCGTCGCGGTGCGCGACCCGGTCGGAGCCGGTGGCGAACCGCGGGTCGTCGGTCAACTCGGGCTGCCCGATGACCTGTTCACACAGGGCGGCCCACTCGCGCTCGTTCTGCACGGACAGCAGCACGTCCTTGCCGTCGGATGCGGTGAACGGGCCGTAGGGCGCCACCGTCGCGTGCCGGGCGCCCACGCGCGGCGGCTGCGTACCGCCGTACCGCGTGTAGTACGCGGGCTGGCCCATCCACTCGCCGAGCGCGTCGAAGAGGGAGACCTCGACGGCCGGTCCGCGCCCGGTGGTGGCACGGGTGAAGAGCGAGGTGAGGATGCCGCTGTAGGCGTACATCCCGCCCGCGATGTCCGCGACGGTGATCCCCGCCCGGACCGCCTCGTCGGGCGTTCCGGTCAGCGACAGCAGCCCGGTCTGGCACTGCACGAGCAGGTCGTACGCCTTCCGCTGCGACCAGGAGCCGCTGGTGCCGTACCCGCTGACGGTGCAGGGGATCAACGAGGGGTAACGGGCCTGGAGTTCGTCCGCGCCCAGGCCGAGACGGTCCGCGGCACCCGGGGCGAGGTTCTGCACGAACACATCGGCGCCCGCGAGGAGTTCGTGCAGGATCGCCCTGCCCTCCTCGGACTTGAGGTCCAGGGTGAGGGATTCCTTGGAGCGGTTGAGCCAGACGAAATAGCTGGCCTGGCCGTGCACCGTGGTGTCGTAGCGCCGGGCGAAGTCTCCGCCCCCGGGGCGCTCGACCTTGATGACGCGGGCACCGAGGTCGGCGAGCTGGCGGGTGGCGAAGGGAGCGGCGACGGCCTGCTCGAGGCTGACGACGGTGATGCCCTCCAAAGGGAGGTGACCTGCCGGTTCGTGGTGCGTCGTCGCCATGACTGCCTTTCGTTCGCGGGTGCGTCGTGAGTCTGTACGGTCACACAGGACGCCGCTTCAGTGGCCCTCGCCCACGACCGACTTGGACACGAGCCGCCCGTCGTCGAAGCAGAGGCGGTAGCCCTCGCCCGACATGAAGCGGGTGCTGTAGTACGCGCAGTCCTGGCCGCGCGGTGTCGCGGGCGCGCCGTCGGGCGGTCCGTCCATGGTGAAGTCCGGCAGCCGGGACTCCACTTCGTCGCGCGGCTGCCCGGCCCGCAGGCCGTCGTACACCTCCCGGTCGAGGACCGAGAAGACGGAGCTGATCAGGCTGAGGGGGATCATGAGCAGCAGGATTGCGGCCAGGACCGCGAGCGGGGTCAGGACCGTCTGGGCCAGCCGCCGTCTGATCTGCCGCCTGGCCAGCTCCAGTTCCCGGGCGGAGGTGGAGGGCCGGGGGGCGTCGGTGGTGCGTGGGGCGGCCCCGGCCGCGGGCAGTTCTGCGGTCACGCCGAAGCCGCCGTCGTCCGTGGGGTCCGCGCGCAGGGTTCCGCCCGCCAGGCGCACCCGCTCGTCGAGGCCGACGAGTCCGCTGCCGCCCGACGCCACTCCGGGCAGGCGGCCCGCCGGGGCCGGGTCGTTCACCACCGTCAGGCGCAGCGCGTCGCCGTCCCGCGTGATGCGGACCCGGACCGCGGCGCCGGGCGCGTGTTTGGCGGCGTTCGTCAGGGACTCCTGGAGCACACGGTGGACGGCGAGAGCGACCATCGGCGCCAGGTCCCCGGTGGCCCCCAGCCGTTCGAGCGTGACGTCGACCCCGGAGGCCCGCGCGCGCTCGACCACGGCTTCCGGGCTCTCCTCCGACGGCGCCCTTGGCGGCACCTCGTCGTCGGCCCGGAGCACGCCGATGATCTCCCGAAGCCGTTCGGTCGCCGCGCCCGCGGCCTCGCGCAGCTCGCCGACGGCCGCCTGCCGGCGGGCGTCGAGGGCGGGATCGACCTCGAGGACGCCCGCCTTGACGGCGATGAGCGTCAGGTCGTGGCCGAGCGAGTCGTGCATGTCGCCCGCGATCCGTGCCCGTTCGCGGATACGGGCGCGGTCCGCGACAGCCTGCTGCTCGCGTTCCATGCGCTCGGCGAGCCGCCAGCCGCTGGCCGTCAACTCGGCGTACTGACGGCGGTAGCGGCCGAGAAGCCAGGGCAGCACCACGCCGATCAGGAAGGTCAGGAGCATCGTGGGCCAGCTCCACAGATCGCTCGCCACGAACCCGCACAGCACAAGGGCGGCCACGGCGACCGCCCCGAAGAACCACAGCGCCGGACGCACCGCGACCGTACGACTGCCGGCGAGATACCCGAAGAGGGCGAGCGCCGCCCAGTACTCGGGCGTCAGCATCCCCGGATCCGCCAACAGGCTCAGCGCGACGGGTATGGCGAGCGCGGCGAGCGGCCACCGCCTGCCGAAGACCACGGCGCCCCCGAGCAGCGGAACACCCACGGCCGCGACGACGGCGTCACGCCCGTCGGGGCCGAGGGCGGCCGAGAACGGCGGCGCGCACACCACGAGCCCCAGCGCGAGGTCGAAGAGCCGGGGAAGGAGGGGTGAGAGCCGGGGAAGGAGCGGGAAGGACTGGGGAAGGAGCCGGGAGAGCCAGCCGTTTGCGCCGCGCATCCGCCAAGCATCGCCGATCCTCCCGGACCCCGGGGCGCTCATTCCTCGCCGACGAGCCCCGCCTCGTACGCCAGGATCGCGGCCTGCACCCGGTTCTTGAAGCCGAGGCGGGCCAGGACCTGGCTGACGTACGCCTTCACCGTGCCCTCGACGACGTGCAGCCGCCCGGCGATCTCCGCGTTCGACAGACCGGCCCCGACCAGCGCGAGCACCTCACGCTCGCGCGCCGTCAGCTCCTCTACGCGGGCCCGCGCGGTGGCCTGTTTGCCGAGCTGCCCCGCGCCGAGACGGGAGATGACCCGCCGCGCGATCGACGGAGAGAGATACGCGCCGCCCTCGGCGACGGCCCGTACCCCGGCGATCAGTTCGCGCGGAGCGCCGGACTTGAGGAGGAAACCGGCGGCCCCGGAGCCGAGCGCGCTCGCGATGTACTCGTCCTCGGAGAACGTGGTGAGCATCGCCACCGCCGTATCGGGCGCGAGCTCGTTCAGCTCGGCCGCGGCCCGCAGGCCGTCGAGCCGCGGCATCCGGATGTCGAGGAGGCAGACGTCCGGACGGTGCGCGAGTGCCAGGTCGACCGCCTCGCGCCCGTCGGCCGCCTCGGCGACGACCTCGATGTCCTCGGCGGTGCCGAGGATCGCCCCGATCCCGGCCCTGATCATCGCCTCGTCGTCGGCAAGCAGCACTCGGATCATGTGCGCACGCTACCCCGGCCGTTGATGACCTCACGAAAGTGTTGACGACCTCACGAAAGTGCGTGGCAGGTGTTTGCGCTCGCCGTTCACCTGATGCTCACGCGTGTCCTGACCGTCGGCCTCGCGGCCATCGTGCGCAGTTCAGCCGGGGCCATCACCGTGCTGTTCGTGCTGCTGCTCGTCGTGCCGACGAGCTCCCCGCACGACCCTCCCCGAACGGAGACCGGATCTGTCATGCCCTCGGCATCCGCTACCCCTCTGACGCCCACCGCTCCCGCCGTCACCCGTGCGTACCTCACCTCCGTCGCCGACTCCCAAGAGCAGATCCGGGCCGCGCAGCGGCTGCGGTACCGCGTCTTCGGCGAGGAGATGGGTGCCACGCTCCACACCTCCCTGCCCGGCCACGACGTGGACCCCTTCGACGACATCGCGGACCACCTGATCGTCACCGACACCACCACCGGCGAGGTCGTCGGCACCTACCGCCTGATGCCGCCGGGACGGGCCGAGAAGTCCTACTCCGACAGCGAGTTCGACCTGCGCGCCCTGGAAGGACTGCGGTCCTCCACGATCGAGGCCGGCCGCTCCTGCGTGCACCCCGACCACCGCTCCGGCGCGGTGATCAACCTGATGTGGTCGGCCCTCGCCCGCTACGTCCTGCTCTCCGGCCACCGCTATCTGGCGGGCTGCGCCTCGGTGCCGCTGTCCGACGGCGGCAGGGCGGCGTCGAGCGCCTGGCTGCTCGGCACGTCGCGGCACGCGTCGCCGCCCGAGCTGCGGGTGCAGCCCCGGCGCCCCTGGGTGCCCACCGCGCCGCCCGTGGAGCGGCCCGCCTACACCGATCTGCCGCCGCTGCTGCGGGGCTACCTCCGTCTGGGGGCGTGGATGTGCGGGGCGCCCACGCACGACCCCGAGTTCGACGTCGCCGACTTCTTCGTCCTCCTGGACATGGACCGGCTCGGCGACCGCTACCGCCGCTATTTCCTGGGGGAGACGCAATGAGCCCCGCGCGAACCCCCGCGGCGCTGTGCACCCCGGCCTGCGTCACCCGCTCGGCGCCGGAGGCGCCGCCCGCCGAACTGGCCCGCCGTTACGCGGCATTGGCGTACGAGATCGGCGTCGGCGTGACGCAGGGCGCACGGCTCGCCGAGCCGCGGGCGCTGCGGGCGCGGGCGCATGGGATTCTGGGCGCCCTGGGCATACGGCTCGAGGCTGGGCCGGAGCGGCTGACGGTGACAGGTTCCCGGCCCGGCACCCTGATCGTCGCCAACCACATCTCCTGGCTCGACGTCGTCAGCCTGCTCGCCGTCGAACCGGTGACCGTCCTGGCCAAGCGGGAGGTGGGCCGGTGGCCGGTGATCGGGTCGCTCGCCCGGCGGGCCGGAAGTCAATTCATCGACCGCGACGGGATACGCCAACTCCCCTATGTGGTGGCTGAGTTGGCGTCGAACCTGCGCTCGGGCCGCTCCGTCCTCGTCTTCCCGCAGGCCACCACCTGGTGTTCCGTGGCCGGTGGCCGCTTCCGCCGGGCCACGTTCCAGGCGGCGGCCGACGCGGGCGCCCCCGTTCGGCCGGTCACCATCCGCTACTACCGGCACGGCACGCGCAGCACCACGGCGGCCTTCCTCGGCGACGAGTCCTTCGGGGCCTCACTGCACCGCGTGGCCCGCGCCCGTGGCCTGACCGTCCGGGTCACCGCGCACTCCCCACTGCGCGGCTCCGACCGCCGGGAACTGGCCGCCGCGGCCCAAGCGGTCATCGGCGCCCATGAGATGCCCGCTCATGTGTGAGCCGCCCCGAAGGAGGCCCAGCCGTGCCGGATCATCCCCTCCGAGGATGAGCGGGTGGAACCCCTGCTCACATCACGGGAACTCGGGCCCCCGCGCGGCCGACTCCTGAACAGGCGCGGGCGCGACGGTTCCGCGCTGTCGCGTCACGAGTGTCAGGAGAGCGGCGATGAGCGACCGCCCCCAGTTGTCCCTGCTCTGCGGTTTCCTCGCGCTGCTCGCGGTGATCTTCGCGGTGTCGTACGCCGTGGGGTCGGCCGTCGGGCCGGGCGCCCCCGGCACACAGCGGACCGAGACCGAGAGCGGGACCGAGGGCGGGACGGACAAGAAACCCGGCGGTGACGGTGGCGGCGGGACGCATGAGGGAGACATGGGGGGCATGCACTCCGGCGACGACATGGGGGACATGCGTTCCGGCGACCCCGGCCGGTGAACGCGGCGGGGGCATTTCGCGTACCCGTCCGTGAAAGGAGGGGCGCGAATGCAAGGATGGCCCCGCCATGACTGCTGGATGGTGTTCTCGCGCGGTACGGGCTGCGGTGTTCGCGGCCGCCTGCGTGCTGCTCGCTGCCCTGGGGCACGTCATGATGTCGGGGGCCTCGGTCCCCTGGTGGACGTTGGGAGCCGGCGCCGTCGGAGTCGGCGGCACGGCGTGGCTGCTGGCCGGGCGCGAACGGGGGCTGCCCCTGGTCGTGTCCGTGGCGGTGGCCGCTCAGGCCGCGCTGCACTCGGGGTTCTCGCTGGCCCAGGCCGTCGCGCAGCCGTCGGCCGGAGCGCCGCTCGTGCGGCGCTGGGTGCAGCACATGCTCTGCGCCGCACCGATGGGCGCCGACTCCACGGGGTCCATGGGAAGGGCACAGGGCTCGGCCCTGTCGGCGCCGATGCCCGACCCGGGGACGACGCCCATGCCCGCAATGCCCGGCATGTCGGCGTCGTCGACGAGCTCAGCCATGGAGCACATGGATCACATGGGCGGCGGCCACGACATGAGCGGCATGTCGCCGACCGGCATGCTTGCCGCCCACCTTCTCGCCGCGCTCCTCTGCGGCCTCTGGCTCGCGCACGGCGAACGCGCGGCCTTCCGTGTCGCGCGTGCCTGCGCCGGGTGGCTCGTCGCCCCGCTGCGGGTGCCACTCGCGCTGCCCACACCCGCACACCGGCCCCGCATCCGGCTCCATCGCCACCGTGCGGCGGGCCGGCCGCGGCCGCTGCTCCTCGTCCACGCCATCACTTCTCGGGGTCCGCCCGCGGGGACCGCTGTCGCCTGACAGCTGGTTCCCCGACGCCGTTCCATGCCGCGCCACCTCGCGCGGCCTGACGGCTCGGGCATCGGTCGAACGCACTCTCGCGCGGCCGTACCCCCTCACCGGACCCGCCGGACGCACGCACGCACGGCGTGTCCGGGTCCCGGATCCCGAGAAGGACACCAGGTGATCATTCCTGCCCTGCCCAGCTCACCCGACGAGTCGATAACGGCCTGGGCGCTCGCCGCCCGCGCCGGAGACCCCGAAGCGGTCGAGCACTTCGTACGCGCCCTCCACCGGGACGTCCGCCGGTACGTGACGTATCTCGGCGGCGACCCGCAGGCCGCCGACGACCTGACGCAGGACACGTTCCTGCGGGCCCTCGGCAGCCTGCACCGGTTCGAAGGGCGCTCGTCCGCCCGCACGTGGCTGCTCTCCATCGCCCGGCGGGCGGTGATCGACAGCTTGCGGTACGCCGCGGCCAGGCCCCGCCTCTGCGACACGGACGACTGGCAGTCCGCCGCGGAGCGGGCCCAGCCCAGGGGCCTGCCGGGCTTCGACGACGGCGTGGTCCTCGCCGACCTGCTCGCGACGCTGCCCGACGAACGGCGTGAGGCCTTCGTCCTCACCCAGCTCCTCGGACTGCCCTACGCGGAGGCCGCGTTGCTCACCGGCTGTCCGGTGGGCACGGTCCGCTCGCGGGTGGCGCGGGCCCGCATCGCGCTGATGGAGCGCGTGCGGGAAGCCGAGCGCCCCGCCCTGGTGGGCGCCGCGGCCTGACCCGCCACGGTGCCCGGGGGGTGGCCGTGTCCAGGCACGGCCACCCCCCCCCAGGCCCTGAGCTGTGCCGGAGTGAGGCGGTCCGTTCCGGCGCAGCCCAGGGCTACGGCCACGCGGACCGACAGCCGGCCCAGTGAGGTGGCCAGTTGGGCGACCGCCGGCGAGTGCGCGTGCCGCTGCGCGCGACCAGTACAAGTACGGTCAGCGCGTCCCCGACGGGTCCGGAACCACCGGCTCATGTCGTGGCTGCTCAGGCATGCCCCATCTACCGGCCGGCCCTCGGCGCACTGTCCGGCACCGGGAAAGGGCCCCGCGGCGGGTGGGCCGAGGAGCAGCGCTCCCGCGCTCTGTCAGGGGGCGCCGGGGGAACTGCGTGGCCAGCCCCGCCGGGCCCGCAGGGTGATCCCCGCAGACCCGGTGAAGCGTCAGAGCATCGGCAGTTCGATCGCCGGGCAACGGTCCATCACCATCTCGAGGCCCGCGGCCCGAGTCCGCTCGTACGCCGCCTCGTCGATCACGCCCAGCTGGAACCAGACCGCCTGCGCGCCGATCGCGACGGCCTCCTCGGCGGCCTGGCCCGCGAGGGCGCTGTTGAGGAAGACGTCGACGACGTCGATCTTGAAGGGCACCGCGGAGAGGGACGGATATCCCTTCTCGCCGTGCACCGTCTCGGCCTTGGGGTGGATCGGGACGACCCGCTTCCCGTACCGCTGCAGGACACCGGCGACCCCGTACGCCGCTCGCTCCTCGTTCGTGGACAGGCCCACGACCGCCCAGGTGTCCCCGAGTTCCGTCAGGATCTTGCGCACTGTTGCCGGATCGCCGTACACGTCCCGCTCCTTCTGTTGAGGTTGGTCAGGCGCGAACGTCAGACGTTCACGCCGAAGTCCGACGCGATGCCGCGCAGCCCACTGGCGTAACCCTGGCCGACCGCGCGGAATTTCCACTCCGCGCCATGGCGGTAGAGCTCGCCGAAGACCATGGCGGTCTCCGTCGACGCGTCCTCGGAGAGGTCGTAGCGGGCGATCTCCACGTTGTCGGCCTGGTTGACGACGCGGATGAAGGCGTTGCGGACCTGGCCGAAACTCTGGCCGCGGTTCTCGGCGTCGTGGATGGACACCGGGAAGACGATCTTCGTGATCTCGGCGGGCACCTGCGCGAGGTTCACCTTCACCGCCTCGTCGTCGCCCTCGCCCTCGCCCGTGAGGTTGTCGCCGGTGTGCTCGACCGAACCGTCGGGACTCTTGAGCTGGTTGTAGAAGATGAAGTGCTGGTCGGAGACGACCTTCCCCGAGTCGTCGCAGAGCAGGGCGCTGGCGTCCAGGTCGTAGTCCGTGCCGGTGGTCGTGCGGACGTCCCAGCCCAGGCCGACCAGGACGGCGGTGAGGCCGGGGGCCTCCTTGCTGAGCGAGACATTGCCGCCCTTGGCCAGGGAAACTCCCACGATGTCCTCCTGAAGTCCTGAGGTGAAGTGCGTACCCGGCCGTGGTCAGGGCCGGGACCTAAAAACTACAACACTGTAGAAAGAGGCGGGATGGCCTGCCCCCTCGTGCCGCGTCCCGTTACGATGTGGCGCTCCTTGAGGGGCCGTCAAGAGAGCCGGTTCTGCCGAAGGCGGGAAGGACGGACGATGACACGGACCGCACAGGAACTGCTCGACGACGTGGTGGCGCGGCTCGCGCCCGATCCGGCGGCCAACCCGCTCGTCCCACGCCTCGCGGACGGCACCGCGAACCGTTCCGCGATCACCGCTCTCGCCCTGGAGCAGCGCTCCGTGATCCCCGCCGACCGCCGCTCCTTCCTGCACCTGGCCGCACGCTCGGCCGACACGGGCGAAACCGAGTGCGAGGCGTTCTTCCGCACCCTCGCCGAGGGGGAGACGCTCGCCTTCGACCGGCTCGGCAGCCTGATCGCGGCATGCGGCGTGGACAAATCCGACGCCGAGGCGTACGAGCCGCGGGCGGGCTGCCAGGCCTATCCGGCGTACGTGGCCTGGCTCGCCCTGAACGGCACCCCCGTCGACGTGGTCCTCGCCCTGACCGCCAACTTCGCGTCCTGGGGGGCCTATTGCGCGACGCTCACCGACGCCCTGCCGGCGCACTACGGCTTCGGCGAGGAGGCCTGCGGCTTCTTCGCCCTCTTCGCCGGGCCCGCGCCCGACCTGGAGCGGCAGGCGCTGGCCGCGGTGCGTGCGGGCATGGACCGTGGTCTCGACGCGACGGGATCCGCCCTGCGTCACGGGAAGCTCCTCCAGCGCTACGAGGCGATGTTCTGGGAGACGCTCGCCGACCCGGCGCGCGGCCTCTGACCGTCTCGGCCGGCCTACGCCGGGCGCACATCCGCCAGTTGAGCCACCAGCCCTCGGATCAGCGCGTCCAGTCCCGACGCGAAGGCGTCCTCGGCCCGCCCCGCCTTGTCGCCCCCGACGGCACTCTCCAGGGCTGCCGCCAGGACGGGCACCCGTGGCGCGTGCCCGGCCGGGTCGATCATCATCGGCGGCGCCACGAGGTCGAGCGCCGAGCCGAGCAGGAAGGACTCGACGCTGGTCATCGCCGCGACCAGCCGCTCCTGCGGCCAGCCGCCACGGGCCAGGGCCGTCACGACCGCCTCGTACATGCCGAGCGTGGCCGGTGAGCTGATGGTGGTGGTGGCCAGCAGGCCGATGGAGTGCGGGTGCCTCGCGAAGGCGTCGCGGTACGAACGGGCCCACGCGGCAAGGGCCTCGGGCCACGGCAGCGTGTCGAAGGCGGAGACGTCCATCTCCTCGACGATCAGCCGCCGTACGCCCTCGATGACCTCGGCGCGGCCATTGAGATGGTTGTAGAGCGAGGCGGTCCGCACCCCGAGGCGCGCAGCGAGGCGGGGCAGGCTGAACGCGTCGGCCCCCTCGGCGTCGATCAGCGCGAGGGCCTCCCGCGCTATCAGATCCGCGTCGAGCACCGGTATGCGCGGTCTCCCTCTGCCCATGGCCCGGCAACTCCCGTCTCTGCGTGGGGCCTTCCCCCCGGGCTGTCCCCGGGCTGTCCCCGGGCTGTCCCCGGAGTCCTCCTGTGGACGGGGTCTTCACAGCCGCCCGTGTGCAGAGTACGGTCCTGCCCAGCCCGAACTAAAGGCTTTAGTTTATTCCTCTTGCTGCCCGGGAGCCCGCGTGACCGCACCCCCCTCCCACGCCGACAAGGGCCTCAGCGGCGGCGCCGTCGGCACCGGCGATCTCGTCTTCTTCGTCGTGGCCGCCGCGGCGCCGCTGACCGTGATGGCTGGAGTGGCCCCGCTGGCGATCGGCATGGCGGGCCGGGCGGCGCCCCTCGGTTACCTGATATCGGGGCTGCTGCTCATCGTCTTCGCGGCCGGATTCACGGCGATGAGCCGCTTCGTGCGCAACGCGGGCGCCTTCTACGCCTACATCGGGCGCGGGCTCGGGCGCCCCGCCGGCGCCGGGTCCGCGTACGTCGCGCTGTTCTCGTACAACGCCATCGAGGTCGGACTGCTCGTCGCCTTCGGCTGGTTCACCGAGTCCGGGTTCGACGACCTGACCGGGGTCCGCGTGGCCTGGTGGATCTGGGCGCTCGCCGGGCTCGTCGCGATCGGTGTGCTCGGCTATCTGAAGGTCACGTTCAGCGCCAAGGTGCTCGGTGTCGCCCTGGTCCTCGAAGTGCTCGTGCTGCTCGTCCTCGAAGCCGGCTTGTTCGCGCACGGCGGCGGTCCGCAGGGCTTCGACCTCGGCACACTCTCACCCCAGCACCTGGACGGGCCGGGCGTCGGCGGCATGTTCGTGCTCGCCGTCGGTGCGTTCGTCGGGTTCGAGGCGACGGCCATCTACGCGGAGGAGGCGCGGGAGCCCGCACGCACGGTGCCGCGCGCCACCTACATCGCCGTGGCCTTCCTCGCGCTCTTCTACACCTTCACGGTGTGGACGATCATCAACGCGTACGGTTCCGACCGCGCGCAGGCCGTCGCCAAGGGCGAGGGCGGCGCCGACATGGTGTTCGCGGCCACCGAACGGTTCGCGGGGGCCTGGGCCGCCGACTCCATGCACGTGCTGATCATCACCAGCGCCTTCGCCGCGACCCTCGCCTTCCACAACGGCGCCGCCCGCTACTTCTACGCCCTGGGCCGCGAGGGGCTGTTGCCGCGCCGTCTCGCCGCCGTGTCCCCGAAGACGCGGGCACCGGTCGCGGCGGTCGTGGCGCAGTCGGGGCTCGCGCTGGCCGTGGTCGCCGTGACCGTCGTCAGCGGCGCCGATCCGTACACCGTCACGTTCCTGTGGAGCAACGGCTCCGGCATCCTCGGCGTGATGCTGATGCAGGCGCTCGCCGCGCTCGCGGTGTACGGCTTCTTCCGGCGCGATCGCCGGGGCATGCCCGCCTGGCGGGTTCGCGCGGCCCCGGTGGTCGCGTGCGCGGGCCTGGCGGTGCTGATCGCCCTGGTGTGCGCCAACCTCGATCTCCTGACGGGCGCTTCGGGCGGCGTCAACGCGGCCCTGATCGCGCCGCTGCCCGTGCTGTTCGTGGCGGGAGCGGCACTGGCCCTGCGAATCCGACGGCGCGATCCGCGGGCGTACGAACGACTGACGACAGTGGACGCGGAGAGCGTGTGATGGAGGAGCGGAACAGCATGGCGGACGAGACGGTGACGTGGGTCTTCCTGGGGGCGGTCCGCACCGGAAGCGATGCCCACGCGGACACCACGGCGCTCGCCGTACGCGACGGACGCGTCGTCGCGCTCGGGGACGAGGCGCACGACCTGGCCGAAGTGGCCGACGAGGTCGTCGAGTTGGGGGACGGGCTGCTCCTGCCCGCGTTCGGGGACGGCCACGCCCACCCGCTGTTCGGCGGCCTGGAGAGCTTCGGCCCGCAGATCAAGGACCTCACCTCGGTCGCCGCGATCGTCGCGGAGGTCGGGCGGTGGGCCGCCGCGCACCCGGACGCGGAGTGGATCGTCGGCGCGTCCTACGACCCGGCGCTCGCGCCCGACGGCGAGTTCGACGCCCGGTGGCTCGACGCGGCGGTGAGCGAACGGCCCGTCGTGCTGCGGGCCCACGACTATCACACGGTGTGGTGCAACTCGGAGGCGCTGCGCAGGGCCGGGGTGCGGGACTCGACGCCCGATCCGCGGCTCGGCTGGATCGTCCGGCGCGCCGACGGCTCGCCGATGGGCACCCTGCGGGAGTGGCACGCCTGTGACCTGGTGCTCGACCAGGTGCCCGCGCGCGAGGAGGCCGAACTGGTCGAAGCGGTGCGCCGCGCGGGCCGGGCGTACGCGCGAGCGGGCATCACCTGGGTGCAGGACGCCTGGGTGGAGCCGGAGATGGTGAAGGCCTATCTCGCGGCGGCCCGGCAGGGTGCGCTGAGCGTGCGCGTGGACCTGGCCCAGCGCGCCGACCCCGACCGCTGGCGCGAGCAGCGCAAGCAGTTCGACGCGGCGCGGGCACGGGTGAACGCCGAGGGCGGCCCGATGCTGTCCGCGCGCACGGTGAAGTACTTCAGCGACGGCGTGATCGAAGGCGGTACGGCCGCCCTGCTCGACCCCTATCTGGACGCGCCGCACAGCTGCGGCATGCCCGTGTGGGAGCCGGGCGCGCTCACCGAAGCGGTCCGCGCGTTCGACGCCGACGGCTTCCAGACGCACATCCACGCCATCGGCGACGCGGGCGTACGGGCCGCGCTCGACGCGGTGGAGGCCGCGGTCCACGCCAATCCCGGCTGGGACCGGCGGCCCGTGATCACCCACGTCCAGCTCGTCGACCCGGCCGACCTGCCGCGCTTCGCCGCACTCGGCGTCATCGCCAACTTCGAGCCCCTGTGGGCGCAGCCCGACCCGCTCCAGACCGATCTCTCCATGCCGCGGATCGGCGCCGAACGCTCCGACCGGCAGTACCCGATGGGGGAGTTGGCCCGCGACGGGGTACGGCTCTCGTTCGGCAGCGACTGGCCCGTCAGTTCGTACGAGCCGCTCGAAGGCATCCAAGTCGCGGTCACCAGGCGCACGTTCGACGGGCTGCCCGAGGAGGGCTGGACCCCGCACCAGCGGCTCACCGTGGAGCAGGCGCTCACGGCGGCCACCAGCGGCGTAGCCCACCAGGCCGGTGCGGACGACCGCGGCGCGCTCGTGCCCGGCGCGCCCGCGGACCTGGTCAGGCTCTCCGCCGATCCGCGTGCCGTCGATCCGATGGCCATCCGGCAGGTGCAGGTGCTCGGCACCTGGCTCGGCGGGGTGCCTACCTTCCGGGCGGAGCAGGAGTGAGCGGCAGGACGATGGCGGTGACCGCCACGCCGTCACGTATCAGCCAGGTGCCCGCGAAGCCGGTCAGCTCGCGCCCCGCCACCGTCGGCCCGGGGACGAGGAGCGCCGCGGTGAACGTGCCGTCCGGGGCCAGGTCAAGGCGCGCGTCCTCGAAGCCGAGCCAGCGGCCGGTGAGCGGGAACCACGTCTTGTAGACGGATTCCTTGGCGCTGAAGAGCAGCCGGTCCCAGGGCACGTCCGGGTGCCGGACGCCCAGCTCGGCGAGGGCCGCGCGCTCCGACTCGTCCGACACCAGCTTCAGGACGTCGGCGTCGGCGAGCGGAGCTGCCGGCTCCGCGTCGATGCCGACGGACAGGACCGCGGAGGCGCGGGCCACGGCGGCGGCGCGGTAACCCGCGCAGTGCGTCATGCTGCCGACGATGCCGTCGGGCCAGCGCGGCGCGCCCTTGGGCCCCGGCAGGATCGGCACGGGCGGCACGCCGAGCTCGGCCAGCGCGGTACGGGCGCAACCGCGGACCGTGGCGAACTCGCGGCGCCGCTTGTCCACGGCCCGCGCCACGACGTCCGCCTCCTCGGGAAAAAGGAAGGGATCGGCCGGGTCCTCGCGGGTCTCCGCGACGGTGACCGGAGCGGCGGCGAGCAGTGTCCCCAACACGTCAGTGGCGCGGGGGACTTGGCGTACGGGATTCGAAGGTGACGTCACAACGGGTCACCGTACCGGGGCCGCTCCCCGAGCGGGGGCCTACGCTGGCGGGATGCACGACGAGTACCGCACAGTGGCCCGCGAGGCCGTGCACGAGACCGAGGTCAACCGCTCGCGCTTCCTGTGCGCCCTCGCGCCCGCGGCCACCGAGGAGGAGGCCCAGGCGTTCGTCGCGCGTATCCGCAAGGAGCACCCGTCCGCTTCGCACAACTGCTTCGCGTACGTCATCGGTGCCGACGCCGGGGTGCAGAAGGCCGGCGACGACGGGGAGCCCGGCGGCACGGCCGGTGTGCCGATGCTCCAGATGCTGCTGCGCCGCGACATGCGGTACGTCATCGCCGTCGTGACCCGCTACTACGGCGGGGTCAAGCTCGGCGCCGGAGGACTGATCAGGGCCTATGGAGGCGCTGTCGGCGAGGCGCTCGACGCGGTCGGCACGCTGACCCGCAGGCGCTTCAGGCTCGCCACCGTCACGGTCGACCACCAGCGCGCGGGCAAGATCCAGAACGATCTGCGGTCGGCGGGGCGCGAGGTGCGTGACGTGCGCTACGGGGACGCGGTGACCATCGAGATCGGTCTTCCCGACGCCGACGTCGAGGCGTTCAGGGCCTGGCTGGCGGACGCGACCGCGGGCGCCGCGGTCTTCGAGCCCGGGGGAGAGGCGTACGGGGACGTCTGACGCCCGGCGGGTGCCCGAGCCCAGGCATGGATGCGTGCGAATGGGTAGAATTCGGGCATGGGAGAGCGGTCCGCAGCACCGACTGCGCCCGAACTCGTCCTGGAGACCGACACCGGCTCCACGGTGATGAGTCCGAGCCGGGACTATCACGTGGGACGCGACCCGTTGAGCGACGTCGTCATCGACGACGCCCGCGTCTCCTGGCACCACGCCGTCCTGCACGCCGAGCGCGACCACTGGACGATCGAGGACGAGCACAGCACGAACGGCACCTACGCCGACGGGCAGCGCGTCCAGGAGTGGGACGTCGGCGCCGGCAGCGTCCTGCGCTTCGGCAGCGTCACCGACGGCCCGCGCGCGGTACTCGTCGGCCGTACGCCGCCCCCGCCCGCCGCGCCCGAGCGCCCCTCCGCCGTCCGCACCCCCTCGGCGGCCACCGGCACCTTCCGGCAGCCGACGACCGTGCGCCCACTGCCCGCCCGCACCGTCCGCATCGGCCGAGCCGCCGACAACGACCTGGTCATCGACGACCTCGTCGTCTCGCGCCGGCACGCCGAGCTGCGGGTGCTCGCGGACGGCACCTACGAGATCGTCGACCTCGGCAGCCACAACGGCACCTATCTCAACGGCCAGCCGGTCGGCCGCGCCCCGGTCGCGGCCGGGGACATCGTCGGCGTCGGCCACCGCGCGTACTGCCTGGTCGGCGACCAGCTCCAGGAGTACGTCGACACCGGCGAGGTCTCGCTCGACGTCCAGGAGCTGACGGTCGCCGTCGACAAGGGCCGCAAGACGCTTCTGGACCGGGTCTCCTTCCCCGTCGGCGAGAAGTGCCTGCTGGCCGTGGTCGGCCCCAGCGGCGCGGGGAAGTCCACCCTCCTCAACGCCCTCACCGGGCTGCGCCCCGCCGACGACGGCACGGTCCTCTACGACGGCCGCGACCTCTACCGCGACTACGCCGAACTCCGTCAGCGCATCGGACTCGTGCCGCAGGACGACATCCTGCACGCGCAGCTCACCGTGCGCCGCGCCCTGGGATACGCCGCCGAGCTGCGCTTCCCCCAGGACACCGAGAAAGCCGAACGCCGGGCCAGGGTCGATGAGGTCATCCGCGAGCTCGGCCTCGAGCAGCGCGTCGACCAGCCCATCCACAGCCTCTCCGGCGGACAGCGCAAGCGCGTGAGCGTCGCCCTCGAACTCCTGACGAAACCGTCCCTGCTCTTCCTCGACGAACCGACGTCCGGGCTCGACCCGGGCATGGACCGCTCGGTGATGCACATGCTGCGCGGCCTCGCCGACGACGGCCGGACGGTCATCGTCGTCACGCACAGCGTGCTCAGCCTCGACGGCTGCGACCGGCTCCTCGTGCTCGCCGCGGGCGGCAGGATCGCCTACTACGGGCCTCCGAAGGACGCACTCCCGTTCTTCGGCTTCGATGAGTGGCCCGAGGCGTTCGAGGCCTTCGAGGGTGACCGCGACCGGGACTGGGCGGGGGAGTACCGGCACTCGCCCCTGCACCAGCGGTACATCGTCAACTCCTCGGCGCAGCCGCCGATGCCGCAGAGCGGGGCGGGCCCGGTCGCCGCGTTCGCACCGCCGCCCAAGGCGCAGAGCTGGGGCTCCCAACTCCGGACACTGGTACGGCGGTACACGGCCGCGCTCGGCGCCGACCGGACCTTCCTCGCGATCATGATCGCGCTGCCGTTCGTGATGGGCGCCATGGCCCGCGCGCTGTCCGGGAGCAAGCTGACGCAGGAGACGGCCATGAACGCGCTGCTCATCCTCTGCGTCGGCGGAGTCCTGACCGGTGCGGCCAACGCCGTGCGGGAACTGGTCAAGGAGCGTGTCATCTACCGGCGCGAGAGAGCGGTCGGGCTCTCCAGATCGGCGTACCTGATGTCCAAGGTCGTCGTACTGGGGACGATCACCGTCCTCCAGGCCGTCGTGCTGACCTTGGTGGCGCTGCTCGGCGTCGACCTCAACGCGCCCGGCGGCGAGGGCGTGCTGCTGCCACCCCTGGTCGAGATCACCGTGGCGGTGGCGATGCTGGCGTTCACGGCGATGATGCTGGGGCTCCTGGTCTCGGCGCTCGTGCGCAAGGAAGAAGTGACGATGCCGCTGCTCGTGCTGCTCGCCATCGTGCAGGTGGTGTTCTGCGGCGCCCTCCTGAAACTGCACGGGGTGCCCGGTGTGGAGCAGCTCGCGTGGCTCGTGCCGTCGCGGTGGGCGCTGGGTGCGATGGCGGGGACGATCGGGCTCGGCAGGATCGTGCCGGGGGAGCTGACCTCCGATCCCCTCTTCCGGCACTCGGCGGGCGTCTGGCTGCTCAACATGGGCATGTTGGTGGCCCTCTCGGTCGTGTTCGGTTACCTGGTGGCGCGGCTGCTGAGACGGCATGAGCCCGCGGTGATGCGGAAGTAGCGAGTGGTGAGTGGGAGCGGATTCGGGCAAGGGTGCAGGAGTGGACGACATGACCACAGCGGACTTCCGCCCCACACACGTCGTCCCCCAGGACGGGCTCTCCGCCTGGGAGGCGCCGGACGTGAACCGTCCGACGACCCCGCTCGACGCGCTCCTGCCCGTCCAACTGGTCGACCGGCTCGGTGACTGGGCCCGGATCGTCTGCGCGAACGACTGGTCGGCCTGGGTCGACGGCCGCCTCCTCATCGCGGTCCCTGCGGACCCACCCGCCGCCGGCCACCCCTTGACCCGTACGGCGGACCCGGCCCCGCTCCTCGCACGCACCGAGGCGGCACTGACCGACTTCCGCCGCGCGACGCGGGACCTGGCGGCCGGCGAGACCGACGCCGACACCTTCCGGCAACGGACCCGTGGACTGAGGGTGGGCGTGGTCGTGGACGGCGACGCGATGTGGCTCTACGACGCCGAACACGAGCGGTGGGTGTATTGCGACGGGGCCCGGCTCAGCACGTACGCGGTGGGGGAGACGCCGAGCGTCGACGGCAACGGGGCTGACGGTGTGTCGCCGAGCGGCGCGAGGAGGAACGGCCCGGAGCCGACGCAGGTGGTGGCTGCGGCGGATTCGGGGTGGGTGCGTGCTCCGGAGGGTCAGGACGGCGCTCGCGCAGTGCCGCGCGGGAGTGGCGGGGGGATGCCGAGTGGTGGCGGGGCAGGGCCGGAGCCGACGCAGGTGGTGGCTGCGGCCGATCCGGGGTCGGTGCGCGTGCCGGGCGGTCAGGACGGTGCCCGGCGAGAGCCGCCTGGGAGTGGCGTGGGGTTGCGCTCCGTTGGAGGGGCGGGCCCGGAGCCGACGCAGGTGGTGGCTGCGGCCGATCCGGGGTCGGTGCGCGTGCCGGACGGTCAGGACGGTGCCAGGCGAGAGCCGCCTGGGAGTGGCGTGGGGATGCGTTCCGGTGGTGCGGTGGGGCCGGAGGCGACGCAGGTGGTGGCTGCGGCCGATCCGGGGTCGGTGCGCGTGCCGGGCGGTCAGGACGGTGCCCGGCGAGAGCCGCCAGGGAGTGGCGTGGGGATGCGTTCCGGTGGTGCGGTGGGGCCGGAGGCGACGCAGGTGGTGGAGGACGCTTCGGGTGCGGGGTCCGAGCCTGGTCCGTACGCGGAGGAAGCCACCCGTCGCATTCCTCCCGGCACGGCCGACCCCGGCCCGCCGGTTCGGTCCGGTGACGTGTGATGGAGGCCGTGCCGCGCGACGACGTGTCGGCGGGCCCGAGTGCCCACTCCGGGCGTCCCTCCGAGCTGGTCGGGCAGCAGATCGCCGGATATCGGGTCGAGTCCGAGATCGGGCGTGGCGGAATGGCCGTCGTCTACCGTGCCAAGGATTTGCGCCTTGACCGGACCGTCGCCCTGAAGCTGCTCGCCCCAGAGCTGGCGCGCAACGACACCTTCCGGCAGCGCTTCACGCACGAGTCACGCGTGGCCGCCGCGATCGAGCATCCGCACATCGTGCCGGTCTTCGAGGCGGGCGAGACGGACGGCGTGCTCTACATCGCCATGCGGTACGTCCCTGGGCTCGACCTGCGGCACCTGCTCGACGACTCGGGCCCCCTCCCCGTCGGCGCGGCCCTCCGCATCGCCGCGCAGGTCGCCTCCGCGCTCGACGCGGCGCACGACCACGGCCTGGTCCACCGCGACGTCAAACCCGGCAACATCCTCGTGGCCAAGGGCACGGACAGCGACCATCCGGAGCACGTCTACCTCACGGACTTCGGTCTGACGAAGAAATCACTGTCGCTCACCGGCTTCACGACCGTCGGCCAGTTCGTGGGGACCCTCGACTATGTAGCGCCCGAGCAGATATCCGGCCGGCCCGTGGACGGCCGGTGCGACGTCTACAGCCTCGCCTGCGTCGTGCACGAGACCATGGCCGGCGGGCCGCCCTTCCAGCGCGACGACGACATGGCGCTGCTCTGGGCCCACCAGTACGACCAGCCGCCCCGCCTCACGGAGATGCGCCCCGAGGTCCCCGCCGCTCTCGACGGCGTCCTGGTGAAGGCGCTGGCCAAGCGGCCGGACGACCGGTACGGCTCCTGCCTCGAATTCGCGGCCGCACTGCGCGCCGCGGCCACCGGAAGCGCCGAGGGCCATGCCCCCACCCAGGTGGACCTCCGGGTCGTCGGAGCCCCGGCGGACCCGGGAGCGCCCCCGGAACCGCCGGCCTGGGCGCGCCCGGTCTTCCGGCGGTTGCCCTAGCGCCCGCCGCCTCCCTGCTCCACCTCACCGCGCCGGTGCACCCCGCGCGCCAGCAGGCCGCCGACGAAACCGGTGACCAGGCCCCATGCCACCGCGAGGACCAGCGCGGTCCCCAGATTCGGGTCCAGCTTCACCAGGCCCGAAAGGCCGCCGCCCAGATCGCCGATGCCCAGGAGCGACAGGCCGTAGTGGGCGGACACGCGGGCGAGCAGACAGACGGCGAGCACGGTCAGGGTCAGCGCCACCGCCATGTGCACGGCGTGCTGCCAGGCCCGCATCCGGGCCGGCGAGCGCGCCGCCATCAGGAACGCGGCGCCGAGCACCAGGACCGCCGCGACCACGAGCAGCCACCACACCCGCCCGTCGTGGTCGGCGAGGGTCCGCAGACTGAGCGTGGAGTCGGCCGGCGTACGCAGTGCGTCGTCCAGGACCTTCGGCATGGGCAGCCCGAAAGGACCGTCCACGCGGCCCTCCCAGGACGCGCCGAGCCCGATGGTGAAGGCGAGCCAGACGAGGTTGGGAAGACCGAGCAGCAGCACGGCGAACGTCTCGGCCGTGTGCCCCTTGGTCACCGCCACGACCAGGCCGGCCACGATCCCCAGGGCGACGTACGCGAGGAGCAGGACGACCATGGCGTGCGCCGCGGGACGCACCGACTCCTGGAAGCGCACCAGGCGGCCCGGCAGCGGCGCCCCGCGCGAGACGAGCAGCGCCACCAGGAGGACGCCCGCGAGCCACAGCAGCCCGAAGAGGATGGTCAGCGGCACATCCGTCTCGAAGCCGACCTTGGGTGAGGCGTCAAGCAGATCGCCGATGTCGGCCGCGGGCCCCTCCCCGAGTGTGAGGGTGAACCGGTGGCGGGCCAGCAGGCCGAGTCCGACGAGGAGCAGCACCCACAGCACGGCGAACCGCGCGGCCCAGCCGGCCAGTTCCCGGGTGTCGGCGACGGCCCGGTGCCGCAGCGGCCTGAGGAACCCGGCGGCGATCACCAGAGCCCCGGTGAGGGTGACCGAGAGGGGCAGCACGGAGAGCCCCGCGTTCGTCTCGGCGATGGCCCCGGCGTCACCGGAGAGCCCGACGGAGCCGCCGACCGCCATCACGACGACGGCCGCGACGACACGGGGGAACGCCCCGCCGGGCAGGTCCGATGCCCCGGCGGCCCACAGGCCGAGCGTGGCGACGACGGCCATGGCCACCAGCGCGGCGAGCACCGCGAGGAGGGCCTGGACCCAGCCGTGGGGGGCCCGCCTGTTCTCGGACGCGCGCTGCGCGCCTGCCCGCTCGGGCGGTGTCTGGTCGCTCACGTTGTCACGCTAAGCAGCGCCGCCGGGGTCCGCCCCTCGGGAGGGCCGACCGCGTCGGCTTGCGGGCCCCCGGGAAGCGGGACACACAATGGGCGCGTAAAGGAATTAGGCGTGCGGATCGGGCAAAGCGTATGTGATCGGGTCTGGGCGCCATACATCCCCTACGCAGGGAAGAAGTGCTCATGAGCGCCGAACCGCCGTCGTCAGGACGCCCCACAGGACCCCCGTCCGGCCCGCTCTCGGGCCCTTCGCAGCCAGGCCCTCCGCAGCCTGGTGGCACCTCGGGCGGCCCACCGGATCATCCGGGCCCCCCGCCGGGTGGCGCGAGCCCCGAACCCGCCCCCGGCGGGGGCCCGGCGCCGGACCGCCCCTGGTGGAAGTCGGCGCCGCGCGTGGCGGCGATCTCCCTCGCGCTGGTGGCCGCCGTGGTGCTGACCGTCGTCCTCACGCGTCCGGACGGCACCTCGGAGTCCGGCGGCGAGGTCGCCCTCCAGCCCGCGGGGAAGCAAGGCCCCGACCCGTTCACCGAGTCGACGGCCCGGGACGACTCCACGCCGGCGTCCCCGAGCGCCCTGCCGAGCTCCTCGGCTTCGGCCAACGTGACGCGCGGCGTCGACGGCGCAGCTCCCGGCCTCTACGGCGGGACGCGCAAGGTCGGCAGCTGTGACGTGGAGAAGCAGGTCGGCGCCCTGCGGAAGGACCCGGCGAAGAACAAGGCGTTCGCCTCGGTCCTCGGCATCGACGCGTCCGGCGTACCCGCGTACCTGCGCTCGCTCACCCCCGTACAGCTGCGCATGGACACCCGCGTCACCAACCACGGTTACCGCGACGGCGCCCCCACCGCCTATCAGGCGGTCCTCCAGGCCGGGACCGCCGTGCTCGTCGACGACCGGGGCGTGCCCCGCGTGCGCTGCGCCTGCGGCAACCCGCTGCTGCCCCCCGTCGCGCAGAAGAGCACCCCGAAGCCGAAGGGTGACGCGTGGCCCGGCTATCGGTCGTCGAACGTGGTGGTCGTGGCGCCGGCCACCGAGGTCGTGAACGCATTCGTCATGTACGACCCGAAGAGCGGCGACTGGTTCGAACGTGACAAGGGCGACACGGGCGCCGGTGACACGACGACCGAGCCGCCGGTGAACCAGCCGTCCGCGTCGCCGTCCCCGTCCTCTTCGCCCTCGTCGAGCTCGCCCTCTTCGTCCCCTTCATCCTCTTCGCCCTCCTCCGAACCCCCTTCCTCCGAGGAACCCTCCTCACCGTCCGCCCCGCTGACGCCCTCCTCGGAGCAGGAGCAGCCGCCCGCGTCGCAGCCCGCGCAGCCGCCGTCCTCTCCGTGACACATCGACGTTCGTGATGGAGCAGGTGCCGACAGGCGCTAGCGTGGTGGGTGCTGTCGGCGAGGCCCGTGCTGGGGCGGTCCTCGATCCGGGGCGTTGGAGGGGTTGAGTGAGCATGCGGGCCGGAGTGGCGTCTTGAGAATTCTGCACACGTCCGACTGGCATCTGGGGCGGGCGTTCCACCGCGTGAACATGCTCGACGCCCAAGCCGCGTTCATCGGCCACCTCGTCACCACCGCGCGTGAGCGCGAGGCGGACGCCGTCGTCGTGTCCGGCGACGTGTACGACAGGGCGGTCCCGCCGCTCGCGGCCGTCGAGCTCTTCGACGACGCGCTGCACCGGCTCGCGGACCTGGGCGTCCCGACGGTGATGATCTCCGGCAACCACGACTCGGCGCGCCGCCTGGGTGTCGGTGCCGGGCTCATCGGCCGCGCGGGCATACATCTGCGCACCGCGCCGGCCGCCTGCGCGGACCCGGTGGTCCTGGCCGACGGTCACGGGGACGTGGCGTTCTACGGACTTCCCTACCTCGAGCCTGCCCTGGTCAAGGACGAGTTCGCGGTGCCGAGGGCCGGTCATGAGGCGGTGCTCGGCGCCGCCATGGACCGGATCCGCGCCGACCTGGCGGGCCGGATGCCGGGCACCCGTTCCGTCGTCCTCGCCCACGCCTTCGTCACCGGCGGCGAGGCGAGCGACAGCGAGCGGGACATCACCGTCGGCGGGGTCGCCGCCGTGCCGTCCGGCGTCTTCGACGGCGTCGACTACGTGGCGCTCGGCCATCTGCACGGCAGCCAGGCCATCAGTGAGCGCGTGCGCTACTCGGGCTCCCCGCTGCCGTACTCGTTCTCCGAGTCCACGCACCGCAAGAGCATGTGGCTCGTGGACCTCGGACCGGCGGGGGAGATCGCGGCCGAGCGGATCGACTGCCCGGTGCCGCGCCCGCTCGCCCGCATCCGCGGAGAACTCGAGACGCTGCTCGCCGACCCGGAGCTCGCCCGCCACGAGGACGCCTGGGTCGAGGCGACGCTCACCGACCCGGTGCGCCCCGACGATCCCATGGCCCGCGTCAGCGAGCGCTTCCCGCACACCCTCAGCCTCGTCTTCGACCCCGAACGCGCCCCCGAGGACCCGGACATCTCGTACGCCCAGCGCCTGAAGGGCCGCAGTGACCAGCAGATCGCGGAGGACTTCGTGACCCATGTGCGGGGCGCGGGACCCGACGTACCCGAGCAGGCGGTGCTGCGGGCGGCGTTCGACACCGTCCGTGCCGACGACACACTGCGCGAGGTGGCCCGATGAGGCTGCACCGGCTGCGGATCACCGCGTTCGGCCCCTTCGGCACCACCCAGGACATCGACTTCGACGACCTCTCCGCCGCCGGGCTCTTCCTGCTGCACGGACCGACCGGCGCGGGCAAGACATCCGTCCTGGACGCCGTCTGCTACGGCCTGTACGGCTCGGTGCCCGGACCCCGGCAGGGCAGCGGCCAGGGCGTGACGCTGCGCAGCGACCACGCGCAGCCCGGCGTGCGGACGGAGGTGTGCCTCGAACTCACCGTCGCCGGACGCCGGTTGGAGGTCACCCGGCAGCCGCCGTGGGAGCGTCCGAAGAAGCGCGGCACCGGCACCACCATGGAGAAGGCGCAGAGCTGGCTCCGGGAGCACGAGGCCGGGGAAGCCGGTGATGCCGGCGCGTGGAAGGACCTCAGCCGCTCCCACCAGGAGATCGGTGAGGAGATCACGCAGCTGCTCGGCATGAGCAAGGAGCAGTTCTGCCAGGTCGTGCTGCTGCCGCAGGGCGACTTCGCGCGCTTCCTGCGGGCCGACGCCGAAGCCCGCGGCAAACTCCTCGGGCGCCTCTTCGACACGCGCAGGTTCGCGGCGGTCGAGCAACGCCTCGCCGAGCAGCGGCGCGAGGCCGAGGGTGCGGTACGGGAAGGCGACAGGGAGCTCCTAGCCGACGCGCACCGCATGCAGCAGGCCGCCGGGGGCGGCCTGGAGGAGGCCGAGTCGCCGCTGCCCGAGCTTTCGCCCGGCGACCCGGGGCTCGCCGAATCGGTGCTGACCTGGGCCGCCGTCGCCCGCACCACCGCCCGTGAGCGCCGCACGGTCGCCGAGTGCGCGCTCGTTGCCGCCGAGTCCGCACAGGCGGCCTCGGGGCGCCGCCTCGATGACGTACGCGAACTCGACCGGCTGCAGGCGCGGTTCGCCCAGGCGCGTGAGCGGGCCGGGCGGCTTCAGGAGCGGGCCGAGGAGCACCGGGAGCGACTGGACCGGATGGAGCGCGCCCGCAAGGCCGAGCGGGTCGCCCCCGCGCTCGGCCTGCGCCGGGCCACCGAGGACGAACACCGCCGTGCGAGCGCCGAGGACACCCGGGCGAGGGGACAACTGCCCGCCACGTTCGCCGACTCCGGCGCGGCGGGACTCGCGGCCGCCGCGCGCAAGGTCACCGAGGAACTCGGCGGCCTCGAATCCGCCCGGCGCGCCGAGCGCCGCCTGACCGAACTCGGCGCCGAGCGGACTTCGTTGGAGCGCGAGGAACGTGCCGACGAAGACCTCCTGCGCGAGGCCGCGGGCTGGCTCGACGGCTGGGAGGCGACCAGAGCCACGCTCCAGGCGCGCATCGAGTCCGCCCAGGAAGCGGCGACGCGCGCGGAGCACCTCGCGGGTCAACTGGAGCCCACGCAGGGCAGGTTGGACGCGGCGTGCCGTCGCGACCGGCTCACCGGGGAAGCGACCGCCGCGCACGAACGAACGCTCGCGGCCCGGGAGCGCGCCACCACGGCCCACGAACACTGGCTCGCCCTGAAGGAACAGCGCCTCACCGGCATCGCGGCGGAACTGGCCGCCGGGCTGGCCGACGGCGCCCCCTGCGCGGTCTGCGGAGCCACCGAACACCCCGCGCCCGCACCGCGGAGCGCGGGTCACGTCGACCGCGCCACGGAGGAGTCGGCGCTCGCCGCCTACCGGCAGGCGGAGGAGGCACGCACGCAGGAGGAACGGCACCTGGGCGAGGTGCGCGAGTCGCTGGCGGCGGCCGGGGCGGCGGCCCTCGGCTCGTCCGGCGCGGAGAGCGGCAGCGAAGAGCCGGAGGCCGCGCCCCAGGGGCCGTCGGTCGACCAACTCGCCGCACTCGTCGAGGAGTTGCGCAGGGAGCACGCCGAGGCGCGAGACCGCGCCTCCGGGCTGCACGCGGCAAGGGAATCCCTCGCCCAAGCCGAGCGCGAGCACGACCGCAGGGTCGCCGCGCGGCAGGAAGCCGTCGTGCGGTCCGCGTCCCGCGCCACCCTGCGGGACACCCTGGAGCGCGAACAGGTGGCGCTGGAGGCCGAGTTGACCCGCGCGCGGGGAGCCAGCGGCAGCGTCGCCGCCCGGGCCGCCCAGCTGGAGCGGCAGGCCGCGCTCCTGACCGAGGCCGCGGAGGCCGTGCGCGCCGCCGACGACACCGCCCAGCGGCTCAAGGACGCCGACGCGCGACTCGCCGACGCCGCCTTCCGTGCCGGGTTCGACACGCCGGGGGACGCGGCCGAAGCCCTGCTCGACGACACGGGCCACCGGGAGCTGCAGCGCCGCATCGACGCGTGGCAGAACGAAGAGGCGGCGGTGCGTTCCCTCCTCGCCGAGCCGGACGCGGCCGCCGCCGCCGAGGAGCCGCAGGCCGACGTCCCGGCCGCCCAGGAAGCCGCCGAGCACGCCGACCAGCGGGCCCGGGCGGCGGCATCCGCGCTCGACGCGGCCACCCGGCGGTGCGCCGAACTCGACCGGCTCTCCGAGCGGTCGGCCGCCGGAGCCCGGCGGCTCGCGCCGCTGCGCGCCGACCACGACCGCGTGGCGCGCCTCGCGGGCCTCGCCGCGGGCACGTCGGCGGACAACGAACGCAAGATGCGCCTGGAGTCCTACGTCCTCGCGGCCCGCCTCGAACAGGTCGCGGCCGCGGCGACCGCGCGGCTGCGTCGCATGTCGTCGGGCCGCTACACCCTCGTGCACTCCGACGACCGTACGGGGCGCGGCCGTTCGGGGCTCGGGCTGCACGTGGTCGACGCGTGGACGGGCCGGGAGCGCGACACGTCCACCCTCTCGGGCGGTGAGACCTTCTTCGCCTCGCTCGCCCTCGCGCTCGGCCTCGCGGACGTCGTCACCGACGAGGCCGGCGGCGTACGGCTCGACACGCTCTTCATCGACGAGGGCTTCGGCAGCCTCGACGACCAGACGCTCGACGAGGTCCTCGATGTCCTGGACTCCCTGCGCGAGCGGGACCGCAGCGTCGGCATCGTGAGCCACGTCGCGGACCTGCGGCGCCGCGTCCACGCGCAGCTGGAGGTCGAGAAGGGGCGCGCGGGTTCGGTCGTGCGGCAGCGCGGCGGGGTGTGAGGGACCCCGGCGGGCGGCTCAGCGGCCCAGCGGGCGCCTCGGCAGGGGGGAGGAGTAGACGATGCTGGTGGTCACCGAACCCAGCGCGCCGATCTTCCCCGCGACTTCCTCCAGGTGACCCATGGAGCGCGCGGCGACCTTGATCACGAAGCAGTCGTCGCCGGTGACGTGGTGTGCCTCCAGGATCTCGGGGGTCACCTCGACCAGGTCGTGGAACGGCTTGTAATGGCCGTTGGGGTAGCGCAGGCGCACGAACGCCAGGATGGGCAGGCCAAGACGCTCCGGGTCGACCACGGCCGCGTACCCCTGGATCACGCCCGCCTCCTCCAGGCGGCGGACCCGTTCGGTGACGGCGCTCGGGGACATGGCGACGGCGCGGGCCAGCTCGGCGTAGCTGGCGCGGCCCTCGCGCTGGAGGACATCGAGGATGCGCCAGTCGGTGGCGTCCGTGGAATAACCGGTCATGCCTGAGAGGTAACAGGGGAATCCCCGGCCGATCAAGAGGTACGCCGGTGATCGTCCCTTCTGGGTCGGTGGCTTCCCCCGTAGATTTTCGGCCATGAGCACAGTGACGAACACCGGAACGACGACCGCCACGAGCACCCCGGCCGCAGCGTCTGCCGCCCCGAACTCCGTCCTGCGGGTGCCTCCCGCGTCCCCCGCGGCGGCCGCCGCCTACTTCGGCGCGAGCCTCGCCTTCCACGCCGACGTGTCCGACGTGGCCTCGGCGCTGGCCGCCGAGGGTGACCCCGGCTTCGTCGTGGTCGACTCCCGCTCGACGGCGTCCTGGGACCAGGGCCACATCCCCGGCGCGATCCACCTTCCCACCGCCCTCATCCCCGAGCAGGCGGCGCAACTCCTCGACAAGTCCGTCCCGGTCGTCACGTACTGCTGGGGCCCCGGCTGCAACGGCGCGACCCGCGCCGCCCTGGCCCTCGCCCAACTCGGCTTCCAGGTCAAGGAGATGCTGGGCGGCTTCGAGTACTGGGCCCGTGAGGGCTTCGGGTACGAGACCTGGGAGGGCGCCGAGCGGCGTACGCCCGACGCCCTGACGGCCCCGGTGGACGCGGAGGACTGCGGTTGCTGAAAGAGCTCTAGAGCGCGGACAACTCGTCCACCAGATCGTCGAGCCCCAGCGACCCCTGCGACAGCGCGGCCATGTGCCACGCCTTCGCGTCGAACGCCTCGCCGTGCCGCCGCCGCGCGTTCTCGCGGCCGAGGAGCCAGGCCCGCTCGCCCAGCTTGTAGCCGATGGCCTGGCCGGGGATCGAGAGGTAGCGGGTCATCTCGCTCGCCACGTAATCCGTGGGCCGGCTGCAGTGCGCGTCGTAGAACTCCTGCGCGAGATCGGGTGTCCAGCGCTCACCCGGGCGGAAGGGCGAGTCCGCCGGGATCTCCAACTCGAGATGCATGCCGATGTCGACGATGACGCGCAGCGCCCGCATCATCTGGGCGTCCAGATAACCGAGCCTGCGCTCGGCGTCCTTGAGGAAGCCGAGCTCGTCCATCAGCCGCTCCGCGTACAGCGCCCAGCCCTCCGCGTTGGCGCTGACGATGCCGATGGTCGCCTGGTAGCGGGAGAGGTTCTCCGCGACGTGCGCCCACTGAGCCAGCTGGAGGTGATGCCCGGGCACGCCCTCGTGGTACCAGGTGGAGACCAGGTCGTATACGGGGAAGCGGGTCTCGCCCATTGTCGGCAGCCACGTCCGGCCGGGGCGTGAGAAGTCCTCCGAGGGGCCCGAGTAGTACGGGGCCGCCGCGCCGCCCGGCGGGGCGATGTGGGACTCCACCTTCTGGACCCGCTCGGCGAGTTCGAAGTGCGTGCCGTTCAGCGCCTCGATCGCCTCGTCCATCAGCTCCTGCAGCCAGACCCGCACCTCCTCCACGCCCTCGATGTGCGTGCCGTGCTCGTCGAGATGGGCGAGCGCCACCCACGGCGTCTCGGCGCCGGGCAGGATCTTCTCGGCCTCGGTGCGCATCTCGCCGAGCAGCCGGTGGAACTCGGACCAGCCGTACGCGTACGCCTCGTCGAGGTCCAGGTCCGTGCCGTTGAAGTAGCGCGACCAGCGGGCGTAGCGCTCGCGGCCCACCGTCTCGGGGGCGCCCTCGATCGCGGGCGCGTACACGTCACGCATCCAGTCGCGCAGAGCCACGACCGAAGCGGTGGCGGCGCGGGCCGCGGCGTCCAGCTCGGCTCTCAGCGAGTCGGGCCCGTCCGCGGCGAACTCCTCGAACCAGCCGCGGCCCTCGTCGCCGCCGGGGCCCGCCCACTCGCCGAGCTGCCCGATGAAGACGGCCGTCGGCCGGGGAGCCGCGAACAGCTTGCGCTCCAGGCCGAGTTCGAGCGACGCGCGATATCCCTCGTAGGCGGCGGGCACGGCACGCAGCCGTTCGGCGATCGCCGCCCAGTCCTCGTCCGTCTCCATCGGCGTCATGGTGAAGACCTCGCGCACCGCGTGCGGAATCGTGTGCAGATTGCCGACCGCGCGCAGTCCCTCGTCGGCCTCGTGCACGGCGAGTTCGGCGGTCAGGCGCTCCCGCAGCAGCCGGGCGCACCGGCGTTCGGCCGCACTGTCCGCGCCGGGCCTGCGCTCGGCGTCGTCGAGCCGGGCGAGCGTCGTGCGGGCAAGCTCCGCGACGGCTTCCTGACCCGCCGGCGAGGTGTCGGGGAGCTTGCTGTGGCTGGCCTTGACGCCGAGGAACGTGCCGTTGACGGGGTCGAGGACGATGAGCTCGTCGACGTAGGCGTCGGCGACCTGGCGAGGCAGCGGGCCGCCGCTCTCGCTCGTGTTCGGGATCTTCGTGTCTGACATGCGGACATCCTCGTACGCGGGACACCTCGCCGTCATCACGATTGGCCGGAGGTCTCCCCTTGGTCATCGGCCCCCGGGCCGGGCGGAAGGAGCGGGCCGCACTCCCACTGCTGGAAGATCAACCGTGTCTCCACCCGCGCCACTTCGCGACGCGCAGTGAACTCGTCGAGGACCAGTCGCTGGAGGTCCGCCGTGTCGGCCACCGCCACGTGGACCAGATAGTCGTCCGGGCCCGCGAGATGGAACACCGACCGGGACTCGGGCAGGGCCCTGATCCGCTCCACGAACGGCCCGACGAGCTCACGCCGATGGGGTCGCACCTGTACGGAGAGCAGTGCCTCGAGGCCGCGTCCGAGTTTCGCCGGGTCGAGCCGCAGCTGGTGTCCGAGAATCACCCCGGAGCGGCGCAACCGGGAGATACGGTCAAGGCAGGTCGACGGCGCGACGCCGACCTGGGCCGCGAGATCGCGGTAGGTGATCCGGGCATCGTTCTGCAGCAGCCGCAGGATGCGGAGATCCACCGGGTCGAGTACGACAGAATCAGCCACTTGCCGAACGTAGCACGGGCTTCAACTAACGGTCACCGGCCTTTGTTCAGGCTGTCCGGCATGGACACGAACACGGAGACCCCCGCACCCAGGGCCCTGGCCACCGAGGCGGTGCACGCCGGACGCGACGACCTCGCCGGACTCGGCCTGCACGCCGCCCCGATCGACCTGTCCACCACCTACCCCTCGTACGACACCCGCGGCGAGGCCGCCCGCATCGACGCCTTCGCCGCCGACGGCGCCCTGGACGAGGGACCGCCCGTCTACGCCCGCCTCGCGAACCCCACCGTCGCCCGCTTCGAGACCGCCCTGGCCAGGCTCGAGGGCACCGAGAGCGCGGTCGCCTTCGCCAGCGGCATGGCGGCGCTGACCGCGGTCCTTCTCGTACGAGGAGCGGCGGGCCTGCGCCATGTCGTCGCGGTCCGCCCGCTGTACGGCTGCAGCGACCACCTCCTGACGGCGGGGCTCCTCGGCTCCGAGGTGACCTGGGTCGACCCCGCCGGGATCGCCGACGCCATACGCCCCGACACGGGCCTGGTCCTCGTAGAGTCGCCCGCCAACCCGACCCTGGCCGAACTCGATCTGCGTGCGGTGGCCCACGCCTGCGGGACGGTGCCGCTGCTCGCCGACAACACCTTCGCGACGCCCGTCCTGCAACGGCCCGTCGAGAGCGGCGCGCGGCTCGTGCTGCACAGCGCCACCAAGTACCTTGGCGGCCACGGCGACGTCCTCGGCGGAGTGGTCGCGTGTGACGAGGAGTTCGCGCGGCAGCTGCGGCAGGTCCGGTTCGCCACCGGCGGGGTGCTGCATCCGCTCGCGGGGTATCTGCTGCTGCGCGGGCTCTCCACCCTCCTGGTGCGGGTGCGCGCCGCATCCGCGAACGCGGCGGAGCTCGCGCGGCGCCTGGCCGCCGACCCGCGTGTGAGCCGGGTGCACTATCCGCGGCTCGGCGGCGCCATGGTCGCCTTCGAGGTCGTCGGCGACCCGCACGAGGTGACCGCCGGGGTGCGGCTGATCACCCCGGCGGTCAGCCTCGGCAGTGTCGACTCGCTCATCCAGCATCCGGCATCCATCAGCCACCGGGTCGTGGACCCGGCGGACCGGCACTCGTCGGGCGTCAGCGACAAGCTGCTGCGGCTTTCGGCCGGGCTCGAGGACGTCGAGGACCTGTGGCAGGACCTCGACCGCGCCCTCGGCCCGCAGCCGTCCGGCACCGGCGCGTCAGCAGGGGCGCACCGGGTCAGTGCCGCTCGGCCCGCCCCTGCGGCTGGTCGTAGGGCAGCCGCGAACTCACCGGCGTAGCTTCGAGACGCGCGGTGATCACCAGCGTGCCCTCCTCGATCTGGTAGTCGAGGGGCAGCCCGAGGCCGCGCATCGCGGCGACCATGCCGGTGTTGGACGCCTGCGTCACCGCGTACACGCTCTCGCAGCCCGCCTCGACCGCCATCGCCACCAGGCGGCCCAGCAGTTCGCTGCCGATGCCGCGGCGCTGCCAGTCGTCCTCGACGAGCAGCGCGATCTCGGTCTCGTCCCCGTCCCAGAGCAGATGGCCGATGCCGACGACGCGCCCGGACGCGGTCTGCACCGCCAGGGTGCGGCCGAACCGCGGGCTGAGCAGGTGGGTGAGATAGCGGTCGGCGTCCCGTACGGGACCGTGGTAGCGCATGCCGAGGGTCCGCTGCGAGCAGCGGTCGTGCATGGCCTTGGCCGCTTCGACGTCGGCGGTGTCGGCCCGGCGCACGGTGATGGAGTTGCCCTCGGCGAGGGTCAGTACGTCCTGGCCGTGCGGGATGCGCGGGCCGAGCCGGGTGTCGAGCTCGACCAGGGCACGCGCGCGGGCGAACTCGGTCGGTGTGAACGGCAGATACGGCCGCTCCACGGTGATCACTTCCCCCTCGGGGGCCCGCAGCCGCAGCACGGTCCCTTCGAGCGCGCCCTCGACGGGGGCGCCGAGGGCGGTGCCGTCGGCGGGCTCGTCCGCCCGCGGTCCGGACACGGCCCGCGCCTTCGCGCTCGCGGGCAGCGACCGGATGGTGCACCGGCCGAGCAACTGCCGCAGTGCGAGCGGGAGTTCGGCCGCGTCCAGGGCGGTGCGGGTGGCCAGGCCGAGGATGCGGGTGGGGGCGTCCACCAGGTCGTGGGCGTCCGCCCGCTCGATCCAGGTCTCCGACCCGCCCGCGTGCGCGACGCCCCGGGTGATCTCCGCCGCGAGCAGGCCGGCGGGGGAGCGGAGCAGGAACTCGTCGACGGTGCCTTCGGCCAGCGGGTGCGCCTGAAGGCTCAGGATGTCGACCCCGGCGTGGGCCAGGGCCGTGCACAGGGCGGCGAGCGCGCCGGGCTCGTCCCGCACGGTGGTGCGCATCCGCCACAGCGTCGTCTCGCCCGCGGGGGACTCGGTCGCGGTGCTCCCGGTCGGCTGCCCGGCGGGGTGCGGCCGGGCGTCGGTATCGTCCGCCGTCGGGGGCGCGTGGTTGTGGCGGCGTGCCCACCATGTGTGGAACCCGACCGTGGCGAGCAGCGCCACGGCCGAGATCACGAGCAGGGCGGGGCCGTCGGGGCCGTGCCCGATCATGTTCGCCACCGCGTCCGCCACGGCCACGGCCGTGAAGAGGGCGGCGAGTTCCACCAGGTCGCGCCGCCAGTGGTGCACGGGGCGGCCGTGTTTGGTTCGCGTCACATCAGACATGTCAGCACTCATGCAGTCACTGTGGAGGAAGGGTGTTGCGTGATCACGAACGTTTTGTGACTGATGAGTTAAGACGCGTTCTGTCCGTTTGGTTCAACTTTGGTCTTTACCTAAGTGCGGACGCGACCTTTCGTTGCGCGTTCGGTGGCGAAATCACTGCTGCCCCACCCGCCCCGGTTGCAGCACCTTCGTGAACAGCACTCCGCCGCCCTCCTGGCGCAGCCGCACGGTCAGCTCCCCGCTGCCGCCGTCGATGTCGATCTCGCCGAAGTACTGCGGGGTCTCGGCCGGAGAGGTGTTCGAGCGGTTCGGCGCCTTGACGAAGCGCTGCTCGGCGCCGAACGTCCCGTCGAGCTTGAGGGCCTGGAAGCCGCCCGCCGCCAGCGGTCCCGACACGAACTCCCAGAACGGCGCGAAGTCCTTGAACGCCGCACGTGAGGGGTCGTAGTGCTGCGCCGACGTGTAGTGCACGTCGGCGGTCAGCCACACCGTTCCGGTGACCTTGCGGTGCTTGATGTGCCGGAGGAGTTCGGCGATCTGCAGCTCACGGCCCAGCGGCGCGCCGGGGTCGCCCTGCGCGACCGCCTCGAAGTTCGCCGAACCGTCGGGCACGACAAGGCCCAGCGGCATGTCGGACGCGATGACCTTCCAGGTGGCGCGCGAACGCGACAGCTCACGCTTCAGCCACCGCAGTTGGCGGGCGCCCAGAATGCCGGTGGCGTCGTCGGGCTGCCGGCCCGGCGAGTTGGCGTTGCGGTAGGAGCGCATGTCGAGGACGAACACGTCCAGGAGCGGCCCGTGCCGCAGCACGCGGTACACCCGCCCGTCCTCGTCGCCCGGCGGCAGCGTCGACACGGGGTAGTACTCGCTGAAGGCCCGCAGGGAGCGTCCGGCGAGGACGTCCACGTTCTTCTCCGTGTAGCGGGGGTCGGTCAGGATCTGCCCCGGGTACCAGTTGTTGCGCACCTCGTGGTCGTCCCACTGCACGATGGAGGGCACCTGGGCGTTGAAGCGGCGCAGGTTCTCGTCGAGCAGGTTGTAGCGGAAGGCCCCACGGAACTCCGCGAGCGACTCGGCGACCTTCGACTTCTCCTCCGTGGTCACGTTCCGCCACACCGTGCCATCGGGCAGGGTGACGCTCGGCAGGATGGGCCCGTCGGCGTAGATGTTGTCGCCGCTGCACAGGAAGAAGTCAGGGTTCCTGCGGCGCATCTCGTCGAAGACGCGCCAGCCGCCCCGGTCCAGGTTGATGCCCCACCCCTGGCCCGCGATGTCCCCCGACCACAGGAAGCGCACCCCTTCCTTGCGCCCCTTCGGCGTCGTGCGGAACGTGCCGCTGACCGGCTCTCCCGTGCGTCTGGGGTCGTCGGGGTCGGCCAGGATCACGCGGTAGTGGATCTGCTCGCCCGCGGGCAGTCCGCGCAGCCGCGTCGTCCCGGTGAAATCGGTGTCGGGGCCGAGGAGCGGGCCCTTCCAGCGGGTGGGGTTGCGGAAGGACTCGGTTGCGGACGTCTCCACGATCATGCGGGCCGGACGGTCGGAACGTACCCACACCAGACCCGCGTGCGATGTCACGTCACCGGCCTGCACACCCCACTCGGCCCGCGGGCGCCCCGACCGGGCGAACGCCGGGGCCATCCCGGCGACGGACGGCACGGCCAGCGCCGCCGGCACGGCGAGCGAGCCGCGCAGCACACTGCGGCGGCGAGGGGACGGGCTCGGTTGAGGGTGTGACATGGATGCGCCTCCAGTGACAGGTCCGACCAGTGTGCAGGGCAACAACTAGTGGTGCGCGGCGGCGCACACACAAACCACAAGTGAACAACTGCCCATGGGTGCAAGGGAACCAGTGTGCGAAAAGCCATGCCGGTCGCAGTTCCCGGGGTCCAGGTCCCGGGTCGCTTTCCCGGGCCACAGGCCCCGGGTCGCAGGTCTCCGGTCGCAGGGCTCGGTCGTACGCCCGAGGCCGGACGGCCGATGCGGGAAGATCGTCCGCTGTCTACGCTCGGCGGCAGAGGCGCGCGGCCGAGCGCGCCGCACCGAGGGGGACCCATGCCTGTCAACGGTCAGAGCCACATACGCATCGCCCGCCCGTCCCGCGACCTCGCGGCGGCGGAGCGCTTCTGGGCCGAGGGCCTCGGCCTCGACGTCGTATGGCGTTCGCAGGGCGGCGGCGCTCCCGGTGAGCACGACCTGCTCATGGTGGGGTGGCCGGACGCCTCCTGGCATCTCGAACTCGTCCACGGGGCCGACGAGCCGGTCCTGCCCCGCCCCACGGAGGAGGACCTGCTCGTCGTCTACCTCGACGAGCAGGTCCCCGACAGCTTGGTGGCCCGCCTTGAGGCGCACGGCGGCACGCGCGTCCAGTCACCCAACCCGTACTGGAACGAGTGGGGCGTCACCGTCGAGGACCCCGACGGCTACCGCCTGGTGCTCTGCACGCGCGCGTGGGCCAACTCCTGACACGCCTGTCTCTACGCCGACATCACCTCGCGCTTCCGGCGTCCATGGCCCGGCCGTCCAACGACCCGCCGGCCTCCTGCGTCTCCTCGCCGGGGCGGGCCACCTCTCCGGCGTCGGCGAGCCTGACGAGTTCGGTGAGCCAGCCCGGGGCCTGACCGCCGTCCACGACGGGTCCGGCGTCGGCGGCGCCCGTGGCGTTCCGCGTCACGGAAAGCCGCTGCTCCGTGGCGGCGGCCGGAGCCGCGCCCGCGTCCTCCGCGATCGTGATGTGTACCTGCATGGCCGTCCCCCTCGCCTAGTTGAGAACCGCGTACCGGCCTTCGAAGTTCATCTGGGTGCTGCCGATGTTCTTCACCGTCAGCCAGTACGTGACCGTCGTGGCCGTGGCGCGCTCCACCTCGGTCTCCCATTCGATCTGCGGGCTGCCGGTCTGCGGTGTCGTCGGCATGAAGTACCAGATGACATGCCAGCCCTGCGGCCAGTTGAAGGTGAACCAGCGCCCGGTCTGCCCGGGGTTGAGTGTGCCGGTGAACTGTGTGCCTACGCGCATCGTCGTTTTCCTCTCAGCGTCCGAGAACGCGAATCACCATCCGAGAACCGCGAACCGGGCCTCGAAGTCGACCGGGTCGGCCACGAGGTTGGTCACGTCGATCCAGTACGTCGCGTACGTGTCGTTGGCCCGCTCGACCCGGACCTTCCAGCCGATCTGCGGGGCGCCGGTGCGCGGACTTGTCGGCACGACCGTCCACACCACGTGCCAGTGAGCGGGCCAGTTGAAGGTGAACCAGCGTCCGGTGCGGTGCCCGGCGAGGGTGCCCCGGAACTGGACGCCGACCCAGCTGCTCGTCTGGAGGGCCGCCGGAATGAGCTGCCGCAGGTCCGGCCGCCTGCCGATGCGCTGCGTCGCCGGGCGGCCGGGCGCGTCCTGCTGGGGCGAACCGGTGGCGCGCAGCAGTTCCCGGGCCCGCGCGGGCGACAGCGGGATCCGGCCCGCCGCACGCAGGACGCCCTGCGTGCACGCGACCGCCCCCACCACGATCGGCGAGGCGCTGGACGTACCGCTGAACCGGTCCGTGTACCAGAAGTCCCGATCGTCGCCCGCCTGAAGGTCGCCGTAACCGGTGGTGGTCACCTCGCGCCCCCAGCCCTGGGCGTCCACACAGGCGCCGTGGTTGGAGAAGTCGAGCCGGGACCGGTCAGGACCGTGGTCGCGGCCGTGGGTGCCGGGTGGCGGCGCCCCGGCACCGACGATCACGGCGCCCGCGTCCAGCGCGGTGCGCCGGAAGGGGTTGCGCCACCAGGAGGGGAAGCCCGCCCGCGGGGTGTCGTAGTCGGCGTGGTCCAGGTTCTCCGCGCCGTTGCCCGCGGCCTCGACGACGGTGATGCCCTTGTTGACGGCGTAACGGATGGCCAGATAGTCGTCCGGCCACCATTCGACGGCGATGTACCCCTGCTGGCCGACGCCGGTCGCGTGCGGCCCCGCTCGGTGGATCTCCAGGAGGATGATGTCGCCGGGGCCGAGGCGGTCGGCGGCGTTGCGGATCGCCGTGGCCGTGGGGATGGAGAACGCGGACGCGCTGGTGACGGCGTCGGGCGCGATCCCGGTGACCCCGAACGCGTTGACGTCGCCGCCGATCTCGCCGAGCACCGCGGTGCCGTGATCGGTGTCCGTACTCCCGGTGCCGGAGACGATGCCGCCCTGGTTCAGGCGCAGGTCCTCGTGGGTGAAGCGCCAGCCCCACTCGCAGTCGATCACCCGGACGCGGGCGCCCCGCCCGCCGGGCAACGTCCATGCGTAGCGGGCGTCGACGCCCCCAGGAGCCGCGTCGAGATAGCCCTGCCGGGCGGTGAAGTCCGGGGTCACGGGCGGCGCGTCGGTGCCCGTCGGCCCCATGTCGTTGAGCGGCGGGAGCTCGATCTCCTCGCCCTTCTTCTTCTGCACGGCCGCACGGACGGCGAGCGCGGCGGCGGGCTTGACGTAGGCGCCCTCCACGGCGTCCGAGGCCCGCAGCCGCTCGGCCAGCGCGTCCAACTGGTCCTCAGGCGCGTCGACATGGAAGAAGAGCGCCATCCGGTCGAGGATCTCCGGCATGGCGTCGTCGGACCCCGCGGCCTCCGGAAGAGGCCCCGCCTGAGCGCGCAGCCTCTCCTGGTCCGCGCCGAACAACGGCCTGATGGTGACGTCCTCCTGGGCCGCCACGGCATCGAGACCGCTGACGGAGATGTCCGCCGTGGCACTCGCGCCGGTCGGAGTGATGCGTACCCCGGCGTCGGCGCGCGTGACGCACACCAGCTCAGGACGTCCGAAGAGGGATCCGTTCTCTGGAGCCGGGGTGCTGTTCCCCCGGCTGTTGCCCGCACCTGATCGCTGTGGCACAGCTGACTCCTTCACCACGTCACGGAAGGTCCGCCGGTGGTTTCACATAGGCGGCCTCGACTGCCGGGTGGCCGCGCAGGGCCTTGGCGACGGCCTCGGCGTCCACACCGGCCGGGACGGCGACCCGTTGCCATCCGACGAGGGCCGGGTCGTCGGCGCCGGGGTGCAACGGCTCGGCCGTCACGCCGAACCACCGCTCCAGAAGGCTGCTGACGTCCAGCACACCCGTGGTGCCCGCCGGCGCGGGACGCTGCGGGGTGCGGAGCTGGACGATGACTTCGGCCTTGGCCACAGATCTGCCCCCCGGACTGCGCCGGCACCGCATCCGAACGGCTCGCTCGGGTCACCGGGCCCGTCGACCCTAATGACGTGCTGTCACCGGACCGTCCCCGGCGGCGTCACCATGCCGGTGATCCGCCTCGGCGAGCAGCCGCACCCCCTCGGCGATCCGGGCAGGAGTGAGGTGGGCATAACCGAGCACGAGGCGCACCCCAAGGCCGTCGGCCGTGCCGTAGTCGCTCAGCGAGCGGACCGCGACCCCGGCCGCCGCTGCCCGTCGCAGGAAGTCGGCCCGCGAGCCCCGTTGGCCGGGCAGCCGGGCGATGACGTGCAGTCCGGCGGCGATGCCGGACACCTCCGTACCGGGGAAGTGCTCGTCGAGGGCGGCGACGAGAGCGTCCCTGCGTTCCCGGTAGGCACGCTGGCAGCGGCGCAACTGCCGGTCGTAGTCGCCGCGTTCGACGAAGCGCGCGAGCAGGGCCTGGTCGAGCACCGGATTGCCCAGGTCCATCATGCGTTTGCGGGCGACGACCTCATCGGTCATCGACTCCGGTACGAGCAGCCAGCCGAGTCGAAGTCCTGGGGCGAGCGACTTGCTGACCGAGCCGGTGTAGGCGACGTGGCCGGGGTCGAGTCCTTGCAGCGCGCCCACCGGGGCGCGGTCGTAGCGGAAGTCCCCGTCGTAGTCGTCCTCGATGACCAGGCCGTCCACGGCCCTTGCCCAGTCCAGGAGTTCGGCGCGCCGCGCGGCCGAATAGCCGATGCCCAGCGGGAACTGATGCGCGGGCGTGGTGACGACCGCCCGCAGGCCACGCTCCCTCAGTACGCCGGTCACGACACCCTCGTCGTCGAGGGGCACCGGCACCGTGGCGACGTCCGCCGAGGCGAACAGCTCGCCGTGCTGCGGGCTCCCGGGGTCCTCGACGCCGACGGCACGCACCCCGCGCGCGTGCAGTACGAAGCCCACCAGGGCCATGGCCTGCGCCACGCCGGAACAGACCACGATCGCCTCGGGGTCCGCGACCACGCCCCGGCGGCGTACGAGCAGCTCCGCGAGGGCGGTACGCAGCCGGGGCAGGCCCCGTGGGTCCGGGTATCCGAGCACGTGGTGGGGGAGTTCGGCCAGGACGCCGCGGTGCGCGGCCGCCCACGCGGCGCGCGGGAACAGGGACAGATCGGGGGTGCCCGCGATGAAGTCCACGCGCGCGTGGACCTCACGTGGTGCCAGATCGCGCGCGCCCGGTGCGGCCTTCCGCGCCGCGCCGCCCACCCAGGTGCCCGAGCCGCGGTCGCTGCGCAGATAGCCCTCGGCCGTCAACTGCTCGTACGCCTCCGTGACAAGCCCCCTTGAGACGCCCAGGTCGGCGGCGAGCTCACGGCTTGAGGGCAGCCGCGTCCCCGACGCGAGGCGACCGGACCGCACCGCCTCGCGCAGCGCCGACTGCAGGCTGCGGCCACGGCTGCGGGCGGGTGCGGCCGCGGCGGGAAGCAGCAGCTCCCAGGCGGCGGTCCCGGGCGCCCGGCCCGAACTCGATGGCACCGGGATGCGCCTCCTTGGTGTGACGGCTGATGGCCGGGCCGCGCGAGGTGGTTCTTGAGTGCCCTGAAGTGGTCCCCGAAGTGGTCCCCGAAACGGCCCCGGAAGTGGACCTTAAACCGGTCCGCGCCCGTTCCTAACGTCGGGGACATGAACGCGAACCTGACACGCGGGTCCCTCCTTGCGGCCCTCGCCTGCCTCCTCGTGGGCGGCTCCTTCACCGCCAACAGCCTCCTGGGCGACTATCCGTACGCGGGCGGCCAGTTCCTGCGCTACGGCCTGGCCTGCCTGCTGCTCCTGCCGCTGCTCGGGCGGGGCGGCACCGCGCCGCTCCGCCGCCTCACACGCCGCCAGTGGGGGCGGCTCGCGGTGCTCGCCGCCGTCGGCATGGTCGGCTTCAACCTGGCGATCCTCGCCGCCGAACGCACGGCGGAACCTGCCGTACCGGGTGTCTTCGTAGGCTGCGCCCCGGTCGTCGTGGCGGTCATCGTGCCGCTCCTCGCGGGCCGGCAGCCACAACGCCTAGTCATGTACGGGGCGTTGATCGTGGCTGTCGGAGCCTTCACCGTGCAGGGGTGGGGCCGTACGGACGGGCTCGGCATCCTCTTCTCCGTGTGCGCGCTGGCGGGCGAGGTCGGCTTCGCGGTCCTGGCCGTACCCGTGCTGCGCCCGCTCGGCCCGAAGCTGCTCTCCGCGACGGTCTGCGGGATCGCCGCCGCCGAGTCCGCCGTCATCGGTCTCGTGCTGGACGGCGGGAACTGGCTGCGGATGCCCGGCACCACCGAGGCGGCGGCCCTGCTGTGGCAGGCGGCGGTCGTCACCGTCATCGGATTCGTCTGCTGGTACTCGGGCATCCAGCGCATCGGCGCCGAACGGGCCACCCTCTTCTCCGGTCTCATTCCGGTGGCGGCGGCCTTCACCGCGCCCTTGGTCGGCACCGGCACCTACGGAGTCCCGCAGGCCGTGGGCAGCGCGCTCGTCGGCGCCGGGGTGGCCCTGGGCTCCGGCGTGCTAAGCGGCCGGCGTACGGCGGCAGGTGTCGAGGACGACGCGCGAGACGAGAGCCGGGTCGTCGTTCATCGGGACGTGGCCGCAGCCGGGCAGCCGCACCAGACGCGCATCGGGGACGGCGTGCTTCGCGCGGACGCCCTGGCGGCGCAGCAGGATCCGGTCCCGCGAGCCCCACGCGACGGTGACCGCGATGCCGGGCACGTCGTCGCCGAACAGCACGTCACGCCCGGCGGCCAGGGTCTGCTCGAACCCCTTGGCGTCGCGCAGCGCGAGCGTCTCGGCGACGACGGCCTCGGGTGAACGGCGCCCGGGGTGGGCGTAGATGGTGCTGGTCAGCGCCGTGCGTCCGGCCACGCTCCGCGAGAGCCGTTCGATCAGCGGCAACGGAAGCAGCCGCGCGCCGTGCCGCATGGCGAGCAGGGTGTTGAACGCATACCGCCGCTCACCGGGCGTCCAGAAACCCGCCGGGGACAGCGCGGTGACCGAGCGCACGAGCTTCTCCCGGCCGAGTTCCAGGGCGAGCAGGCCGCCCAGCGAGTTGCCCGCCACGTGCGGACGCTCGATCCCCAGTGCCTCGCACAGCGCGCCGAGCACGGACACCACCGTGGTGATGTCGTAAGGCAGCCCGTCGGGCAGGGCGGGGGACTCCCCGAAGCCCGGCAGGTCCACGGCTATCACGTCGTACTCCGCGGCCAGAATGCCGAAGACCGGGCCCCACGCCTGGCGGTGGTGCCCGATGCCGTGCAGCAGGAGCAGCGGCTCGCCCTCGCCCGCGCGTTCGTAGGCCACGGACAGCGTCCGTGGACCGCCCGGCGTTTCGACGCTGAAGGACACCTCTGCGGCCATTGCTGCTCCAGTCCCCGTCGCCCGGCGACGGTCCTCAGACACCTTAGACACCTTGTCAGCAACAATTACCGCTCAGTAGCCTCCAGTTCAAGGGGGTGGGGGCAACGGCCGCGGGGCCGGTGTGGGGCGCGACGCACCGAATTCGCCTGGACACCGGGTGGCTCGTCGGCTGGGATGGAGACGTGGCGACCGACACCGAGACCGACGTCTTCGAAGAGCATCGGCCCGTCCTGATGGGCGTGGCCTACCGCATGCTCGGCCGGGTGGCCGACGCGGAGGACGTCGTACAGGACTCCTGGCTGCGCTGGGCGGCGGCCGACCGCTCGCAAGTGCGCGAGCCCCGTGGCTACTTGGTGCGGATCACCACCCGGCTCGCCATCGACCGCCTGCGCCACGTGCAGTCACGACGCGAGTCCTACGTGGGGCAATGGCTGCCCGAGCCCTTCGTCACGGACTTCGGGCCGACCGTGCCCGACACCGCCGAGCAGGCCGTGCTCGCCGATTCCGTGTCCATCGCCGTCCTGGTCGTCCTGGAGTCCCTCTCGCCCCTGGAGCGCGCGGTGTTCGTGCTGCGGGAGGCCTTCGGGTTCCCCTTCTCGGAGATCGCCCGCACGCTGGACCGCGGCGAGCCCGCCGTGCGCCAGCTCGCGGCGCGGGCCCGCAAGCACGTCGACGAGGGCCGGCCGCGCTATGCCGTGGATCCAGACGAGCGCAGGGACCTGACCGAGCGGTTCCTCGCCGCGGCGACCGGCGGCGATCTGGACGGTCTGATGTCCCTGCTGGCTCCCGGCGTACGTCTCGTCGGCGACAGCGGCGGCAAGGCCAAGGCCCCGCTGCGCGTCATCGAGACGGCCGACAAGGTGGGCCGTTTCCTCGACGGCGCGGCCCGCAAGGGCGTGCCGGCGGATGCGGAGCTGGAGGCCCGTTTCCTGGAGGTCAACGGCGCGGGCTCCGTCCTCTTCCTGGTCGACGGCAAGCCGCACTCCCTCTTCCAACTGGACGTCGTCGACGGACGGATCACCTGCGTCTACATCATCCGCAACCCGGACAAGCTGCTCGGGCTCGTCCCCTAGGCATCTTCGGGACCACCCCTGGGATACATCCGACGAACCCCCGCCTCTACAGGGCGGGGGTTTTTGTCTTGTTAGCCACGGGTGCATGACCCGACGCCAACAACACATGAATGCTCTGTGGCATCGTCCCTGTGCGCGCTGTAACGGATCGATGATTGGTCTTGACCAAGGGTGGGTGCCGCTCTATCGTCGCAGAGATAGTGCAGGAACCTTTAATAAACAAGGGCGCTAAAAAGCCGCCGGCACACGGCGATTGCGGAGGACAGGGTGGGGACCACGCAGCTGGAAACGGCACCGGAGCCGAAGTACTGGCACCTCAAGACCGTGCTCAGCGAGGCACTCGACTCCGAGTTCGCCGTCGGCGAGATCCTGCCCAACGAACGTGATCTCGCGGCCCGGTTCGGTGTCGCCCGCGCCACGCTCCGCCAGGCACTCGAACAGCTGGAGCTCGAAGGCAGGCTGCAGCGCCGTCGCGGGGTCGGCACGACCGTCGCCCCGCCGCGGGTGGGTGTGGCCGTCGGATCCGCACAAGGCACGTGGCCGGGCGAGGTCGGCGACGCCTGGCAGCCCGCCGACTGCGCACCGGCGGTCCCGCCCGCGGAGGTGGCCCGCATGCTCGCGGCCGACGCCGACGAGCAGGTTCACGTGGTGCGTCGTACGCGCGTCTCGCACGGCCAGCCCGTGGCCGCCGAGCTGCTCTACGTGCCGCTGTCATCCGTCGCGGAGCTCTCCGCCATCGACGCGCCGTCGGGCCCGGCACGCGCGCGTGGCGTGCTGCGCGAGCTGCACCGGCTCGGCCTCGAAGGGCAGGACCGCGCCGTCGAGCTCGGCTCGGCCCGCGCGGACGACGCCAAGGCGCTCGACCGACTCCCGGGAGCGCCGGTCCTCGTCGTGACGACCCGCTTCTTCGCCGAGGGACGCACCGCCGCGGTATCCGTGGCGACGTACCGCGCGGACACCTGCCGCCTCACCTTCGGCGACGCGGGCGGCGTCGAAATCCACCACGGCCCGGAGCGCCAGGCTTCCTGAGGCCCGCTTCGCCGCAGCGTCCTGACGCCTGCTCCGCCTCGGCGCCCCGGCCCTGCTTGGCCCCGGCGTCTCGGCGCGACGCATCCGTCGCTACGGCCGTCTCGCCGCGCGAGGTGGCGCCGGGAGTAACCAGAGTCCGAAGCGCAGGGCTTCATGAGGCTCGCTTCGACGCGGCGTCCTGGCCCCGCTTGGCCCCGGCGTCTCGGCGCGACGCATCCGTCGCTACGGCCGCCTTGTCGTGCGGCGAGGTAGCGCCGGGGTTCACGAGGGTCCGGATCGTCGGGCTTCCTGCGCCCGCTTGGCCCCGGCGTCCTGGCGCAACGCCTTCGTCGCTACGGCCGCCTTGCCGCGCGATGCGGCGGTGCGGCGGTGCCGGGATTCACCGCGGCCCGGAGCGCCGGGCTTCCTGAGCGCCGACTCGATGTGGTGCCGCGCGATTGGTGCGGTGTTTCAGCGGCGTGCTGTGACCGTTCCCTCGACCGCGAAGAGCTGCTCTTCGACGTGGTCGAGGGCGAGCCGCAGCGCGCCCGTCGCGACGGCCGCTTCGCCGAGCATCGACAGGGCGACCCGGGGCGGCCGCAGGCAGTAGCGTGCCAACTCGCGGCGCAGCGGCTCCAGTACGCCGTCCAGGCCGGCGGCCCAGCCGCCCACGACGACCAGCTCGGGATCCAGGGCGAGCACCAGCGCCGCCACGTCGTGCACCAGGCGCTGGATGAACCGTTCGACGGCCTGTTGCGCCCGTTCGTCGCCCTCGCGCGCGTGGGCGAAGACTTCTGCCACCGCCTGCTCGTCGAGCGGGTGCAGGGGCTCGTCCGTGGTCGAAAGGAGCGTCTCCGGGGTCACGTCACGCCCGAGAAGATGCAGCGCGCCGATCTCCCCGGCGGCGCCGCCGTAGCCGCGGTGCAGCCGTCCGCCGATCAGCGCACCGGCGCCCGGACTGAGCCCCGCCAGGACGAACACCACGTCGTCGGACTCGGTCGCCGCCCCCTTCCAGTGCTCGGCCACGGCCGCCGTGTTCGCGTCGTTCTCCACCAGGACCGGGCACTTGAAGGACCGGCGAAGGCGCTCTCCCAGCTGCAGCCCCGTCCATTCGGGCAGCGCGGTGCCCAGCCGGACCGTGCCGTCCGCCTCCACGATGCCAGGGCTGCCGACGCCCACCGCGCGCAGGGAGCTGCGGGCGATCCCGCCGCGGCGCAGCAGATCGGCGACCGCCATGCGCAGCCGCTCCAGGCGCTCGTCGGCCGGGGCCGTCTCGTCCACGGCCTTGGCGGCCGAGCCCATCACGCGGCCGTCCAGATCCGAGAGGACCGCGGCGACCCGGTGCGGGCCGATCTCCAGGCCGAGCAGATGCCCCGCCTCGGCCCGGAAGCGGAACCTCCGCGCGGGCCTTCCCTGGCGTCTGGCCGCGCCTTCCTCGGCAGCGGTCTCCACCACGAGCCCGGCCTCGATGAGCCCCTCGACGACGCCCTCGACGGTCGGCCTGGAAAGCCCCGTCACCCGGGTGATCTCGGTGAGTGTCGCGAAGTCCGCCGCACGCAGCGCGTGCAGCACCACCGCGGAGTTGATCCGCCGCAGCAGAGAGGGATCCCCGCCGGTCAGCCGCCCCAACGTCCGTCCTCCCAGCTCGTGCGCATGATGGGCGGATCGTACTCGCCGGGGCCGACCGCTGCGAGCGCCGGGCCCACCTGTGACACAGAGTGCCGGTCAGGCGCGGCTCATCTCGGGGCGTCTCCCGTGCCGCGTTGCCGGTCGTCCCGGGGGGGGCCATAGTGTCCGCCCCCCCCGCTCGCCCGGTGCAAGGAGCGTCGCGAAAACGGCACGCAGTTTGCCCGCGGTCTCCCGGGAGGACATGCCGACGAGCGCGCCCAGCTCGGGACCCCGTACATCGCACCCATCACCCGCCCGAGGTGAGCCGACCCCTCACCCGGGCGCCACGAATCCGGATTCGTACGCGGCGATGACCGCCTGCGTCCGGTCCCGGGCGCCCAGCTTCGCCAGCACGGAGCTCACATGTGACTTGACCGTCTCGGTGCCGACGATCAGCTCCGTGGCGATCTCCGCGTTCGACAGGCCGCGTGCCATGAGGCGCAGCACGGCCGATTCGCGCTCGGTGAGCGCGGCCCGGTCCAGGGCGTCCCTGGCCGCCGCGTTCCCGGGCCGCCGCCCGTACTCGCCGGCCAGCTGCCGTACCGCCGCGGGGAACAACAGTGACTCGCCCTCCGCGACCAGTCGGACGGCGTTCACGATCTCCGCGGGGCGGGCGCGCTTCAGGAGGAAGCCGTCGGCACCCGCGCGCAGCGCCTCGTACACGTACTCGTCGTTCTCGAAGGTCGTCACGACGAGGATCTTCGGGGGATCCTGCACGGTGCGCAGGACCGCGCGCGTGGCCTCGATGCCGTCCAGGAGCGGCATGCGGACGTCCATCGCGACCACGTCCGGACGCAGTTGGAGCACGAGCGGAATCACCGCGGCGCCGTCGGCCGCCTCACCGACCACCTCGATGTCGGGCTGCGCCTCCAGGACGGCGCGCAGTCCGGCCCGTACGAGGGGCTCGTCGTCGACGAGGAGGACGGTGACCGGCATCCGGTCAGCCTAGATCACCCGAGCGGCAACTCGACGTGCACCTGCCACTCGCCCTCGCGGGGGCCCGTGGTGGCCCGGCCGCCGAGCAGCGTGGCCCGTTCCCGGATGCCGCGCAGCCCGCTGCCGCCACGTCCGGTGGCCTCTCCTCCGGTGGGCAGCGGGTTGCATACGTAGATCTCCAGGGCCGCCGCGTCGACCGCGAGCCGCACCCGTACCGGAACAGGACCGCAGTGCCGCAGCACGTTCGTGAGGCCCTCCTGGAGCATGCGATATGCCTCGCGGGACACCGGGCCCGGCACCCGTTCCAGGGGACCCGTCACCTCGATGTCGACCTTCGCCCCCGAAGCGCGCGCGGAGTCCAGGAGTTGGCCGGCGTCGGCGAGCGTGGGACGGCGGCTCGCGGGCTGTCCGTCCTCCCGCAACACGCGCAGGACACGCTCCAGGTCCTCCAGGGCGGCACGGCCCGTCTCCTCGATCGCGCCCAGCGCGCGGTCGGTGAACTCCGGGTCCGCCGCGGCCCGCGCGGCCCCCGCCTGGACGACCGCGACGGTCAGCGCGTGCCCGATGGAATCGTGCAGCTCGCGGGCGATGCGGTTGCGTTCGAGCAGCTGCTCGGTGCGCTCCTCCAGGGCGGCAAGGCGCTCCTTGGGGGAGGGGCCGAGCAGCCGTCGCGCGGCCGCCGCCATCAGCCGGCCCGCCACCACGGCGAGCGCGAGGAGGATCAGCAGCGGAAGCGGGGCGAGCAACGCGTTCGTCCAACTCGGGGCGGGGAGGGGGAGAAGCACACCGGGGTCCTCGCCGGGGTCCGTCACCGACCCGAGCAGGGCCAGCATGGTCCCGAGCAACTGCACCGTGCAGAATGCGGCCGCGGCCCCGGCCTCGAGGCGCAGCACGAGCCACACGGCCGTCCTGCCCCGGTCCCGCCAGGACGCGGAGGGAGCGACGGACACGCCGGGATCCTCGTCGCCACCCGGCACGCGCGCGTGCTGACCCGGAAACAGCATCAGTCGGGCCTGCAGTCCCTCCGCCCGGCGTATGGACGGCAGGACGCCGAAGGCCGCCACCAGCGGGACGGGCTGGAGAGCGATCAGGATCCAGTCGGAGAACGAGGGGTCGCTGAGCCCGGGGTAGATGAACGAGATCATCAACGGGATGGCCGCGCCGATGAGCAGGTGCAGCCAGCGCGTGTAGGTCACCGCGCGGGTGAGCGGCCGGAGGAAGCGGGACATCGCGCCATCGTGCCAGCCACCTGCCACCGCCCGGCTCCCCCATGAGGGGGAGACGCGATCCCCTGGCGGGGGAAGCCCCACCGCGCTCCCGGCCGCCAGTCTGGGCCCATGACCAGCATCGATGTCCAAGACCTCAGCAAGGAGTACGGCACCACCCGTGCGGTGGACGGTCTGACCTTCACCGTCCGCCCGGGGAAGGTCACCGGATTCCTCGGCCCCAACGGCGCGGGCAAGTCCACCACCATGCGGCTCGTCCTCGGCCTTGACCGGCCCACTTCGGGTACGGCGACGGTGGGCGGCCGCTCCTACGCGGCCATCGACGAACCCCTGCGCCACGTGGGGGCCCTGCTCGACGCCCAGGCCGCGCACGGATCGCGTACCGCACGCAACCACCTCCTCGCCCTCGCCGCCGCCAACCGCATCCCCGCGCGGCGCGTGGACGAGGTCCTCGAAGAGGCCGGGCTCGCCACCGTCGCGGGGCGCCGGATCAAGACGTTCTCCCTGGGCATGCGCCAGCGCCTGGGGATCGCGGCCGCGCTGCTCGGCGACCCGCGCGTCATCATGCTGGACGAGCCGTCCAACGGCCTGGACCCCGAAGGCATCATCTGGATCCGCGAACTCCTCCGCCGCCTCGCCCGCGAGGGCCGGACGGTCCTCGTGTCGAGCCACCTCATGAACGAGACGGCCACGTTCGCCGACCACCTGGTGGTCCTCGGCCGCGGAAAGCTGCTCGCGGACACCTCGATGGCGGACTTCATCGCGGCACACAGCAGCCCCCGAGTGCGGCTGCGCACCCCGGAGAGCGACCGGCTGCGGGGCCTGCTGCGGGACAAGGGATACGCGATGACGCCGGGGGAGGGCGACCGCTGGACCGTGGACGGCGCGAAGGCCGACGAGATCGGGTCCATCGCGGCCGGACACGGTATCCCCCTCCTCGAACTCTCCGATCAGCATGCCTCCTTGGAGCAGGCCTACCTGGCCCTCACGGCCGACGACACCGAGTTCGCCGCCGCCCCTTCGACGCCCCGCCAGGAGGCCTGACCATGCAATCGACCGCCGTGCTCCGCTCGGAGTGGATCAAGATCAAGTCGGTTCGGGCGAGCCTCGGTTCGCTCATCGCCGTCTTCGCGGCCACCGTCGCCGTCACCGTGCTCGCGTTCGCCGCGGTCGGCACGGCGGAGGCGGACAACGCCGACTACGAACCGCTCTTCGGCGCCTTCTACGCACTCAACTTCGGCCAGATCGCCGCCATCAGCTTCGGCACGACGGCGATGTCCTCGGAGTACCTGAACGGCGCGCTGCGCATCTCGCTCTGCGCGGTGCCGCGCCGGGGGCTCCTCTACGGGGCGAAGGTCGCGGTGGTGGGCGCCCTGGCCCTCGGTGTCGGGGTACTCACCAGCTTCGTCGGCTTCCTGACCGGCCAGGCCTTCCTGGGGGAGTACGCCATCGGCCTCGGCCACGAGGGTGCCGTCCGGGCGTGCGTCGGCGGCGGCGTCTACCTCGCGCTCATGGCGCTGCTCGCCGCCGGTCTGACCGTGCTGCTGCGCAGCGGGGTCGCCGTACTGAGCGTCCTCATCCCGTTCACGCTCATCGTGTCCTTCGTGGTCGGGGACGTGGCGACCGGCGTCGCGGAGTTCCTGCCGGACCGGGCGGGACAGCAGGTGCTGCACGAGAACCCGGCGGGAACTCTCGGCCCCTGGGCGGGACTTGCCGTCACCGCGGCATGGGCGGCCGCCGCGCTGCTCGCGGGCTGGTGGGCGCTGCGGCGGCGCGACGCGTGAGGCGGGTGTCCGGATGGTGACTTCGGGGGCCTGACGGCGGGCCAGTTGTCAGTGGCGGCCGCTTTACTGGATGCCATGAGTACCGCAGAGCATCTCGCCGCGATCGACCTGCTGCGCTCACGGGAGTTTCCCGCGGAGCGCGGCAGGTCGCCGTCCGGCGTCGGCGGTCCGGGGTATCACATCGCCGAGTTACTGACGAGTGGCGACTTCTGGGATGACGACGGCACGGAGTGGGAGGCGACCTCGGATCAGTACGACGCCGAGCGCGACGCCCTGACGGTCCTGCTCGCCGAGCGCTGGGGAGCGCCGCAGATATTCAGCCTGGCGAGCGTCTTTGAGCGGGCGCAGGGCGATGCGTACGGGGGCGAGGACGACTGGGACGACTGGGGTGAAGACGGCGGGGGCGGGACGGGTGACAGCGGGACGGGTGATGGCGAAGCCGAAGGGGAGGGCGAGGGCGAGGACATACCGGAGCCGTGGGGCTCGCTGAGCTCCTCGGTGCCCGACCTCCACCTGTGGCGGGTCGACGGGCGGTGGATAGCCCTCGGCGTCTCGCAATGGGACAAGGAGCTGCCGTTCCAGCTCCTCGCCGTGGTCACGGAGATCGATCCGCCGTAGCGGGTGCGTGCGGGCATTGCGTGGATGCGGCGCTTCGACACCGCCATGAACGACCGCGTCCGCTCCTCTCGGTGGCCATGGGGGCGACGTCCGCCTCGTGTCGGCGCCGCGGCACGAGGCGGGGTGTCTGGATCAGGGGCGCCGCGGGCCCGAGTCGGTGGCGAGGCCGAGTTCGTCGCCGACGCGCGGCGCGAAGTGGCGGGCCACCTCCGCGTCGCTGACCTGCGTCAGCTCGGCGGGGGACCAGTGCGGGTCACGGTCCTTGTCGATGACCTGGGCGCGGATGCCCTCGACCATGTCCGGCGCGGTGATCGCGGTGGCCGACACGCGGTACTCCTGGTCGAGCACCTGCTCCAGGGAGGCGAGGGCGCGGGCTCGGCGCAGGGCGGCGAGAGTGACCTTCAGGGAGGTCGGCGACTTGGAGAGGATGGTCTCGGCCGTCTCCTTGGCCACGCGGTCACCGGAGTTGTGGAGCCGGTCGACGATCTCCTCGACGGAGTCGGCGGAGTAGCAGGCGTCGATCCACGCGCGGTGGTGCGCGAGTTCGCCGTCGGGCGCGGCGGTGGCGTACTCCGCGACCACCTCGCGCACGTCGGCGTCGCCCAGCGCGGCCGTGAACTCCGCCAGCCGATCCGACGGCACGTAGTGGTCGGCCAGACCACAAGCGATCGCGTCGCCCGCGCCCACCGCCGACCCGGTCAGCGCGAGATGGGTGCCGAGTTCGCCGGGCGCCCGCGACAGCAGGTACGTACCGCCGACGTCCGGCACGAAGCCGATCCCCGTCTCCGGCATGGCGACCCGGGAGCGTTCGCTGACGATCCGCACGCTGCCGTGCGCCGATACCCCGACCCCGCCGCCCATCACGATGCCGTCCATGACGGCCACGTACGGCTTCTGGAAGCGGGCGATACGGGCGTTGAGCCGGTACTCGTCACGCCAGAAGGCCACGGAAGCGGCACCGCCGCCCGCACGGATGTCGTCGTGGATCGACCGGATGTCACCCCCGGCACACAGCCCCCGCTCCCCGGCCCCGGTGAGGACGACGACGCCGACGGTGTCATCCCGCTCCCACCCGGCGAGGGCGTCGTCCATCAGCCGGACCATGGCGTGATTGAGGGCGTTGATGGCACGGGGACGGTTGAGAACGATGTGCCCCGCGCGGCCGTGGGTGCGCAGGAGGACGGGTGCTTCGTCGGAGTCAGCGGTGGACATGGGGCAGGTGGCTCCTTCGACGACGATTGCTTCGGCCGGCCGGCACATGACGGACTGCGCCCGCACAGATCGAATCTACGTCCTGCCTCCGCCGGTCAGCGGAGGGGGCCACGGCCGGGAGGGTGGGGGCCGTATCCTTCGGTCGGCGGCGGCACGCCGTCCATCGGCCCCGGCGCTCCGTACCTCGGGGCCGCCCCGACCGTAGCCCCCTCCGCAATCTGCCTGGCCCGCAAGCGTTCCGCCCAACCCGGAGAGCGTCGAGCGGGACGCCATGCCAGGCCCGCACCCGGGGTGTGGGCCGGGGCAGGATCAGACAACTCAGACATCCGGCAGGACAAGCCAGACCGCTTCAGGGCGAGTGGAAGGTGACCTCCGGGTTGGCCGCTGAGGGGCCGTTCAGCAGGGGGCGGTGCTGGTTCTTGAGGTGCTTGTCGAAGAACGCCGTCGCGTAGCCGGAGGTGATCTCGCCCGACCGCTTGCCGGAGATCGGGGCCGACGGGTCGGTCCTGTTGAGCTGGCTGCCAAGAATCGGCAGGTCGGTGAAGGTGAGGTGCCCGGAATCCGCGACCGTGAGCCAGCGCTTCCAGCCGTGCAGGCGGTTCCACTGGCGCGGCCAAGTGGCGTCCTCGGCCCGGGGGTTGTGGCCCGCGAGGGTGCCGAGCATGAGGACGGGGCGGCCGGTACCCGCGGACGGGACGGGGGCGAAGAACGTGCCGTCCAGGTTGGCGGCGGCGCGAACGCGGCGGTCCGTTCCGGCGGCCACGGCCGCGGCGTTGCCGCCCAGCGAGTGACCGGCCGCCCCGATCCGCCGGGTGTCGACGAGCGCCGCGTAGTCGGGGTGCCGGCGGTCGCCGGGCCGGGGGCGTTCGGTCAGCTCGTCGATGACGAAGGAGATGTCGGCCGCCCGGTTCCGCGCGGCTTTGCCAAGCATCTTCTTCTCTCCGGCGTCGCCGCCCGGCGCCTCCTCGACCTTCTCGCACGCGACACAGGTACGGATGCGCGACGAGCCGTCGCGGCCAGGGAACGCCGTCCCGAAGGATTCGTACGCGTGGTCGACGAGAGCGACGACGTAGCCGTGGGACGCCAGTGTCTCCGCGAGCGCGGTGAGGGTGGCGCGATGCAGCGTGAAGCCCGGCGAGAGGATGATCAGGGGGTGCTTGCCCCCGGCGGGGGTGGCGGCGGCGCGGGCGTTCGTGCGGACGGACGTCAGCTGACCGGCGTTGTACAGCTTGTCCAGCTTCTGCCCCTTCAGGAGCAGTTCGGCCTCTTCGGTCGCCAGGTACGGAGCGCGGTCACCCTCACCCGTGTCCTTCCGGGCCGGGTAGAAGGCGGACACCATCAGCTCCCGTGAGCCCGCCGAGGGCACCCACGGGTCGCGGCGCTCGGCGTCCACGAGGTGGAGGGTGTCCCTGCCGATCTCGTGGGGGCCGGAGGGGCGCGGCAGAGCGAGCTCGGATGCGGTGGGCGAAGGGGAAGCCTCACCTGCCGGTGACGAGCCGCCCTCCTCGGCGCAGGCCGCCACGGACGGGGTGGCAAGGGCGAGGGCCAGAAGAACGGTGACGGCGCTGCGCCGCGTGCGGATTCTGTTCATGCCCCGGAGAATATGGACCGCGCAGACCCCTCCGGCAGCGACGAAGGTGTGGAGTAACCCCCTACTTTCGTAAGGGGTTTCGGGCAGGGCCTCAGGCCGACTGGCCTCCGCCTCCCTGGAACGCCTCCAGAATCCGCTCGGCCGCCGTCGTGGCCGTCAACGTGCCCTCGCGCACCCGCTGTTCGAGGTCAGGGGCGAGGTCCCGAACCCGGGCATGCCCCCGCAGCCGGTCCAGGAGTTCGTCCCGCACCATCGTCCACGTCCAGTCCACCTGCTGATCGCGTCGCTTGGCGGCGAGGCGGCCCGTCGAGTCGAGGAGCGTACGGTGCTGCTCCAGGCGGTCCCAGACCTCGTCGAGGCCGCTCGACTCCCGGGCGCTGCAGCTGAGCACCGGGGGAGTCCAGGCCGCGTCGGCGGGGTGCATCAAGCGCAGAGCGCCCGCGAGTTCACGCGCCGCCGATCGCGCGTCGCGCTCGTGCGGGCCGTCCGCCTTGTTGATGGCGAGGACGTCCGCCAGTTCCAGGACACCCTTCTTGATGCCTTGGAGCTGGTCGCCGGTACGGGCCAGGCTGAGCAGCAGGAACGAGTCGACCATGTTCGCGACCGCCGTCTCCGACTGGCCCACGCCCACCGTCTCCACGAGCACCACGTCGTAGCCCGCCGCCTCCATCACCACGATCGACTCGCGCGTCGCCTTCGCGACCCCGCCGAGCGTCCCGGCCGTGGGGGAAGGGCGTACGAACGCCGCCGGGTCGACCGAGAGGCGTTCCATCCTCGTCTTGTCGCCGAGGATCGAGCCGCCCGTACGGGTCGATGACGGGTCCACGGCGAGCACCGCGACCCGGTGCCCGAGCCCGGTCAGCATCGTGCCGAGCGCGTCGATGAACGTCGACTTGCCCACACCGGGCACCCCGCTGATGCCGATCCGCCGCGCCCGCCCGCTGTGCGGGAGCAGCTGGGTCAGCAACTCCTGTGCCAGAGCCCGGTGCTGCGGCCGGGTCGACTCGACGAGGGTGATGGCGCGCGCGATCTGCGCGCGCTTCCCGTCGAGCACACCCTTGACGTACGCGTCGATGTCGATCCGCGGCGCCGCCATGCTCACAGCTCGTGGCCGAGGTCGGCCGCCAGCCGCTTCACCAGGTCGTACGCGGCGTCCGGGATCACCGTGCCGGGCGGGAAGACGGCCGCGGCGCCCATCTCCAGGAGTGTCGGCACGTCCTGCGGCGGGATCACGCCACCCACGACGATCATGATGTCCTCGCGGCCCTCGGCGGCCAGCTCCGCACGCAGCGCCGGTACGAGGGTCAGGTGCCCGGCGGCGAGCGACGAGACGCCGACGATGTGCACGTCCGCCTCGACCGCCTGGCGTGCGACCTCCGCCGGGGTCTGGAAGAGCGGGCCGACGTCCACGTCGAAGCCCAGGTCGGCGAAGGCGGTGGCGATGACCTTCTGGCCGCGGTCGTGGCCGTCCTGGCCCATCTTGGCGACCAGGATGCGCGGCCGGCGCCCCTCGGCCTCCTCGAAGGACCCGACGAGCGTGCGGGTGCGCTCCACGGACGGGGAGGAGCCTGCTTCGGTGCGGTACACACCGGAGATCGTACGGATCTGCCCCGCGTGCCGCCCGTACGAGGTCTCCAGGGCGTCGGAGATCTCGCCGACCGTGGCCTTCGCGCGGGCCGCGTCCACGGCGAGCGCGAGGAGGTTGCCTTCGAGGCCCGGACCCGGGTCACGCTCGGCCGCCGCCGTCAGCGCACGCAGCGCGTCCTGGCAGGCCGCCTCGTCGCGCTCCTCGCGCAGCCGCTTCAGCTTGGCGATCTGCTGGTTGCGTACCGAGGAGTTGTCGACCGCGCGGACGTCGATCTGCTCGTCGGTCTCCACGCGGTACTTGTTGACGCCGATGACCGGCTGGCGCCCCGAGTCGATGCGGGCCTGCGTACGCGCCGCGGCCTCCTCGACGCGCAGCTTGGGGATGCCCGCGTCGATGGCCTGCGCCATGCCGCCCGCCGCCTCGACCTCCTCGATGTGCTGCCAGGCGCGCCGCGCCAGGTCGTGCGTCAGCTTCTCGACGTACGCGCTGCCGCCCCACGGGTCGATCGTCCGCGTCGTGCCCGACTCCTGCTGGATGAGCAGCTGGGTGTTGCGGGCGATGCGGGCGGAGAAGTCGGTGGGCAGGGCGAGCGCCTCGTCGAGGGCGTTCGTGTGCAGCGACTGGGTGTGGCCCTGCGTCGCCGCCATCGCCTCGACGCACGTACGCGTGACGTTGTTGAACACGTCCTGCGCGGTGAGCGACCAGCCCGAGGTCTGCGAATGGGTGCGCAGGGAGAGGGACTTGGCGTTCTTCGGGTCGAACTGCTTGACCAGCTTCGCCCAGAGGAGGCGTGCCGCGCGGAGCTTGGCGACCTCCATGAAGAAGTTCATGCCGATCGCCCAGAAGAAGGAGAGCCGCGGCGCGAACGCGTCGACGTCCAGGCCCGCTTCCTGACCGGCCCGCAGATACTCCACGCCGTCGGCGAGGGTGTACGCCAGCTCCAAGTCGGCTGTCGCGCCCGCCTCTTGGATGTGATAGCCGGAGATGGAGATGGAGTTGTAGCGCGGCATCTTCTGCGAGGTGTACGCGAAGATGTCGGAGATGATCCGCATCGAGGGCTTGGGCGGATAGATGTAGGTGTTGCGGACCATGAACTCTTTGAGAATGTCGTTCTGGATGGTCCCGGCCAGCTTCTCGGGCGGTACGCCCTGTTCCTCGGCGGCCACGATGTACAGCGCGAGCACGGGGAGCACGGCACCGTTCATCGTCATCGACACCGTCATCTTGTCCAGCGGGATGCCGTCGAAGAGCTGACGCATGTCGTAGATCGAGTCGATCGCCACGCCCGCCATGCCGACGTCACCCGTCACCCGCGGGTGGTCGCTGTCGTAACCGCGGTGGGTCGGCAGGTCGAAGGCGACCGAGAGGCCCTTCTGCCCTGCCGCGAGGTTGCGGCGGTAGAAGGCGTTGGACTCCTCGGCGGTGGAGAATCCCGCGTACTGGCGGATGGTCCAGGGCTGGTTGACGTACATCGTCGGGTAGGGGCCGCGCAGGTACGGCGCGACACCGGGGTACGTCTCCAGGAAGTCGACGCCCTCAAGGTCGGCGCCCGTGTAGAGCGGCTTGACCGCGATGCCTTCGGGCGTCTCCCACAGGAGGTCGTCGTCGGCCTTGCCGGTGGTCTCCTTGACGGCGGTGCGCCACTGGTCCTTGGAGACCTCGGATTCCGGGGCCGCGGATGAGGCGTCCGGCATCAGGCCGATGCCGGAGAAGTCGGGGATCGCCATTACGCCACTCCCATGTGGTCGAGGGTGGAGGAGAGCACGGACACGGCGTCGCAGCCCGCGAAGACGTACGCGTCGACACCGGGGCGCTCGGCGGGCCGTCCCGCGAGGAACACCCGCCGCGCGCCCGCCGACTTGAGCGCGGCGGCGACCTCGTCGGCCTGCTCCTCGTACAGCGCGTCGCTGGAGCAGAGGCACGCGACCGTGGCGCCGCTGGCCCTGAACGCCTCGGCGGCCGTCGTCGCGTCCACCGTGACCGGGTCGTGCACGGCTTCGATGCCGCCCGCCTGGAAGAGGTTCGACGCGAAGGAGGCCCGCGCGGTGTGCGCGGCGGCCGGGCCGAGCCCGGCGATGAACACCCGGGGGCGGGCCCCCGTCGCGGCGAGGTGCGCGTCCGAGCGGGAGCGCAGGACCTCGTACGCCTCGTCGCGGCGCACCCGCGGCAGACCGCCGGACGCCTCGGCGGGCGGGGCATCGCGCTCGACCGGACGCTCCGACAGGTTCGGGAACTCGCTGACACCGGTGATCGGTTCACGCCGCTTGGCCAGCTTCTCGCTGCGCTTGGCCCAGGTGGCGGCGAGACGCTCACCGATCAGACCGGAGCGCAGCGCCGCGGCCTGGCCGCCCGCGCGCTCGATCTCCTGGAAGAACTCCCAGCCCGCGTGGGCCAGTTCATCCGTGAGCCGTTCCACGTACCAGGAGCCGCCCGCCGGGTCGATCACCTTGGCGAGGTGCGACTCCTCCAGGAGGATCGTCGAGGTGTTGCGGGCGATACGGCGCGCGAACGCGTCCGGCAGACCGAGCGAGTGGTCGAAGGGCAGGACGGTGACGGAGTCGGCGCCGCCGACGCCCGCGCCGAGGCAGGCCACGGTCGTCCGCAGCATGTTCACCCATGGGTCGCGGCGCGACATCATCACCGGCGAGGTCACCGCGTGCTGGCGCTGCGCCCCCGCGTCCGGCGCGCCGCAGACCTCGGCCACGCGGGCCCAGAGCCGCCGGGCCGCCCGCAGCTTCGCGATGGTCAGGAACTGATCGGCGGTGGCCGCGTACCGGAACTCCAGCTGGGCGCAGGCCGCCTCGACCGTCAGTCCTGCCTCGGTCAACACGCGCAGGTAGGCGACCGCCGTGGCGAGCGATGCGCCGAGCTCCTGCCCGGCCGAGCCGCCCGCCTCGTGGTAGGGCAGGGCGTCGACGGTCAGCGCTCGCAGGTTCGGGTACTCCTGGCCGCACAGCCGGGCCAGCTCGGTCGCGGCGGCCGGGTCCAGCCGCTCGCCGGTGCGGGCCTCATGGCCGAGGGGGTCCGCGCCGAGGGTGCCGCGCGCGGAGTCCTTGGGGATGCCCCGCTCCTCGTACAGGCGGAACAACTCGTGGGCCGCGGGCTCGAATTCGGCGCCCGCGTCCATCGCGACCGGCGCCAGGTCGAGGAAGACGCCCTCCAGGGCGCGCTCGATGCCGGAGACCGGGAGCGCGCCGGGGCCGACGCCGAGCCACAGTGAGGTGACGCCGTTCTCCAGGTCCGCGAGCACGGTCTCGTTCGAGGCCGCGGGGTCCGTGGCCGCGTGCCGCTGCCGTACGTCCCAGCCGGCCACGGCACTGCCCGCGGCGGTGCCGCCCCTGACAAAGGGGGCGAAACCCGGGTAACCGGCGTCAGGCGCGGCTTCTCGGGCGGTGTACAGGGGGCGGGTGCTGAGCCCGTCCTCGAGTGCGGTGGACAGCGCTTCTTCGGCGGCCGGCCCCGATACGTCCTTACCCGATTTGCGCAGTACGCCTTCCACCAGGCGCTGCCACTGCTCATGGGTCGCATCAGGGAACTCGGCGGCCAGGGAAAGCCCGTCGTCAGGCAGGACCGTCATGGGCATGATGCTAGGGCGGAAACCCTGGCACTCGGTGCCGTCCAGGGCTGTGACCTTGGCCTCTCCCGCAGTCTCTTGATCTCAAACGAGCGGGCGGCTACGGCGGGGCGCGACCCGGGCCCTTCCGTGTCCGCTCCGGAGTCGTTCCAGGCCAGAGGCCCTGCGGACTCCCCGGGCCGGCTCGTGGCCGATGCGCTGCGAGAGCCGCGGCAACGCGGTCGCCCGGCAGCGGAGCAAGCCGTCTGCGACAGATGTGCGGGCAATGCGGGCACCGGCGCCGCGGCGGGCGTCAAGCCCCCGTCAACGCGGGTCCCCCTTTCGTCAACGTCCCGTCATGAAGGCTCGGTCGGCACCTGGTGCCGGGCATAGCGTCACCACATGCCCCCGGGGCCTCGTCCGGCCCCGGCATCCTCAAGGAGGAACCCCATGACAGAGCCCCAGTGCGGCGAGGACCCCGAGCCCTCCGAACCCGGCCCGGCCGGACCGCTCTTCGTCCCCGTCCGGCCGGGACCCGCGGGCTGCGTCGCCCGCCTGTTCCGCACCCCCGTGGGCGGCCGCACCGCCGTCGCCTTCACCACGCCCCAGCGGCTCAGCGCCGCCCTCGGCGACCGCCAGGCCTGGATCAGGCTCTCGGAGCCCGCGCTGCGCACCCTCGCCGAGCCGCTCGGCGTCCGCGAGGTCACCGTCGACCCGCGGCTCGCCGCGCACCCCGTCGGGGCGCCCCGGCGGCGCACCCCCGACCGGCGCGAGTGGGACCCGCGGGCGGTCGGCGCGCTGCGCGTCACGGGAGCCGCCGCGCTGGTCGGCGCACTGACCGCCTGGATCGGCTGAGGACCGAGAAGGCGGGACGAGGACGAGGCGAAGAGAGAGACGGCCCATGACCACCCTGTACGACCCCCTGACCCCCGACGCCACCGCTGACGACGACCTGTCCGTCTGGCCCGCGTCCACCACACGGCTGCCCCGCGGCGACCTCGCCGTCGGCGGAGTACCGCTCACCGAGCTCGCCGGGCGTTTCGGCACCCCGGCGTACCTCATCGACGAAAACGACGTACGAACGCGTTGCCGTACGTACCTGCACGCCTTCCCCGATGCCGAAGTGCACTACGCGGCCAAGGCGTTCCTGTGCCGCGCGATGGCCCACTGGGTGGCGGAGGAAGGGCTCGGGCTCGACGTCTGTTCCGCCGGGGAACTGGAGCTCGCCGTCACCACGGGCTTCCCCGCCGAGCGCATCGTGCTGCACGGCAACGCCAAGAGCCCGCACGACCTGGAGGCCGCGCTGCGGCTCGGCGTCGGGCGCATCGTCATCGACAGCGCCTCCGAGATCGCGCGGCTCGCCGCCGCCGTACCGCCGGGCAGTCGCCAGAAAGTGCTGGTGCGGGTGGTGCCGGGCATCGCGGCGGGCGGCCACGCCAAGATCCGCACCGGGACCGACGACCAGAAGTTCGGCCTGTCGATCACGGATGGTTCCGCGCAGCACGCCATCGCCCGCATCCTCGGCCAGCACGGCCTTGAACTGACCGGCCTGCACTGCCACTTGGGCTCGCAGATCACCACCGAGAAGCCGTTCCTTGCCGCCGTACGCCGTCTGGTCGGCCTGATGGCCCGCGTCAAGGAGCAGCACGGCGTCACCCTCCCCGAACTGGACCTCGGCGGCGGCCACGGCATCGCCTACCGCCCCGGTGAGGCGGCACTCGACATCACCGCCCTCGCCCGCAAGGTGCGCGCCGAACTGACCGTGAGCTGCGCCGCTGCCGGGCTCACCGTGCCCAAGCTGCTCATCGAACCCGGGCGCGCCATCGCGGGCCCCGCCGGAGTGGCCCTCTACCGCGTGCTCGCCGTCAAGCGCACCGGCGGGCGCACCTTCGTCGCCGTGGACGGCGGGATGAGCGACAACCCGCGACCCGCGCTGTACGGCGTGCGGTACGCGCCGCGCCTGATCGGCCGGCACTCCACCGTGGCCTCCGCGCCGGTGACCGTCGTCGGGCGGCACTGCGAGGCGGGTGACGTACTCGCCTCCGACACCGAGCTGCCGGGCGACGTCAGGCCCGGAGACATCCTGGGGGTGCCGGTGGCCGGGGCCTACCACCTGTCCATGGCGTCCGGCTACAACCTCGTCGGGCGCCCGCCCGTGGTGGCCGTCGCCGACGGGCACGCGCGGCTCCTGGTACGGCGCGAGTCCCTGGAGGACTTCCGCAGCAGGGACGTCGGCCTGTAGCCCGATGCCCCCGTGACCGAGCCGCTCAGGACCCGAGATAACGCAGGACGGCCAGCACACGGCGGCTGTAACCGGTCGTCCCGGTCAGCTCCAGCTTGTCGAAGATCGCGTTGATGTACTTCTCGACGGCGCTCTGCGAGACATGGAGCTGGCCGGCGATCGCCGCGTTCGTGTGCCCCTGCGCCATCTTGCCGAGCACCTCGCGCTCGCGCGGGGTCAGACGCTGGAGCGGGTCGGTGTGACTGCTGAGGGTCAGCAACTGCCGTACGACCTCGGGGTCGAAGGCCGTCTGGCCCGACGCCACCCGCTCCAGGGCGTCCAGGAACTCGTCGACCTGGACGACCCGGTCCTTGAGCAGGTAGCCCACACCTTCGGTCGCGGTGGTCAACAGCTCGGTGGCGTAACGGCGTTCGACGTACTGCGACAGGACGAGGGTGCTCGTCCGCGGCCACTTCGCCCGGATCTCGAGTGCGGCCCGCAGCCCCTCGTCGGTGTGCGTGGGCGGCATCCGTACGTCGATCACGGCGGCGTCCGGCGGATCCTCGGCCACGGCGGCGAGCAGCGCCCGCGCGTCACCGACCGAGGCCGTGACCGTGTGACCCTCGTCCACGAGCAGCCGGGCCAGGCCCTCCCGCAGCAGCGTCGAGTCGTCGGCGAGCATTACGCGCATGGGAGCTCCGCGGTGATGAGGGTGGGCCCACCGGCGGGGCTCTCCACCGTGAGGGTTCCGTCCAGGGCGGCCACGCGCCGGGCGAGGCCGAGCAGACCGCTGCCGGACGGGTCGGCGCCGCCCCGCCCGTTGTCCTCGACGCGCAAATGCAGCACGGCATTTCGCCGTTCGCCGTGGACGGTGACGAGGGTGGCGCCCGAGTGCTTGACGGCGTTGGTGACGGCTTCGGCGGCCACGAAGTACGCCACGGCCTGCGCGGTCGGCGGCGGGGTCTCGTGCAGATCGCAGTGCAGGCGTACGGGGATCGCGGCCCGCTCGGCGACCGTCCCCAGGGCGGCGGCGAGCCCACCCTCGTCGAGCGTCGCGGGGTAGACGCGCCAGGCGACCTCGCGCAGTTCGACCAGGGCCTGCTGGGTCTCCTCGTGCGCCTGGGCGAGGAGCCGCGCGGACTTCTCCGGCTCGGAGGCACGGCGGGCCCTGCCGAGCAGCATGCCGAGGGCGACGATGCGCTGCTGGACCCCGTCGTGCAGATCACGTTCGATGCGGCGCCGCTCGTCGTGCACGGCCTCCACCACACCGGCGCGGCTCGCGACCAGTTCGCCGATCCTGCGTTCCATGAGCTGCCCGTCGTTCGGGCCGAGGTACCGCCGGGCGTGCCGCTCGTCCGCAAGCGCGACGCCGTACGTGCCCTGCACACACAGGTAGAACAGGAAGAGGCCGCCGATCGAGGAGAGGACCAGGGTGACGGGGGAGTCGATGTCGGCGACGAACCAGCCCCACACCGCCAGCGAGGCGTAACCCGCACCGAGGAGCGCGCAGCCGAGCACGACACCGCCGAGCAGTCCGACCGCCCAGCGCGACGCGATGTAGTTCACGGCGGGCAGGCCGGTCGGCGGCGTGGCGAGCTCCGTGCGGAAGAAGGCGGTCATGCGGCGCCGCTCCAGCTCGGCGAGCCGCCGGGCTCCGTCCACGATCCGGGCCTCGGCGCCGCGCCCGGTGCGCCGCCCGAGAGTGGCCAGCAGCCACAAGCCGGCCACCAGGGCGAAGGCCAGCTCGACGAGGCCGGTGAGGGCGCCGACGAGGACGCCGACGGTCACTCTGAGCCAGCGCTTGAGATGCGTACGCATGATCGGTGACGCTAGCCCAACGGCCGGGCCGCGGGGACTGCGGAAAACCACAAAGCTGCCCTGCGGTCCACCGCACACGACCTGTGTGGCCGCCCTCATACCGTCGCGCGCCACGGTTTACGTAGCGTCGAGTGCATGATCCTCACTGCCGCGTACGCATCCTCGGCTGCCGCGAACGAAGCCCCCGTCGGCGGTGTCGCGGGCTGGGCCGCCGATCTCATGGACTCGTTCGGCGCCGTCGGCGCCGGAGCGGCCATCGCCCTGGAGAACCTGTTCCCGCCACTGCCCAGCGAGGTGATCCTGCCCCTCGCCGGATTCGCCGCGAGCCAGGGCAAGTTCGGCTTGATCACGGTCCTGCTCTGGACCACGGCGGGCTCCGTGATCGGCGCACTCGCGCTCTACGCGATCGGCGCGCTGCTCGGCCGGGACCGCACCGTGGCCATCGCGGCCCGTCTTCCGCTCGTGAAGGCGTCCGACATCGAGCGCACGGAGAAGTGGTTCGCCCGGCACGGCACCAAGGCGGTCTTCTTCGGCCGGATGATCCCGATCTTCCGCAGCATGATCTCGGTCCCGGCGGGCGTGGAGCGGATGCGCCTGCCCGTCTTCCTCGCCCTGACGACCGCGGGCAGCTTGATCTGGAACGCGGTCTTCATCCTGATCGGCCACGCACTCGGCTCGCGCTGGCACCAGGTCAGCGAGCTGGTCGGCCTGTACTCCAAGGGCGTGCTCGCCGTGGTCGCGCTCGCGGTGCTCGCCTTTGTCGCGCTGCGGATCCGCAGGGCGGGCAAGGGCGAGCACCGCGCGACGCGCTAGGCGTGGCCCGGCCCGGCGCTCAGAGAATGGCGCCCGGAGCGTAGGCCGCGGCCTCGGGGTGCTCCTTGAGCAGGGCCTCGATCTGCGCGACGACGACGGCGACCTGGTCGCTCGCCGCGCCCGTGAACGACAGCTTGTCGGCCATGAGGGCGTCCAGCTCCGCGCGGTCCAGCGGGATGCGGGAGTCCGCGGCGAGCTTGTCGAGGAGTTCGTTGCGCTCGGCGCCCTGCTCGCGCATGGCGAGCGCGGAGGCGACGGCGTTCTCCTTGATGGCCTCGTGGGCCTCCTCGCGGCCGACGCCCGCCCGCACCGAGGCCATCAGGACCTTGGTCGTGGCGAGGAAGGGGAGGTAGCGGTCCAGCTCGCGGGCGACGACGGCCGGGAACGCGCCGAACTCGTCGAGGACGGTCAGGAAGGTCTCCAGGAGCCCGTCGAGCGCGAAGAACGCGTCCGGCAGGGCGACACGGCGTACGACCGAGCAGGAGACGTCGCCCTCGTTCCACTGGTCGCCCGCCAGCTCGCCGGTCATCGACGCATAGCCGCGCAGGATGACCGTGAGGCCGTTGACGCGCTCGCAGGAGCGGGTGTTCATCTTGTGCGGCATGGCGGACGAGCCGACCTGACCCGGCTTGAAGCCCTCGGTGACGAGCTCGTGCCCGGCCATCAGACGGATGGTCTTGGCCAGCGACGAGGGGCCGGAGGCGAGCTGCACCAGGGCGGTGACGACCTCGTAGTCCAGAGAGCGTGGGTAGACCTGGCCGACCGAGGTGAAGGCGCGGTCGAAGCCGAGGTGCCCGGCGATGCGCTGCTCGAGCTCGGTCAGCTTGTCGGCGTCGCCGCCGAGCAGGTCGAGCATGTCCTGGGCCGTGCCGACGGGGCCCTTGATGCCGCGCAGGGGGTAGCGGCGCAGCAGGTCGTCGATGCGGCGGAACGCGACGAGCAGCTCGTCGGCGGTCGTCGCGAAGCGCTTGCCCAAGGTCGTCGCCTGGGCGGCGACGTTGTGCGAGCGGCCGGCCATGACCAGCTCCGCGTACTCGCCCGACAGTTTCCCGAGGCGCGCGAGGACCGCGACGGTGCGGTCGCGCACCAGCTCCAGGGAGAGGCGGACCTGCAGCTGCTCCACGTTCTCGGTCAGGTCACGGGAGGTCATGCCCTTGTGGACCTGCTCGTGCCCCGCGAGCGCGTTGAACTCCTCGATGCGGGCCTTCACGTCGTGGCGCGTGACCTTCTCGCGCTCGGCGATCGAGGCGAGGTCGACGTCGTCGAGCACCCGCTCGTAGTCGGCGAGGGCGGCGTCCGGCACCTCGATCCCCAGGTCCTTCTGCGCCCGCAGGACGGCGAGCCAGAGCTGACGCTCCAGCTTGACCTTCTGCTCGGGCGACCAGAGGGTGGCGAGCTCGGCGGAGGCGTAACGCCCGGCGAGGACGTTCGGGATACGGGGCTTTGCAGGCGCGACAGTCACGTGTACGGAGTTTACCTGCCGTCCGACCTGCTCTTTGACCGTCCGTACAGTCCGGAAAGCGCAGGTCATTGGAGCATCATCCAGGTGTGGAGGGGCGGGGCGCGGGGCGAGGGGCACGGGGGGTGCCGACCCGCTGCCGCGACGGCGCCTACTCGGCGGACGGCCGCAGCACGCGCCGCAACGTCTCGACTCCCTTGCGCCACGGCTCCCCGTCGGACTCCTCCCACAGGTCGAGCTGCTCCGAGCCCTCGGCCAGTACACGCTCCAGGGCCTGGTGTGCGGGACCGCGCAGCGACAGGAGGTCGGGTATCGGCTGCTCCGGCCCGTACACGGGGTCGACGGGCTCGCCGCCCGGGCACTGTGCGGCCACCAGGGCCGCGGCGGCCACGGCCGTCTCCGCGACGTCGGCGTCCAGCTCCCCGTCGTCGGCGGCGTCGTCCAGAGCGGCCCGGACAAGACCGAGCCGGTCCTCGGCAGGGGCGTCGTCGAGGTCTCCGCAGAAATCGGCGGCGGTGTCGTTGTCGAAGGGCCCGACGTCCCAAGTTCCCATGGTCACTCCCGCTTTCGTCCGGTGCCGGGCGTCGTTCTGTTTCTGTCCGGCTCCGAGCATCGTGCCATCGAGCACTGACAACGGCCGGTGCCCGGCTGTGCCGCAACTCCCGTTGATCCACCTACGTCTAGGCTTCACCACATGGAGCAGCGCGAGATCATCCAAAGAGTCGTCGGCATCCTGACCGAGGCGATCGAGATGCGCCGACAGGTACGGGAGAACCCTGACGGCGAGGTCGAACCCAGCGGCGCGGTGGGCGCGATGCTGGAGGAGATGCTGCCGCGCATCGAGATCCCCGCCGATGCCACCGCCATAGAGGTCGCCGAGGTGGTGGGCCGGGAACTGAGCCCGGTCATCGAGCAGATCACATCGGCCTTCGCCTTCTCCTTCGCGCAGCTGGCGGAGGCACACGACGAAGGACGCACCGATGTGACGTCGGCGGACGTACTGCAGTCCATCGCCCTGCACTTCGAGGACGAGGTGGAGGAGTAGAAAGCGGAACCTGACGGCGCGGGTGAGTCATCCCTGGGGTGGTTTGCCCGCGCCGCTCTATGTCGTGACGCCTGATTCACGGGGGTGTGACGGGCCGGTACGGGGACTGGGCATGGATCAAGGACTGGAAGAAGGTCGGCCAGCGTCCCGAGTCGCGGATCGGCGCCCGCGGTCCCACCGCGGGTTATTCCTGGGGCTTCTCGAAAGGCAGTAGGTCCGGGCGTTTGGCCGGGAGGCCGTCGCCGGAGGAGCGGCCTGTGAGGCGGCGGGCTATCCAGGGGGCCAGGTGTTGTCTGGCGAAGCGGATGTCCGCCACGCGGCGCGCTGCCCAGGTCGGTGCGGCCGTGGCCGGGAGGAGGGTCTGCCAGTCGTCCTCGGGGGCGTAGCCGAGGGACTGCCACACCGCTTCGGCGACCCTGCGGTGGCCCTCGGCCGTCAGGTGCAGCCGGTCCACGTCCCACATGCGCTGATCGCCGAGCGCGACCGACCCGTACAGGTCCACGACCGTGGCGCCGTGCCGTGTCGCCAACTCGTCGATGTGGACGAAGAGTTCCTCCATGCGCGGGCGGAAACGCTGGAACACGGGGCCGTTCCTGCCCGGGCTGCGCATCAGGACCAGCTGCTTGCAGGCGGGGGCGAGGCGTTCGACCGCCTCTTCCAGGAGGTCGCGGACGCGGACCATGTCGCACTTGGGGCGCAGGGTGTCGTTGAGGCCGCCCACCAGGGTGATCACGTCGGGCTGCATGGCGGCCGCGACGTCCACCTGCTCGGCCACGATCTGCCCGATGAGCTTCCCTCGTACCGCGAGGTTGGCGTACCGGAATCCGGGGGAGGCGGCAGCCATCCGGGCGGCGAGCAGATCTGCCCAGCCGCGGTAGCTGCCGTCGGGCAGCAGGTCCGACATGCCCTCGGTGAAGGAGTCGCCGACCGCGACGAGACTGGTGTAGTTGGCATTCATCTGCATGGCGGGAGCGATCGTACATGGAGCTTCGACCCTTTGCCGTGGCGGACGCGGCCACGGTGGCGCGCTGGCCGGCCTCCGCCGCCGAGGTCGCCCTGTGGTGCGGGCTCCGCGACTTCCCCCTGGCGGCACGCGTGGTCGCCGGGTGGCAGCTGGACGGGGATGTGCGGGGGTGCGTGCTGGTCGAGGGGGAGGCGCTCCTCGGCTATGGGGAGGTGTGGTGCGACGAGGAGGAGGGCGAGGCGGAACTCGCCCGGGTCATCCTTGCCCCGGGCGCCCGCGGGCGGGGCTTCGGGCGGAGGCTGGTGCGGGGCCTGGCCGAGCAGGCACTGCGTATCGGCTACACGGAGATCTTCATGCGCGTCCACCCTGCGAACACCGCCGCCCTGCGTTGCTACCGCGGGGCCGGGTTCCTGCCGGTCGACCTCGCTCTGGCCGCGGAGTGGAACATTCCGCAACCCGTCAGTTACGTGTGGCTCCGGCATGCGGGCGTGGGTGTGGGTAAGGGGCCTGGGTGAGGGGCCGGGGTCGGAGGGCGGGGACGGTGACGGGGCGTGAGGGGTGGCAGCGCGGGCTGCGCGGCGTCGGTGGCAGGGCTCGGGGGCTCAGGGGGCCGGGGCTCACGGGTTCGAGGGCGTTGCGGCCGGGTCGGTGATCGCCGTGCGGCCGACCAGCCGTTCGTAGCGCTGCCTGGCCGCCTGCGGGGTGCCGAGGCCGAGGCCGAAGGCGATCTCCGGCCAGGTCATGCCGCGACCGCGCGCCATCTGCAGGAGCCCGGCCTCCACCTCGTCCATCTCGACGCGCGCCATCGGCATGAGCGTCAACGCCGCGGTGATGTCTGCCTGGTCCACCTCCGGCTCACCCTCTTCGCGATCCGCGATTCCGGTCAACAGGAACGTCACGAGCCGAGCCGCCTCGTACGGACCGACGATCGTGGCGTGCACCTGCCGGCGCCGCTGCTCGTCGGTGGCCGCGTGGCGCTCGGCGATGCGGAACAGGGCGGCGGGGGCGCGGCCCGCACGCACCTGGTCCGGGTGCGTCGGGCTGAAGGGGTCGGTCTCGGCGGGCTGCTGCTCGGGGGAGGAGGTCATGCCGTCCAGCATGGGTGGCACACGTCATGCTGTCAATGAAGCGTTGTGAACGATTTGTTTGCATGCGTGGCCGTGGCTCGTCCCAGTCGCCGGGCAGGGCCGCGTGTGGAACGGTGGAAAACACCTGAAATGCCACCCGCGGCATACCCGGCGAGAGGGGAAGCGCATGTCATCCAAGCGACGTCGCAAGAAGAAGGCACGCCGTAAGCACGCGGCCAACCACGGCAGCCGTCCCCAGTCCTGACCGTAGTCCTGGCCGTCGCCGACCAGCGCCCGTGCAAACGGTTTCTGTGTGATCTCGTCAACAGCCTTGCCACCTCGGTCAACGGGTGAACAATGGTGCAATGTTGGAGTTGTTGCGAGAAGTCGGCGTAGAACTGCCGGGCGGTTCCGGGCTGTTGAAGTTCGGGATGGCACCCGGCGAGGTCCTCGAACTGCTGCCGCCCGACAAGGTCACGCGGCACCGGCAGTGCATGGGGCTGACCCTGGATCAGTACGCGGAGCTCCGGCACGCGCACGACGCCTGGCTCGGCGGCCTCCTCTTCGAGCCCGAGTGGAACTTCGACGCCGAGTTCGACGGCGTCGTCCTGGCCTTCGGCGGCGGCGGGCCCGGCCTCACTGACCGGCTCGCCCGCGTGGAGATCCAGGCGCATCCGGACCGCCCGGAGGTGACTCCGGTGGCCTGGGAGGACATCGACCTCTTCGGTTATCCCGCCGCGGAGATCGTGGCCGTACTGCCCGGGGCCCCCACATCGCCCGGCGGACCGCCGCCCGCCGACGTGGCCGTGGGCAAGCTCGGCCTGCGCCTCTCGCGTGCCAGGCCGACGGCGGAACACTGGGAACGGGTGACCCTCTTCGGTCCCGAGTCCGGCAGCTGGGGCGCCTGCTGCGCGGGCGGCCTCGTCTGCGCCGAGCAGGGAGACGGCCTCGTCGGGATCATGTACTGACGGGGTCTGGGGCCGGGTATGTGGCGAGGTCTGTGGTCGGGCTTAGGGTCTGTGGCCGGACTTGTGACGGGGTCCTGTGGTCGGGTTTGTGACGGGGTCTGTGTCCGGGTTTGGGATTGGGCCTGTGGTCGGGCTTGCGGCCGGGCCTATGAGCGGGCCCGTGGCTGGGGCTCATGGCCGGGCCCCGTGACTGGTCCTGTGACCGGCCCTGTAGCTGGTCCTGTGGCGGCCCCGTGACCGTTCCCGTGACCCAGGCCCGTGACCGTTCCCGTGACCAGGCTCGTGACCAAGCCCGTGACCAAGCCCGTGACCGGGCCTGCGGCCACGGCCGTGACCAGGCTTCGGCCCTTGATCACGCCCGTCGCCGTGGCCCGCCCGCTGGTCAGCTCCCGTGGCCCGCCCCACTCATCACGCCCCTAACCCGCTCCCTGGTCAGCGCTCGTGGCCCGCTCCCTGGTCAGCGCCCGTGGCCCGCTCCCTGGTCAGCGCCCGTGGCCCGCCCCACTGAACACGCCCCTAACCCGCCCGCTGGTCAGCGCTCGTGGCCCGCCCCGCTGGTCAGCTCCCGTGGCCCGCCCCACTCATCACGCCCCTAACCCCCGGCCCCTGATCACGCCCGTGGCCCGCCCCCACTCATCGCGCCCCAACCCACCCCCTGATCAGGGCCGCAGCCCGCCCCCCTGATCACCCCGTAGCCCGCCCGCCCCCTCCAGCGCGGCAAGGATCCAGGTCCGCGACTCCGCCGGGTCGATGACCGCGTCGATCTCCAGCGCGGCCGCCGCGTTCACCGCCTTGCCGTGCTCGTACAGCTCGGCGACGTGGGCGTCGAACACCCGCTGCCGCTCCACGGGGTCGGCGATGGCGGCCAGCTCCTTGCGGTAGCCCAGGCGGACGGCGCCTTCGAGCCCCATCCCGCCGAACTCGCCGCTCGGCCACGCCGCCGTGGCCACGGGCGCGCGCGTGGAGCCGCCCATCATGGCCATCGCGCCGAGGCCGTACGCCTTGCGCAGCACCAGGCTGACCAGCGGGACGCGGAGCTGGGCGCCGGTCACGAAGAGCCGGGAGAAGTGTCGTACGGTCGCGGTCCGTTCGGCGTCCGGGCCGACCATGAAGCCCGGCGTGTCACACAGGGAGACGACGGGCAGCCCGAACGCGTCGCACAGCCGCAGGAAGCGCTCTGCCTTGTCGGCCGCGTCGCGGTCGATCGCCCCGCCCAGATGCCCGGGGTTGTTGGCGAGCAGCCCCATCGGCCGGCCCTCGACGCGTACGAGAGCCGTGAGGATGCCCACGCCGAAACCGCGCCGCAGTTCCAGGACCGAGTCCGTGTCGGTGATGCCCTCGATCGCGCCCCGCACGTCATAGGTGCGGCGTCGGTTCTCCGGCACCGCTTGCCGCAGGAGCCGCGGGTCCGGTGCCTTCCAACTACCCTCCCCAGGGGCGTGGTTCGCTGAGTCGGTGAAGTAGGACAGGTACTTCCGCGCTACCCGCACCGCCTCCGCCTCGTCGGCCACCGCGATGTCCACCACCCCGTTGGGCACCTGGACGGAGAGGGGCCCGACCTCTTCGGGGCGGTACACGCCGAGGCCGCCGCCCTCGATCATCGCCGGGCCTCCCATCCCGATGCTGGCCTCCGGCGTCGCGATCACCACGTCGCAGGTGCCGAGCAGAGCCGCGTTCCCCGCGAAGCACCGTCCCGACGCGACGCCCACCAGGGGGACTTGGCCGCTCAGCCGCCCCATCTGATGGAACGTCGTCACGTCGAGCCCGGCTACCGACGTCGAGTCGGTGTCGCCGGGGCGTCCGCCGCCGCCCTCCGCGAACAGCACGACGGGCAAGCGCCGTTCCCCGGCCAGTTGGAGCATCCGGTCCGTCTTGCGGTGGTTCTGCAGACCCTGGGTGCCGGCGAGGACGGTGTAGTCGTACGACATCGCCACGCACCGCACGCCGTCGATCCGCCCCGTGCCGGTGACCATGCCGTCGGCGGGCGTCGAGGCGATCAGGTCGTCGAGTGAGCGGCGTCGGCGCTGCGCGGCGATGGCGAGGGCGCCGTACTCAGTGAACGTGCCGTCGTCGCACAGGTCCCGGAGGTTCTCCCGGGCCGTGCGGCGGCCGATGCGGTGGCGCTTGGCGACGGCCTCGGGGCGCTGGGCGTCCAGGCCGATGGCGTGCCTGGCCAGGGTCTCGGCCAGATCGGGGCGGATCGCGTCCGGGTCCGTGACCTCCTCGGCGAGTGCCGCGGTCATCTCGCCCGCCGCCGACGCCTCGACCGTGACCAAAGGGTGCCCCTCCGCCACCGTGCCGCCTGCGTGCGCGTGCAGGGCGGTCACCGTTCCGGAGGTGGTCGCGCGCAGCACGTGCTCCATCTTCATCGCCTCGAGCACGAGCAACTGCTGCCCTGCGAGGACCTGTTCGCCCACCCTCACGTCGACGGTGACGACCGCTCCCGTCATGGGGGCGGTGATGGCCCCATCGTCGCCCGCGAGCACGTGCGATGCGCCGGACGGTGCCAGGTCCGGAACCGATGCCTCGACCCGTGCCTCGACCCGTGCCTCGACCCGTGCGTCATCGGGCAGCAGTTCCGCCATGTGCTCGGCCACGAAGCCGGTGTGCGCGCCACCCGCGGTGAAGCCCGGGTGGGCGAGCAGCGCGCGGAGGAGGGGTATCCCGGTGCGTACGCCTTCGACGGCGAAGTCCGCCAGGGCGCGGGACGCGCGTTCGCAGACCGCGGCGAAGTCCCCGTGGGGCGTGTGCGTGATGACCTTCGCGAGCAGCGAGTCGTAACGCGCCCCGATCTCCGCTCCGTTGCGCGCCGCCGTGTCCACGCGCACCCCCGGGCCCGTCGGCACGTCGAAGCGGGTGAGCGTGCCGGTGGAGGGGAGCGCGGTGCCGTCCGGGGCTGGGGACTCGGCGTTCACGCGCGCCTGGAGCGCGTACCCGCGGGGTTCGGGCGGCGGTCCCGCGAGGCCGAGCGCCGCGAGTGACTCGCCTGCGGCCAGGCGCAGTTGGGTCACCACCAGATCGACGCCCGTCACCTCCTCGGTGACCGTGTGCTCGACCTGGAGGCGGGGGTTGGCCTCGATGAAGTGGAACTCCTCGCCGATGAGCAGGAACTCGAAGGTGCCGAGGCCGGTGTACCCGCACTCGCGGGCCATCCGCAGGGCGGCGGACACGAGGTTTTCCCTGATCGCCGGGGTGAGTCCGGGCGCCGGAGCGACCTCGACGAGCTTTTGGTGGCGGCGCTGTGCGCTGCAGTCGCGCTCCCAGAGGTGGGTGACCTCACCGGTCACGTCGCCCAGGATCTGGACCTCGATGTGGCGGGCGCCGGTCAGCAGCTCCTCGACGTACAACTCCGCGCGCCCGAAGCCCTGCAAGGCCTCGGAGCGGCAGCGTTCCCAGGCGTCCGCCAGCTCGTCCGGGTGCCGGACGGCCCGCATGCCGCGCCCGCCGCCGCCACCGATGGCCTTCACCATCACCGCTCCCGAAGGGCCGAGTCCGGCGAGGAACGCGGTGGCATCGGCCAAGGTCGTCGGCCCCTGCGTGCCCGCCAGTACGGGAACGCCCAGCCGCACCGCCAGCGCACGCGCGCGTGCCTTGTCGCCGAACAGCCCGAGCACCTCGGGGGCCGGTCCCACGAACCGCAGCCCGGCTGCCGCGCAGCGCCCCGCGAACTCCGCGTCCTCGCTGAGGAATCCGTAGCCGGGGTGCAGCAGCTCGCAGCCGGAACGGTGGGCCGCGGCCAGCACCGCGTCCGCGTCCAGATACGCGGCCGGGCCCGTGCCTCCCAACGGCTGTGCCTCGTCCGCCAGTTGTACATGCCGAGCAGCGGCGTCGTCCTCCGCGTACACGGCGACCGTACGCAGTCCGGCCCCCGCGGCGGCCTGCAGGACGCGGACGGCGATCTCCCCGCGATTGGCGACGAGCACGGCGGCAGAACCCATGAAGCCCTCCTGAGGTATCCGGCGCCGCCATGCTCATTGACACTGGCGTCAACGTCAATATGCTCGCCGCGTGGCACGACACCAACAGCCCTGGGCGACCCGCACCGCCCGCGACCGCAGCGACGCACCGGCCCGAGGGCGGCTCCTGGACGCCGCCGAGTCCGTGTTCGCGCGGCGCGGGTACGGCGCGACGACCATTGCCGACATCACCACGGAGGCGGAGGTCTCGCGGGCGGGCTTCTATGTGTACTTCGCGTCCAAGGAGGAGATCTTCCGGGTCCTCGCGGTGCGCGTACGGGACGCGTTCCTGGCCGCGCAGGACGTGCCGGGCGTCGATCGGGACGATGCCCGCGAGGTCGTCGAGGCGTCGACCGCCGCCTTCATCGCCGCGTACGCCCAACACCTGCCGCTGCTGCGCCTGTTGGAGCAACAGGCGCAGGTCGACGAGGACGTACGCGGCCTGTGGGTGGAGACCCAGGAGCGCCCGGTCCACCGCTCCGCCCGCTACATCCGGCGGCTCGCGGCCGAGGGCACGGCCCGGCCGGTCGCCGATCCGCTGGCCGTGGCGCGCGCGGTCGGCGGCATGAGCATCCAGTTCGCGCGGCTCACGGCGTCCGCCCCGGAGACGTACGACGGGGCCGTCCGCGACGTGACCGCCATGTTCCTGCACCTGCTCGGAATCGATCACTCGGACCGGGCCTCGGACCGCACCCCAGGCCGGGCCCCACGCTGAGGAGCCGCCCCCTGCCCGGACACGGCGAAGCACCGCACGGCCGGGCACGCGGACCGTGCCCGGCCATGTGGGCGCACCGGGCACGGATCGGTCCGGGACGGCCTGCGCTCGTCTTGGACGACCGGGCCATCCCGAGGGCGGCGGCTACGCCCGGGTCAGCCCGGCAAGGTGGTCCCAGGCCGCCTGCGCCGTGAACTCGGCCTGCCCGCCCCGCAGCAGCAGCTCCGCCGACGCGAACGCCGGTTGGCCGGCGTGGGCGGCGACGTAGGGGATCGCGATGCAGCGCATGCCCGCCGCGTGCGCCGCTGCCGCGCCCGGAGCGGCGTCCTCCAGGACCACGCAGTCGGCCGGGTCCGCGCCTAGGAGCGCGGCGGCGGCCAGGAACACGTCGGGGGCGGGCTTGCCGTGCGCGACCTCGTCCGCCGAGACGACGGTGGTCAGGAGCGCGTCGAGGCCGGTGCCCGCGAGGATCGCCTCGATGGCGGGTCGGGACGACCCGGAGGCCACGGCCATCGGCACCCCGGCACCGTGCAGCCGCTCCACGAACTTCCGCATCTCGGGGAAAACGTGCGTCTCGGCGCGGGCGAGGGCGAGATAGCGCCGGTCGAGCTCCGAGAGCAGTTCGGCCACCGGTACGCCGATGCCGTACCGGTCCTTCCATGTGGCGAGGGTCTCCTGGGTGCCGATCCCCACGTAGCGCTCGTTGTCGGCCCAGGTGTAGGCGACGCCGTGCTCGGCCAGCAGTTCGCGCGACGCCTCGTAGTAGTTCGGCTCGCTGTCCACGAGAGTGCCGTCGAGATCGAAGATGACCGAGGTGTCGCCGAAGATGCTCATGTACTCCAGCATGCCAAAGCCGCAGTTCAACGCTGCTCGGCGGAGGTCCGGCCGATCGACTCCACGAGCGGCAGCAGGCGGTGCGGGACGCGTTCGCGCAGCGCCATCTCCGTACGGGTGCGGACGACGCCCGGCATCTGGATCAGCTGCTGGACCACGTCCTCCAGGTGGCCGTTGTCCCGGGCCACCACGCGGGTCAGGAGGTCACCGCCGCCGGTGATCGAGAACGCCTCGATGATCTCGGGCACGGCGGCGAGCGCGTCACCCACCTCGTCCAGGTGCCCCTGCGTGACCTCGATGTGCACGAAGGCGAGCACGGGATGCCCGAGCGCGGCAGGCGAGAGCGAAGGCCCCGTCCCGGTGATCACCCCGTCCCGCTCCAGCCGGTCGAGCCGCGCCTGCAGGGTGCCACGGGCCACCCCGAGCACACGCGCGTACTCACGGACACTGGTACGGGGCTGCTCCAGGAGGAGCCGCAGAATGCGGGTGTCGAGCTCGTCGACGGCCATGGCGCGGATCTCCCGGGTACGAGGGGCGAACCTCGCGACTGTACCAACGGAACCCGCCGTCCAGCCTCCGGGAGACCGGCCTGACCTGCGGATACCGGCCCGGCCAAACGCCTCAGCCGGCCGCGTCCCCGCGGTGGATCGCCCGTACCGCCTCCATCAGCGCAGCGACCCCCCGCTCGGCCTTCTCCCGTGGGCAGCCCACGTTCAGGCGTAGGTGGCCGGGGGCGCCGTAGGACGTGCCGGGCATGATTGCCACCTTCTGGGTGTCGATCAGTTCGCGTTGGAGTGCCTCGTCGTCCACCCCCAGCGGGCTTACGTCGATCCAGGCCAGGTATCCCGCCTGGGGTGGGGTCCACTTCAGGGGCGGGAACGCTGCGTTGAGGCGGTCGGCGACCAGGTGGAGGTTGCCGCGGAGGTACATGCCCAGGGCGTCCAGCCAGGGGGCGCCCTGGCGGTACGCCGCGATGTGGCCCACCAGGGAGAGCACCGCCGGGGAGGACAGGCCGTCGGCCTCCTTGAGGTTGCGAAGGTACGCGTCGCGTGTGGCCGGGTCGGCGATGATGCCGTAACTGCCCGTCAGGGCCGGGATGTTGAAGGATTTCGATGCCGATGTCACCACCGCCCAGCGCCCCTCGCGAGCGCCGTGCAGGGGCCACGGGCGGTGGACGTACGGCGGGTGCGCGAGGTCCGAGTGGATCTCGTCGCTGATCACCGCGACGCCGTACCGCGCGCAGAGAGCGGCGGTGCGGTCCAGCTCGGCCTCCGTCCACACGTGGCCGGTGGGGTTGTGAGGGGAGCAGAGGAGCAGAACGGCCGTGTCCGGCAGGGCAAGGAGCCGTTCCAGTTCGGCCCAGTCTCCGAGCGGGCAGCCGAGCAGCCGCCGCTCGTGCGCGGCGACGGTCTTGGGGAACGCGTCGTACGTCGGCGTGTGGACGACGACGCCGTCGCCGGGGCGGGACCACAGGCGCAGGAGCTGGGAGATCTGGTAGATCACGGAGGGGCCGTAGACGATCGACCCCGGGTCCAGCTCGGTGGCGTGGCGTTCGCCGTACCAGTCGACGATCGCGGAGAGGAAGTCCGTCTGGCGCCAGCGGGAGTAGCCGAGCACGCCGTGGTCGAGCCTGCCGCGCAGGGCCGACAGGACCGCGGGCGCCGTCTCGAAGTCCATGTCCGAGATGGTGAACGGCAGCAGGTCGGGGACGCCGAAGCGGTCCTCCACGTAATCCCACTGCGTACACCACGTGCCGTGCCGGTCGACGGGTCCGTCGAAGTCGAAGGAAGGGGCCACCGGTCAGCCCACCCGCACCATCGACGCGATCGCGTCCTTCACCGACTGCACCTGCGGACCGATGATCACCTGCACATTGTGCGCGTCGAGCTTGATGACCCCCACCGCGCCCAGCTTCTTCAGACGGGCCTCGTCGACCTGTCCGGCGTCCGCGACCGTCATGCGCAGGCGGGTGATGCAGTTGTCGAGGGTCTGGATGTTCTCGGCGCCGCCGATCGCCTCCAGGATCGCCACGGCGTCGTACTTCCCCGCGATCAGCTCACGCGGAGCCGCGGCCGCGGCCTCGTCCTCGGCGGACGTCCCCTCCTCGTCGGCCTCCGCCACCGGCTCCTCCCGACCCGGCGTCTTGAGGTCGAAGCGGGTGATGGCCCAGCGGAAGAGGAAGTAGTAGCCGGCGAACCACACCGCGGCGATGACGGGTATCAGGTACCACTTCGTGGTCGTGCCCTGCAGGACGCCGAAGACGAGCCAGTCGATGACGTTGCCGTCGGTGTTGCCGATGAACACCCCGAGGACGGCGGCGGTCAGGAAGCCGAGGCCGACCAGCACGGCGTGGATCAAGTACAGCCACGGCGCGATGAACAGGAACAGGAACTCCAGCGGTTCGGTGATGCCGCCGACGACGCACGCGACGACACCGGAGACAAGGAGCGCCTTGATCTCCGGGCGCATCTTCTTGTTCGCACAGTGGTACATCGCCAGGGCCGCGCCCGGCAGCCCGCCGAGGTAGACGGCCATCTTGCCCTGGGAGAGGAAGTGCGTGGCGTCGGTGACCGCGTCACCGGGCGGGGTCGCGCAGTTGAGCTGGGCGTAGAAGAGGTTCAGCGCGCCGGAGACCTGGTCGCCGCAGACCGCGCCGGAGCCGCCGACATCCGTGAAGCGGAACATGGCGACGAGGATGTGGTGCAGGCCGATCGGCCGCAGCAGCACCTCCCCCATGCCGAAGAAGAACGGGCCGAAGACGCCCGCGTGACCGATCGCGCGCCCGAGGTCAGTGATCCAGCCGTTGAACGTCGGCCACACCAGCGGGATCAGCAGACCGAGCAGGCTGAGGACCAGCGTCGAGATGATCGGCACGAAGCGCAGACCGCCGAAGAAGGCGAGCGCGTCGGGCATCCGCTGGGCACGAAAGCGCTGGTGGAGCACGCTGACAACGATGCCAACAGCTACGGCGCCGAGCAGTCCCGTATCGATGGACTGGATGCCGATGACGTCGGCGATGCCGTAGTGGGCGATTGCCTTCTCGTCCTCCAGGTCCACGCCCTTGGCGGTGAGGTAGAAGTTCACCGCCAGGTTCATCGCGGCGTAGCCGACGAAGCCCGAGAAGGCCGCGACGCCCTTGTCCTCGCGGGCCAGGCCCAGCGGGATGGCTATCGCGAACATCACGGGGAGGAACTTGAAGGCGACGAGACCGGTGCTCGCCATCCACGTGAAGACGAGGTGGAAGCCCTCGCCCTGGAGGAAGGTGAGGTTCTCGGTGACGGCCTCGCTGGAGAGCGACGAGCCGATGCCCAGCATGATGCCGCAGAACGCGAGCAGGGCCACCGGGAGCATGAACGTCTTGCCGAGGCCCTGGAGGAATTCCCAGAGCGCGGACTTGGTCTTCTGCATGTGTGGGGGTCTTTCGGGCCTGAGCGGAGGCGAACGCGATCGATCCGCCCGGACGGATGAGATCACAGCGGTTCGGGGGCTGTCCATGGCCGTTGCACATGGTGAATCCGGTGCCTCGAAGGGGGCCTGATCCCAGGCCCGAAGGGCCGGTCCGCCGTAGAATGGAAAGGCGGCAATGTGCACGACGGCGTGACTCGATCATGAACGCTCGCATCGAGGACTACGCCCTCATCAGTGACCTGGAAACCGCTGCCATGCTCGGCAGGGACGGGTCGATCGACTGGCTCTGCCTGCCGCGCTTCGACTCCCCGGCCTGTTTCGCCGCGCTGCTCGGCACGGCGGACAACGGCTTCTGGCGGGTTTCCCCCGTCGGCGCGGGGCCGTGCACACGGCGGGGCTACCGCCAGGACACCCTGGTCATGGACTCCCACTGGGAGTGCCCGAGCGGTGCCGTGCGCGTCACGGACTTCATGCCCCCGCGCGCGGAACTGCCCTGCATCGTGCGCGTCGTCGAGGGCCTGTCCGGAAGCGTGGCCATGCGCAGCGAACTGCGGCCGCGCTTCAACCAGGGCCGCGTCGTGCCGTGGGTGCGTCGACAGGAGCACTGCACGGTCGCCGTCGCCGGACCCGACTCCCTCTGGCTGAGCGCCGACGGCCCGATGGAGATACGCACCGGTCTGCACGACTCCAGGGCCCACGACCCCGGCGTCCGTGACTCCAGTGCCCTGGACTTCACCGTCTCGGCGGGCCAGCGCCTCACGCTGCAACTCGTGTGGGCGCCCTCGCACCTGCCGGAACCGCCCGAGCCGCTGAGAGTCCCCGCGGAGACGGCGCTGAAGGCGACCGGCGACTTCTGGCGGCGCTGGACGGCCAAGTGCCGCTACCAGGGCCCCTGGCGGGAAGCGGTCACCCGCTCGCTGATCACGCTGAAGGCCCTCACCTACGCGCCCACGGGCGGCATCGTCGCCGCACCGACCACCTCGCTCCCGGAGTGCGCGGGCGGCGAACGCAACTGGGACCACCGCTTCTGCTGGCTGCGCGACTCCACGCTCACCCTCTCCGCCCTGCTGCGCAGCGGCTACCGCGACGAGGCCACGGCCTGGCTCGACTGGCTGGTGCGTGCCGTGGCGGGTGATCCCGCCGATCTCCAGGCGGTGTACGGGGTGGAGGGGCAACGGCGGCTGCCGGAGGCCGAAGCACCCTGGCTGTCGGGGTACGAGGGCTCGCGGCCCGTACGGTTCGGGAACGCCGCGGCCCATCAGCTCCAGCTGGACGTCTACGGCGAGGTGCTCGACACGCTCTATCTGTCGCTGCGGGCGGGCATCCCGATGCAGCCCCACCTGTGGAGCCTGGTGGAATCCCTGATGAGCCATCTGCGGGACCACTGGCGCGAGCCGGACCAGGGATTGTGGGAAGTCCGATCCGCGGGGCGGCAGTTCGTCCACTCCAAGGTCATGTCCTGGGTCGCGGCCGACCGTGCCCTGCGCATGGGCGAGATGCTCGGCAGGAACGAGTCCGCGGGGGAGTGGCGCACCATGCGGGACGCGGTGCACCGGGAGGTGTGCCGCGAGGGATGGGACGACGAACGACGGACGTTCGTGCAGTCCTACGGATCGCCCGCCCTCGACGCGTCGGCCCTGCTGATCCCCAAGGTCGGCTTCCTGCCCGCCGACGACGCGCGGGTGCACGACACCGTACGGGCGATGGGTGCCCTGGACCACCACGGATTCGTGCGCAGGTACGGTCACGACGGCCCTGGGGCGACCGGTGTGGACGGCATGCGTGGCTCCGAGGGCACGTTCGTGGCGTGCTCCCTCTGGTACGCCGACGCGCTGGCGGCCACCGGCCGGCTCACGCAGGCGCGCGAGACCTTCGAGCACGTCCTGGACGTACGCAACGACGTGGGCCTGCTGGCGGAGCAGTGGGACCCGGACAGTCACCGCCAACTGGGGAACGCACCGCAGGCGTTCAGCCACATCGCGCTGGTGGAGACGGCGTTCGCGCTGCAGGAGGCGGGCGCCTGAGGGTGCCGGTCAGGACTGCCTCGTCGCCGTGAGCAGCACCATCCCGGAGTCCCCGTAGTCGGGCAGCGTCGGGTCGGCGTCGATCCGGGTGACCGCGAGGTGCTCGGTGAGCGGGGCGAACACCTCGGTGACGACGACCGGGTTCACCGGACAGCCGGGCCACCGCGACGCGGGCCCGATGCGGTACGTCGGCATGTTCTCCATGAACGCCGCGACGAGATGGCCCCCCGGGGCGACCGAGCGCACGAAGCACCGGCAGAAGTCCGTGAACTCCGCGAAGTCCTCGGTGACGCCCTCGGCGACGAAGTTCATCGACGCGATGGTGTACGTGCCGGACGGCAGCGCACGGATGTCGCCGTGCACGACGCGCACGCCCGCGAGCGCCTCCTGAAGCGTGGGCGGCAGCTCGGGGTTGAGGCGGCGGCACAGCGCGTGGAAGGGCAACCAGCTGTCGTCGGGGCCCTGTTCGAGCTGCCGGGTCAGATAGGCGACACCCGCGGCGCTCGCCTCGACGGCGTCGATGCGGCGGCTCGCGGCGGCGGCCATGATCAGCGGATACAGGTTGGGTCCCGCCCCGAACTCCAGGGAGCACGCGGCGCTTGCCCGGCCGAACCGCCGGTAGAAGGCGGAGTGGTGGGCGATGACCGCCGCGTCGGACGGATGCAGCTCCCGGTAGTTCTCGCCGAGGTAGTCCTGGACGGGCCAACTGTCCCAGTCGACGTCGTCGTTGCGGGTGGGGGCCATGGCGGGGGTCAGCTCCCCGGCCGCAGCGGGAAGCGTTCGGACAGGCGCGTCAGGGTGGTGTTGAGCCGGTCGATGTCGTCGTCGGAGTTCAGGGCCGTGAGCTGCACACGGAACCCGACACGGTCGCGCGGCACGAGCGGATAGGCCGCCAGGGTCACGTAGATGCCCTGCTCCCACAGGAATCCGGCGACCGCGTCCAGGTCCGACGCGTCGGCCAGCGGTATCTCCACGATCGGCAGCTGGTCGCGGTTGAGCGTCCCCACGCCGAGCCCGGCCACGTGGTCGAGCACCCGGACGGTCTTGCGGTGCAGATCGGCGCGGATGGCGTCGCCGCGCCGGTCGTTGACCTCCAGACCGGCGAGCGCGGTCGCCAGCGAGGCCGTGGGCGACGGCCCGGAGTACAGATAGGGGGCGGCGGCCACCTTCAGGTGGTCCTTGAGCCAGGGCGGCAGCGCGAGGAAGGCGAGGAGCGAGGAGTAGGCCTTGGAGAAGCCGCCGACCAGGACGATGTTGTCGTACGTCTCGCCGGTGTGCCGCACGACGCTGTTGCCGCGGGACCCGTAGGGGCACGGCTCGTCGGCGTGGCGCTCCCCGATGACGCCGAATCCGTGGGTGTCGTCGATGTAGAGCGTGGCGCCCGAGTCCCGGCAGATCCCGGCCAGTTCGGGCACGTCGGCGATGTTCCCGCTCATGCTGTTGACGCCGTCGAGGCAGACCAGGCGGGCCGAGCCGCTCGGCACCGCCCGCAACAGGGCGGCCAGTTCGTCGGGCCGGTCGGCGTGGAAGCGCCGCAGCGTGGCGCCCTGCCCACGGGCAAAGACGCAGCCGTCGTAGACCGTGCGGTGCGCCGCGGCCTCGACGAAGACATGCCCCTCGCCGGCCAGGGCGGGGATGACCGAGGCGTGGATCAGCGTGGCCGTCGGCAGCAGCAGGGTGTCCGGCGCCCCGAGCAGCGCGGTGAGCCGCTCCTCGATCTCGGTGTAGAGCCGGGGACTGCCCAGGAGCCGGGACCAGCTGGGGTGGGTTCCCCAGCGGCGTACGGCGGGTTCGATGGCGTCGATGATCTCGGGATCACAGTCGAGCCCCAGGTAGTTGCAGGAGGCGAAGTCGATGAGCCAGTGGTCCCCGCTGCGGATGTGCCGGCCGCGGACCTCGTCGAGGACGCAGTCGCTCATCGGGCTGGTGCGCCGCAGGTGGTCGAGTTCGCCCCAGCGCGGATCGCGCCGCACCCCCAGGAGTCCGGTGTCCGTTTCGCTCATGGTGCTCTCCCTCTCCGAGGGGGTCGGGGCAGGCTTCGCGGGCGGGTCGCTCCCAGCGGCAGGGGTGGCGCGGGCGATCCGGCGGCCACGCCCGGCGCCAGGGCCCGGGCTGACGCCGTCGAGCCCCCGGCGCCGGCGCAGGAGCCGTTCCCCCTGCTCGGCCGTCAGCGGCCGTGCGAAGAGATAGCCCTGCCCGAACCCGCAGCCCATCGCGGTCAGCAGATCGCGTTGCGCGGCCTGCTCGATGCCCTCGGCGATGACCTGGAGACCCATCGTGTCGGCGAGGTGCACGATGCCCTCCACGAGGGCGAGCTGCCGGGTGTCATCGGCGATGTCGTCGATGAACGACTTGTCGATCTTGAGTACGTCGACGGGGAACTCGCGGAGATAGCGCAGCGAGGAGAATCCCGTGCCGAAGTCGTCGACCGCGATCCGCACGCCGAGATCCTTCAACGCCCGCATGACCGCCTGTATCTGGCCGTCACGCCGCATCAGCACGGACTCGGTCAGCTCCAACTGCACGGAGCCCGGGGCGAGTCCGGGGGTGTCGAGGGCGTTGCGCACCTCGCCGAGGAAGCCCGGGTCGCGGAACTGCCGCGCGGACACGTTGACGCTGATGTACGGGCGCCGGTCGCAGCCGGCGCCCGCGCTCTGCAGACCCGCGATGTCCGCGGCGGCGCTGCCCAGGACCCAGGCGCCGAGCGGCGTGATGTGGCCGGTCTCCTCGGCGAGCGGGATGAACTGCTGCGGCGGCACCAGACCGCGCCGGGGGTGCGGCCAGCGGGCCAGCGCCTCGAAACCGACGATCTCGGCGGTGTGCTGGGCGCCGTCCGCCGGGGCGCCGTTCGCGCTGATGTCGACGACGGGCTGATAGCGCAGCGCGAACTCCTCGTCGGCGATCGCCCGGTCCAGACTCGCCTGCAGGTCGTGCCGCTCCCGCATGCGTACGTGCAGCCCCTGCTGGAAGCGGCGCCACTGACGCTTGCCCGCGGCCTTGGCCGCGTACAGCGCGAGGTCGGCGTGGGTGAGGAGTTCCTCGGCGCCCGCGCTGTCCACGGCCGTGGCCACGCCCACGCTCGCCGAGACGCTCACGCTGTCGCCGGACAGCTGGAACGGCCTGCTGAGCGCCTGCACCACCTGCGCGGCCAGGATCTCCGCGTCGACGGGCTCCTTGGCGTCCTCCATCAGGATGGCGAACTCGTCGCCGCCGAGGCGGGCCGCGGTGTCACTGCGCCGCAGCGAGCGCGAGACACGGGACCCGACGGCGGCAAGCAGCCGGTCCCCGACCGAGTGCCCCAAGGTGTCGTTGACGACCTTGAAGTCGTCCAGGTCGATGAAGAGCACGCACGTAAGCGTCGTCTCCCGGCGACCACGCAGCAGTGCCCGCTCGATGCGCTCCAGGAGCAGCGTCCGGTTGGGCAGGCCGGTCAGCGCGTCGTGGAAGGCCCGCTGGGTCAGCTCGTGCTCCAGCTGACGCTGCTCGGTCACGTCCCGCAGGGTGACGACGAGCCCCCGCACGGTGGGGTCCTGCCGCAGGTCGCTGCAGCGCACCTCCACCTCGATGCGTCCGCCGCCCCGCGGCATCCACCAGTAGTCATGGGGCTCCTGCTGCCCGCCGCCGCGCATGGCCGCGAGCACGCGCGCGGCGCGGTCCCTGTCCCGCGGGTCCACCAGTTCCGGCAGCCCCGCCCCGACCAGCCGGACGTCACCGAAGACGGCCTGCGCGGAGGGGCTCGCGTACCGGACGGTGTCGTCGTCGTCCACGATGAGAATGACGTCGGAGGCGTTGCGCACCAGCGTCCGGAAGTACGCCTCGCTCTCGCGCCGGATGATCTCCTGCCGGAGTGCGATGCGCTCCTTGGCCAGGCCCGCGTGCGAGGCGAGGATCTCCAGGGAGCCCCAGACCTCGGTGAGCTGCTTCTCGGAGCCGGAGGCGATCAGCACGCCCGGCGGATCGTCCCCGGCGGGACGGTCGCGCTGGATCATCGGGCAGACCAGGGCACTCTGCGAGGCGTCGAGGCGGGCGGCGATCTCCGGGCCCAGAGCGGCGGGCCGGACCAGCCGTGTGCGGCGCAGGTCCAGGGCGGCGTAGCGGAACGGCGGCGAGTCGCCCGCCTCCAGGAGCAGGGTCCCGGGCCGGGCCCCCGGCCCGGACAGCGCGGCGACCGTCGTCTCGCAGGTCTCGATGATCTGCTCCGTGGAGATCGCGGCGACCAGCGACGCGGCCGCACCGCGCAGCGCGAGTTCGCGGTCCACGGCCTTGCGGTGCGCCACGACCATGCCCGCGAGCCGCAGGATCACCAGGAGGAACAGGGTGCCGGAGAAGGCGGCGATGACGGCCGCGTCGTGGGCGCTGTCGAGAAGAGCCTCCACGAGCAGGATCGCCGGGGCGATGAGCGTGGCCGCGGCGAGCAGCACGAGTCTGCGCGGCGGCGGGAGCAGGGTCTGGCGCTGATGCGTGTACGCGGTCAGCTCCACCATCGAGGGGTGCAGCGCGGCGAGGCCCCACGCCGTGTAGAAGACGATCCAGCCCATGTCCAGGAGCGTGCCGGTCTGCCACAGCCCGTTGAGCTGCAGGATCCCGTACGCGATGTCGAAGGTGAGCAGGGTGAACGTGCCGAGCACGAGCAGGCGTACGGCGGGATTGTGGCCGGTCACGAAGCCCGGGGTGAGCAGCCGCGCGAGGAGGGCGAGGACCAGCACGTCGCCCAGCGGGTAGGCGATGCTGATGGCGCGCTGCGGCCAGGTCAGGCCCTCGACCTCGGTCAGCGGCTGGACGAGGTAGACCCACACCGGCAGCGCGAGCCCACCGGTGATGATGAGCGCGTCCAGCAGACTCGGCAGGTCAGGGCTCGCCCATCGGTAGCGCACGAGCCCGAAGAGGCCCGCGGCGAGCAGCGGATACACCGCGAGGTAGCAGGCGTCGGCCGGGGAGGGGAACGGATTCGACGCCTGGAAGTACTGCTCGACCACGTTGTAGTACGTGTCGCCCGCCGCGAACGCGAGCAGTCCCGTCGCGAGCACCCACCACGGCCAGCGGTGCGCGGGGCGGTGGACGCGCACACCGATGACGACGGCTGCGACGCCGCCGAGACCGATGAGCGCCCAGAGCGCGGCACGCAGGCCCGGGAGCGTCATGTACACGATGGTGAGAGCGGCGACCAGGGCGACGTAGGCGGCCATGAGCCGATGCGCCCGTGGTGGATCCAGGGGGTATGAGCGAAGCAATGGCAAAGCGCCTCCCTGCGTGGCAGGGACACCCGGCCGCGAGTCACGCGTCAACCTGGGGTCTCGCTGTATCGATCGTAGGCACGGGCCGTGTGCGCCTGCATCTTCGGCCCGCTCCGCCTCTTAGTCCGGCGCGGGCAGCGCGGCCCCGACCGGCGGGGGCGTGCCGACCGCCCGGCCGAAGTAGTCGACGGCACCGGGGTCGATGCCGAACAGCCCGCGCAGGTCGAGCCCCTTGTCCGCGAGGGCGTCGCAGTCGGGGAGGAACAGCCGCGCGTCGCCGGGGGACGTGGCGGTCGGCAGTTCCCCGCCGGCGAGACAGGGGTCGACGGTCAGGCCGGAGGGCCGTCCGTCGACGCGTTCCTGGCCGGTGGCCGCGCGCCAGGCAGCGAGGCCGGTGTAGGCGTGGTCACCCCACTGCACGGTCCATTGTCCTTGCGGGGCGCGGTAGTTGTTGCCCTGCACCCGGGCGTTCTTGGCGGTGAGGCCGCGGTCCACCAGGGCGAGCGGGGAACCGTCGGTGACGAAGGTGTTGTTGCGGACGGTCACCCCCGTCTCGCCGTCCATCAGCCGCAGGGCGGGGCCGCTCCCGCCGTTCTCCAGGGCCGTCATCACCACGGTGTTCTGGTAGATCCGCAGGTTGCGCACGTCGTGGCCGTAGACGGCGAGCCCGCCGAAGCGCGGCAGCTTGCGGCCGTCGTCGGAGGTGATGTTGTAGCGGATCGTGTTGTCCTTGTGCGCGCCGTTCGCCTTGCGGGTGTACGCGTAGAAGCCCGGTCCGTCGTTGTGGAACGCCAGGTTGTACTGCATCGTCGAGTCCGAGACGTTCTCGTCGAACCCGAACCCGGCGCCGTCGACCTTGGAGCCGGTGTGGTTGCGGTAGGCGGTGTTGTGCTCCAGGAGCACATCCCTGGCGTCGTACGCCCAGATGCCCACCGGGCCGGAAGGCGCGTCGCCGGACGACCTGGATCCGTTGTCGTGCGCGCTGGAGTAACGCACCGTGGCGTCCCGCACGGCGCCGAGGATGATGCCGTCGCCGGTGTGGCGGTCGTCCGCGTCGGAATCACCCGTGTTCCGGTACGCGTCGACGTCCGAGATGTCGAAGTCCTGGTGGGCGTATGCGGGTCGGGCGGGTTCGTACGCGGGACCGTACGTCAGCAGACCGGCGTCCTTGTTGCCGTGCAGCTTCGCCTGACGGATCGTCACGTCCTTGAAGCCGTTGCCCTTCTCCACACCGCCGACCGCGATGCCGACCTGGAAACCGGAGACGGTGACGTCGGAGACGAGGACGCCGGTGAGCTTGGTGCCGCCCGGGCGGTCGGCGTAGAGGTTGATGCCGCCGTCGCGGGCGTAGGCGGCGCGGTCCCCGGTGACGGTGAGGTCGCGGATCTGCACGCCCGCCGTGTTGTGCACGGAGACGCCGGGGGAGCCCTCGGCGTCGACCGTCGCCCGGCCGTCGCCGTACGACCCGACCACCACGGGCCGGTCCGCGCGGCCCGCCTCGGCGCTGCCCAGGGTGACGGTGCCGGTGAACCGCGCGCCGCCCTCGAGCAGCAGCCGGTCGCCCGGTTCGAGCGTCACACGCTCGGCGCGGGCGAGGGAACGCCAGGCCTGCTCCGGCGAGGAACCGTCGTTCTGGTCGTCGCCCCGCGGGCTGACGTAGTACGTATGGGCCGTTGGCGCGTAGTGCGGGGTGGCGGCGCAGCCGCTCGCGCCGAGCAGCACGATCGCTGCGGTAAGGACGCCAGGGGCGGTGCGGAGCCCGGCGGCGGACGGTGCGGCTTTCCCGGTCATCGCGGCTTTCCCGGTCATGGGGATCATGCCTCCACAGGCACCCGCGAGCGCCGCGGTACGGACCGCGCGGTGAACCACGCCACCGTGTGCCGAAGGCCCTCGTCGAGCGGGACGCGGGGCATCCAGCCGAGTTGCTCCACGGCCCGGTTGATCACCGGGCGGCGGCGCGTCGGATCGTCGACGGGCAGCGGGCGGCAGACGATCCGCGAGGTCGATCCGGCGACGCGCAGGACGAGTTCGGCCAGTTCGCGGACGGTGCGCTCGCTGGGGTTGCCCAGGTTCACCGGACCGCCGCGGTCACTGTCGAGCATCGCGACCAGGCCCCGGACGAGGTCGTCGACGTAGCAGAAACTGCGGGTCTGGCTGCCGTCGCCATAGAGCGTCAGCGGCCTGCCGGCCAGGGCCTGGCGGACGAAGGTGGAGACCACGCGTCCGTCGTGCGGCCGCATCCGCGGCCCGTACGTGTTGAAGATCCGTACGATGCCCACGTCCACGCCGTGGCTGCGCCGGTACGCCATGGCCAGCGCCTCCGCGAACCGCTTGGCCTCGTCGTAGACGCTGCGCGGGCCGACCGGATTGACGTGGCCCCAGTACTCCTCGGGCTGCGGGTGGACCTCCGGATCGCCGTAGACCTCGCTGGTGGAGGTGAGCAGGAAGCGGGCGCCGTGCCGCTGCGCCAGGCGCAGGGCGTTCTCGGTGCCCCGGCTGCCGACGGCCAGGGTCTCCAGGGCGAGCCGGTGGTAGTCCGGCGGCGAGGCGGGGCTCGCGAGATGGGCCACGGCGTCCACGGGGCCCGGCACGTCCAACGGCGTCGTCACGTCGGCCCGGATCAGCCGGAAGCCGGGGGCGTCGCGCAGGTGGGCGACGTTGAGCGGTTCACCGGTGCAGAAGTTGTCCAGGCAGTAGACCGTGTCGCCCCTGCGCAGCAGGGCTTCGCACAGGTGGGAGCCGACGAATCCGCCGCCGCCCGTCACCACGACCCTCATGACGCGCCTCCGGTGAACGCGGCAGCCTCGGACTGCGGGGAAGCATCCGTGGAGAGCCGTGGGCGGCCGGGAGCGTGCACGGCCCAGCCGGCCGCCGACCAGGACCGGGGGTCAAGGCTGTTGCGGGCGTCCAGGAGGACGGGGGAGTGCACGAGGCCGGCGAGCGCCGCGGGGTCGATGTCGCGGTACTCGGGCCAGTCGGTGAGATGCAGGACCAGGTCGGCGTCCTCGCACGCCTTGTCGACCTCCAGGGCGTAGGTCAGATCGGGGTGGGTCACGCGCGCGTTGTCGATGCCTTGCGGGTCGTGCACACGGACCGTGGCGCCCTGCTGTCGCAGGGCCGCCGCCACGGCCAGCGCCGGCGAGTCGCGGACGTCGTCGCTGCCCGGCTTGAACGCCGCGCCGAGCACCCCGATCCTGCGGCCGGTGACCGATCCGTCGAGCAGACGGCGTGCCCGGTCGACGGTGCGGGAGCGCTGCCGGGTGTTGATCCGGTCGACCTCGTGCAGGAACACCACCGCCTCGCCCGCGCCGATCTCCTCGGCGCGGGCGGCGAAGGCCCGGATGTCCTTGGGGAAGCAGCTGCCGCCGAAGCCGAGCCCCGGTGCGAGGAAGCGGGGGCCGATCCGCGAGTCCGCGCCGATGGCCTCGGCCAGGACCGACGCGTCGGCGCCCGCGGCGTCGCACACCTCGGCCATGGCGTTGATGAAGGAGATCTTGGTGGCGAGGAAGGAGTTCGCCGCCACCTTGACCAGCTCCGCGGTCGCCGGGTCGGTGCTGAAGAAGGGGACTCCGGCGCGGAGCATGGGCGTATAGATCGCCCGTAGCACCCCCTCGGCGTGCCGCGAGGTCACGCCGACGACGAGCCGCTCGGGCCGCATCGTGTCCTGGACCGCGGATCCCTCGCGCAGGAACTCGGGGTTCCAGGCGACCTCCGTACCCGGGGCCACCGGGGCGAGACGATCGGCGAGGCGGGCGGCGGTGCCCACCGGCACGGTCGACTTGCCCACGATCAGGCTGCCGTGCCGCAGATGCGGGGCCAGTCCGTCCACGACGGCGTCCACGTAACGGAGGTCGGCGGCGTGGCCGTCGGGGCGTTGCGGGGTGCCCACACACACGAAGTGTGTGCGGGCGAACGCGGCGCCCTCGGCGAGCGAGGTGGAGAAGCGCAGCCTGCCCGACGCGACGGTCCGTGCGATCAGTTCGTCCAGGCCGCTCTCGTGGATGGGCGCCCGGCCCGCCGAGAGGGATGCGATCCGCTCGGCGTCGATGTCGATGCCGAGGACCTGATGACCGATGTCGGCCATGCACGCGGCGTGCACCGTTCCCACGTATCCGGTGCCGATCACTGTCATCCGCATGACGTCGCTCCTAACGGGTCGTGCCTGTTTCACGGGGCGTGCTGTTTGCCGTTCGGGCGCCGGCCGGAACCGGCGTAGCCATGGGGGTTGAGCTGCTGGAAGCGCCATGCGTCCCGGCACATCTCGGGCAGCCCCCTGCTGGGGCGCCAGCCCCAGGCGCGCGCCACCGCGCGCGCGTCGGCGACGAGTTCGGTCACGTCGCCGGGGCGGCGCGGCATGATCTGGTACGGGATGGCCCTGCCGCAGGCCGCGCCGAACGCGGCGATGACGTCGAGGACCGAACGGCCGCTGCCGACACCGAGGTTGAACACCCGCAGGCCCGGTCCGTCGGCGAGGTGGTCCAGGGCGATGCGGTGGGCCTCGGCGGTGTCCATGACGTGGAGGTAGTCGCGGATCGCGGTGCCGTCGGGCGTGGCGTAGTCGTCGCCGAACACGGGGAGCCGCTCACGCCGCCCGACGGCGACCTGCGCCACGTACGGCATCAGATTGTCGGGGACGCCACCGGGGTCCTCGCCGAGCAGCCCGCTGGGGTGGGCGCCGACCGGGTTGAAGTAGCGCAGGGCGAGCACCGTGAACTGGGGGCAGCGGGCACACACATCGGCGAGCACCTGCTCGCAGATCCACTTGGACGCCGCGTACGGATTGGTGGGGCGGGCGGACGTGGACTCGTCCAGCGGGCCGCGCCCGGCGTCGCCGTAGACCGAGCAGGAGGAGGAGAACACCATCTGGTGCACGCCGTGTTCGAGCATGACCCGCAGCAGGGCGGTCGTGCCGCCGACGTTGTTGTCGTAGTACTGGACGGGCATCCGTGTCGACTCGCCCACGGCCTTGTGCGCGGCAAAGTGCACGACGGCGTCCACGGAGTGGCGGTCGAAGACGGCCGACAGGGCGCGCCGATCACGGATGTCCAGTTCATAGACGGCGCCGACGAAGCGGTCGGCGACCCGTTCCACCCGCGTGAAGACCTGCGGGGTGCTGTGGGAGTAGTCGTCGATCACGATCAACTCGTAGCCGTGGTCGAGGAGTTCGACGCAGGTGTGGCTCCCGATGAAGCCGGCGCCGCCGGTGACGAGAATGGTGGAGGGTGCGCTCATGGCCGTTCACCAGCCCAGGACGGCGGCGGCGTACGCCGGGTAGAAGACGGTGGCGGTGGCGACCGGCAGGGACACCAGGACGCCGAGGGCGAACGGGAGCCGTGCGGTCGACAGGGCGCGGGCGAAGGAGACGTCCGCGGCCCGCGCGGCCTCCCGCACATGGAGCAGCGGGACGAAGAGGGCGACGGCCGCGTAGGCCGTGGCGGCGAGGAGGCAGAGGAAGACATAGCCGGCCGAAGGGCTCGTCAGCTCGCCCACCAGGGCGACGCCGGACAAGGAGGCCGCCAGCACGACGAACGGCAGGGTGAGCCTGGCGGGCAGCGGCCGTGGTCCACCGGCCTCCTTGGGCGTGACCTTGAAGGTCACCGGCCGCGGTCGCAGCTTCTGCGCGACGGCGCCGAACAGACCCAGGATGACGAAGGGCCAGCGCGCGAGCGCGAACAGCCATGTCTCCCAGCTGATCACCGGCGCGGTGCGCGGGCGCAGCATCCCGCGGCGGCGCATCAGGTACAGGGTCAGGAGCAGCCACACGGGCATGGTCCAGAAGTGGGCCAGGAAGTCCAGGTAGTTGATGTTCATCCACGGCAGCCCGGTGAGGACGGCGATTGGCGGGAGCGTGAGGCCCGCGGTGATCATCAGGCCGAGCAGCGGGTAGTAGGCGAGGGCGTACGAGAAGCGCAGCCGCAGCACGAAAGGCAGCCGTCGCAGATGGCGCGGCAGCAGGCCGAGGAGCATCGTGGTCAGGCTCCGCGACCACTGGTACTCCTGCGTGATCATGTCGGCGAAGGTGAGCGGCCCGTCCCCGTGTGCCTCGGCGTCGATGGCGAACGCCCCGTGCCAGCCGGCGGAGTTGAGCAGATAGGTGGTGGAGAAGTCCTCGGCGAGCTCCGGACCGAGACCCCCGATGTCCCTCAGCGCGCGGGTGCGCACGGCGTAGTGGGAGCCGATGCACATCGGGGCGAGCCCGTCGCTGTGCCCCAGCTGCACCGCGCCGTGCCAGACGGCCTCGCGGTGCAGGCGCCCCCGCGCCGCCCATGACAGGGCGCCGTTGGCGTCACACATGCTGGGGGCGGCGACGTACCCGATGGCGGGGTCGTCGAAGGGGCGGACCATCTCGGCGAGGTAGGTCGCGGCGGGCACGTGGTCGCAGTCGAGCTGCGCGACCACGTCGTAGCGGCCGTAGCCCCAGTTGTCGTAGAAGTAGGCGAGATTGCCCTCCTTGCAGCGGGTGCGGCGCGGCCAGTCGCTGCGGTGGTACAGGAGCACACCGCGTCGGCAGGACATCCGCACCCGGTGCGCGCGGCACCAGGCGATGATCTCGTCGGTCGGCTCCTCGTCGCACAGCCACACGTCGTACGGGTGCGGGAAGTCCTGCGCCAGCATCGCCTCCAGCGTCTGCCGGGCGGTGGGCCACGGCTCCGATGGGGCGCGGGTCACGGCGAAGGCGACCGGGAGCGCGGGGACGGGCAGCTCCGGGTCGACGCGGCGCAGGCGGAGCGCGGTGACGAAGAAGTAGCAGGGCAGGGCGGTGAGGTACAGCAGCAGGGCACTGTTGACGATCAGGCCCGCCCAGCCGACGCGGTGCTCCGGCTGCAGCCACCAGGACCAGAACCACAGGAAGCTCAGCGCCCAGCACACGGCGATCACCATGAGGGCGGCCCGGTCGCGCCGGGGGAGCGCGGGCACGAAAGTCGTCGGCCGGACGCCGCGCACCGGGAACGGAAGCCCGAAGACGGGGCCGCCGGCGGTGACGCGGACGACGTTGCCGCCCGACATCCGCGCGAGGTCGCGCTCCACCTGGACCAGATCCGCGGACATCGGCTCGCTGTGCGTCATGGCGCGACGCTCCTGAGAGGTCGGACGCTGTACGCTGACCACGTACGTTTACGTCGTATATGTAAGACTTTGCACCCGATGCTCCCTGTGGTCAAGGGGGCCGAAGAGGCGGAGGTGGCGGACATGCCGCACGGCAAAGACGTGAACCCGGCCGAGGGGCGTCGCGCCAGTGACCGCGGCCGCTACGGACGGCTCAGCAGGGACCGCGTCCTGGCCGCGGCCCTGGAGATCGTCGACCGCGACGGACTCTCCGGCCTGAGCATGCGCAAGCTCGGCGCGGAACTGGGTGTGGAGGCGATGGCCCTCTACCGGTACGCGGCCGGCAAGGGCGCCCTCCTGGACGGCCTGGTCGAGGCGTTCTACCAAGAGCTGGAGACCGGCCTTGCCGGGCAGCCCCAAGTCGAGGACTGGAGAGGGGAGTTGCACCGCATCGCACTCACCGCCCACGGGGTCGCGCTGCGGCACCCGAACATGGTCCCGCTCCTCGCCACCCGCCTGCTGTCCACCCCACTGGCCCGCCGCCCGGCGGCCGTACTGCGCGGCGACGAGCGCGTCCTGGCCCTGCTCCACGGCGCGGGGCTCGGCGAGCGCCGTACGGTTCAGGTGCACCGAGCGTTCACGGCGTGGCTGCTCGGCTATCTCCTCGTGGAACTGCGGGCCATGGACGACGCGCCCGGCGAACCCGACCCCGCCTTCCGGCTCGGCCTGCACCGCATGCCCGCGCAGGAGTTCCCGCGCCTGCGGGCCACCGCCATCGCCCTCGACGGGCGGGGCGGCCCGGAGCAACTGACCGCGGGACTGGACGCGTTGCTCGGTCCGGCGGGCCCGCGGTCATGAGACCGCGGGCCCGCCGGGAGACCGGCCCGTCAGCCCAGCGGCACGTCGAGCCGGGCCTTGCGGTGGCTGAACGTGGCGATGGAGTGCGGCCCGTGGTAGTTGCCGACGCCGCTCTCGCCGACTCCGCCGAACGGCAGCTCGGGGACGCGCAGATGGGCCATCGGAAGACCGAAACCGAGACCGCCCGACGACGTCTCCGCGGCGAGACGCCGCCGGGTGGTCTCGCTCTGGGTGAAGCCGTAGAGGGCCAGCGGCTTGTCGCGGTCGTTGATGAACGCGATGGCCTCGTCGAGCCCGTCGACGTTCACGATCGGCAGTACGGGGCCGAAGATCTCCTCCCGCATCACCGGCTCGTCGGGCCGTACGTCGGTGAGCACGGTCGGCGCGATGTAGACGTCGTCGCGGTCGCTCTGCCCGCCGAACGCCGTCGTCCCGGAGCCGAGGAGCGCCGAGACCCGGTCGAAGTGCCGCTCGTTGACGATGCGTCCGTACGTGTCCGACGCCTTGGGGTCCGGGCCGAACACCCGCTCCACGGCCGTGCGCAGCTCCTCGGCCAGCGCGGGCGCGGTGTCCGGGTCGGTCAGGACGTAGTCGGGGGCCACGCAGGTCTGGCCCGCGTTGCGGAACTTGGACTCGGCCAGACGGGTGGCGACGGCGGCGAGATCGACGCCCCGGTCCACGAACACGGGTGACTTGCCGCCGAGTTCGAGGGTGACCGGGGTGAGGTGCTCGGCGGCCGCGCGCATCACGATGCGGCCGACGGCGCCGTTGCCGGTGTAGAAGATGTGGTCGTAGCGCTGGGCGAGCAGCGCGGTGGTCTCGGGCACGCCGCCCTCGACGACGGCGACCGCCTCCGGGTCCAGGTACCGCGGGATGAGACGGGCGATCAACCGCGAGGTGGCCGGGGTGACTTCGCTCGGCTTGAGGACGGCCGTGTTGCCCGCGGCCAGCGCGCCAACGAGGGGGACGAGCAGCAGCTGCACGGGGTAGTTCCACGGCGCGATGATCAGGACGGTGCCGAGCGGCTCGTACTGCGTACCGGCGGTGGAGCCCTCGGGCAGTCCCGCGAGGGCGCCGGGCGTGAGCGGCTGCGGGCTCAGCCACTCCTTCAGATGGGCCAGCGTGTGGTCGATCTCCCGTACGGGAAAGTCGACTTCGGCGGTGTACGCCTCGGTGCGGGGCTTGTGCAGGTCGGCGTGCAGGGCGTCCGCGATGTCCTCGCGGTGCTCCGTGAACAGGGAGCGCAGCTGGGTGAGCTGCTCCTCGCGCCAGGCCAGGGGCCGGGTGCGGCCGGTGGCGAAGGTGGCACGGAGCCCTGCGACGAGGGCTTCGGGGGCGAGTGCTTCGGGGCGGTGCATGAGGGGTCTCCTCGGGATGTCTCAGGTGCGGCTTCGCATGGGGGGGAGGGGCAGGGGGCAGATCAGCCGGGCGGCGGGGCGACCGGCGATCCGAGCAGCCCGGTCAGGAGCGCGTCCGTGGCGGGGCCGAAGAGGTCGCGGCCGTCGGGCACGGACTCCAGGCCCATGACCAGGGCGACGCAGATGTCGGCGGCTTCGGCGGGCTCCACCGCGGCCGTGGTCCCCGCCTCGGTGAACAGGTCGACGAGCAGGCGCCGCAGCGAGCCGGTGAACCCCTCGCAGATGTCGCCGAAGAGGCGGGCCTTCGCGTCGAGCAGTTCGGCGGAGTGCGGCGAGTCCCCGGCCAGACGCAGGACCAGGTCGAGCTTGGCGGCGAGTACCCCCCGGACGCGCGCGGCGGCGGAGGTTTCCTCCGCCGCCGCCTGCCGGGCCCGCCCGAGCGCCTCGGCGTGCAGACGCTCGGCGAGCTTGCGGAAGGCGTCGTCCTTGTTGCGTACGTACTGATAGACCGCTGACCGGGACACGCCCATCGTGGAGGCGATGTCGTCCATCGTGGTGCGCCGTACGCCGTACCGGGTGAGGGAGTCGTAGGTGGCGTCGAGGACCTCTTCGAGCCGGTCGTTGCCCATGAGGTCAGGCCAGCTTCTTGAGCAGCTCGTCCGCGAGGGGAGCCGAGGACGCCGGGTTCTGGCCGGTGACCAGGTTGCGGTCGACGACCACCTTGGGGGCCCACGCCTCGCCCTCCTGGAAGTCGGCGCCCGCCGCGACGAGCCGGTCCTGCAGGAGCCACTTGGCCTTGTCGGCGAAGCCGGACTGCGTCTCCTCGGCATTGGTGAAGCCGGTCAGCGCGTATCCCGCGAACGCGTTGGAGCCGTCCTCCTTGGTGGCCGCGAGCAGAGCGGCGGGCCCGTGGCAGACGACTCCGACGGGCATGCCGATCTCCAGCGCGGAGCTGAGCAGCCTGCCGGACTCGGCGTTGACGGCGAGGTCCTCCATGGGGCCGTGGCCACCGGGGTAGAAGACCGCGGCGTACTCGGCGAGGTCGACCTCCTCCAGCTTGACGGGCGCCAGGAACTCGGCGATCTCCGCGAGCGTGGCGGCGACCTTCTCGGCGCCTTCCTCGCCGCCGTTGAACTCGGGCGCGAGGCTCGCCTGGTCGACGGTCGGCACGACGCCGCCCGGTGTGGCGACGACGATCTCGTGCCCCGCGGCCTTGAACGCCTCGTACGGTGCGACGGCCTCCTCGGCCCAGAAGCCGGTCGGGTGCTGGGTGCCGTCAGCCAGCGTCCAGTGGTCGGCGCCGGTCACGACGAACAGAATCTTGGACATGGTGTCTCTCCGAGGCTGGAATCTCTGACGTTCTGTGCTCAGAGCGTCAGGCGGTGCTGTCCTCGAAGGTAGGCGCGTGCAGCCAACGAAATCCAATAGGCTGACCCATATGGGAGATAGGAATTCCGATGGTTCGGCGGGAATAGCCACGGGGAGCGCGGGGGCCGGTCCGCTGGACCTGAACCTGCTGCGGACCTTCCTCGCCGTGTACCGCTCGGGTTCCTTCACCGCCGCGGCCCGCGTGCTCGGCCTCTCGCAGCCCACCGTCACCACACAGATCAGGGCCTTGGAGCGGCAGGTCGGCCGGGAGCTCTTCGAGCGGCTGCCGCGGGGCGTGGCCCCCGCGCCGTACGCAGACGCGCTCGCCGCCCGGATCGTCGACCCCCTCGACGCGCTCGCCGCCGTCACCGGACACGGCGGCCCCTTCGACGGCGCCCCCGCCGAACCCGTCCATCTGGCGGGCCCGGCCGAGATGCTCTGCCACTGCGCGCTCCCCGCGTTGGCGCCGCTGGTCGAGCAGGGGGTCAGGCTGCGCGTGACGACGGGCCTGACCGACCGGCTCCTGGACGAGCTGCGGGCGGGACGGCACGACCTGGTGATCGCCACGGCCCGGCCCCGCGGTCGCTCCCTCAGCTCGGTGCCGCTTGCGGACGAGGAGTTCGTCCTGGTCGCGGCCCCCGCGTGGGCCGAGCGCATCGGCGGCGGCGCGCGGATCGCCGCGGACGGCCCCGGGGTACTGCTCGGCGTGCCGCTGGTGAGCTACGCCGATGATCTGCCGATCGCCCGCCGCTACTGGCGGCACGTCTTCGGCAAGCGGCTGAGTTGCGAGGCCTCCGTCACGGTCCCCGACCTGCGCGGCGTCCTCTCGGCGGTCACCGCGGGCGCGGGATTCGCCGTGCTGCCCCGCTACCTCTGCCGTGACGCCCTGGCCGCCGGCGCCCTGACCCTCCTCCACGACCCGGAGGACGCCCCGATCAACACGGGCTTCCTGGTGCGCCGACCGGGCTCCGCGGACAATCCGCACGTCGCCCTCGTGCACGACCACCTGATCAGGTCGGCACGCGCCTGGTAGGCGCGCGCCGCCCGTCTAGGCGCCGGCCGCCTCCTGGGTGATCCGGTCCCACTGGGCGCCCATGGCTTCCGCGAGTGCCTGTGCGGCCGACAGGGGGCGGACCATCACCATGAACTCGTCGATCAGGCCCTCCTCGTTCACGTGCAGGAAGTCGCAGCCGGTGATCTGCCGGTCGCCGACCCGCGCCTCGAAGACGAGCGCGGAGTCACGGCCCCCGGCGTCGTTGATCTCGCGTACGTACCGGAAATCCTCGAAGACCCGTGTCACGCCGCGCAGGATCGCGGCGGTCGTCGCCTTGCCCGGGTAGGGACGGAACACGACCGGACTGGAGAAGACCACGTCCTCGGCCAGGAGCGCCTCGACGGCCGCGTGATCGTTGGCCTCGACGGCCTTGCGGAAAGCCTGCATGCCCACACCTCGCAGGTAAGCGTTGATAGTCAACTTGTTGAGTAGGTGCAAAGGAGAGTATTCGCATCGGTGTACGGTGTCCAGATGTCTCTGAGGTACGCGGTGCTCGCGGCGCTCCTGGAGGGCGAGTCGTCCGGCTACGACCTGGCCAAGATCTTCGACGTCTCCGTGTCCAACTTCTGGTCCGCGACTCCCCAGCAGCTCTACCGCGAGCTGGAGCGACTGGCCGCCGACGGCCTGATCGACGCACGTGTGGTGCAGCAGGAACGCAGGCCGAACAAACGGATGTTCACGCTCACCGACACCGGCCTGCGGGATCTGCACGCCTTCGCCGCCGAGCCGCCCCGCCCCATCGCCATCCGGGACGAGCTCATGGTCAAGGTGCAGGCCATGGACGGCGGCGACCCGGCCACCACCCGCGCGCTGATCGAGGAGCGCATGGAGTGGTCGCGGGGCAAGCTGGCCCGGTACGAACGACTGCGCCTGCACCTCCTCGGCGACCGCGAGGAGGAGACGTACCTGCGAGAGGCCGAGCGTGTCGGCCCCTACCTCACGCTCATGGCCGGCAGATCCCTGGAGGAGGCGAACCTGCGCTGGGGCGAGCGGGTCCTTGAGATTCTCGACCGACGATTCGACTACGCCGCAAAGGGCGGGACTTGAGGAGGCAACAGTGGACGAGGTGCTCGAGGCGAGGGCGGAAGGCCCGCCGCGTGCGGTGCTCACCGACTTCGGCGGGGTGCTGACCACCAGCGTGCTCGACTCGTTCCGTGCCTGGTCCACGCGGGTGAGCGACGATCCGCTCCTGATCGAGCGGCTCTTCCGCGAGGACACGGAGTCCTCGGCGCTCCTGGTGGAGCACGAGTGCGGGCGCATGAGCGAGGCCGACTTCGAGCGGGGCATCGCGGGGCGGCTGCGCGAGAAGGGCGTGGACGTCGAACCCGCGGGCCTCGTCACCGCGATCGGGGCGGGGATGCGCCCGGACGAGACGATGCTCGCGGCGCTGAGCGGGCTGCGCGCCCAGGGCGTCCCGGTGGCGATCGTGTCGAACGCCCTCGGCGACGACTGCTATCAGGGCTACGACCTGGACGCGCTCGCGGACGTCGTGGTGATCTCCAGCCGGATCGGCTCCCGCAAGCCGGGCCGCCGCATCTACCGCACGGCCTGCGATCTCCTCGGCGTCGATCCGTCCGCCTGCGTCATGATCGACGACCTGGAGCACAACCTGACCGGCGCGGCCCGCCTGGGCATCAGAGGCCTGCACCACATACACAGCGACGAAACGGCCCACGCGTTGCGGGAGTTGTTCCCCGCGGGCCCGGCGTGAGCCGCCCGTCCCCGCGTCGCGTTCCTTACCCCGCCGCGTACACGTCCTCCACGTAACGTCCCTGCGCGGTCAGCCCGTCGAGCCAGCGGGCGGAGTCCTCGGGCGTGGCCCCTGGGGTGCGGTTTCGGTGGAGTGCGCGCAGGGCGTCCCGCACGCCCGGAGCCATGCGGGAGCCGTCGCCGCACACGTACACCCGGGCTCCGGCGGTCAACAGGGCCCACACCTCCTCGCCCTCCGCCGCGATGCGGTGCTGGACGAAGGCCACCCCGTCGACGGGGGCGGCGCTGAAGGCCGGCCGCAGCGAGACCGCTCCGGCGGCCTCCGCGGCGCGCAGTTCCGCCGCGTGCAGGAAGTCGGCGTCCGGGTGGTCGCAGCCGAAGTAGCAGAGGGCGGACGGCAGTTGGGCGCCGGACGCGATCAGGGCCGTACGGTCCGCGATGGTCCCGCGGAACGGCGCGAGGCCGGTGCCCGCGGCGACCATGATGACGGGCGCGGCGTCCGCGTGGTCGATGCGGAAGGCCTCGCGGCAGGGCTGGACCCTGGCCAGGACGGTGTCGCCCGGCCGCACCCGGTTGAGGTGACCAGATCCCGTCCCGCGGTACAGCCGCCCGCTGCCCGAGCGGGCCGGTGCCTCCAGGAGCGAGATCATCAGGTCGGCGTGGCCGGGCTGCGCGCCCGGCGACGAGGACACCGAGTAGTGGCGGGGCCGCAGCGGCGTGAGCACGTCGAGCAGCCGCCGCCACTCCAGAGCCCCGCGCAGGGCAGGGCAGGCCTCCACCAGTTCGAGCAGTGTGCGGCCGTCACCCGCGCGGGCCCCGTCGTCGGAGGCGAGGGCCGCGAGCTCGGCCCGCTCCGGCGGGCAGGGGTTGGCGGCGGCGAGTACGGCGAGCTGCTCCGCGGTGGGCCGGTCCTGCAACTCGACGTGGTGTGCCAGCAGTTGACGTACCGTCAAGGGCCGGTCCACGGCGAGGCCGTCGCGGCGCGGGCGGCTCGCGCGGATGTCGAGGACGGCGTCCAGGTCCACTCCGAGGGCGGCGGCGGCCCGCTCCACGAGCGCCGGGTCGTTGACGGGCAGCACGGTGAGGTGGTCACCGGTGCGATAGGTCGTGCCCTCGGGCAGGGCGAGCCGTACGAAACGCTTCGTGCGGGGGTGTCCGGGCGCGGTGAGGTCGTGGGCCTCGCTGACCGTCATCGGGACGAGACCGTGCCGCGCGGCGAGCGCGTCCAGCGGGCCGCCGGTCAGCTCGCGGACCTCGTACGCGTCCGACGAGACCGTGGAGTCCGGTGCCGCCGGCGCGTCCAGATCGCCGTACCGCTCAAGCAGGGCCCCGCGCAGCCGCGCGGTGAACTCGCGTACGGCGCCGCCCAGATCGCCCGAAGCGTCGGCCGCCGTACGCTCCAGGAGCCGGGTGCCGCCCAGCTCCGCGAGCCGCTCGTCGAAGCGCGTCGGGACGTGCTGGTACGTGGCGGCCCAATTGCGGTCGCCCACGCCGAGGACCGCGTAGGCGACGTCGTCGGCGGTGGTGTCGGCGGCGCCGTCCAGCCAGGAGGCGAACGCGGTGGCGTCGTCGGTGGGGCGGCCGTTGTAGGAGGCGGCGGTGATGATGACGGGGCGGTCGCGGGGAAGGGCTCCGGCGTACTCGTCCAGCGGCGCGACTTCCGTCTCGCAGCCCATCGACGCCGCCTCGTCCGCGAGTTGGGCCGCGAAGTCGCGGCAGGTCCCGTAGTTGCTGCCGTGCAGGAAGAGTGCGCGGGTGCCGGGCCTGACGCGCGCGGGCAGGGCGGCGGCGTCGGGATCCGCCACGGAGTGGGCGGCCGTCACGCCCGGCAGCGCGCCGTGCACGCGGTCGGCGGCGGTGCGCGGCGTCAGCGTGAGCGTGAAGCCGTCGGGCTTGAGGGTGAGCGTCTCCTTGACGGTGAGCCGGTAGCCGGCGTGGTCGTGCAGCCGGTAGCGATGCACCAGCATCCCGAGCAGCATCGTCGCCTCGTGTAGCGCGAACTGCCGCCCGATACAAGCCCGTTCACCGGTGCCGAACGGCTTGAACGCGTGCGGGGAGCGCGCGGCCTCCGCCTCGGCGGTGAAGCGCGCCGGGTCGAAGAGCTCCGGGTTGTCGCCCCACACGGGCTGCCGGTGCAGCATCGGCGCCAGGACGGTGACGCCCTGCCCTTTGCGCAGCGGGATGAGGCCGCCGAGGAGCGTGTCCTCGCGGGCGTGGCGGCCGAACGCGGCGGCCGTCGGCCACAGCCGCAGCGCCTCGTTGAGGACCTGACGGGTGTAGCTGAGCCGCCCGACGTCGTCGAAGGTCGGCTCCGGATCGGGGTTGTCGCCCCACAGGGCATCGACCTCGCGCCGCACGAGGTCGAGCACGGCGGGGTGCTTGGCCAGGTAGTACAGCGCGAACGACATCGCGCCGGACGTCGTCTCGTGCCCCGCGATCAGGAAGGTGATGACCTGGTTGCGGATGTTGGCGGTGTCCAGCGTCGTGCCGTCGCCCGGGTGCGCGGCGCTGAGCATGAGGCCGAGCAGGTCATCGGCGGGTCCCGCGCCGGGTGTGCCGCCCTGCCGCGCGGAGATCACCTCGTCCACCACCTGCGCCAGATATCCGGCGTCCGCCCGGAAGGCCGCGTCCGCCGCCGTGTGGTCGCTGCCCGGCGTACGGCTCAGCCGCCTCATGCTCCACTCCAGGCAGCGCACCATCGCGTCGACGAAGGGATGCGGCTCGGCCCGCTCGAACGAACCGAAGTCGTAGCCGAACCCGGCGAGCCCGATCGTGTCCAGGGTCATCCGGGTCATGTCGCCCGGCACGTCCACGGGACGCCCGTCACGCGCACCCCGGTCCCACGACTCGACGAGCCGACGGGCGACGCGCAGCATCACCGGGTGATACGTACGCATCGAACCCAGGGCGAACGCGGGCATCAGGATGTCGTGCGCACGGGCCCAGTTGGGCTCGTCGTTGTACGCGGTGAACAGTCCGTCGGCGGTGAACTCGCGCACGTTCTCCAGGGCGGGTCCGACGTGCTTGGCGAACCGGGTCTCGTCGGCGAGCTCGGTCACGAGATCGAGATCGCTCACGAACAGCGCGTCGCGGCCGTGCAGCCGCCGTCGCACCACGGGTCCGTGCCGGCGGACCAGCTCCATGACCTGCTGCAGCGGGGCGGGCCCCGGCCCGGTGGCGGAGATGTCGATCAGCGGCACGCCGTCGAGGCCGGAGCCGGCGTCCTGGGGGAGCGGTGCGGTGGTGGTGGGGGGCATGGCGTGACAACTGCCTTTCGCCGTACGGAAGTCACTTCTCACCAGCTTGATCGCCGGTCCCCGCGGGTCCGCGCCGTGCCACTACATGATTGTGTAGTGGGCAACGACGCCCAGCTCTTGACTGCCCGCCCGCGACTGTCCCGCCGGTGACTGCCCTGCCCGTGACTGCCGCGCCCTCGATCGCCCCTGCCGGAAGGAGACGCCCGGTGGACTCCACGGACTCCGTGCTGTGGCGCAACCGCGCCATGACCCTCTTTGACCGCATCCCGATGCCGATCGCGGTGTGCGACGCGAACGGGGGGATCATCCTCGCCAATCCGGCGATGACGGCGGAATGGGGCGAGACCTCCGGCTCCCTGCGCGGCCGCAACGTACTGGAGCTGTTCCGCCCGGAGGAGAAGACGCAGGTCCTGCGGATCGCGGAGGCCGTGCGCCTGGGGCGCCGCTCGCGCTACCCCGTCGCGGTGCGCTGGGACGCGGCCGACGGGGTGCGCCGCCACGGCGAGCTGACGGCGGAGCCGGTGAGCGACACAGCCGACGCGGTCCCCGGGCTCCTGGTGCTGCTGCGCGTCCTCGGCGAGCAACACGCCCCCGCTCCCGCACCACCCGCCGAGTCCGTCACCGCGGCCGAGGCCCGCATCCTGGCCCTGCTGGCCGGTGGCGCCACCACGGCTCAGGCGGCCCGCGGAACGGGCCTCACCACGGACGGCGTCACCTACCATCTGCGCCGCCTGACCGAGCGCTGGGGCGCGGCGAACCGTACGGAACTGGTGGCGCGGGCGTACGCCCTGGGGGTTCTCGCCCCGGGGGAGTGGCCGCCGGTCGCGTGAACCGGGCCTGCCGGGGGAGCGACCCCTGCCGGGAGGGGCGGGGCTCAGTTCGGGCTTTCGCCCGACTCCGCCGAGGCGCGGCGGTACTTGGCGTTGATGCGCTGTGCCTCCTCCAGCTGGTCCTCGAGGATGACGATGCGGCAGGCCGCCTCGACCGGGGTCCCCTGGTCCACCAGCTCGCGGGCGCGAGCGGCGATCCGCAGTTGGTAGCGGGAGTACCGCCGGTGCCCGCCTTCCGAGCGGAGCGGCGTGATCAGGCGGGCCTCACCGATGGCCCGCAGAAAGCCGGGAGTGGTGCCGAGCATCTCGGCGGCCCGCCCCATGGTGTAGGCGGGGTAGTCGTCGTCGTCCAGACGACCACTGAGCGGGGTATCTGCTGTCATGTCACCTCGTTATGCCAACGCGTCGAGGGGCCCTGGTGCCGTACGGCACCAGGGCCCCGAAGGAAATTCAACACCATCCGTCGGCCCTATTGCTGCGCCGACCTCCTGTTTCCGCTGTCCGGCCCTGCGAAAGGGCGGAAATGCGGGGATCGCAGATGCGTGACCGAGGACCACCTTCCGTTCCGGGGTCTTGCGGTACCCGGGCCGAAACGATCTCGGGCCGGGCGATCCTGATGGCGTCTGCTCCCTCCGTTCTCCCTCTGGGTTTCCAGGTACGAGAGAAACCTTAATCATGCGACAGCTCAATGTCTACCATGACGAGCATAGATTTTATGGTCTGCCCCACTGACGCATGCGAGCGGACAACGCGAAGAGGGCCCCGCCGGTACACCGGCGGGGCCCTCTTCGTGGATCTGGTGTTCGTGTCGTGCTTCGCCCGCTACACGGCAGCAGGGGCGCCGAGCAGCGCCGATGCCGTCTGGAGCGGGGTGAGGTCGCGCGGGGCGGCGTCCTCGGAAGGCGTGCGGCAGGTGAAGCCGAGCAGCCGCATGGCGCGGGTGACCTCCCCGGCGCTGAAGTCACGCCGGTCCTGCCGGGTGATCACCGCACCCACCTGCTTGATGGGGTAGTGGCGGCGGCCGATGATGACGGAGTCACCCGTGACGGGCTCGGGCTTGACCCCCTTCATCGTGTCGAGCACCCCGGCCTTGGTGAGGTCGAAGGGGAAACGGGCGATGACACAGCGCATGGTGCCTCACAGGTACGGAGATGGGGCGGCTGACAGGGGTGGGACGCTCAACGCGTGAGGGCGAGAACGTCCCGTAGGCGGACCTGGTCCGTGTAGGCGGGGCCTTCACGGACCTCGACGAGCCGGGCACGCGTGATCAGGCGTGTGCGCTGGTCGTCCTCGTCGCACAGGAACAGATGGACGGCATCCGCGCCGTCCATCACCGACAGGGCGAGCTCGACGGTCATGTCGTCACGGACCTGCGGTCCGCATGACGGTGCCTGAACCGGTGTCAAAGGTGCCTCCTGCAAAGGTGGGTGAGCCTGCTGGTCGTGAGAGCTCTAGGCCGCCGAGCTCGACGGACCCTGCGCCGGGCGGCGCGGGGCGCGGTCGGTGCGGCGGTCCTGGGCGCTGCGGCTGCGGCGGCCACGGAAGGACGCGGAACTGCCGCGCCGGGGGCGCTCCGTGACCGGCCTCGCGATGGTGACCGGGATGCCGGAAGGAGCCTGTGCGCCGGTGATGCGGGTCAACTCCTCCTCGCCGGAGCGCACTTGGGTCGTCTGCGGGGTGATGCCCGCGGCGGCCATCAGGCGGCTCATGTCGCGACGCTGGCCCGGTGTCACGAGGGTCACCACGCTGCCGGACTCACCGGCACGCGCCGTACGCCCACCACGGTGGAGGTAGTCCTTGTGGTCGGTGGGCGGGTCGACGTTCACGACCAGGTCGAGGTTATCGACGTGGATCCCGCGTGCGGCGACGTTGGTCGCCACGAGCACGGTCACGTGACCGGTCTTGAACTGGGTCAGGGTCCGCGTGCGCTGCGGCTGGGACTTCCCGCCGTGCAGGGCCGCGGCGCGCACACCGCTGTTCAGCAGGTGCTCGGTCAGCCGGTCGACGCCGTGCTTGGTGTCCAGGAACATGATCACCCGGCCGTCGCGGGCCGCGATCTCGGTGGTGGCCTGGTTCTTGTCCGCGCCGTGCACGTGCAGCACGTGGTGCTCCATCGTGGTGACCGCGCCCTGCGAGGGGTCGACGGAGTGGACCACCGGGTCGTTGAGGTAGCGGCGGACCAGCAGGTCGACGTTGCGGTCGAGCGTGGCCGAGAACAGCATCCGCTGGCCCTCGGGACGCACCTGGTCGAGCAGCGCGGTGACCTGGGGCATGAAGCCCATGTCGGCCATCTGGTCGGCCTCGTCCAGGACGGTGATGCCGACCTGGTTCAGCCGGCAGTCGCCGCGGTCGATGAGGTCCTTCAGACGGCCGGGCGTGGCGACGACGACCTCGGCGCCGCCGCGAAGGGCACCGGCCTGCCTGCCGATCGACATGCCGCCGACCACCGTGGCGAGCTTCAGACGCAGGGCGCGGGCGTACGGCGTGAGCGCGTCGGTGACCTGCTGGGCCAGTTCGCGGGTGGGCACGAGGACCAGGGCGAGCGGCTGGCGCGGCTCGGCGCGCATGCCTTCCGTACGGGCGAGCAGCGCGAGTCCGAAGGCGAGGGTCTTGCCCGAACCGGTGCGGCCACGGCCGAGTACGTCACGGCCGGCGAGGGAGTTGGGCAGCGTCGCCCCCTGGATCGGGAACGGCACGCTCATGCCTTCGCGGCCGAGCGCGGCGAGCAGCGGCGCCGGCATCGCGAGATCCGCGAACGCCTCGACGGCCGGGAGGGCGGGGGTGACGGTGACCGGCAGGGCGAACTCGCCCTGGGGTGCCGACGGGCGGCGGCCGTAGCCACCGGAACGGCGAGGTGCGCCGGAGCCGGAGCGCGATCCGGAGCCGGAGCCAGAGCCGGAGCGGGCACGGTAAGGGCGGTCGTTCGAGCGTGTGCGGTTCATGCGGAACCTTCCTCGATGCGGCACGTACCAAGGAATTTCCGCAGCGAGAACGCAGCGCGGATAATCGCGAGAACGGGCCGGATGGAATGCGTGAGGCGAATCCGGCCGGCTGCAATGTTCTGCGGGCGGATGCGCGGGAACGTCGGACGTTCCGGGCAGGGCACGTCATGCGCGATATCAGCGAAAAGATATGCGCGCAGGAATCAGTGACCCTGGATGATGCTAAAAATGCACGAGCTGGGGCCCGCACCCCAAGGTGCGGGCCCCAGCTGCAAAGTACGCGTGAGCGTCAGGCGGGAACGATGTTCTCGGCCGTCGGGCCCTTCTGGCCCTGGGCGATGTCGAAGCTCACCTTCTGGCCTTCCTGGAGCTCACGGAAACCCTGGGCGGCGATGTTCGAGTAGTGGGCGAAGACGTCGGGGCCGCCGCCGTCCTGCTCGATGAAGCCGAAGCCCTTTTCCGAGTTGAACCACTTCACGGTGCCGTTAGCCATAATAATCTCCTTCGGGGCAGTGCCCGGAGCCGCACTGTGCGGACTCCGTGTCGCCGCGATGATTGCCCCGCCGGAAATGACCGGAAATACAAAAGTGCTCCCACCGGCCGAAAAGGCGGTGAGGGCACTTGAAGTTTTTTGGGAACCACAACTGCAACTGAGATCGACAGTAGCACGGTGCGGCCGTCGCCGCGTGGTCAATAATTGCTGTCCGGGCGTCGCCCAAGAAATACTCAGAGCGCCTGCCGCTGATTTCTCTCACGGCCGGCACACATATTGCTTCGCTCGAAACGCAGCGTTTCTGCGGCTGGGGGCCGGGCCCGTGGATCACCCCGTCTTCTGGGGGGCGATGTGGCCGCGGATCTGGAACCTGCCCACCGCGTCACCACCGGCCGACCGCAGGCTGACGGCCACGGGCCCGGCGAACGTGTAGCCCTGCTCGGCGGCGTGCCGGTGCACCTGAGCGGCGAGGTAGCGGTTCAGCTCCGTGCCGGCGGTGGTCAGCTGTCGGTGGCTCTCCGGCGGCAGGTCGATGACGAACGAATTGGGCACGAGCACGCGTTCCCGCCCGAGGATCAACGCGCTGTCGTCGCACTGCCGACGCAGTATGGCGACCACTTCCCCGCGCTTCTGTTTCGGTGGAAGCAGCAGGGTCCACAGGGTGGTTGTCCAACGCTCCATGGCGTGTTCGATCAGGCTGATGACTCGCATGGCGTTTCGCCTGCCCGACGGCCGGGGGCGCAGTCTCACCCGATGGGGTGGCCGGCCCGGCGCGGGGTGGATCAGCCCGCGGGCACGGTCGGAATGCCCGCGCCGAGGACCACCGCAAAGGAGCCCAGGCCCACCAGGCGAGTGCCGGGAACCTGTTCGCGCCCGATGTAGAGATCGCCGATGCCGCCGGTGTCCGGGTCGAACGTGACTTCGGTGAGCGTGCCGATGTCCTCGCCGTACTCGGTGAGAACCCGCTTGCCCAGCAATTTCTTGTGCGCGCGCGAGTGTGAAGCGCCGCCTACCGCCTCGGTCGCGGCGGCGGTGGTGTCGATGATCACGGCGTCCGGGCCCATCCCGCGCACCTGCGCCCAGGGAATACTGTCGCCGCCGTTCCTGGCGCCCCGCAGATACAGCTCCGTGATCCGGCGGGTCCGTGGATCGATGCGGAGTCCGGCCACCTCACCGGCGGGCCGTGCGTCATCGGCGCCGATGACCGGATGTCCCAGGACCTGGCTGAGCAGCATCATCACGCTTCCCCCTTCCGGAGCCCCGTCCCGCCCGCGGCCCGGGACCGCTCCCATGCCGCGGCCAGCGCGTCGAGGTCGTCCACCGCCTGCTCCGCGAGCCCGGCCGGGATCACCAGGGTGTCCCCGGTCATGGCCAGTTGCCCGTGCGCCGGCAGGAACGCCTTGCGTTCGTGGCGGCCCATCGCCTCGGTGGTCGCGATCTCGAAGCCGGCCACCCGGCCGCTGGTGCCGCTCTCCACCACGGCGTCCAGTACGGTGCCCAACTCCAGCCCCCCATCGCTCAGTACGCGGGCGCCACGCACCTGACCGGTGTCGGCCTCACCCCTGTCCACCACCGCGTCCCTGGCCTGCAGGACATCGGCGGAAGGGATCATCACCGCGTCCGCTCCGAGGGCGTGGACGCCGGACCAGGGCAGGCTCTGCTTGAGCGGGCCGGACAACAGCCCGCGGCCCGCCAGCGTGAAGCCGGTGATCTGCCCGCCCGAAGCGTCGAAGACGGTGTCCTTGACCTGGGCCACCGCCTCCCCGCCGAGCGTGACCACAGGCCGCTTGGTGAGCTCCGCGACGAGCATCAGGGTGATCATCGAATCCCCCCGCGTCCCGCGCGGCGCCCCCGCCGGACCACGATCGCGCCACCGCCACGGCGTTTCGCTTGAACCCCGAGGACCGCACCGGCCAGCAGGAGCAGCGCGACAAGCACCGCGGCCAGCCACATCCACCAGATCACAGCCGTCCACCTCCCGTGTCATCCCACGGTTGAGCCGAGTTCCCCGGAAGACGCTTCCTATACGGAGAGTCAAGTCACGGGAATGTAACGGGAGATGGCGGGTAGGAGCCCGTGCACAGCGCGCTCTCGTACGGAGGGCGCCATCTGGACCGGGAGTGACGACGGTGGCCCCGACGACCAGCAGCACAGCCTCCACGATGTCGTACGCCGAACGACATACCGCCGGCCCCGACTTCACCGCCGCCGAGCCGACGGACACCGAGCACCCCCCGCCGTACACCGGGCCGAACAGCGGCAGCCGGCGCACCGCCGACATCCGGGCCCTCTCCAAGGCGCTGTTCGCCCGCATGGACGAGGTGGAGGAAGGGACACCCGAGCACGCGTACGTACGCAACTCCCTGGTGGAGCTGAACCTCAACCTCGTGCAGTACGCGGCGCATCGGATGCGCTCGCGCGATGAGTCGTTCGAGGACGTGGTGCAGGTCGGCACGATCGGTCTGATCAAGGCGATCAACCGCTTCGACCTCGAGCGTGGCGTGGAGTTCACCACCTTCGCGCTGCCGACGATCATGGGCGAGATCAAGCGTTTCTTCCGCGACACCACGTGGGCGGTCCGCGTCCCGCGGCGGCTGCAGGAACTGCGCCTCGACCTGGTCAAGGCCACCACCGACCTCGAACAGGCCAACGGCCACGCCCCGACCACGGCCGAACTCGCCGAGCACCTGGACCTGGACGAGGCCGAGATCAGCGAAGGTCTCACCGCGGCCAATGGCTACACCACGGCCTCCCTGGACTTCCCGGCCGACGGCGTCGACTCGGACGACACGCTGGCCGATCACGTCGGCTACAGCGACCCGGCACTGGACAAGGTCGAGGACCTGCACTCCCTGAAGCCGCTCATCGCCGCGCTGTCGGCCCGCGAACGCAAGATCCTCGCGATGCGCTTCGCCGCCGACATGACGCAGAGTGAGATCGGTGCGGAGCTGGGAATCTCCCAGATGCACGTCTCGCGCATCCTCAGCCGGATCCTCGGACGGCTGCGGGCCAAGCTCGTCGACAAGAGGTAGACGGCGCGGGCCAGAGCGGGCCGGGACGGGCCAGGAGACGGGGAACAGCGGGGCACGCGCCGCACGGAGCTGTTTCGGGAGAGGCCACTGGGCTGATCTCGGTACGATGGCTCATGGGGGTGTGATGTCCACTGAGACCCATCGCCTGACCATCACCGAGCTCGCGAGTTGCTCCGACTCCGCGGTGCTGCGGGTCAGCGGCGAGCTCGACCAGTCATGCGAGGAGTACTTTCTGCGTACCCTCGGCGCTTCCGTCGAGGCCGGGCACCGGCATCTGGTCCTTGACGTGACGGCGCTGATGTTCTGCGACTCGCGCGGACTGAACTGCCTGCTCGCCGTGCGCTGGCTGCTCGCCCGCCGCGAGGGCAGACTGCTGCTCGCGGGTGCGGGCCGACGGCTGTCGGAGATGCTGACGCTGACCGGCAGCACGGAACTGCTCCCCGGCCACCGCACGGTCGGCCACGCCCTGCAGGCACTCCCGGCCGACCAACGCCCCCAGTGGCCGCCGGCCGGGCCCTGAAACCCTCACTCGGTACGCAGCGCGGTGGCCGTACGGGTCCGTGCCGCCCAGGTCGCGGGGAGCAGTGCGCCCAGGAGTGCGATGACGACCCCCGCGAAGCACAGGAGGACCAGCCGCGGGGTCGCGTAGACGTCCAGGACCGAGGGCGGCAGACCGGTGCCCGCCGCGCGCCCCATCGCGGGCAGCACGAAGTCGTGCAGCGCGAACCCGGCGGGCACACCCACGAGACCGCCGGCCAGGCCGATCCCCGCGACCGAGGCCAGGACGAGCCCCACGGCCTGCCGCGGTGACATGCCGATCGCCTTGCAGACGCCGAGGTCGTGGACGCGTTCGCGGGTGTCGAGGACGACGGAAGGGCTGCTCGCGCCCACCATCACCCGCCGCCTCATCGAACGCTTCGCCACCCGTGAGGAGAACGAACCGGCGGCCCTGCACCGCGACCTGTCCGGCCTGACGCCCCGCGAACCGGAGGTGCTCCGGCTGCTCGCGACGGGCCTGAGCAACGCCGAACTCGCCGACCGCCTGTTCCTCAGCACGACCACCGTCAAGACGCACATCGGCCGCATCCTGTCGAAGCTGGACCTGCGCGACCGTGTCCAGGCCGTCGTGCTCGCCTACGAGACCGGACTGATCTCACCGGGAGGCCGTGATGCGGGCACCTGAGCGGATCGTCGCCGCGGGGTCGCCGCGGTGACGGAACGCGGCGTACGACGGCGGGACACTGCTGCTCGCGGTCGAGGGCTCGGCTCAGTGACGCCCTCGGAACTTGCCGAGCATCCGCCTGGCCTGGGCCCGCTTCCTGGGATCGGATGACGCCCGACGGGCCTGTTGGATCGTGCGCTGCCCTTGGGGGCTCCGGACGAACTGCTTGATGCGGTTGATGACTCCAGGCATGCCGACTCCTCGAACTCGAGACCTGTCAGTTTAGGACGGGGCTCTCGGCGAGTACCCCGGTCGGCGGGAGGTACGCCGTGGGCCGCCGTGCCCGCCCCCGAATGATCCGTTGGCCCTCCCGTGGTACGGCGTGCAGGCGGAGGAGTGGGCCAATGGTCCAGTGCAATCGCTGCCGGTTGAGCCAGTCGGGCTCCGGATGGTGAAATGTTTCTGTCGATGGCGCTGCGGATCCCCGCGGCGCCTTTTTCATGCGGGCAGGTCGAGCCGGACGCGGAAGGGGCGGGGTAGCCGTGCTGAAGAGGGTGTTCGTGGCGCCGGATCCGGGGCGGGCGCGGTTGCGGTTCGCGGTGCGGGCCGTCATCGGCATCGCCCTCGCGGTGACCGTGTGCGGTCTGGCCGGGCACTCGCTGGCCGCGGCGATCACCGGTGGGCTCGCGGCGCTGCTCGCCCTGTTCACCGTGAGCGACCCGACGGTGAAGGGGCAGGCCGTCACCACTCTGCTCCTGCCGGTGGCCGGGTTCCCCGTGCTGGCGCTCGCGGCCGGGCTGCACGACGTGCCCGTGGCGCGCGACGTCGCCTTCCTGGCCGTGATGGGCGCGGGCGTGTACGCGCGGCGGTGGGGGCCGCGCGGACACTCGCTCGGCGTGTTCGCGTTCATGATGTTCTTCGCCACGCAGTTCCTGCACACGGGGCCGGGGCAGCTGCCCGAGCTGTTCGCGGCCATCGTGCTGTCGCTGTGCGCCTCCTCGGCCGTGCGCTTCGGGGCATGGTGCTACGAGCGCCGCCTGCCGCCCGCTGTCGTCCCCGCGCCGCCGGGCGGCACGGGACTGGCGAGGACGACCACCCGCCAGGCTGTCCAGGCGACGCTCGGCGGCGCCTTCGCGCTCGCGGCCGGTCAGGTGCTGTCCCACGAGCGGTGGTACTGGGCCGTGGGCGCCACCTGGTGGGTCTTCGTGAACACCGCGTCGAGCGGGGAGACGCTGGTGCGCGGCTTCCGGCGGGTCCTCGGCACGGTCATCGGCATCGGCGCGGGCTTCGTCCTCGCGGTTCCGCTGCACGGCGCTCCGGTGCCCTCGGCGATCATCGTCGCCATCAGCGTCTTCGGGATCTTCTACACCGCGGCGGTCTCCTACACCTGGATGATGCTCGCGGTCACCGTGATGGCCGGGGTGCTCTACGGGCTGCTGGGAGTGCTGAACCCGGGGCTGCTCGCCCTGCGGGTCGCGGAGACCGGTGTGGGGGCGCTCGGCGCCGTCCTCGCCGTGCTCCTGGTCCTGCCCGTCACCACGCACGCCACGACCAACGCCTGGATCGAGCGCGCCCTGCGGTGCGTGCACGCCTGCACGGCGGAGGCCGCGGCCCGGCTCGCCGGCTCCGAAAGCGCCGACCCCGCGCCGCTCGTCGCCGAGCTGGAGCAGCTCCTGGGGAAGGTGCGGTTCTCGCTGGCTCCGCTGGTGCACCCGTTCAGCCCGCTGCGGGCCCGCAAGGAACGCGCCCGGCAGGTGCTCGCGCTGCTGGACGCCTGCGCCCGCGAGGTGCGCGGTCTTGCCTCGATCGCCGCCGACCCCGAGGCCTCGCACGACGACCGGCTCGCCGCCGCCTGCTGGCGCGTGGAGGCCGCGGTGGAGGCGCTCACCGCTCCGGAGTCCGCGCGAGGCCCGGCCGCCGACGCCTCCGCCCTGCCGCACCCCGCCACCGTGGAGCCCGTACTGGCCCATCTGCATGGCCTGGAGAAGGCGCTCGTCGAATTGGCCGTGCCGCTGCGCAGTTCGACCCGTACGCCCCTGATGGGGGCCTGAGCAGGCAGCTTTCCCTCAGTCGCGGAGGCCGGAGCGACCATGCCGGTCGACGGCTTCGACCGTCGACTCCGGCCGGCGAGACATGAGTCGGCCCATCGCGTGGTAGACGAACTTCCGCTCCTTCGGGCGCCGGGCCCAGCCGTGCGCCTCCGTCCCGGGGGTGCTGCCGGACCTTGAGGCGCGCGACTGAGAGGGATGCTGACCATGCCGGAGGAATCACCGTCGATCGTGCATGACGTGTCGGTCGCGGCAGCCGTCGGGCGACGCGCGCTGCCCAACCGGCTCTGTACCGCCTTCACGCAGTCGCTGGGCGCGCAACGCGCGGCCCTCTCCTGGCTGCCCCGGCTCGAACACTGGCAGCTCCTGCACGCCACCGACGAACCGGCCCTGCAGGCCGAGGCCGCACAGTTCACCCGCGCCGACGGCCCCTCGGTCAGTGCCGCGCTGGGGATGCAGCCCGTGTTCGTGCCGGACCTTCGCGACTACCCGTGCCGCACCGGACCGCCCCTTGCCGAGGAACTGCCGGGCACCCGGCGGGTGCTCGCGCTCCCGCTGCACGCCCGGCACACACCCGTCGGTGTGCTGTGCCTCTACTACACCGAGCGCACCGACGTGACCTCCGACCACATCACCCACGCGCAGCGCGCCGCCGCCCTGGCGCTCGAGGCGCTGCTGCGCTGGCGGCCCGTGCACGACGCCGGCTCCGGATGCCGGCGCCCGGTGTGGACCACCAGTACGCGCGCGGCCCGCTGGGAGCGCATCCACAAGGCCGCGGACTACGTGGCCGCCCGTCAGGAGTGCGCCGTGGCCGAGGGGCTGGCGTGGCTGCAGAAGGTGAGCGCGCGCGACGGCCTCTCGCTGCTCGACGTGGCCGACACCGTCCTGCAGCCGTCCCGCGCCCACCACGACGGCGTGCCGGGGGAGGGGAACGGCCATGAACGAGCCCGTGGAAGTGCTGCTTGACCGAGTCCGGGAACGCGGGGGTTACGCGGAGCGGCAGCAGGCCGCCGGAGCGGTGCAGAGCGTCCTGGAGGTCCTGGGCGAGCACCTGGTGGGGGACGACCGCACCGACCTCGCACGCCTGCTGCCCCGGCAGTGCGCAGCGCTGCTCACCGAGGGCTCACCGGCCGACGAGCCCCTGACGCCCGCGGCCTTCGTCGCGGCGGTGGGCGCACGCATCGACGTCGACGCGCGGCAGGCACGCCGTGCCGTCACCGCGGTGCTCGCCACCGTCGCGGAAGTCGTCGACGATGCCTTGCTGCGCCGCGTCATCACGCAGCTTCCGCCGGGGCACGCGGGTCTGTTCGGCCGTACGGACCCCGTGTGATCCGCGTGCGGAAAACCGACCGGCAGCGGATCCACCGCACGCGCGAGGGAAGACGCAGACACAACACCCCCTGAATGGAGGCTCGTGATGGCACGGACAGTTCCGCAGGGCAAGGCCACCAAGGAAGCAGGAGGCCGGAGCGCTCCTGGTACGGCGCCCCCGCTCTCCGGGTGGGCGCGCGCGATGGCCATGCTGCTGGCCTTCGCGGGAACGGTGGTCTTCGCCGTGCTGCTGGCCCGGCTGACACTGGAACCCTCGGTCGCCTCCGAGTCATTGACGCACAGCAATCTGCGCCCCGGTGACTCGATCCGCGACTACCTCGACCAGCCCGCGTTCCGGGACACCGTCAAACAGCTCGGCGGCAACATCGTCCTCGGCCTGCCGTTCGGCATGCTGCTGCCGGTGCTCGTGCCGCGCGCCCGGGGACTCATACGCGTCATAGCCGTCACGGCACTGGTAATGTTCCTCGTCGAGCTCGCCCAGGGCTTTTTGGTCACCGGGCGAGCCTTCGACGTCGACGACGTGCTGCTCAACACCACGGGCGCCGTGCTCGGTTACCTGCTGATCGGCCGCAGGCTCGGCCGCGCCGTGCACCCTCGGCGCCGGCATTGGTGGCACCGCTTCACGAAGCGGACCACCGACGCCGGCTGACCACACCGATCGCCGGTCGCCGGGCGAGGACGACTGAACAGTCGAGTCAGGCGGTCAGGCGGCCGATGTCCTGCGGGTCGAGGCCGGTGAGCCGGGCGATTCGGGGCGCGGGGATGCCCGCGGCCAGCGCCCGGTGCACCAGGGCCTCCCAGTCCTGCGTCGTCTCCCGGTACTCCAGGAGTTCGCCCTCCATGTCCGTGACGGACTGCGGCGCACACTCCTGCTGGACCCGCAGCGCCTCCTCCTCGCTCAACGGCACGAGCAGGCGTTCGGCGTCCTCGGGGATCAACGCCTCCGATTCGGCGGGCAGGATGCGGACCAGCTCGGACGAGGCCGCCGCGTCGTGAGCCTGGAGCCAGCCGTGTACGGCGGGGGTCTCCGCGCACTCGAGGGCGCCGACGGCGGCGAGCGCCGTCCCCAGCCGGGGGTGCCGCTCGGGGAGGAGGAAGAGGTATGCGTCGTCGGCCATCGTGGGGGAGTCGCCTTCTCGATCGGACATCAGCGGTGCACTGAATCAAACATCAGCGGTGCACTGATGCTAGCGCCCGCAGGCGGCCCGAATCCCGCCCTCGTCCCGCCCTCTTCACGCCCTTTGGCCACGAGGGCGTCAGTGTGTGGTGAGCATGCCCTCGCGCAGGCGGGACAGGGTGCGGGAGAGCAGCCGCGAGACGTGCATCTGGGAGACGCCGAGGCGTTCGCCGATCTGCGACTGGGTGAGCTCGTCCACGAATCGCAGGCGCAGGATCTGCCGGTCGCGCTCGCTGAGCCGGGCGAGCAGCGGGGACAGGGCGTGGAAGTCCTCCACGAGCTCCATGGCGGGGTCCTCCGCGCCGATGAAATCGGCGAGGGGCGCCTCGCTGCCGTCGCGGTCGCCGTGCAGCGTCGCGTCCAGGGAGGTGGAGTTGTAGCCGTTGGCCGCCGTGCGGGCCTCGATGACCTCGTCCTCGGTGAGGTCCATCAGCTCGGCCAGCTCGCTGACCTTGGGGGCGCGGCCGAGGCGGGTGCTGAGCTCGTCGGTGGCCTTGGCGAGTTCGACGCGGGCCTCCTGGAGGCGGCGCGGAACGTGGACGGCCCAGGAGGTGTCGCGGAAGAACCGCTTGATCTCCCCGACGATGTACGGCACGGCGAACGTGGCGAACTGGACCTCGCGGGAGAGCTCGAAGCGGTCGATGGCCTTGATCAGGCCGATCGTGCCGACCTGGACGATGTCCTCCATGTCGTCGCCGCGGTGACGAAACCTTCCTGCGGCGTACCGGACGAGCGACATGTTCATCTCGATGAGGGTGTTGCGGGCGTACTGGTGCTCGTGCGTGCCCTCTTCGAGCGTGGCGAGACGGGTGAAGAACAGCTTCGACAGGTCGCGCGCGTCCTTGGGCCCGATCTCCTGAGGAGAGACGATCTCCGGCAGTTCCGCGATGTCCGTGCCCGTGGATGTACCGGTGGCCGTTGTCATGATGTCCCTCCCCTGTCCGCCGGCCCTCCGTCGTCCCCCGACCGGCCGGTGAAGCGCACGTACCCGCACGTCGGCGCTTCATGCGCGTCACTTTGCAACAAGATCAGTTTTCTGCCGGAGCGTTACAGACCCCGTATACCGGGCAAGTGTGCATCTCGGACAGCGGCCATCCCACATTCGGACTGAGGTCAACCCCGTACGAGGAGGGCTCATGAGGACGCACGGGACGCGACTGGACACAGGTCCGTCGCATCTGGACACCGGACCGTCGGACGGCGCGGTTTTCGACAAGCGGCCGGAATCTGTCGCCCACGCCCGGGACTTCGCACGCGCTTTCGTGGACGGGCTCCGCCCGGCCATGCAACCCCAGGACGTCGTGAGCATCGAGCTCGCGGTCTCCGAACTCGTCACCAACGTCGTACGGCACGCGCGCGGGACATCGTGTTCCCTGCGCCTGCAGGCGGAGCAGGACGGGGTGGCCGTGACGGTCGGCGACGCCGATCCACGACCGCCGCAGGAGCGGGCGCCCGACCTGGCGGGCGGCACCGGCGGATTCGGCTGGCCCATGGTCCAGCACATGGCCAGGACGGTCACCGTGACCAGGGGGCCGAACGGCAAGACCATCCGGGCCCTGCTGCCCCGCTAGCGGCCGCCCGCGCCGCCGCGCGGCGCACGCCGTGTGCGCGGGCATACGGAATGAGAGCGCGCGGGCGGGGCAGGAGAGGTCAATGGACGACCTGTCTCAGCTACTCCAACAGACCATGCGCCGCCGTCATCTGACGCCGCAGGCGATCGCGGACAAGACGGGGATCCGCACCCCACGCATCCGGGCCTTCGCGGAGGACGGCGCCGAAGGGCCCGTCCGCCCGACCGACGAGGAACTGGCCGAACTGGCCGGCGCCCTCGCACTGCCCGCCATCAGAGACGCCGCGCGGCACACGGCCGCGGCAACCTCCACCTGAGCACGAAGCCCGCGCCGACCTGCCGTTCGCGGTCGCGGAGTGGACACTTCGCCCACGTCTGAGGCATGTTCACCGGGCACATACAGGGTGGATCACCCCGTCGATGGGGTAGTCCCGCGGCTAACAGACGCGCGGGCCGCGCGGGAGCGGTCCGCGCCCCGGCGCCGCCCCTGGGGGTGCACCATGCGGAACTTCCTGCGCAGGCCCGGATACGGGACTTCTGCGGACCGCGATTCGCGGGGTGCCGACATCCCCGCCGACCCCCATCAGCGTGCCGCCGACACGGGCTGCCCGGAGCGCGCCGCGGGTCACGAGGAAGCGGGCCACGAGGATGCGGATCACGAAGCCGCAGGCCAGGACGAGGCCGCCCTGCGCCGGGCCGCCGCCGAGTTCATCCGGCTGCACCACACCGAGGCCGGTCACGGTGATCCAGGGCCACGGATCGCCCAGGTATTCGCCGAGATCGCGGAGACGGGGACGTACCGCCACACCCACGAGGAACTCGTGTTCGGCGCCCGGCTCGCCTGGCGCAACGCCGCCCGCTGCATCGGACGCCTCTACTGGCGTTCCCTGCGCGTCCTGGACCGCAGGGAGCTGACCCGAGCCGAGGACATCGCCGCCGCGTCCGCGGACCACCTGCGGGAGGCCGTCGGCGAAGGGCGGCGGATCAGGCCCCTCATCACCGTCTTCGCGCCCGACGCGCCCGGCCGCCCCGGCCCCCGCATCTGGAACGAGCAGCTCATCAGGTACGCCGGATACTCGCGCCCCGGCGGGACGTTCGTAGGGGACCCGCGCAACGCCGGGATCACCGCCTTCGCGCGGGGCCTCGGCTGGCCGGGCGGTCCCGGCACCCCCTTCGACGTACTTCCCCTGGTCGTCCAGGGCGCCGACGGCGCGCCCCGCTGGTTCCGGCTGCCGCCCGACGCCGTGCTCGAAGTGCCCCTCGTGCATCCGGAGTACGCCTGGTGGGCGGGTCTGGAGCTGCGCTGGCACGCCGTGCCCGCGCTGGCCTGCATGTGCCTGGAGATCGGGGGAGTCTGCTATCCGGCGGCGCCCTTCAACGGCTGGTACATGGGCACCGAGATCGGCGCCCGCAACCTCGCCGACAGCGACCGCTACGACCTGCTGCCGCGTGTCGCCGAACGGCTGGGGCTCGACACCGCCAGCGACCGCTCGCTCTGGAAGGACCGCGCCCTCGTCGAACTCAACCGTGCGGTCCTCCACTCCTTCGATCGGGCCGGTGTGACCATCGCCGACCACCACACCGAGTCCCGGCGCTTCCTGACCCACCTCGGCCGCGAGGAGAGCAAGGGCCGCACCGTCGGCGCCGACTGGTCCTGGATCGTGCCGCCCCTGTCCGGCAGCGCGACTCCCGTCTTCCATCGCACGTACGACCTGGTCGAGCGGCACCCCGCCTACGTCCACCACCCGGCGGCGCTCGCGAGGACGCGCGGCGAAAGCCACGGCGCCCTGGTCTAGACCGCCTGCTAGCGTCTGCCGCACGAGCGCCCCTGAACTCGGTGCTCGGTCCGCAGTCGAGAGGGGAACGCAGTGGTCGGCAGGCACGGCGACAGCCAACGTGCGTACATCGGGTCCTTCACCGCGGCGGGCGGCGCCGGGATCCTCACCGCGGCCGTCGACCCGGACAGCGGGGCGCTGACCGTTCTCGGCGCCACCGAAACCGTCGCCGACCCCTCCTACCTCGCGCTGTCGGCGGCGGGCGACACCCTCTACGCCGTCAGCGAGACCACCGACGGGGCCGTCGTCGCATACCGCCTCGACGGCGACAAGCCCGCGCAGACCGGGCCGCCCGTCGCGGTCGGCGGGGACGCGCCCACCCATCTGGCCCTGCACGCCGGACACGTTCTGACCGCCAACTACGGCTCGGGCAGCGTCAGCGCCGTGCCGGTGCGCTCGGACGGCAGCCTCGCGTCAGCCCCCTCCGGCGTCCTTGCGCACACCGGATCGGGGCCCCACCCGCAGCGTCAGCAGCGGCCGCACGCCCATCAGGTCCTGCCCGATCCGAGCGGCCGGTGGCTGGTGAGCGTCGACCTCGGCACCGACTCCGTACGCGTCTGTGAGCTCTCGGCGGCGGGTGAGCCGACCCTGCGCCGCGAGATCGCGCTACGGCCCGGCTCGGGACCGCGGCACCTCGTGTTCCATCCGCGCGGCGACCGCGCCTACGTCCTGAACGAACTCGCCCCCACCCTCACGATCTGCGCCTGGGACGCCGCCGAGGGGACGCTCAAGCCGCTCGGCGAGGCGGCCGTCCTGCCGGGCCCCACGGACGGCGACGGCGAGGCCTTCCCCTCCGAGGCCGTCATCGCCCCCGACGGCCGCTTCCTGTGGACCGCGACCCGCGGCCAGGACGTCATCTCGGTGCTGGCGCTCGACGAGGCGGGGACGCGGCCGCGGCTCGCCGCCACCGTGCCGTGCGGCGGCCACTGGCCGCGTGACCTGGCCATCGATCCGTCGGGGCGGTTCCTGTACGCGGCCAACGAGCGCTCCGGCGACGTGACATGGTTCGCCGTGGACCCGGAGACGGGCATCCCGCGGCGCGCGGGCTCGATCGAGGCGCCGGCCGCCTCCTGCGTGATCTTCAACTGAGCCACCGCGCCCGCACACGCCGATGGGCCCGCCCCCTGCATCAGGGGGCGGGCCCATCGGCGTGACGGCATCAGGTCTGCCGGCGCGGTGCGGTCAGTGGACCGGCGCGCCCGACGGCTGCTGCGGGGCGATCCCGAGCGCCGACGTGTACTTGGAGAGGGCGAGCTTGCCGATGGCCGGGTAGGCGCCGAGCGACTCGGCGACCGAGCAGCCGGCCTCCTTGGCGGCGGCGTCGAGCAGGCTGCCGTCGATCTCGGGACCGATCAGGTACGGGGCGAGCGCCAGCTGCGTGGAGCCGGAGCCGCGCAGCTCCTCTGCGGTGTTCGCGATGGCGCCCTCCTGGTCGAGCGCGGCGGCCATCACCGGCACCGCGAGGCGGGCCGCGAGCAGCATGCCGGTGATCCCGGCGGCCTGCACGGCCTCCTCGCCGCCGACCGTGGCGAGGACGATGCCGTCCGCCGCGGTGGCCACCGTGAACAGGCGGGCGCGGTCGGCGCGGGCCAGGCCGGCCTCCGACAGGCGCACGTGCAGTCCCTCGGCGAGCAGCGGGTGCGGGCCGAGGACGTCGGTCAGCTCGGCGGGGGCACGGCTGTCCATCACGGCCTGGCGCACGCGCCGCATCAGCGCGTTGTCGGGGCCCGCGAGGAGGGGGACCACGACGGCGACCGGACCGTCGGGCTCGGCGACGTCCGCCCCCGCGGCGCGCGCCTGCTCGAAGCGCGCGGTGCGCTCGGCGGCGGCGTGCGCGAGCACGGAGTGCAGCGAGGGGAACTCCGGGAACGAGGTGACCGTGGCGTCCTCGGCCCCGTCGAGGTACCCGATGCGGGCGTCGAGGCCGGGCAGCTCGGAGCGGGCGATGCTCACGACTTCCTCGGCGAGGCTGCGCGTGGCGCTGCTGGGTACGCCCGGTACGGCGAGAACGAGCGCGGGCGCGTTCTCGGGAGCCGCCACGGGCTCCGGGCGGCGGTGCCGCCCGGGCTGGCGGGGTCGCGGCATTCGTACGGGCAGGCCTGATGCGGGCCCAGTGGAGGAGCTCATGGCGCCGCATGCTACTGGTTTCGAGGGCTTCGCTGTTCGGGGAGGGTACAGGTGGGCGGTATAAGTCCGCTTTTGTCTTATGAGTTACGTAAAGCTCGACTGTCATATTCCGGAGTGGTCAATTCCGGAGTGGTCGACTGCCCTCCGGCAGGCGCGTCACCTGCCCTCCAGCAGGTGCACGGTCAGCATGCGCGGGTCGATGGGCAGCCGCAGCCGGTCCGCGGCGAGATCGGAGGCGATGCGCACCGCGCCGTCCAGCGGGTCACCGGCGGCAGGCACGAGCCGCACGTGCCGCAGCAGGTCCCGCAACTCCGCGCGCACCGGGCCGAGCAGCGCCCCGCCCATCTTGAACAGGCCACCGGTCAGGGCGACTTCGGGCACCTCGCCCTGGTCCACCGGGTCGCACGCCGGGCAGACGGCGGCGGCTGCCTCGGCGATGTGCCGGGCGGCGTCCCGCAGGATCGCGCCGGCCACGGGGTCGTCGGGGGCGCAGCGCGCCACCTCGGGTGCGAACGAAGCGAGCATCGCGGGCCGGTCCGTGCGGGGATAGAGCCGGCCGGGCAGTCCCGGCGCCGGGCCGAAGAGCTCCTCGGCGCGGGCGAGCAGCGCCTTCGAGCCGTTGCGCCTGCCGTCGAAGGCCCGCATCGCCGCTTCGAGCCCCGCCCGGCCGATCCAGGCGCCACCGCCGCAGTCGCCGAGCAGATGACCCCAGCCGTCGGCGCGGTGCCAGGCGGTCAGGTCCGTGCCGATCGCGATCATGCCGGTGCCCGCGGCGACGACCGCGCCGGGACGGTCGCCGAGCGCGCCCACGTACGCGGTGACGCCGTCCGCGGCCAGGGCCAGGCGCCGTACCCCCAGGGCTCGGTGGAGCGCCCCCGGCAGCCGCGCGCGCAGGTCGTCACCGAGGCTCGCCATGCCCGCCGCGCCGATGGCCACGGCGGTGACGCGCCCGCCGCCCGCCCGTGCCAGCAACTCCTCGGCCATGGGCAGCAGTTGCCCGGTGAAGTGCTCGGCGTCGATGCCGCGCGCGCCCGTGCGCACCGGCTCCTTCGAGCTCGCCGGGGCCGGGAGGGACGCACCGTCAAGGCCACCGAGGGCGACCCGCATCCCGGAGCCGCCCGAGTCCACCCCGAGGACACACGAGGTGTCCGTCACGGAAGCCGCCAGTCCACCGGCTGCCCGCCCTGCTGGACCAGGAGGTCGTTGGCCCGGCTGAAGGGGCGCGAGCCGAAGAAGCCGCGGTCCGCCGACATCGGCGAGGGGTGCGACGACTCGACCGACGGCAACGGGCCGAGCAGCGGCCGCAGATTGCGCGCGTCGCGCCCCCACAGGATGGAGACGAGGGGACGGCCGCGGGCGGCGAGCGCCTTGATGGCCTGCTCGGTGACCTCTTCCCAGCCCTTGCCCCGGTGCGCGGCAGGGCGTCCCGGGGCGGTGGTGAGCGCCTTGTTGAGCAGCAGGACACCCTGTTGCGTCCAGGGCGTCAGGTCGCCGTTCGACGGCTGCGGGAGATTCAGGTCGGAGCCGAGCTCGCGGTAGATGTTGATGAGACTGCCGGGCAGCGGGCGCACCTCGGGCGCGACCGAGAACGACAGACCCACCGCGTGCCCGGGGGTCGGATAGGGATCCTGGCCGACGATCAGCACCCGCACCTCGTCGAAGGGCTGTTGGAACGCGCGCAGCACGTTCGGCCCGGACGGGAGGTAGGTGCGTCCCGCGGCGATCTCCGCGCGCAGGAAGTCTCCCATCTCGGTGATCTTCCCGGCGACGGGTTCGAGGGCCTTCGCCCAGCCCGCCTCGACGATTTCATGCAAGGGTCGTGGTGCCACGGCGTCACCCTACTGCCGTGACGGGGGCGTCGATCAACCGATGGCCGCCGCCCTCACGCACAGTACGTCGGGCAGATGGGACGCCAAATCCCGCCAGCTGTCCCCGTCGTCCGCCGACGCGTACACCTCGCCGTTGCGATTGCCGAAGTAGATGCCCGCGGGATCCTGGCCGTCGCTGCACATCGCGTCGCGCAGCACCGTGCCGTAGTGGTCGCCCGCCGGGAGGCCCGCGCTGAGCGGCTCCCAGCTCTTGCCCGCGTCGGACGTGCGGTAGACGCGACAGCGGTGGTCGGCGGGGACGCGGTCCATGTCGGCGTTGATGGGAAAGACATAGGCGGTGTCCGCGCGGTGCGGGTGGGCGACGGCGGCGAAACCGAAGTCGGACGGCAGGCCCTCGCCGATGTCCGTCCAGTGCCCGCCCGCGTCGTCGCTGCGGAACACGCCCCAGTGGTTCTGCAGATACAGGCGGTCCGGGTCCACCGCGTCGCGCGCGACCTTGTGCACGCACTGGCCGAACTCCGGGTTCGGGTCCGGCAGGAAGACCGCGGAGACGCCGTTGTTCGACGGGGCCCAGCTCTTGCCGCCGTCCTGGGTGCGGAAGACGCCGGCCGTGGAGACGGCGACCGTCACCGCGTCCGGGTCGCGGGGGTCGGTCAGGATGGTGTGCAGGCCTTCGCCACCGCCTCCCGGCACCCACTGGTCGCGTGTGGGGTGCTCCCAGAGCGGGCGCACGAGCTCGAAGGTCTCGCCTCGGTCCTGCGATTTGTACAGGGCGGCCGGTTCCGTGCCCGCGTACACGACGTCCGGTTCGGCGGCGGCCGGGTGCAGTTGCCATACCCGCTCCAGGGAGGCCTCGGTGTCCTTGGGGAACTTGACGGCTGCCTTGGACGGCTCCGTCCAGGTCCTGCCGAGGTCGTCGGAGTGGAAGACGGACGGACCGAAATGGGAACTGTCGCCGCCCACCAGAAGACGCGGGGCGCTGCCACGGGTGTCGATGGCCACCGAGTAGATGGCCTGGGCGTTGAAGTACGGGCTGTCGTCGAACTGCCAGGCGTCCGTGCCGGCGCGCTTGCGGCCGATGAAGAGGCCTTTGCGGGTGCCTACGGTCAGGATGATCTCGGCCATGGTGAGCCACCTCCGGGACGTCGTTGTCTCAGGTACGGCTCAGTCTGCACCCCGGCACTGACAGTCACCCCTGAGCGAGGCATCTTCGCAGGTCGTGACGTGTGTGGCGGAGGTGTCGCGGACCTTTGCGCACCCCCTTGGACCTCACTTGGACCGGCCGGTCCCGGACAGTTCCGCGGCCACTCGCGCGATCATTTCCGGCCCCACCCGGCAACACCCTCCGATCAGGCGCGCCCCCGCGTCCCGCAGGCCCGTGACCCGGCCCGCCGCGAAACGCGTCGGACCCCGCCAGGCCCTGGCGGTCGCGTCCCACGTCTCGCCGCTGTTCGGGTACGCCACCACCGGTTTCCCGGTGATCCGCGCGGCGAGGCGCACCGCCGCTCCCGCGTCCTGGGGGTCGCAGCAGTTGACGCCGACCGCGAGGATCTCCTCGGCGTCGGCGGCCAGCGCGAAGGCCTCCGTCAGGGGCTGGCCCGCCCGCGTGTAGCCCCCGGCGACGGTGTACGACAGCCAGGCGGGCACCCCCAGGCCCCGTACCGCCCGCAGCAGGGCCCGCGCCTCGTCGGTGTCCGGCACCGTCTCCAGGGCGATGACATCCGGTGCCGCGTCGGCGAGGACCTCCAGGCGCGGGCGGTGGAAGCGTTCGAGCTCGGCCACCGTCAGGCCGTAGCGGCCGCGGTACTCGGAGCCGTCCGCGAGCATCGCGCCGTACGGTCCCGCTGACGCGGCCACCCACACCTCGCGGCCCGCGTCCGCACCCGCGGTCCGGGCCAACTCCACGCTCAGGCGCATCAGTTCGGCCGTGCTCACGGCGTCGATGCCGTGTTTCGCGAAGCCCTCGAACGTCGCCTGATAGCTCGCCGTGGTGGCGATGTCCGCGCCCGCCTCGTAGTACGCCCGGTGTGCGGCCTCGATGGCCTCCGGCCGGTCGGCGAGCAGCCTCGCCGACCACAGGGCGTCGCTCAGGTCGTGCCCGGCGGCCTCCAGCTGGTTGGAGAGGCCGCCGTCGAGCACGAGCGGGCGTCGGGTCAGGGCATCCGCGAGTTTCACACCGCCGACGCTAGCCGAGGCGCGGACAGGGGGAAGTGACACGCGACCTGGTGTCCCGGACCGTTCGGCGTGCTCGCGGGCGGCTCCGTGGTGGCGCAGATGTCCTGGGCCGCGGGACAGCGGGTACGGAAGCGGCAGCCCGACGGCGGTTTCGCCGCCGACGGTGTCTCGCCCTCCAGGGGTGTGCGGTCGGCACCGTGCGCGGCGTCCGGGTCCGGCAGGTTGACCGTGTCCAGCAGGCCCCGCGTGTAGGGGTGCAGGGGATGGGCGTACACCTGCTCGGCGGGGCCCGACTCGACGAGCTTGCCCAGGTACATCACGCCGACGGTGTCCGCGAGGTGGCGCACCACCGCCAGGTCGTGCGAGATGAACAGATACGTCAGGCCGCGCTCCCGCTGCAGCTCCCGCATCAGGTTCAGGATCTGGGCCTGCACGGAGACGTCGAGCGCGGACACCGGCTCGTCCGCGACCACCAGGTCGGGGGAGAGCGTCAACGCCCGTGCCAGGCCGAGGCGTTGACGCTGGCCACCGGAGAACTCGTGCGGGTAGCGCCGCACGGCGCCGCGCGGCAGACCGACGGCGTCCAGGAGTTCGCCGATCAGTTTCTCCTGCTCGGCGCGGGTGCCGACGCCCTGGATGACCAGGGGCTCCCGCAGGATCTCGCCCACCCGCATCCGGGGGTCCATGGCGGCCGTGGAGTCCTGGAACATCAGCTGCACGCGCCGCCGGTGCGCCCGCCGCTCGGCCCGCGACATCCGCGCAGGGTCCCGGCCGTCGAAGCGCACGTGTCCGGCCGTCGGCTCATCGAGGCCCGCGACGATCCGGCCGAGCGTGGTCTTGCCGCACCCGGACTCGCCGACCATGCCGAACGTCTCGCCCTTGCGGACCTCAAGTGTCACCCCGCCGACCGCGCTCACCGTGCCCCGGGTGCGCGAGAAGGCGCCGCCCTTGAGCGGGAACTCCTTGACGAGGGAGTCGAGTTCGAGCAGTACGTCGCCGGGCTCGCGCGGTGCGGGCACGGTCGGCGGGGTCACGACGTCCGCCTCCGACGCGTTGTCCGGCACCGGGTGGAAGCAGGCGAACCGGTGCTCGGCTCCCCGCAGTTGGTCGTCCGTGAGCTGCGGCTCCCGTTCCCGGCACTCGTCCGTGGCGAAGGCGCAGCGCGGCGCGAAGCGGCACCCGCTGGGGCGCGCCGCCAGGTTCGGCGGAAGACCCGGGATCGTGTGGAGCGCGGTGCCGCTGTCCGCGGCCCGCTCCGGGAGCGAGGCGAAGAGGGCCTCGGTGTAGCGGTGCCGGGGTCTCGCGAACAGGCGGCGTACATCCGCTTGTTCGGCGACCTTGCCCGCGTACATCACCGCGACCCGGTCGACCCGGTTGGCGATGACGCCCAGGTCGTGCGTGACCAGGATCATCGCCATTCCCAGGCGTTCGCGCAGGCCGTCGATCAGTTCCAGGATCTGGTGCTGTGTCGTCACGTCGAGGGCGGTGGTCGGCTCGTCCGCGATGAGCAGTTTCGGCTCGCAGACCAGGGCCATGGCGATCGCCACGCGCTGGCGCATGCCGCCGGACAGCTGGTGCGGATACGCCTTCATCCGCTCGGCGGGCTGCGGCATGCCGACCAGGCGCAGCATCTCCTCGGCCCGCGCCCACGCCTCTTTCCTGCTCAGCTCGGGACGGTGCAGGACCAGCGGCTCGGCCACCTGCGCGCCGATCGTCATCGTCGGGTTGAGCGAGGTGAGCGGGTCCTGGAAGACCATGCCGATGGTGTTGCCCCGTACGCCTTGAAGGACCGGCGCGGGGGCGGCGGCCAGGTCCTGCCCGTCGAACAGGACGCGTCCGCCGGTGATGTCACCGCCGGGCGGGAGCAGGCCGAGGACGCTGAGCGCGGTCATCGTCTTGCCGCAGCCCGACTCACCGACGATGCCCAGGGCCTCACCCGGGGCGAGTTCGAGGGAGATGCCGTCGAGGGCGTGGACGGTGCGCTCGCGCGAGGTGATGTCGACGCGCAGGTCGTCGATCGTGAGCAGAGGCCCGGTGTCGGGCAGAGGCTCGGTCATGGTGTCGGTTCTCCCTTACTTCCGCAGCCGTACTTCGAACGCGTCCCGCAGCCCGTCACCGATGAAGTTGAACGCGGCGACGACCAGGACGATCGCGATGCCCGGCGGGAAGATCAGCCACCAGTAGCCGTTCTGGGTGTAGGTGATGCCGGCCGACAGCATGGAGCCCCAGTCGGCCGAGGGGGGCGGGATGCTCAGGCCGAGGAAGGCGAGATAGCTGACGTAGAGGATGGCGTCGGCGATCTGGAAGGTGCAGTTGACGATGACCGTGCCGATCGCGTTCGGCACGATGTGCTTGAACACCGCCCGCGCGCCCCCGCCGCCCATCATCCGCATCGCCTGTACGTACTCGCGGTCGCGCAGCGAGAGCGCCTCGCCGCGTACCAGGCGGGCGGGGGAGAGCCACGCGACGGACGCGATGATGACGATGAGGACGCCCTTGCTGGGCGTGATGATCGCGGCGACCACGACGAGCAGGAACATCGCCGGGATGGCGAGCGCCGCGTCCGTGATCCGCATCATGGCCGCGTCCACCCAGCCGCCGAAGTATCCCGCGACGGCGCCGTACACGGTCCCGAAGAGCGTCGCCAACAGGCCTGCCGCCAGGCCGATCTCCAGCGACGTCTGCCCGGCGACCATCAGCCGTCCGACCATGTCGTAGCCGAGGTCGGTGGTGCCCAGGAGATGGCCGGGGCTGCCCGGCGCGAAGTTGGCCTGGGACAGGTCGGTGTGCGTCTGCTCGGTGGAGTACAGGAGCGGCCCGAGGTAGCTGAAGGCGAGCAGCAGCACCAGGACCACCACGCCCGTCAGGGCGAGCTTGTTGCCGGTGAAGACCTGGAGCGTGCGCCGGGCGAGCGAGGGCGTGGCCTGCGCCGCCGCCTCGTTGCCCGGAGCCGGGGCTGCCCCGGGGCTGACAGGTGCGGTCGCGGTACTCATGCCACGCTCCGGATCCGGGGGTCGAGGACGGCGTACAGGATGTCGGTGAGCAGCGAGCCGACGACGGTGGCGACGCCGACGACGAGCGTCACGCCGAGGAGGACCGGGAAGTCGGAGCCCTGCGCCGCGTTCCAGAACAGCAGCCCCATGCCGGGGTAGTTGAACATCGACTCGACGACGAGCGCGCCGCTGAAGAGCGTCGGCAGGTACAGGCCGAGGAGTGTCGCCAGGGGGATCAGCGCGTTGCGCAGGACGTGCCTGACCATGATCCGGCGGCTCGACTGGCCCTTGGCCATCGCCGTACGGACGTATTCCTCGGTGAGGTTGTCCAGGACCGCCGAGCGCATGTAGCGGCTGAACATCGCCACGATGCCGAACGCCATGGTGACGACCGGGAGCACCAACCCCGTGAAGTCGCCGAGCAGTTCACCGACGCTCTCGCCCTGTGGCGCCTCCGCCGGGAGGATCGGCATCACCTGCGCGAACAGGATGATCATGATGAGGCCCAGGAAGAACACCGGCGTCGCGTAGAGGAGGAAGGCGAGGCCCGTCAGCGCGTAGTCCGACGCCTTGCCGCGCCGCACGGCCTGGAGCAGGCCGAGCGGGACGGCGATGATCACGGCGAGCGCGGTGGAGAGCACCGTCAGGAGCAGCGTCTTCGGCAGGCGCTGCTTGAGCAGGTCGAAGACCGGCGAGTTGAGCTTGAACGACTCGCCGAGGTCGCCGGTGAACAGCCGCTTCAGGTACATCACGTACTGCGCGGGCAGCGAACGGTCGTACCCCTGCTGGTGGTTGAAGGTCTCGATCTGCTGCGGCGTGCCCTTGGGTCCGAGGATGGCGCGTGCGGGGCCGCCGGGCAGCATGTGGAGCAGCGTGAAGACGATGATCGAGACCAGGAACAGCACGACCAGCGCCTGAAGGAAGCGCTTGACCAGAAAGCCGGTCACTTGTCGGCTCCCTTCTTCTTGACGTAGTACCAGTCCTGCGGCGCGAAGGTGACCGTCGGGTTCTGGCTGACGCCCCGCAAGTCGTTGCGGATCACGGAGACCTGGTAGGCGGGGTTGGGCATCCACATCACCGGCAGCTGTTCGGCGAGGTACTCGCCGTACTCGTGGACGGCCTTCATGTCGGGCGAGTACTGCACGCCCCGGATGATCCGGTCGGCCTTCTTGTCGCTGTAGTTGCCGAAGTTGGCCGAGGCGCCGGTGGAGAAGAGCTGCTCGCCGCTCGGGTTGAGCGGGTAGTACCAGCTGCCGGCGGTGCCGAAGAACGACATGTCCCAGTCGCAGCCGGGGTCCTTCGCCTCGCAGGGGACGGAGTTGCCGAGCACCGAGTTCAGCGGCTGCTGGCGCACGGTCAGGTCGATCCCGCCCTTGGAGAGCGAGGACTTGAGCTCCTGCATCATGTTCGTGGTCTCGGTGGAGCCGGACTGGGAGAGCAGGGTGAGTTCGAGCGGGGCGTTCCTCGCGATGCCCTTGCCGCACTCGTCGGCGCCTGTTCCGGGGCGCACGCAGCGGGCGGTGCCGTCCTGCGTCTGCCAGCCGTGCTCGGTGAGGAGCCGCTGCGCCTTCCGTACGTCGAAGGGGTACCGGTTCTTCTCCATCGCCTCGGACAGGTACTGGCTCTTGGGCGTCACCGGCACCGGACCGAGGGTCGGTGTCGCGCTGCCCTGCCAGATGACGTCGCTCATCGCCTGCTGGTCGACGAGGTGCTGCATCGCCTGCCGGATGTAGAGCTGGTCCATCATCGGGCCCGCGTGCGTGGAGTTGAAGTTGTAGACGATGTACGTCGCCGCCCAGCCCTCCCAGGGGTCCGTGCGGTAGCCCTTCTCCTCGAACTTCTCCTTCTGCGCCATCACCGACGGAGGGATGTAGCCGTAGTCGACGCCGCCCGAACGCAGGACGTTGTACTCGGAGTCGGCGGTGGTGAAGGGCTTGAAGACGACCTTGTCGAGGTGCGGTCGCTGCGACTTCGGGCCGGTGTACTTCTCGTTCGGGACGATGGTGACCTGGCCGCTGTCGCGCCATCCCGCCAGCTTCCAGGGGCCGTTGACCGTCTTCCACAGCGGGTCCGAACCATACGAACCGAGGCTCTTGGCATGCTGGGTGAGCCGCGCGAAGACGGCCTTGGCGCCGGACTTGGTGCGGTCCCAGTCACCGACCTCGCCGGCGTCGGTCTTGGCGTCCCAGGCGTGCTGGGGCAGGGCGCGCATCAGGGTGAGCTGGTTGGCGGTGAACCAGTCCGGGTTGTACGCGCGGCTCAGGTGCAGGCGCACCGTGTGGTCGTCGACCGTCTCGAAGCGCTTGACGTTGTCGGGCATCGTGCCGACCGAGTAGTTGCCCCAGCTCGTCTTGTTGGCCTTGACGAGGTTGAACCAGAACTCGATGTCCCGCGAGGTGACCGGCTTTCCGTCGGACCATGTCACGCCCTCGCGCAGCGGCACGGTCACCGTCTTGTTGCCGTCGCTGAACTTGGGCTCCTGGCCGAGCGTGCTCGGGCCGTGCGTGGTCAGCTCGTTCTCGTCCTTGTCCTGCACGGCGTCGTACACCGGCATGTAGAGCAGCGACTGGATGCCGTAGTTGTACGAGGCCCCGTAGCCGGGGGCGCCGATCGGGAAGATCCAGTTCGGCGTCGCGGCGGGCGGCAGGGCCATCGTGGCGGTGCCGCCCTCGACCGGAGTGCCGCCGGTGGGGCCCATGTCGATACGGCCGCCCTCCTGCGTGCAGCCGGTGACCGCCGTGAGGGCGAGCGCGGCGGCGGTGGCCGCCGCGGCTATGAGCGCCCGGCGCCGGGCGCGGGGACGTGATCGCCGTGAGCGCATGGCGAAGGGCCTCCAAGGATGCGAGAGCCGGACCGTGCCGGAGATCGACGGGCGGCGCCTGAACGCTAGGTCTGGCGACAAAATCAAGTCAAGAGCTTCGTTCGGCAAGAAGTCCTAAAGTCGGGAGGGTCTGGCCAACTTGCTTCGAAGAGACCTAGTGTTCATCCCGATGTCGAACGAACTGATCGAAGCAACTGGGGGCGGCATGGCCGGAACACCGCACGGCGAACCGGGGTCGGCGCAGCACATCCTGCAGCTGGTCTCCTCGGGCGCCGCCTCCTCCCGGGCCGATCTCGTACGGGAGCTGGGGCTCGCCCCCTCCACCGTGTCGCTGCGCGTGCAGGAACTCGTCACCGCCGGCGTGCTCACCGAATCCGGCGAGGGAGCCTCACGCGGCGGCCGCCGTCCCCGGCTCCTGAGCGTCCGCGCGCAGGGAGGCGTCGCCCTCGCCGCCGACCTCGGCAGCCACCACGCGCGCATCGGTGTCGTCGACCTCGGCGGCACCGTCCTGGACGCCGTCGACCTGCCGCACGACATCACCGCGGGCCCCGAGTCCGCCGTCGACTGGCTCTGCGGCCAGGTCGCGGAGCTCGGCGCACGGCAGCGCGAGGCGGGCCGCACCGTCCGCGCCCTGGGCGTCGCCTTCCCCGGGCCCGTGCAGCCCGCAGAAGGCCGCGTCCTGAGCCCCTCCCGCATGCCCGGCTGGCACCGCTACCCGCTGCGCGACGTCCTCGCCGAACGCCTCGGCATCCCCGTCACCGTCGACAACGACGCCACGATGATGGCCGTCGGCGAGCACCGCACCGCGCGCCCCGGACTCGACCACCTGGTCGTCGTCAAGGCGGGCCGCGGCATCGGCAGCGGCATCATCGTGGCGGGCCGCCCGCACGACGGCGCGGGCGGCTCCGCGGGCGACATCAGTCACGTACGCATCGAGGCGGCGGGCGACCGCCCGTGCAGCTGCGGCAACATCGGCTGCCTGGAGACCGTGGCCAGCGGCGCGGCGCTCATCCGTGAACTCGCCCTGCAGGGCGTCGAGGTGGCGGACACCACCGAGCTCCTGCGGCTCGTCGCCGACGGCGACCCGCAGGCCACCACGCTCGTGCGCACCGCCGGACGGCACATCGGCACGGTCCTGTCCGTCGTCGTGAACTTCTTCAACCCCCAGGCCGTCGCCCTCGGCGGCGTCCTCGCCACCGCCGAACCGCTCGTCGCCGCCGTACGCGGTGTCCTCTACGAGCGCTGCCTGCCCCTGGCCACCGCGGACCTGGAGATCACCACCACCGTGACGGGCCGCGACGCGGGCCTCCTCGGTGCCGGGCTCACCGCCCTGCGCCAGAACCTCCCGACGACCCCGGCACCCCAGGAAGAGAGCGCCCCCGCATGACCACCCCCGCCACCCGTCAGCGCCGCCTCCGCATCGGCATCGGCGGCATCGGCATCGAGTCCTCCACCTTCTGCCCGCACCGCTCCGCCACGGACGACTTCCGCCGGACCCGCGGCCAGGACCTCCTGGACCGCTACACCTGGACCCGCCCGGAATCGGACCTCGCGTACACGGTCGAATGGGTGCCGCTCCTGCACGCGACCTCGCTGCCCGGCGGTCCCGTGGAGGCCGAGTCGTACCTGATCCTCAAGGACGAACTGGTCACGCGCATACGGGAGGCGGGCCCCCTGGACGGCCTTGTCTACGACATCCACGGCGCGATGAGCGTCATCGGCCTGACCGACGCCGAGGCCGACCTGACCGAAGCGGTCCGTGCCGCGCTCGACGCCGTCGGCACCCCCGACGGCGGCCGCCCGATGATCTCGACCGCGATGGACCTGCACGGCAACGTCTCACGCCGGTTCGCCGAACCCCTCGACCTGCTCACCGCGCACCGCCTCGCCCCGCACGAGGACGCCTGGGAGACCCGCGAGCGCGCCGCGCGCAATCTCGTGCGCTGTCTGCGCGAGGGGGTGCGGCCGCACCGCGCCTGGGTGCAGGTACCGGTGCTGCTGCCCGGCGAGAAGACCAGCACCCGCCTGGAGCCCGCCAAATCCCTCTACGCCTCGCTCGCCGGCATCGAGAAGCTGGACGGCATCCTCGACGCCGCGATGTGGGTCGGCTACGCCTGGGCGGACGAGCCGCGCTGCAAGGCCGCGATCGTCGTCACCGGCGACGACGCCGAACTGGCCGCCGCCGAGGCCGAGAAGCTGGCACGCCGCTACTGGGACGCACGCCGTGACTTCGTCTTCGTCGGGCCGACCGGCGGCGCCGAGGAATGCATCGACAAGGCGGTGGCCTCGGACAAACGGCCCTTCCTGATCAGCGACTCCGGCGACAACCCGACGGCGGGCGGCGCGGGCGACCTCGCGTACATGCTGGGCAAGCTCCTGGAGAACGAGGACATCCGCTCCGGCAAGGTCACCGCCGTCCACCCCGGCATCACCGACCCGGTCGCCGTCGCCCGCTGCTTCGAGGCCGGAGTGGGCGCCGAGGTCACCCTGAGCGTGGGCGGCAAGGTCGACGCCAACCACGGCGGACCGTACGAACTCACCGGCACCGTCGTGGCGTTGCAGCGCGCCATCGACCAGCAGGACCGGGCGGAGGGCGGCGCCTACGACCGGGGCGTCGACATGGCGGCGGTGCGCACCGGCGGCGTGACCGTGATCCTGGTCGAGCGCCGCAAGCCCTTCCACACCCTCGCGGACTTCATGGGCCCGGCCGACGGCGGCCTCGGCATCGACCCGCGCACCTTCGACCTGGTGGTCGTCAAGATCGGCTATCTGGAGCCCGAGCTGCACGACATGGCCGCCGACTGGCTCCTCGCCCTCACCCCGGGCGGCGTCGACCAGGACCTGCTGCGGCTCGGCCACCACCGCGTTGAGCGCCCGCTCTACCCGTTCGACGAGGACGCGTACGACACCGGGGCGGGCCCGGACCTGACGGCGGCCCAGCTGAGGCCGCTCGCCTGAAGGGCCCGGTGATCGCCTGATGAGAAGGGGCTTCACCGGCCAGATCGCTTCTGCGAAGGTGATCCCTTCGAGCCGCGAACCCGTACGGAGGAGCCCCCGTGAAGCGTGCCGCCACCCTGTCCGCCCTGGTCTGTCTGCTCGCCGTCACGGCCGCCGCGCCCGCGTCGCCCGACGCCGGGCGCGGCAAGGACCGCCACCACCGCAGCCTTCTGGACTCCGTGCCGAAGTCGGGCGTCCTGAAGGTCTGCACGACCGGCGACTACCGCCCGTTCACGCACCTCGACCCCGCCGACAAGACGTACAGCGGGGTGGACATCAAGATGGCCGAGGACCTGGCAAAAAGCCTGGACGCCAAGCCCGAGTACGTGCACACCACCTGGGCGAACCTCACCAAGGACGTCGCGGCGGGACGCTGTGACATCGCGGTCGGCGGTGTCTCCATCACCCTGCCGCGCGCCCGCCAGGTCTACTTCAGCGAGCCGACCCGTGAGGACGGCAAGACGCCGATCGTGCGCTGCGCGGACAAGGAGAAGTTCGGCGAGGGCACGCTCAAGGACATCGACAAGCCGGGCACCACCGTCATCGTCAACCCCGGCGGCACGAACGAACAGTTCGCGCGCGAGAACATCAAGCAGGCGACCATCAAGCAGCACCCGGAGAACACCACGATCTTCCAGGAGATCATCGAGGGCCGCGCGGACGTGATGATGACCGACGCGAGCGAGACCCGCTACCAGTCCAAGATCCACCCCGAGCTCTGCTCCCTGCACCCCGACAAGCCCTTCACCTTCTCCGAGAAGGCCTACGCACTGCCCCGCGGGGACGACGAGTTCAAGGCGTACGTCGACCAGTTCACGCACCTGGCCACGCACGACGGGACGTACGCGGGCTACGAGGCGGAATGGATGGGTCCTGCCTCGGGGTCCTAGTCGTCGCGGCCGTCCACGGTCGTTCGCGGTCCGGGGTTATCCCTGAGTCCGTCCCCGATGTCGTGGTGGTGGCGCCGCCCTACCTTCCTGGGCATGGCTTCCTACCGTGAGCGGTGCATCCACAGCAGGCAGGGCGGTCGACTCGCCTCGACCACCACCGCCGACATCGACGGGCTCGTGGCCGGGCTCAAGGACCGGCGGCGTGTGGTGCTCCACTTCCACGGCGGACTCATCGACGACACGCTGGGGTTCGCCACCGCCGCGCGGCTCGCGCCCGTGTACGAGGCGGCGGGCGCGGAGCCCGTCTTCTTCGTGTGGAGCAGCGGCCTCCTGGAGACCTTGCGGGGCAACCTGCCGCAGATCCTGAACGAGAGCGTCTTCCGTACGCTGCTCAACCGCGTCACCCGCTATGCCACCGGCACCGTGTTCCGGGAGCCGGGACAGCGGGCCTTCGGGGTGGTGACCGCCCCCACCCCGAGGGCCGTGGCAGCCGAACTCGCCCAGGTAAGGGCGGGACAGGAGCCCTACGCGCGGCTGACCGCCCCGCGCGAGGTGCCGCCCCTGAACGAGGACGAGCAGCGGCAGATCGCCGCCGAACTCTCGGCGGACACCGAACTGGCCGAGCGCACCCGGGAGATCGTGAAGTCGGTGACGCCACAGGCCGGGCCCACCCCCACAGAGCCGGCCGCCGCGGCGCGAGATGTCTTCGGGGGGCGTGCCGCGGCGGCCACACTGATGTCACCGGACGTCGTGGCCGACCTCGCGGAGCGGGCGGCCACCGGGGAACGGGCCCTGGTCAGCACCGCGTTGATGGTGCGCAAGGCGGTGCGCGTCGTGGCGGCCGTCGTCAACCGCTTCAGGCAGCGCAACGACCACGGGCTCTATACGACGGTCGTCGAGGAGATCCTCCGCGAGTTCTACCTGGCCAACGTGGGCGCCGCGATCTGGGACGCGATGAAGCGGCAGACCGCGGACACCTTCGCCGCCGCGGACGACGAGGTCCGCGCCGGACGGTACTTCCTGGACCGGTTCGCCGAGCTGCTCGCCACCGGCACCCGCCCCGAGGTGACCGTGGTCGGCCACAGCGCGGGCGCCGTGTTCATCGGCAACCTCCTCGACGACCTCGTGCGCAGGCGCGCCGCGGTCGACGATCCGCTCCCCGCCGACTTCAGGCTGCGGGACGTGGTGCTCCTCGCGCCGGCCTGCACGGTGGGGCAGCTCGCGCCCGTGGTGCGCCGGCAGGCCGAACTCTTCGACCGGCTGCGGATGTTCACCATGACCGACAGGGCGGAGCAGGCCGACCACCTCGTGCCGTTCCTGTACCCGAGGTCGCTGCTGTACTTCATCTCCGGTGTCCTGGAGCGCGGCCCGTCCCGGCAGTCCGCCGTCATGCCCGTCGCGGGCATGCAGCACTGGTACCACGACCCAGCCGCCCTCGGCCCCGACTCCGACGACCTGCGCGGCTTCCTGCGGGCGGACCCCGCGCGCACGGTGTGGTCACCGGGCGACGGCGGGCCGGGCCTGAGCGCGGGGGCGCTCAGTCACACCGCGTTCGACGACGACCCGCAGGTCCTCGCGAGCGTGGCGGCGATGCTCGCGGACTGACGGCGCGAGGACAGAACGTAGGGGGAGAGTCCGATGAACGACCTGCACTACGCCGTGGTCGTCGGCATCAACCGTTATCCGGCCATCAGCGACCTGCAGGCCGCACGGGGTGACGCGGTCCGGTTCCGTGACTGGCTCCTCGACCCCGAAGGAGGCGATGTGCCCGAGGACAACGTCACCCTGGTGACCGCGACCGAGGAGCAGGAACGCACCGCGGACTTCATGACCGCCGTACCGACGAGAGAGAACGTGGACCTGGCGCTCTACCGTGCCAACAAGGCTGTCCAGCAAGCGATCGAGGACCGGCCCGAGGAGGAGTGGGAGGCCGCAAGGCAGCGCACCCGGCTCTACTTCTTCCTCGCGGGACACGGCTTCATGACACCTCCCAACAGCACCGCGCTGCTGATGGCCAACGCCGCGTTCGACCTGCTCGGCAATCACCTGGCCGTGGGCCAGTACCTGGACTGGTACGAGTCGTCGTCGCCGTTCCGCGAGATCGTCTGCTTCGCGGACTGCTGTCGTACGAGCAGCGGAAACGGCTCCATGTTCCCTTTCGGCCCGCCCTTCACCACCACGGCGGCCGCGCTGGAGAAGGTCGACTGTTTCGTGGGGTACGCCACCTCGCAGGGAGACCCGGCCTACGAGCAACAGAACGCCGATCCCGACCTCGCGCGCGGCCATTTCACGACCGCGCTCCTGGACGGCCTGGCCGGCCGCAGCGCCAACCGCAAGGGGGTCATCACCTCCGACAGCCTCGCGGACTATGTCGTACGGCATGTGGAGGACCGCACGAAGCACCTGCTGGTCCCGCAGCAGCCCAGGTTCGTCAAGGGAAGCGCTCCGATGGTCTTCGCCCGTGACGTGGAGAACGGGATGCCCTCCGTCACGCTGCGCTTCCCGGACGGGTTCCGGGGCTGGGTGCAGCTGCGCGGCGGCGACCCCGACGAGCCGCCGCTGAGACTGCTCGTCGACGGCACGGAATGCGTCGAGAAGCTCGCGCCGGGGCTGTACCGCGCGACGCCGGAGAGCTGGGCGGCGGACGACTTCCACAACGGTGGATTCTTCGAGGTGATGACGGGCGGTGGCAATGGTGTCCAGCTCTGAAGAGCGATGGCGCGCACGGGGCACGAGGGCGAAGCAGGTGCCGTTCGTCGTCATACCGGACACCCCGTCGGTCCTCGTCACGGTCACGGACTCCGCTTTCCGCGAAGTGGCGCACGCGATGGGCACGATCGACACGACGCTGCCGCCCGGCATCTACCGCATCGAGCAGCGCTTCGGCGGAGAGGTCGAGAGCCGTTTCGTCGAGGTGGGCACCGAGCCGTTCACCGAGCGCCTCGCGCTGCCCCGCATGCCCACGGCCACCCCGGTCGAGGGCACACCCACGACCCGGCAGGACCACCGCGCGGCCGCGATGCGCTGGAGCACCGAGGCAACGCACGGCACAGGACCGCCGACCCTGATGGTCCTCGTCCGCAACCTGCGCCGGGGCTGGCAGCTCGACCCGTTCGCCCTGGAGATCGCCGACGAACGCGGTGCGCCCGTGGACGGCGGCGCCGGGGGCTGGGAGCCGTCCGGCGGTCAGGAATGGGCGGCCTGGAGCGGTGAACTACCGCCCGGCGGCTACCGGTTGAGGACGCGCAGGCAGCCCGCGGACGGGCTGTCCCTCGCGCAGGCGCTGCACGTCCTCGACGGGTGGACGACCCTGGTGTTCGTGAGCAACGGCCCGCAGGGCCCGCAACCGCAGTTCGCCTCGATCCAGCTGGTGCCCCACGGAGTGGGCTGGCAGCCGGCCGACCGCACCCTGGACCTCGCCATGGAGGCCGCGCTTTCGGGGCTGCGGCAGGGGATCGACCTCGTGTCGACGCGGCAACTGCACGGCCTGCTCGACGCGCGCGACGTCAACCCCTTCCTCGGCATCATCGGGGCCCATGCCCTGCTGCTGCACCCGAGCCCCGACCTGGGGCGGATCCGCGGCATCCTGGACCGGCTCGTCACGTACGCCGCCGACCAGCCGGACATCGCCGCGCTGCGCACCCTGCTCGACGAGCCGGTGCCGCCGGTCGCCTCGCCGCCCATGTTCGCGGCCTCCTGCCGCCTGCTGGTCCGGGCGGACTCGGCGGACCCGGGAATCCTGCGGGACGGTTCGCCGGCCGAGAGCGCGGCGGGACACCTGGTCGGGCGCGGCGTCTGGACGACCTGGCTGGAGCAGGAGCCCCGGCCGGACGTCGCGGCGCGCGGCGGTCTCGTCCCGCCGGTGGCGGCGGACGCCCGCGCGGCGAGGCGCTCCCGGGCCGTCGATCCGGTCGACCGGGTCCAGCGCTATGTGTGCGAGATCGCGAGCGTCGAGGACAGAAGCGTCGAGGACGTCCTGAGCAGCATGGAGCCGAAGGACCTGTCCCGCAGGACCGGGCTGCCGCACAGGGCGGTCGACCAGGCCATCGAGAGGCTCAGGCGTCCGCGAGGGGAGTGAAGGGGGAACGGTGACGGCCCCGGGAGGCATCGCCTGCCGGGGCCGCCACCGTCACCGGCGTCCCATGCCCGCGCTCGGCACCCCCGTGACCGTGCGTGGCGGAACACCGGTGGCCTGCCGGCCGCGTCCCCCAACGCGGCCGGCAGGGGCGGGTTGGCCGGCCCGCGGCCCGTGCACCCCCGAACGCGCACGGACAGACAGGCCGGCGGTGACGTGGTGGCACGTCACCCGTTCTGGTGGAACCCTCGCCGCGGTCCCGTTCCCCATGGCCGGCTCGCCCTTCCCGTCGTGTCCGTCAGGTCAGCGCGTGGCGCACCATCGTGCGGAACTGCTCCGAGGGTTCGATGCCGAGCTCCGCGCGGAGCAGCCCGCGGAACGCCTTGAAGTGGCGTACCGCCTCCACGAGGTTGTTCTCGGCGAGGTGCACCGTCACGACCGCACGGTGCGCGCTCTCGCGCAGCGGATCGATCCGGGTGCTCTCCAGTGCGGCCTCCAGGGCGGGGGCGTACTGCTCGTGCACGACGAGCCGCGCGGAAAGGGCTTCGAGCGCGTGCAGCCGCAGCTGATGCAGCCGCTCGCGCTCGAACACCACCCAGTCCTGGTGCCAGCCGGGCAGCAGTTCGCCCATGCCCATCAGCGCGGACCACGCGACCCCGGTTCCCTCGGCCGGGGCCGCGAGTATGTGGTGTGCCGTGGCGGTGAAGTCCTGGATGTCCATCCGGACCCGCCGGCCGAGCGCGAGCACCCCGGGCCGGGGGCCGCCGACAGCCGAACTCGCCGCGTTCAGACGCCAGATGGCGGTACGCAGGCACGCCCGCGCCCGCTCCTCGGTGACGTCGGGCCACAGGGTGCCCGCGAGCACCGAACGTGTCGCGGGGCCCCGCAGCCCGAGGAGGGCCAGCAGCTGCTGTCCGCTGGCGGGCACGTCGACCTGTCCGCCGCCGTCGCCCTCGCCGCGGCTGAGATGAAATCCCCCCAGCAGCCGCAGACGCAGGGCCGGTGGTGCGTCGCCGCGTACCGCCGGACATTCCGTGCCAGCCATCTGTGCACCCCCCAGTCGTGCATCCCATCCCCTGACCAGCCAAAAACTACGCCGGGCAGGGGCAGGGGTGCCTCAGGGAACCGCCCAGGGATAACCCCGGTGTGCCGGGGCTCCGGCCAGGGGAAGGTGCCAGGCCCGCCGGGCTAGGACGACGTGCGCCGGTCCTGGGGGGCGAAGTGGTGCACGAGCCCGATGCGCGAGGTGATGCCGAGCTTCGTATAGGTGTGGCCCAGGTGGTACTCGATGGTCTTGACGCTCAGTGCGAGCGCGGTGGCGATCTGCCGGTTGGTGAAGCCCTGCGACGCGAGGCGCGCGACGGCCAGTTCCTGCGGGGTGAGGCCTTCGGCGGCGGAGTCGATGTCCGCCGGTTCGTGTGCGGGCCGCGGGGGAGCCGCCCGCCCGCAGGCGTCCAACTCCCTCTCGCAGCGCGCCAGATAGGGCCCAGCCTCCAGTTCGTTCATCGTCGTGTACGCCGCCTGGAGCTGGGCCACGGCGACCGAGCGGCGGCCGATCCTGCGCAGGAACGCCCCGTGGTCGAGCTGGACGCGGGCGCGGCCGAACGGCGACGGGAGCTGCGCCGCCTGGTCGTGCGCGCGCAGGAACGCCGCCTGGGCGCGGTCCGTCTCCCGGCGCGCCGCGTGCAGGTTGCCGCGCACCCGGGCCGCGGTGGACAGTGCGCCGTGCTGCCCGCGTGCCTGCGCCCGCTCCTCGTAGGGCAGCAGGACCGCCTGTGCCTCGTCGAGGTCTCCGAGCTGGATCAGGGCGTCGATGAGCAGCTCACGCCAGGACACCACGCCCGGTTCGTTCACCCCGTCGTGCGAGGCGAAGTCCAGGAGCGGCCGCAGCGCCTCGACGACACGCTCCGGTTCCGCGCGGGCCTCGGCGAAGGCCCCGTGCGCCGACGCCGCGTACGCGTAGGCGAGGGCGCTCTCGTCGCAGCCCGGCGCGTCCAGGGCGAGCCGCAGGTGCGCCGAGGCGCGGTCCCACGAGCCGCGTGCCGAGAGGATCCAGCTGGCGATGGCGTGGGTGACGGGCTTCAGCCACGACTGCTCGCTGTCGTCGGCGATCGAGGCGGACGCCTCGGCGTGGATCAGCGCCTCGTCCCAGTCGCCGAGCCGGTGCAGGGTCTGCGCGAGCGCGGAGGCCGAGAGGAGACGCAACGGCACCGTGCCCCTACGGCAGTTGGCGACGGCGCCGAGCAAGTCGGCCCGTGCGCCGAGCAAATCGTCCGACCAGAGCCTCAACTGGCCGCGTGCCAGCAGCAGATCGATGTCCGCGGGCGGGACGAGCAGCGGATCAGGGAGGTCTCAGGCGAGTTCGATGCCCTTCTTGGCGGACCCGCTGAGGCCCAGCGCGAGGAGATGGTTGAAGCGCAGCATCCGGCTCGGCCCCTGGAGCGTGGAGAGCCGCTGGGCACGCTCCGCCCACCGGGCGGCGTCGGAGGAGCGCCCGCGCATCACGGCGGCGTAGCTCAACTGCTCCGCCGCGCGCGCCGCCAAAGAGGGGTCGCTCTCGTGGTCGCACTGGTTCCAGGCGTCCACGAGCAGCGTCTGGGCCTGCTCCATGCGGCCCTGGACACGTGCCACATATCCGCGTACGTAGCCGCGCAACGCCGGGTCCGCGCCGGGCGGCAGTCCCGCCGCGAGCTCGGCGGACTCGTGCACCCGGCCGTCGAGCAGCAGCGCCTCGACCGCCTCGACGGCGAGCCGGTCGCGTTCCAGGTCGGTCGTCGCCACCCGTGAGGCGTGCCGCAGGTGCGTGCCGGCCACCGCCCACTGGCCGGTGGCCGCCTCGCGCCGCGCGCAGGCGGCGAGGGCGGCGGCCAGGTGCTCGTCCGGGCCCGTGGCGGCGAGCACCCGGTGGCGCAGGCTCGCGTAGTCGTCGTCGACCAGGGCGGCGGCCCGCGTGTGCAGATCGGCGCGGTGGGCGGGTCCGATGTCCTGGTAGACCGCGGCATGGACCAGGGGGTGCGGGAAGGCGATCTCGGGTGCGGCGCCCGGGTTTGTCTCCTTCAACAACCCTGCCTTGACGGCTCGTTCGAGTGCGGGCAGCGGTGCGGTGACGCGGGCGAGGGCGGCGGCCACGCTCAGCGGGCAGGAGAGCCCGAGCACGCTGACGGCCTGGACGAGCCGCAGCGCCTGGGAACCGCACTCCGCGAGGTTGGCGAGCACCAGCATGGCGTACGAACGTGGCGCGGGCAGCGGTGTGGTCACGTCCCGCAGGACGTGCGCGGGCACCTGGTCCAGAAGGGCGCGGGCGTGCAGCGGATTGCCGTGCGTGTGGTCCCGCAGGCGTACGGACGCGGAGTGCGGCAGCCGGTTGCTGCCCATTTGTGCGCTGAGGGAACCCAGTTCGTCCGGGCTGAGTCCGTGCAGCGGGATGCGCCTGGTGCGGACGTCGGCCAGCAACCGGCGGATTCCTTCGGGGAGTTGAGGGGCCTGCGGGTCCCGTGCCGCCACGATCGCGAGGACCTTGTCGACGCGCAGCCGCCGCAGCGCGAACGTCAGCGCGTTCAGCGACGCCGAGTCGGCCCAGTGGGCGTCGTCGAGCACCAGGATGACAGGGCCCTTGTCCTGCAGCTCGCTCAGCAGGTCGAGCAGTCCGAAGCCGGCCGCGAGCGGCGGCAGGGTGCCGGGTGCCGAGCGGGGCGTGCGGACCAGTGAACCCAGGGAGTCCGGCAGCGGGAGCGGGCTCTGCCCGACGAACTGGGCGAGCACCCCGCAGGGCAGCGCGCTCTCGTTCTCCTCGCCGCTGGCCTGGAGCACGCAGGCGTCGCCCGCCGTGTCCAGGAACCTGCGCACCAGCGCGGACTTGCCGATGCCGCCGGGTCCGTCGATCAGGACGAGACGCGGCGCACCCTCGCGCGCCTGGCGGAACTCCTCCTGGAGCGCCGCGAGTTCGCTCGTACGGCCGGAGAACGCCTCATGGGGCGCCGGTGCGTTGACATGGCCGTTCAGTGTGTCGCCGGACGTCATCACCGCCCCCACATGTCGGCACCCGGTACGGACGCCCGGACTGTGCCGGCGAACCGTGCCGGGCGCATGGCCCTGAACGTCCACGATGGCGCCGGAACCGCTCTCGGTACAAGCCGATTCGCCACTCCCGAAGGGCCGGCTCACGCGATCCGGTATCAGGCGTCACAGGAGTCGTCCCCCGCCGCGCCGGCGCGTTCTCCTGACTCCCCGCACGCGGCGTCCGGGGGTGGTTCGAGCAGCGAGAGCAGTTCGAGCCAGCCGTGGAACTGCGTGCGGTGGCCCGTGTCGCCCTCCTCGCAGCTCGCGCCCACCACATTGCCGTGCACGCCCCCGGGGGAGCGGAACACCTCGATGACGTAGCGCACAACGTCCTCCCGAGGGCCGGAACAGGCCCCGAACCGTGACACATCGCGACAGCGCCACGGTACGGACCCCGGACCGGCCGCCGCTTCGGGGTGTCACCTAGGGATGACCCCAGTCCCGACCCTTGGCCAAGGCTGCCGGGGCGGTGAAGCGGCGCGCGGCGGGGCTCACACCATGCGGTGGTACTGCTGGGGTGTGGCGACATCGCCGCCCAGGTCGTGCGCCGCGTGGCGGGCCCAGGAGGGGTTGCGCAGGAGCTCGCGGCCCAGGAGCACGGCGTCCGCCTCACCGTTGGCGAGGATCTTCTCGGCCTGCTCGGGGTCGGTGATCAGGCCGACGGCCGCCACGGGGAGCGGGGTCTCCGCCTTCACCCGCGCCGCGAACGGGACCTGGTAACCCGGGCCGGCCTGGATGCGCGCCCTGGGGGCGTTGCCGCCGGTGGAGACGTCCAGGAGGTCCACGCCGTGGGCGTGCAGTTCCTTGGCGAGCCGGACCGTGTCGTCGGCCGTCCAGCCCTCCCGCTCGTCCTCGGGGTTCTCCGTCAGCCAGTCGGTCGCGGAGATCCGGAAGAAGAGCGGCAGCTCCTCGGGCCATACGGCGCGCACGGCGTCGACGACCTCCAGGGCGAGCCGGGAACGGTTCTCGAAGGAGCCGCCGTACTCGTCCGTGCGGTGGTTGCTGAACGGCGAGAGGAACTCACCGATGAGGTAGCCGTGGGCGCCGTGGATCTCGACGACCTGGAAGCCGGCGTCCAGCGCGCGCCGGGCCGCGTCGGCGAACTGGCCGACGACGCCGCGGATCTCCTCCGTGCTGAGTTCGTGCGGCAGGTGGTGGCCCTCGTCGAAGGGGAGCGGGCTGGGCGCCACCGGCTGCCAGCCGTGCTCGTCCTGGCCGACGGGTCCGCCGCCCTTCCAGGGGCGGTCGGTGGAGGCCTTGCGGCCCGCGTGGGCGAGCTGGATGCCCGGGACGGTGCCCTGGGTCTTCAGGAAGCCGGTGATGCGGCGCAGCGCCTCGACCTGCGTGTCGTTCCATATGCCGAGGTCCGCGGGGCTGATGCGGCCCTCGGGGCTCACAGCGGTCGCCTCGACGAGGATCAGGCCGGTGCCGCCGGTGGCGCGCGCCCCGTAGTGGGCGAAGTGCCAGTCGTTGGCCACTCCCGCGTTCGGCCCGAACACCTCGGCCGAGTACTGGCACATCGGCGCCATCCACACACGGTTGGGGACGGTCAGCGATCGCAGGGTGTAGGGCTCGAACAGCGCGCTCACGGCGGACTCCATTCGTCATAAACTTCGGTACAGCTCGTACGATAGACCTCGTAGTACGGCAGATGTCAAACTACGATGACTCTCGTACTATGGAGGCCTTCGAGAAGACCTGAAGTCCAGAGCTGAAGCCCGGCCTGAAGCCAGACGTGAAGCCAGACGTGAAGCCCCGACGAAGTGGAGCCGTCATGACGACCGCCGCACCCATCAGCAGCCGTGCGCTCGACCACCCCTCGCGCGCGGAGATCCGGCTCGAGGGTGTGCTCCACGCGCTGTCGGACCCGATGCGCCTGCGGGTCGTGCGGCAGCTCGCCGGGTGCGAGCCGGGCCTCGACGGGCTCTCGTGCTCACAGATCGACCTGCCCGTCACCAAGTCCACGAGCACGCACCATTTCCGGGTGCTGCGCGAGAGCGGCGTGATCCAGCAGATCTACCGCGGCACGGCCAAGCTGAACGGATTGCGCCGCGAGGACTTGGACGCGCTGTTCCCGGGCCTGCTGGGCAGCGTCCTTGCGGCGGCAACGGCTCAGGCGGAGCGCGTGGGCGCCCCGTAAGCAGGCGAAACGTAGGCCGGCCCCGTAAGGGGCGCGGGGAACCGCGCGATCAGCCCCCACCGGCCCGCGGTCAAAAACCCGACCGGCTCACAGCTGGCCGCCGCGCGCAGCGCCCAGCAGCCCCGCCCAGTCCGCGATCTTCACCGACCCGCGGCCAAGCGCAGCGCCCCGCGCCGCCTCCGCCCGCTCGATCGCCTGCCAGCCCTGCCACTCGACGGGGTCCAGCCCCGCCTCGCGCAGCGCGGGCAGCGGATCCTCGGGCACTCCCTTCCGTACGAGGGCAGGGGCATCCTCCAGGAGGGACAGCACCGTCTCCTTGGCGCACGGGCGGTTGGTCCCGATCACGCCCGTCGGCCCCCGCTTGATCCAGCCCGCCACATACTCGCCGGGGGACGCGGCCCCCTCCCGCTGCACCCGCCCCGCCGCATGCGGCACCGTGCCGGGCCCGGGGTCGAACGGCAGCCCGTCGATGGGCACCCCGCGATAGCCGACCGAGCGCAGGACCAGCTGCCCCGCGATGTCCTCGTACTCCCCGCAGCCCGTCACCCCGCCGCGGCCGTCCGGCAGCGTCCGCTCGAACCGCACCCCGCCGACGCGCCCCGCGGCCTCCGTCACGGCCACCGGCCGCAGGAAGAAGCGGAGCCGGATGGTGCGCGGCAGGTTTCGCGCCGGGCGCTCGGCCCAGCCGCGCATCACCTCGACGTTGCGGCGGCCCACCGCGGGCAGACCGGACGGGTCGGCGTAGGCGGGGTCGAGTGCCAGCTCCGCGGGATCCACGATGACCTCGGTGTCCGGGAGCGAGCCGAGCTCACGCAGTTCCTTGGTGGTGAAGCGTGCCTGCGAAGGGCCGCGCCGCCCCACCATGTGGACCTCGCGCACCCGGCTCCCGGCCAGCACGCCGAGCGCCGCCTGGGGCATGTCGGTGGGCCGCAGCTCGGGCACGCCGCGCGCCAGCATCCGGGCGACGTCCACCGCGACGTTCCCGACGCCGATGACCACGGCGGACTCGACGCCCGCGATGAAACCGTCGGTCGCCGCGTCCGGGTGCGCGCTGTACCAGGACACGAACTCCGTGGCCGAGTGGCTGCCCGGCAGGTCCTCGCCCGGCACGCCCAGCCTGCGGTCCGCCGCGGCGCCCACGCAGTAGACCACCGCGTGGTACAGGTCGAGCAGCCGCTCCGTGGGGAAGCCGCCCGGGCCGATCTCGATGCCGCCGAGAAAGCGGACGCGGTCGTGTTCGAGCACCGTACGCAGGTTGTTCTGCAGGGACTTGATCTTCTCGTGGTCGGGCGCGACACCGTAGCGGACGAGGCCGTACGGGCAGGGCAGCCGGTCGATCACGTCGACGCGCACCCCCGGCACGAGATCCTGCTGGACGAGGGACTGCGCGGTGTAGACCCCGCTCGGGCCCGATCCGACGACGGCGACCTGCAGCACGGCGGTGCTCCTTCCGCGAGGCGGCCTCGGGGGATGAACTCAGCATCGCACCCCCGTGCGTGAAGGGGGAGACGCCGTGAGGGGCGCGTTGATCCGGGCATCCCGCTCGGAAGCCGGTCGCCGCGCGGGCCCTGCGTGCCGTTCGTGACCTAATGCGATCGCACGGCTACCTTTTGATTGTGCTTGAGAGCTCCCTTCTTGGCGTTTCTGATCACTATCGACCGAATGGGGCAGGCTCCCCCTCATCCCCCTCAGGCCCCTCATCACCCTCGTTCCACGTGCGGCTGACCTTCGGTGACGGAGCCGCCATCGACGCGCGGGCCGTGGTGTCGGAAGGGCGGATCACCCTGGAAGGTCTGCACGCCCGGCAGGGATGTTCGGGTGACGACTTCACCGCCGCGCCCTCTCCTGCTCCTGAGGCGACACCGCTCCTCGATCCGCACCCGCGGGACCCGCGACCCGTACCGCGCGCCCGCCCGTCCTGGCCGCGCGGACGGCAGGGGCGGCTGATGGCGGCTCAGGAGTACCGCACGGCGCAGGCCGAGGGGCGTGATCCCGTCCTCGCGGTGATGCGGGCGACCGGCCGCAGCCGCCGCAGGTCCCTCAAGCTCATCGCGTCCGCCCGGGACGCGGGCGCGCTGCCCGCACGCCACAACCGCCGCTGAACCGCCCCCGAGCCGCCGCGCCGCTCACCACGCCCAGGCGGGCGTCCACGTCTCGCCGTCGCGGGGTGCCGGCCGTGCTGCCGTGTGGCGACCGGACCCGAGTTCCGCACCGAGCCCCTCTCGGCAAGGAGATCCACGCCCGCCATCCTGGAAGACAACCATTGGTTGTGGCTGATCGCGCTCGGCGGTTGTTTGACCTGCGGGCCTGTCGCCGGATTGGATGCCGCAGGTCAAAGTGGGCGGGTTCGAGCGCGAGGCGAGGGGTGGCACCGGGCATGGAGGCCAGGCGATCCCTTGGGCGGCAGTTCGGATGGCTGTGGGCGGCCTACACGGTCAGCGCGTTCGGTACCCGGCTCGCGTTCGACGCGTTCCCCTTGATCGCGATCCTGGCCCTGGACGCGGGCCCGACGGAGGTGTCGGTCCTCGCGGCGGCGGGGTTCGCGGTGGGCGCGGTGGTGGCGGTGCCGCTCGGGCCCTGGGTGGAGTTCCGCCGCAAGCGGGCGGTGATGATCGCCATGGACCTGGTCCGGTGCGCCGCGCTGCTGAGCATCCCCGCCGCGTACGCGCTCGGCCTGCTCGGCTTCGGCCAGCTCCTGCTGGTGGCGGTCGTCGTGGGCGCGGCCGACATCGCCTTCGGCGCGGCGAGCGGCGCCTGCCTGAAGGCGCTCGTCCGGCCGGAACAACTGCTCGTCGCGAACGGCCGTCTGGAGTCGACGAGTTGGACCGCCCTGATGCTCGGGCCGCCCCTCGGCGGAGCCGCGATCGGTCTCTTCGGCCCGGTGATGACGGTGGTGGCGGACGCGGTCAGCTATCTGCTCTCGGCCCTCGGCGTCCGCGCGATCGGCGGCAAGGAGCCGCACCCCGTGCGCACCGGGCGTGCGACGGGCTTCAAGGCGGGCGACCTGCTCGACGGGTGGCGGCACATCCTGGCGGGTCCCGTGCTGCGCCCGCTGTTCTTCAACACGGTGCTGAACAACGGCCTGATCATGGCGACATCGCCCCTCCTGATCGTCCTGATGGTCGGCGAGCTCGGCTTCGCGCCCTGGCAGTACGGCCTGGCCTTCGCCGCGCCCTGCGTCGGCGGCCTGATCGGCTCGCGGCTCGCGGGGCGGCTCGTCGAGCGGTACGGGCGGCACCGGGTCCTTCGCACCGCGGGGACGCTGCGGGCCTGCTGGCTCATCGGCCTCGCCTTCATCGGCCCCGGTGTCGCCGGGCTCGTGCTCGTCATCGTCGTCGAGTTCGGCCTGATCATGTGCTCGGGCGTGTTCAACCCGGTGTTCGCCACCTATCGCCTCGACCACACCCCGGCGGACCGCGTGGCCCGCACCCTGTCCGCGTGGTCGGTCACCAGCAAGCTCTCCATCGCGGCCATGACCGGCCTGTGGGGTCTGCTGGCGGGCGTCACGGGACCCCGTACCGCGGTCGGGATCGCCGGGGTCCTCATTCTGGCCACGCCGCTGCTGCTGCCGCGGCGCGACCACGAGCCGCGCGACGAACGGGACACCGCCACCCCGAAGCCGCACCTGACCTGACTCTGCACCTGACCTGACGCCGCACGGCAGTCACGCCTCACGGCAGTCACGCCGCACGGCAGTCACGCCGCAAGGCAGCCACCCCGCACCTCACATCTTGCGCATCCGGCTGATCTCCGCCGTCTGCTGCGCGATCACGTCGGCGGCCATCTCCTCGACCTGGATGTTGTTGCCGTCGGAGAGCGCATCGGTGGCCATCGTCACCGCGCCGTTGTGGTGAGTGATCATCAGCTTCAGGAAGAGCTCGTCGAACGTCTTGCCCTTCGCGGCGCGCAGCTGCTTCAGCTGGCCCTCCGTGGCCATGCCCGGCATCGTCCCGTGGTCGTGCCCCTGCTGCTTCTTCGCGCCGCCGTGCTTCTTCAACCAGCCCTTCATGGCGCCGATCTCCGGGCGCTGCGCGGCCGCGATGCGGTCGGCGAGGCGCTTGACCTTCGTGGATTCGGCACGTTTCGGGGCGAGTTCGGTCATCGTCAGTGCCTGGCCGTGGTGCGTGATCATCATCTGGGTGTAGGTGAAGTCCGCCGAGTTGGGGGTGTCGTCGTCGGTTCTCTGCTTGGCCGCGTCTTCGGCGGACATGGTCGCGGCCGTCTCGCCCGGTTTGCCGGGAGCGATCACCGAGGGCCCTGGCGCGGCCTTCTTGCCCGGTTCCGAACCGGAGTCGGAACCTCCCGAATCGCAGGCGCCGAGCGCGAGAACGGCGGCCGTGAGGAACACGGCGACGGCGGGCGTACGACGGTGGTGCACGGCTGCCTCCTGTGGCGCGCGGGGGAGTTGAGGACCGTCCTAGCACGCAAACGTGCGGGATTGATCAAAAACTTTCATTACAGATGCGTTGCCATCTGTTGATCTGTGCATGCTGAGCACGATACTGCGGGGTGTCCGTGAACCGTTCAACTACGAACGGCGACTAGGGAGGACGCAGTGACCCTGTTGAACAACCCCCGAACACGGCGCAGACGCTTCGGCGTCGGCGCGGCCGCGCTCGGTCTGATAGCCGCGCTGTTCAGTGCGGCGCCCGCCGGAGCGACGCCCGACCCGGGCGACTCTCCTGCCGCGCCCAAGAGTGTGTCGAAGAGTGACGCCGCCGAAGCGAGGGCGGCCATCAAGGACGGCGAGATACCCGCGCCCGACGAGATCGTGCACTCGGCCAACATCAAGCATCTCGCCAACATCCCCAAGGACGCGCTGCCGGGCACCAACTCGGACCTCGCGTTCCAGGGGAAGTACGCCTTCGCGGGCAACTACGACGGCTTCCGCATCTTCGACATCAGCAACCCGAAGAAGCCGCGGACCGTCTCCCAAGTCCTGTGCCCCGGCTCGCAGAACGACATCTCCGTCTCCGGGAACCTGCTCTTCCTCTCCACCGACTCCTCGCGCAGCGACAACTCCTGCAGCAGCACCTCGCAGCCCGCGACGGAGAAGTCCTCGTGGGAGGGCATGAAGGTCTTCGACATCAGCGACAAGTCGAACCCGAGGTACGTCTCCGCCGTCGAGACCGCCTGCGGCTCGCACACGCACACCCTGGTGCCGGAGAAGCGCAACGTCTACGTGTACGTCTCCTCGTACTCCCCGAGCGCGACGTTCCCGGACTGCCAGCCTCCGCACGACGGCATCTCCATCATCAAGGTGCCCCGCAAGGCCCCGCAGAAGGCGGCGGTCGTCGACTTCCCCGTCCTCTTCCCGGGTGAAGGCCCCGACGGCGGCGGAAACCCGGGCGGGCCCACCAACCCGGGCGTCTCCAAGACCACCGGCTGCCACGACATCACCGTGCTGCCCTCCAAGGACCTGGCCGCGGGCGCCTGCATGGGCGACGGGATCCTCTTCTCCATCAAGAACCCCGAGAAGCCCAAGGTCATCGACCAGGTCCAGGACAACAAGAACTTCGCGTTCTGGCACTCGGCGACCTTCAACCAGAAGGCCAACAAGATCGTCTTCACCGACGAGCTCGGCGGCGGCGGCGCGGCCACCTGTGACGAGGCCACGGGCCCGGAGCGCGGGGCCAACGGCATCTACGACGTCACCGGCAAGGGCGACAAGCGCAAGCTGGTCTTCAAGAGCTACTACAAGATCCCGCGCCACCAGGCCGCGACCGAGAACTGCGTGGCCCACAACGGCTCGTTGATCCCGGTCAAGGGCAAGGACCTGATGGTCCAGGCCTGGTACCAGGGCGGTGTCTCCGTCTGGGACTTCACCAACTCCTCGAAGCCGAAGGAGATCGGCTACTTCGAGCGCGGTCCCCTCAGCGCCGACACCCTCCAGACGGGCGGCTCGTGGTCGGCGTACTACTACAACGGCTACGTGTACTCGAACGACATCGCCAAGGGCTTCGACGTCCTGAAGATCGACGACAAGCGGACGGATCCCGCCGAGCGGGTCCGCGTCCGTGAGCTCAACGTCCAGACCCAGCCGGACTACTTCGACTGACCGGACGGTCGCGTGCGGCGCTGCGTGGACCGTTGAGGGGACCGTGTCTCCTGCGCGGCCTGATCGGCGACGCGCGCATGTGTCCCGCCGGGCGGTTCGTCGCCCGGCGGGACCCCGAGCTCCCAGGCGAGCCCGTACCGCTGGAAGAGCTCGGCCCGCAGCGCCGACGGCGGCATCGGCGCCCCCGGAAGCAGCACCGCGAAGACCGCGCCCATCAGCAGGGCGCGCAGCAGCGGATAATCGGTGTCCACGTCGGGCGAGCCATGGCGTACGACGGTGTCGCGGAGCAGTTCGGCGAGGTGCTGCTGCTCGGGGCAGCGCACGAATCCGTCCGCCTGCAGGATTCCCGCCATGTGCGTGCGCATCAGCAGGGGCTGGTCGTGGGCCAGGCCCAGGATCGCGTCGATGGCGCGGGCCAGGAGCTCGTCGCCGTCCGCCGACCGCGGCTCCCGTTCGAGGGCGGCCTGGAGCGTGCGGTGCATCAGCCGGTGCACCGCCGACTGCAGGAGCTGGCGCTTTCCGGGGAAGTAGTACGACACCAGGCCGCGGGCCGAGCCCGCGCGGTCCGCGATGTCGCCGAGTGTCGTCGCCTCGTACCCGCGTTCGCTCACCAGGTCGACCGTGGCCTGCAGGAGCCGCTCCCTGGAACGCCTTCGCAACTCTTCATTGACCGATGCGCTACGCGGGGACATCCTGTAACTCCTGCGTTGACTGGCTGAGAGCCAGTATACTCAGCGTGTCGCGGGCCAAGACCCTCAGTGGTCGTCGCATGGTCCGGTGCGACCTGGGGCAGGCAACACCGCGGGGGAGTGTTGCCTGCTCACAGGTGCCGATCGGCCGAACCCTCCTTACAGTGGGCCGGGGGGCCGAGGAGGCGTACTGAGATGGATCAAGAGCAGATTCTGTCCCGGATCTCGTCGATGGTCGACGACGAACGGACGCTGCGGGAGTCCCTCGCGGCGGGCGCGATCGACGAGGCGACGGAGCGCGCGAGGCTCGGCGCGCTGGAGCGTGAACTGGACCAGTGCTGGGACCTGCTGCGCCAGCGGCGCGCCAAGGCCGAGTTCGGCGAGAACCCGGACGAGGCGCGGGCCCGCCCCGCGGCCCAGGTCGAGGGCTACCGCTCATGAGGCGCCCCGCACCCTGACCCCCAGCACTGCGAAGCCGTCGAGGCCCGCGACATCTCAGCCCCCGTCGACGAGACCGAGGACGGGGCGCAGTCCGTCCGGCCGCCGGTCCACGGGCAGATGGTCCACGAAGTGGACGGCGCAGCCGAGTGCGGTGGCGCCGGCGTCCGCGTGCCGGTCGTCGCCGACCATCAGCGTGTCCGCGGGATCGACGCCGAGCGCTTCGCAGGCACGCGCGAAGAGGCGCGGGTCGGGCTTCTGGATCTCGTGCTCGAAGGACAGGGTGTACGCGTCGACGTACGGGTCGAGGCCGTGGGCGCGGAAGACGGGGCGCAGGTCCCACCCGATGTTGCTGATCACCGCGACGCGGATGCCCCGTTCGCGGAGCCCGGTGAGCACCTCGGCCGCGTCGGCGTAGGGGCGCCAGGCCTCCGGCCGCATGTGGCGGTCGTACAGGGCGTCGTGCAGGAGCGGATCGGGCAGCCGGACCTCGCGCGAGAGGGCGGTGAACGCGGCGCGGTGCTGAGCGGCGCTGCGGTCGCGCTGGGCCCACAGCGCCGCAAGGCGTTCGGGAACGAGGTCGGGCCGCGCCCCACCCGGCTGCGCACCGGCACGCTCGAGTTCCTCCGCCAGCCGCTCGAAGTCGGCCGCGGGGAGCGGAAGTCCGGCCTCCTGGAGCACCGCCCGCAACCAGGACCCGGTGGACTCGATGCGGAACAGAGTCCCGGAGAAATCGAAGAGCGCGCCCTTGATCGTCATGTCAGGGATCCTCCGGGACGGGCGGAGGGGTGGTCAAGTGCGCTTTGCGGCGTAGGCGTTGGGGGTGCGTCGGGGGGCTAGGTGGTCTCAGGGGCGCGGGTGCCCGGGCGGCGGGCGTACGTGGCGATCGCGAGGGTCACCATCAAGGTGCCGAGCAGCCAGCCGCCGACGACGTCCGAAGGCCAGTGCACGCCGTTCCAGACGCGGGTCACGCCGACCCCGACGACGGAGACCGCGGCGATCACGACGGCCGTGCGCCACACGGCGGCTCCGACGCCGTACATGCGCAGCAGCCACAGGAGCAGCCCGCAGACGACCGTCGCCGTCATCGCGTGGCCCGAGGGGAACGCGGCGAAGTGGGCGGAGTCCACCGGGTCCGGCCATCGCGGGCGCGGCTTGTCGACCGCGGCCTTGAGGCCCTGCTGCACCAGGGTGCCCACCGCGCAGGTGACCGCGAGCCACACGGCAGGGCGGTGCTGCCCGCGGAAGAGCAGCCACAGCACGGCCGCGGTGATCAGCAGGCGCATCGTCCACGGGTCCCACACCCAGTCGGTCAGGATGCGGCTGGCCTGGGTGACGCCGTCGTGCGCGACCGCCCAGCGGTGCGTGGTGCGCGCGATGTCACCGTCGAGGGTGCCGAGCGGGCCCCACTCCAGCTCGACCAGGAGGATCAGCAGGAGCGAGAGGACGCCCAGGAGCGCGGCGACGAGCGGGGCGCGGGGCCTGCGGGGACGGGTCGGACCGGGCGGCGAGTCGAGGGGAGCGGCGGGGTGCATGGAGAGATCCTCGCCGACGAGCGGTGCCGGAGGCCATCCCGGGGTGGTGTCCCGCGGGGTGCGCCCCGGCTTCCGCGGTCTCCGGCGGCAGGCCATCACCCCAGGGCGCGCAGCCCCGGCACGAACGTCACCAGGAGCGGGACCACCGGCACGAGCGCCGCGGCGGCCGTCAGCCGCAGCCGCCGCCCCGCGGTGAGCCGTGGCCGCGCGGACAGCAGCCGGTGCACCCGTTGCGGCACGTGGGCCTGCGGGGTCGGGCAGGGGCCGAACACGCCCCGGTCTTCGTTGAGCTCGACCAGCGCCAGGGCGATCGTGAGACGCCCGAAGCGCCGCGAGGCCACGTCGTCGGCGGCCAGCTCGACCAGGCGGTGCATCTCGTCCCGGAACGCGGCGAAGACCGGAACCTGCGGGAACCCCGTGGCCAGCGCGCCCGAGCAGTGCAGGAGCCAGTCGTGCCGCGCCTGCGCGTGCCCTTGCTCATGGGCGAGCACGGCATCCAGCTGACGGCCCTTCAGGCGGCGCAACGCGGCGGTGGTGATGACCAGTTGGGGAGCGGAGCCAGGCAGCCACCAGGCGTCGGGGCGCTCACCCTCGAGGACGACAAGCCGGTCGGCGCCGGGCTCCTCGCCCGGCAACAGCGGCGCGCGCAGGCGGAGTTCGGTGCGTCCCTTGCGGCGCCTGGCCCGGGCCCGGATGATCTCGCGGGTCAGCATCGCGGCGGTCCACACGCCGCCCAGGGCCAGCGCCACGGCCGTCGCGGGTGCCCAGGAGCCGCCCGCCCCGAGCGCGTACGCGTCGATCACGTCGTGCGGGGCGGGGGCGAAGACGTGGCCGCGCACGGCCTGCCATGCGGCGGCGGCGCTCAGGGTCATCGACAGGGCGCAGCACATGAGCACGCCCGCCACGACGCACTGCCACGCCCACAGCGCGACCACCGGTTCGCGCTCCGGCCAGTCGGCGCGTGCGATCAGGCGCGGGGCGACGACGGCGGTGAGGGCGCCCAGCAGCAACAGCGCGACGGGGAGCAACATGTGTCAAGACTATGAGGGCGGCGCTGCCGGAGGGTATGACCTATCGCCGCAAGTGACGCACGCCACGGCCGTTCGCGGGATATCACCCCTTACGGCCGCCGGGCTCCTCCCGCCCGGCGCCCCGCGGCGGCCTACAGCGTGAGCAGCATCGCGATCATGGCGATCCCCATGGACAGCCGGCACACCATCGCCAGTTCGGTGCGGTCACCCCACCCCGTGACCGCGCCGGCGCCGCTGACCCCGCCCCTCGCCGCCGCGAGCGTGGGGACGGGCAGCAGGCGGACGCCCGACCACAGGACGTACCCCGCGAAGTAGAGCAGCAGCGCCCCGGTGAGCGCCGGGGTGCCCCCGCCGCCGTGGCCCGCGTGCGCGGTGGGCGTCGCGGCCATGGCCACCGCCATGTAGACCATGGCGCACGCGCCGACCAGATGATGCAGGTGGTGGCGGTTCTGGCGGGCCGCCCAGAGCGCGCGGAGCGCTGCCGCGCCGAACACGGCCGCGTATCCGAGCCAGGCCCACCGCGGCGGGGTGAGCACGGCCGCGGGCAGAGCCATCAGGGCCATCCCGAACCCCATGAGCGCCTCGCCGCCGGCGGTCCGGCGCTGGGCCTCGATCCTGCTGCGCATCCGCAGCAGGCAGTAGGACCCGGTAGCCGCGCACAGCGCGACGAGCAGCCAGCCGGCCTGCGCCGGTCCGTGCACCGCGCACCTCCCCGATCGACGGTGTCCCTGGGGTCGATGCCCTCGCGCGGCGCGTCGTACGCGAGCGCATGGGTGTACGCGGGGAGCGCGGAGGGGGCGGACGCGGCGTGACGGAGGAGACTTCCGAGGTAAATCGTTTTCGAGTAAAACACTTGCTAAGGTTCTGGGTATGAGCAGTGCACCACCCTCCTCGCCCCGCCCCTCCGGCCCCTCCCGTGTCCGTCGACTCCCGCTCGCCGGTGTGCTGCGTCCGGGCAAGCCGTCCGACATCTGGTTCAAGCCCGCGTCGAGCGTGGTCGTCGCCACCGCGATACCGAACCTGACGCTTCTCGCCATCGGCCGCCTCGATCTCGTCATGTACACGATGGCCGGGTCGTTCTGCGCCCTCTACACGCACAACCTCCCCTACGCCGCACGGGCCCGCGCCCTTGCCGGAGTCGTCGTCGGCATGCTGGCCAGTGTCGGCATCGCCATGGTCGCCGCCTCGCTCACCACGTCGGCGGCGGTGCTCGTGGCGGTCGGGGCGCTGCTCGCCGCCGCGCAGAAGACGCTGTGCGACGCGACCCGCATCGGCCCGCCCGGGCACCTCATCTTCACGTTCATCAGCTCCGCCACGCTGTTCGCGCCGCAGTCCATCGGGCAGGTCCCCGGCCACCTCGCCCTGACGCTGGGCGCGGGCGCCGTGGCCTGGCTGGTCGGCATGGCCCCCGCCCTGGTGCGGCCGCACGGCCCCGAGCGCCGGGCCACCGCGCGGGCCCTGCGGGCGGCCGCTGCGTACGCCGATGCCTCGGGCCCCGGCCGCGAGCGCGCCCGGCCCGCTGCGGCCGCGGCCGTCCACGCGGCCTGGCAGTCCCTGCTCGCCGGCGGTGCACGCACGGCGGCGCGGCGCGCCCTGGAGCGCCTGGTCATCCGGGCCGAGGATGCCCTGGCGGCGCCGTCGACGGCGGACCCCGAGCAGTTGCGCTCCTGGGCGGCGGGTCTGCGCGGCACGGGCGCCGTGCCGCGCCCCGGCGGCGTACGGACCGAAGAGGACGAGGAACTCCTGGGCGTGGAAGCCGAGTTGGCCGCCGGAGCGGCGAGCGGCTCGGCCACCCCCCTGTGGCGGCGCCTCGGCCCCGGATCGCCGCTCCTGCCCATCGCGCTGCGCACGGCGGTCGGCTGCGCGCTCGCGGGGTACGCCTCGCTGGCCCTGGGCGTCGGCCGCCCCTACTGGGCGCTGGTCACAGCCGCGTCCCTCTATCAGGCCAACGTCACGCTCACCTGGAACAGGGGAGTGCAGCGCGTGGTGGGCAACCTCGTCGGAGTGCTCGCATTCGCCGCGATCGCTCCGCTGGCCCATCTCAATCACGCCGCGCTGATCGTCTGCTGCCTGGCGCTCGCCTTCGGGGCGGAGGCGCTGATCGGCCGCAACTACTGGCTCGGCAGCGTGTGCGTCACTCCGATGGCACTGCTGGTCACCGAGTTCGCCCGGTTCCAGCAGCCCGGAGAGCTGATCCTCGACCGGGTCGTGGACACGTTCGTGGGCGCGCTGCTCGGCATCGTCGCGGCGATGACCGTCACCAACCGGCGCGCCGCCGACCACATAGAACTGGCCATAGACGCCACGGACCGGGCCCGTGCGCGTGCCGAACAGGCCTTGGCGGCCCCCACCCCCGCCACCCTGCGCCCGGCGCGCCGCGTCCTGACCGCCGCGCTGGTCGACCTGCGCACCGCGCACGACGCGGCGGCGGGCGAGTGGTGGCAGCGCGCCCTGCCGGACCAGCGGGTGATGATCGCAGAGCAGGCCGGACATCGTACGCTCGCGGCGACGGTACGCGGCACGGAGCAGGGCGAACACGTACGGGCGTGAAGTGCCGGGCAAGACGGAAGGCCGAGGACGGGGCACATGAGGAACGGAAGCAGAGGGGACATGCCGGAGGAGGCAGGGCCCCACACGGGAGAGGTCGAAGGGGACGCCCCCGCCCCCGCGCCGGGCGGTGCGGCTTCGGGTGGCCCCGAGCCCGCGACGAGCGGTGCTCCCGCCGGTGATTCCGCGCCCGCGACGCCCGGCGCCCCCGATGCACCCCGTGACACCGTCGCCGCCGTCGTGCGGCAGTGGCAGGCGGTGCGGCCCGATGTCGATACCGGCCCGATGGAGGTCATCGGGCGCATCAACCGGTGTGCGGCTCTGCTGCAGCAGGCCGAGGACGCGCCGTTGCGTCGTGTGGGGCTGACCCGGCCGGAGTTCGATCTCCTCGGCGCGTTGCGCCGGACCGGACACGAGCTGACCCCGGGCGAACTGGCCCGCGAGACCTTCTCCTCGGGGGCCGCCGTCACCAAGCGGCTCAAGCAGCTCCAGGAACGTGACCTGGTCGACCGGCGTGCCGACACCCGTGACCGCCGTGTCTCGCACGTCGGACTGACCGACGCGGGCCGCGACCTGGTCGACTCGATCCTGCCCGATCAGCTCGCCTACGAGACCGTTGTCCTTGCCGGGATCGACGAGGGCGGGCAGGCGCAACTCAGCTCGCTGCTCGGGGAGTTGCTCGGACAGCTCGAGGGGCGGCTCGGGCTTTCACCGGGGTTCAGGGGATGACGGGCGGCGGCTGACCGGGCGGCGCCCAAGGAGTCGGCTCAGTGGTCCTCGACCGAGGCCGCCAGCAACTCCCGTGCCTCCGGCTCCACATGCTCCGCGTAGTACTCGTGCAGGGCCCTGCGGCCCAGGCGCGCGGCGAGCGGTCCGTTCCCCGCGGTGATCGCCGCCAGGACCTCGCGGTGGTGGGCTATGGAGCGCTCCATCCAGGCCGTGGTGTCCGTGACCCCCGCGATCTTCTTCTCGATGACCTCCACCACGGCCTCGTGCACGGCGCGTGCGCACAGGCCAAGGAGGGAGTTGCCGCTCGCCTCGGCGATCGCCCGGTGGAAGAGCGCGTCCGCCTCGCTGAACGCGTGCAGGGAGGCCGGGCCGCCGCGGCTGAGCGCCTCCATGCGGGTGATCTGTTCGCGCATCCGGGCGAGATCCTCCGCGGCGTGCAGGCGGGCCGCCAGACGATTGCTCTCCGCGTCCAACACCATGCGGAACTGCACCAGTTCGCCGAGCGTCGCCACGCTGGAGCGGGTCAGGCGGCCCAGAGCCTGGCTGAGGTTGTCGGGCGAGACGCCGAGCACCTCGGCGCCCAGCGGGTCGCCGGGGCGGGAGCGGATCAGGCCCGCCGACTGCAGGACACGCAGCGCCTCGCGCACCGTGGAGCGGCCCACGCCGAAGCGGTTGACCAGCTCGCGCTCGGCGGGCAGCCGGGAGCCTGGCGGCAGATCGCCGCTGAGGATGCGCTCCTCGATCTGCTCGGCCACCCGCTGATAGGCGCGGACCGGTGTGACCGGCCGGAACAGGTCGGCGTCGTCGGCGGCCATCGGCCCGCCCCCTCCACGGTACGTAGCTGACACGCGTCGCCGGCGCGGGAAAACCAAGATCTGGTGGTTGACCCGGCCGTGAACGTGGAGGCAGAGTACGGGAACTCAACTGGTCTGACCAGTCGACTGGCCTTGTGGCCAGCCGACTTGGAGGTTCCATGCACACCAGCTCACGTCATCCCGACCCGGCCGTCGACTCCGACGCCGTCATCGCCTTCACCCAGGACCTGGTCCGTCTGCGTACCGTCAACGCGGCCGGAGCCACCGTGGTGGAGCAGCCCGCGGCCGACCTCGTCGCCGGGCTCTTCACCGAGTTCGGCTGGACGTACGACGTGGTGGAGGTCGCGCCAGGGCGCCCCAACACGGTCGCCGTCGTCGAGGGCGGCGGCGGCGACGGGCCGACCCTGATGTTCGAGGGGCACATCGACGTCGTCACGGAGGGGGACCCGGGGGACTGGAGCGTCGACCCCTACGGGGCGGAGATCCGCGACGGCAGACTGTGGGGGCGCGGTTCCGCCGACATGAAGTCCGGCGTCGCGGCGATGATCTACGCGGTGCGGGCCCTGCAACTGGCCGGCCCCTTCCCGGGCCGAGTCGTCATCGGCGTCCTCTGTGACGAGGAGGGGCTGATGCTCGGCGCGAAGGCCTTCGCCGCCACCCCGCTCGCGCGCGAGGTGGACGGGGTCATCGTCTGCGAGCCCGAGGGGTACGAGGTGTGCACCTCGGCCCGCGGCGGCATCCGGCTCCGGCTCGATCTGGACGGGGTCATGGCCCACGGCGCCATGCCGCAGGAGGCCAAGAGCCCGATCGTCGCCGGGGCGCGCGTCGTCGAGGCGCTCGCCCAGGTGCAGGACTGGGCCCAGAAGCGGTACGGCACCCACCCGCACGCGGGGAGCGTGACGGTCACGCCGACCGTCCTGCACGGCGGGGACCCGGACCAGCTCAACGTCATCCCCGCACATGGGCTCGTAGGCGTCGACGTACGCACGATTCCCGGCACCGACCACACCGAACTCATCGAAAAAGTAAGGGAGTTCGCGGTCGAGGCGGCCGGGACCGTGGGGGTGGGCGTCGGGCTGACCGTGGTCGACGACCGGCCCGCCGTCGAGATCCCCGACGACCACCCCGTGGTCACCGCGCTCGTCGAGGGGCACCGACAAGTGCACGGCGCCGCACCGCCGTTCGGGGCGGTGCCCGGCACCACGGACGGAACCATCCTCACCCGCGACGCCGGTCTGGCGACCGTCGTCTACGGGCCCGGCGGGAAGTGGATCGCGCATCAGAAGGACGAGTTCGTCGAGGTGCACGAGATCGTCGAGTACACGCGGGTGTACGCCGCCGCCGCGCACGCGTTCCTGAACGGCACCCACAGCCCCAACACCACCAACACCGGAGGTGCGCGATGACCTGCCCCGAAGGGCTGCCCGTCGGGGACGGCTGGGTGACCGCGCCCGGCAGTGGCCCCGTCCGCTTCCCGTACGACGGCGGTGAGATCGGCACGGCGCCGATCGGCGACGAGGAGCTCGCGGCACGGGCCGTCGAGCATGCCGCCGCGGTACGCGTGCAGGTCGCCGCGCTGCCCGCGGGGGTGCGGCGACAGGTGCTCGCCGGGGTGGCCGACGCGCTGGCCGAAGCGGAGCCCGAACTGGTGGATCTGCTCGTCCTGGAGACCGGTAAGCCGATGATCGACTGCCAGGTCGAGATGCGGCGGGCGGTGGCCACCTGGCAGTCCGCCGCCGACGAGGTGGCCCATCTGCACGGCGAGACCGTGCCACTGGACCTGCAGCCCTCCGGCGAGGGCCTCTTCGGCTACTGGACGCGGCGGCCCGTCGGCGTGGTGGTCGGCATCGCGGGCTTCAACTACCCGGTGCTTCTGGCCTCGCACAAGATCGCACCGGCGCTCGCCGCGGGCTGCCCGGTGATCGTCAAGCCCGCACCGGCGACACCGCTCGCCACCCTGCGGCTCGTCCATCTCGTGAGGGAGCAGCTCGTGGCGGCGGGCGCGCCTGCCGGAGCGGTGCAACTCGTCACCGGGGACGCGGAGGTCGGCCGTACGCTCACCACGCATCCGGAGGTCGCCGCGGTCTCCTTCACCGGGTCCGCGGCCGTCGGTCACCGCATCGCGCGGGACGCGGCGCCCCGCAAGGTCGTCCTCGAACTCGGCTCCAACGCGGCGCTCGTCGTGGCCGCGGACGCCGATATCGACGCGGCGGCCGACGCGGTCGTGCGGGGCGGGTTCTACGCATCGGGACAGGCATGCATCTCCGTGCAGCGGGTCATCGTGGTGGCCGCGGTCGCGGAGGAGTTCGAGAAGCGGCTCGCCGAGCGGCTGCCGGACGTGGTGGTCGGCGACCCGCGGGTTGCCGGAACCCGGGTGTCGGCGCTCATCGACGAGACGGCGACGGAGCGGGTCCTTGAGTGGGTCGAACGCGCGCGGGCGGCGGGGGCGCGGCTGGTTGCCGGGGGAGACCGCGAGGCGGGCGGCCGGTGCATTGCCCCGACACTGCTGGCCGATGTTCCCGACGGCGAGCCCGCCTGGGACGAGGAGGTCTTCGGACCGGTCGTCTGCCTGCGCACGGTGCCGGATCTGGACACCGCGTACGACCTCGTCAACGCGAGCCGCTACGGCCTGCACGCCGCCGTCTACACCAAGGGCCTGCGGGCCGCGCTGGAGGCCGTGGAACGCCTGGAGGTGGGCGGCGTGGTGGTGAACGAAGTCCCCGGCTACCGCAGCGACATCGCGCCCTACGGCGGCGTCAAGGACTCGGGCATCGGCCGCGAGGGCCCCAGATTCGCGATCGAGGAGATGACGGTGACACGGATGGCGGTCATCAGGCCCTAGGCCCGGCCCGGGCCACCAGCCGTGAGCCGCTGTACCTGGGGCGGGCCGTGCGGACCACCTGTCGTCCGGTCCAAGCGCCCGGAGAACTCGACCCCAGCCCCGCCCCTCCCTCCCCCCATCGGACGACCGACACAACCGCACCCCACCCCCGGCCGGCAGCTCCGGCCAGAGAGGCGGCATGACCATGGACTACGGCAACCTGTTCCGGCTCGACGGCCGCCGCGTCGCGGTCGTGGGCGGTGCGAGCGGCATCGGCCGCGAAGCCGCCCGCGCGCTGGTCGCCCAAGGCGCGCACGTCATCGTCGCCGACCGGGACACGGAGGGCGCGGAACGGACGGCGGCGCTCGCGATGCGCCCGGACGACCCGGCGGACCAGCGCCTCGGTACGGCCGTCACGCACCCCCTTGACGTCCTCGACCCCGACGCCGTCCGCGGTGCCGTCGCCGCGTGGGGGCCGCTCGACGGGCTCGTCGTCACCGTCGGGGCCAACGTGCGCAAGCGCCTCGCCGACTACAGCCTCGACGAGTTCGACCGTGTCATCGCGCTGAACCTGCGCTCCTACCTCACGCTCATCCAGGCGGTCGCCCCCGGCATGGCCGAGCGCGGCCGGGGGAGCGTGGTCGGGTTCGCCTCGATGCGGGCCTTCCAGGTGGAGCCTGGGCAGGGGCCGTATGCCGCGTCCAAGGCGGGGCTGATCCAATTGCTGCGGACGGCGGCCTCGGAATGGGGGCCGCAGGGCGTGCGGTTCAACGCTGTCGCGCCCGGTGTCGTCCGTACGCCGCTCACCGATCAGATCGCCGCCGACCCCGCATGGTTCGATGCCTACGCCCAGGCCTCCGCGCTCAAGCGGTGGGCCCGCGCCGACGAACTCGCGGGAGCCGTCACCTATCTCGTGTCGGACGCGTCCACCTACGTCACCGGCACCGTGCTGAGCGTCGACGGCGGCTGGACCGCGGTCGACGGCCGTTACGACCCGTCCGTGTGATCCGTGCCGTCCGTCCGCCGCCCCACAAGGAGTTCCTCCCATGTCCCCCACACCTGACGACAGCGCGCACGTAAGCCCTCTCGACGGTCTGCCCACCCTCAGCGGCGTGGCCCGCCCCTCCCTCTGGCTGCTCCTCGTACCCGTCCTGCTCTACGGCTCGGCCCCCTTCGTCGCCAACCGCATCGAGCCACGCGTCCTGGGCGTCCCCTTCCTGCTGGCCTGGGTCATCGCCGCCACGGTGATCAGCCCCCTGGTCATCTGGCTCGCCGCCCGGCTCGATCCGGCGTACCGCACGGGCGCGGTGGAGCCCCTCCCGGCCGACGACCTCGTGGGCACCGACACCGAAGGAGGCCGCCGATGAACGGCTCCGCGGCCGTCGCCACCACCATCTTCGGGCTCGCCATGGTCGCCACGATCCTGATCGGCGTGTGGAGCGCCCGCGGCCGGTCCAAGGGCCTCGCCGAGTGGTCCGTCTCCAGCCGTGGGCTCGGCGTCCTGTTCATCTGGCTGCTCATGGCCGGGGAGACCTACACGAGCTTCTCGTTCCTCGGCACCGCGGGATGGTCGTACTCGTTCGGCGCGCCGATCCTCTACCTGGTCGCCTATCTGACCGTCGGTTTCGCCGTCGCGTACGTCGTGGGCCCCGCGCTGTGGACGTACGCGAGCCGGCACGGCCTCATCTCCATCGCGGACATCGCCGAATTCCGCTTCCGCTCACGCCCGGTGGGGATTCTCGTCGCCGTCGTCGCGACGGTCTTCATCGTCCCCTACATCCAGGTGCAGATTCAGGGCATGGGCGTCGTCGTGAACGCGATGACGTACGGCAGTGTCGACCTGAAGGTCGCCGCCGTCATCTCCTTCGTCGTGGCGGAGGTGTTCATCCTCGTGTCGGGCCTGCGCGGTTCGGCGTGGGTGAGCGCGCTCAAGGACATGCTGGTGATCGTCGCCGTCGTGTTCCTCGCCGTGTACATCCCCATGCACTACCTCGGCGGGTTCGGCGACTTCATGCAGCGCATGGTGACCGAGAAGCCCGAGTGGCTGACCTTTCCCGGGCACGAGTCCGGCGGGCGCAACGCCATGTGGTTCCTGAGCACCGTGGTGCTCAACGCCGTGACGATCACCATCTTCCCGACCACCGTGGCCGGTTACCTCAGCGCGAAGAGCCCGAACGCGCTGCGCCGCAACGCGCTGCTCCTGCCCTGGTACCAACTGCTGCTGTTCGTCCCGATGGTGGTCGGCGCGACGGCCCTGTTCGTGATGCCGACCCTGGGCAACCCCGACCTGGCACTCTTCAGCCTCGTCACCGATTCGCTGCCCTCACCGGTCGTCGCGCTCATCGGCGTCGCGGGCGCGCTGTCGGCGATCGTGCCGATGAGTGTCTTCATGCTCTCCATCGGTACTTTGTGGGGCCGCACCGTCCTCGGCGGCGGCAACGGCGCCGACCCGCGGGCGCGCCGCCGAGCGGCCGGGAAGGCCGGCGACGCGCACGACATGCGGGCCAAGCGGCTCTCCCAACTGGTCTGCGTGGTCGCGGGGTTGATCGCCCTGGCGGGCAGCCTCTTCTACCCGAACACCCTCGTGGAACTCTCCGTCCTGTCGTACGAAGGTCTGGCGCAGCTCGTGCCGGTCGTGCTCCTGGCCCTGTTCTGGCGGCGGCTGACCGCGCGGGCCGCGGTGGCGGGGATGCTCACCGGACTCGCGGTGATGACCGCGCTGTGGGCCACCGACAACGACCCGTACCACGGCGTGAACGGCGGCATCATCGCGCTCGGCGCCAACCTCGTCGTGCTGCTCGCGGTGGTCTGGCTCGCACCGGGGCCAGGACCCGCCACAAGCTCCGCCACCGGCCCGGTGGTACCGGAGGAGAGCGCGACACAGGCGGGGGCCCGGTGACCGGACACTCAGCCCTGGCGTTGCCGCACGAGCGTATGGAGGCAGGAGGGGATGTCATCGGCGCCAAGCACGAAGTCCACCTGGCCGGTCTCGATCGCGGACTTGGGCATCCCGTGGAACTTGGCCGTGGCCGGGTCCTCCACGATGACGGTGCCGCCGCCCGACTTGACCGCTTCCACCCCGCGGGCGCCGTCGCCGTCGGCCCCGGTGAGGACACAGGCGATGAGCAGCGGCCCGTACTTCCCGGCCGCCGACTCGAAGAGGGGGTCGGCGGCCGGGCGGGCCTGGTTGACCCGGGGCTCCTGGGACAAGCCCAGTCGGCCGTCCGTGTGGACGCACAGATGGTGATCGGGCGGTGCGATGTACACCGTCCCCGGCTCCGGGAGCTCACCGTCCTCGGCCAGCTTGACGGTCAGCGTGGTGCGGCGGGACAGGATGGCGACGATGTGCGTCTCACGGGCACGACGGAGGTGATGGGCCACCAGCACCGGCGCAGGGAAGTCGGCGCCGATGCCACTCAGCAGCGCCTGCAACCCCTCGATGCCCCCAGCGGAGGAGGCCACCACGACGGTGGCGCGGCGGGTGTGCGGCTCTTGCGGATGTTGGCTGCTCACGCGCGAACCCTAACCTCCTCCGCCGTCTCCCCGGGCGATGCCATCCTCATGTCGGACGACGCATTGGACCTGGCTCGTGAGTGAGGCAAGCATGACGGACAGGGATGACTTCGAGGTGCCGGGTCTCCGGGAGCCCGTGGAGATCCGGATCGACCGGTGGGGCGTCCCGCATCTGTACGCCGCGTCCCAGGACGACCTCTTCCTGGCCCAGGGCTTCAACGCGGCCCGCGACCGCCTCTTCCAGCTCGACCTGTGGCGGCGGCGTGGACTCGGCCTGCTCGCCGAGGTGTTGGGGGAGCGGTACGCCGAACACGACCGCGCCGCACGGCTGTTCCTCTACCGCGGTGACATGGCCGAGGAGTGGCGCGCGTACGGCGACGACACGGAGCGGGTGACGACGGCCTTCGTCGACGGCATCAACGCGTTCGTGTCGCTGTGCCGCGCGGACGCGACCCCACTGCCGCCCGAATTCGCCTTGTTGCGATACGAACCGGCGTACTGGCAGCCCTCCGACGTGGCCCGCATCCGCAGCCACGGCCTGCAGTACAACCTCCGCGACGAGGTGGCCCGAGCGCTCACCCTGCGCGATCACGGCCCCGCGGTGGAGGAGCTGCGCCGCCGCCGCGAGCCCGCCCCGCACCGGCTGCGCGTCCCCGATGGCCTCGACCTGTCCGTCATCCCGGCCGACGTCCTGCGCGTGTACGACATGGCCACCACGCCCCCGTGGGCGGCGGACGCGGCGCCCCGCCAGGGCCTGGACGGCTCCAACAACTGGGTCATCGCCCCCTCTCGCACCGCCACCGGCCGGCCCCTCCTGGCCAACGACCCGCACCGCGGGATCGCCCTGCCCGCGCTTCGCTACCTCGCGCACCTCTCGGCGCCTGGCATCGACGCCGTCGGAGCGGGCGAACCGGCCCTGCCCGGAATCTCCATCGGCCACAACGGCCATGTCGCCTTCGGCCTGACGATCTTCCCGATCGACCAGGAGGACCTGTACGTCTACCGCACGAACCCCGAGAACCCGCGTGAGTACTGGCATCAGGACCGCTGGGAGCCGATGACACGGGTCACCGAGACGATCCCGGTGCGTGACGGCGACGCCGTCCCGGCCGACCTGTGGTTCACCCGCCACGGCCCGGTCATCCGTGAACTCCCCGAGCGGGACACCGCGTTCGCCGTCCGCGCCGCCTGGCTCGGACCCGGCATGGCCCCCTACCTGGGCAGCATGGACTACATGCGGGCGGCGAGCCCCGACGCGTTCGTGGCGGCGATGCGACGCTGGGGCGCCCCCGGCGAGAACCAGGTCTACGCGGCCCCCGACGGCACGATCGGCTGGCGGCCCGCCGGCCGTGTCCCCGTCCGCCCCGGCTGGGACGGCACGCTCCCGGTGCCGGGCGACGGGCGCTATGAATGGGACGGCTTCCTGGACGTGGAGGAACTGCCCTCCGTCCGCGACCCGGCCCAGGGCTGGTTCGCCACGGCCAACCAACTGAACCTGCCGCCGACGTACCCGAACGCGGAAAAGACGGTGACGTACGACTGGTACGCACCGACCCGCCACGACCGCATCACGGAGGAACTCGGCTCGCACGGATCCTGGACGGTCGAGGACTGCGTACGACTGCAGACGGATTACGTGAGCCTGCCGGGACGGCGGATCCAACGGCTGCTCGTGGGCCTCGAGGACAGCAGGGCCACGGTCGCCGCCGCCCTCGCCCTCCTGCGGGACTGGGACACCCGTCTCACCGCCGACTCGCCTGCCGCCGCCCTCTTCGAGGTCTGGTACCGGCGCCATCTGCGGCCCGCCCTCCTGGCGCGGGCCCTCGGCGGAGCAGTGGGCGAAGAGCGGGTCGAGCAGGCCCTGGCGGGTGTTCTGCCCGTCGAGGACGGCGCGGGGGATGCCCGCGTCGACATGGAACTCCTGGACCAGGGGCCTGATCCCGGTCTGTTGCTCGGCACGCTGTCCTCGGCCGTGGACGAGGTCGCCGGGCTGCTGGGGGACGACCCCGCCGCCTGGTCCTGGGGCGCCCTCCACCACGCCCACCCGCACCACCCCATCGCCGCGCTGCTCGCCGGTCCCGCCCCGGAGTGGGCCGCCGTGGGGCCGGCCCCGCGTGGCGGCAGCGGGGACACCGTGGGAGCCGCCGCCTACGGGCCCGGGTTCCGGCAGACCGCGGGGGCCACCTTCCGGGTCGTGGTGGACGTCGGCTCCTGGGACGACTCCGTGGCGATGAACTCGCCGGGGCAGTCCGGCGATCCGGGCAGCCCGCACTACGACGACCTGTTCGCGGGCTGGGCCGCCGACGGTTCCTTCCCGCTCCTCTACTCGCGGGAGGCGGTGGAGAAACACACGCGGCGGACGATCACCCTGCGACCGTCCGCCGCGGACGGTCAGGGGGCGGCCGAGCCGAAGGGCAGGTAGTCCACCTCGTACCCGAAACAGCGTGGGCCGGTCAGCGCGAGGCCGCCCGGAGTGATCCAGCGCGGGTCGCAGCGGGCGGCGATGACGCTGACCCGCAGGCCGTAACGCAGGCCCTCCGTGGTCACCGGGTCGCCGGTCCCGCTGTCCAGGACACAGATCAGGTCGGGCGTGGTCGCCACGGTCACCCCGTCGCGCGTGGCCATCAAGTGCTCGTTCTGGAAGCCGAGTTCGAGCACCCGGCCCGCGTCACCGCGCGTTCCCTCGACGCGGGCGTGGCCGCGCGCGAAGCCGCCCTCCGTGCGGCGGGCCACGTCGGTCACCCTGCCCGTCAGGAGGGGGATGCCGTCCAGCAGCGACCGCGCGGCCGCCACCGGATCACCGTGCGCGGCGCGTGCCTCGCGCACCACGGCTCCCAGCCGCGCGGCGAGCGTCAGCGTCGCCGGGACCAGGCCGTCGGCGAGCTGATCGCCGCGCAGCACCGTGTCCGCGCAACTGATCTGGCAGCCGAGCTCCACGCACAGCGCGCGGGCGATCCGCTCGGCGGCATGGTTGTCGACGGCCTCGACGACGATGGTGTTTCCCTTGTCGTCGGCGAGCGCCATCGGCGAGTTGGAGATCCCGGCGAGGCCGGGCAGCACCATCTGCGCCTCGGGGAACGCCCGTCCCATCGCGTCCCCGTCCACCAGGGGCAGCCCGGCCCGCGCGGCGCACGCGATCGGCAGCATGGAGTTGACCCCGCCGACCTCCAGCGGCGTCAGGTGCGTGGCCCGGCGCCCGAGGTGTCTCTCCAGGGCGCGCAGCGCGTCCAGGTGCTCCCGCCCGTTGGGCACACGCTCGAGAAGGACGGTGGGCGCGCCCATGCCGGAGATGGGGATCACGGTCGCGTCGGCGTCGACCTCGTCGATGCCGGTGACCCGCACCGGACCGTACGCGCGGATCGCCTCGCGGGCGAGCAGCTTGCCGATGTACGGGTCGCCGCCCCCGCCCGTGCCGAGGATGCCCGCGCCCCGCGCGATGTCGTCGAGGTTGCCGAGGGTGATCTCATGCATGGGCGACCGCCCCGGCGCCGGGCGCGGTGGCCCCGCCGGGACGCCCCAGGTCCAGATCGCCCACGGCCCGCACCCGGATGCGCGTCGCACCGCCGGGCAGATAGGCGAGCGGCACCTCCTCGATGTCGACGACGCGTACGCTCCCGGCGCGGGCCCCGGCGTCCAGCGCACGCCCGACGGCCTCGTCCCGGGCCCCGGCGAGCACGGTGTCCCGGTGTCCGTCGGGGACGCGGAAGACCCGGTCGACCTCGCCGCCGACCTGCGCGATCGCCGCGCCCACCGCGTTGGCCACGTCGAAGTGGTCCGGCCTGCGCACATCGGTGAAGCCGGGCAGCGCATCGGGCACGAGGACGGAACCGCCTCCCACGACGACCACCGGCAGCACCGCCGCCGAGGTCCGCATCCGGTCCACGCCTTCGGCGAGCCGCTCGTCGACGCGGGCCAGCGCGCGGTCGGTGAACTCACGCCCCAGGTGGGCGACATGTGGGCCGTGCCCGATGTCCGCGCGGCCCGCGGCCACCGCGAGATCCGTCGCCGTCAGCTGCCTGCCGCCGAAGACGAGCGCTTCGCGCGTGAGCAGGTGGCCAACGGACCGCGGCCCCGTCTCACCGTCGCGCGACACCACGGACCCTCCGCCGATGCCGAGCGAAAGGACGTCGGGGATACGGAAGTTGGTGCGGATCCCCGCGGCCTGGCTCTCGCCACCGGCCTCCCGCGGATAACCCCCGCTCAGGACGCCGATGTCGGCGGTGGTGCCGCCCACGTCGACGACCGCGCAGTCCCCGATCCCGGAGAGGAGCGCCGCGCCCCGCATCGAGTTGGTCGGCCCGGACGCGAACGTCGCGACGGGGTACGCGCGCGCGAAGTCGACGTCCATCAGCGTCCCGTCGTTCTGCGAGAGGAAGAACGGCGCCGTGATCGACATCTCGGCCAGCGCCTTGCCGAACGACTCGACGATGACGGTGGCCAGATCCCGCAGCGATGCGTTGATGATCGTGGCGTTCTCGCGCGCGAGCAGCCCGACCCGGCCGAGATCGTGCGAGAGCGAGAAGTGCACGCCTTCGCCCAGCTCCGCCCGCAGGATCTCGGCGGCGCGCCACTCGTCCGCCTCCGCGACCGGCGAGAAGACCGACGACACGGCGACCGAGGTGAGACCGCGTGCGGCGATGTCCGCGGCCGTCCTGCGCAGCTCGTCCGGGTCGAGCGGAGACAGCGGCCGCCCGTCGAACTCCCGTCCGCCATGGCAGAGATAGCCGTGCCCGCCGACGGCGGCCCGCTGCCGCGCCGGCCAGTCCGCCATGGGCGGCAGGGCGGCGGTGGCGGGGAGGCCGAGGCGTACGGCGGCCACCGGTGTGAGCCGGGCGCCCTCGACGAGCGCGTTGAGGAAGTGCGTGGTGCCGATCATCACCGAGGTGACGGATTCGGCGGGTGGTGTCAGGCTCCGGATCGCCGAGGTGACACCGGAGGTGATGTCGGGCGTGGTCGGTGACTTGGCGGCCGCGAGTACGCGGTCGTCGTACCCGAGGAGGGCGGCGTCGGTGTTGGTCCCACCGACATCGATGCCGATACGCATGGTGGTGGAGTCCTTCGTGTGGCGACAGGGCGGGTGATGCGTAGTACGGACGTGACGCGCGCCGTGATCAATCAGACGGCGAGACGGCGGAGTCCGGGGCGTCTCCCGGCCATCTGGCGGCCGCATCGACCTTCAGACGGCGGCCGCGCCGTACCGGAGCCCTGGTTCATCGGCTTCTCACCGTCCTGCCCAGGACCCCGGCACGCTGAAGCGCGACCCCTACCCCACCACTGGTAGTCGCCGCCCGTCCGCACGACCAGGGAGGAATCCGCTGCTCCGGCGTGCGCGCAGCACCCTGTCGTGCTCCCGCGCGAAGGCCGGCGCTCGCGGCTCGCGAGCACCGGCCTTCGTATGAACCCTGTCTGTTGAACCTGTCCGCGGCCCTACGGGAACAGCGGCTTCTCCGGGGCCATGGAACGTGCCGCCACCTCCGACGTCATCCGCGCGTGGATCTCCTCCGGCGAGAGATAGACGTCCGTCTTCTCGAAGTCCGCCAGTGTGGCGGGCCGCTGGGACTGGAACCCGGTGCGCACGTAGTCGTCGCCCGCGAGCGCGTTGAGCCCCCAGTTCGCGGCCGTACGGAAGCGCGCGGTGACGGTCCGCAGCGCCCCCAGGTGGTAGCCGCGCGCGACGATCTGCGCGGGCAGCCCGGTCAGCTGCACGCCCAGCGGCTTCGACACGGCCTGGATGCCGCCGAGGTCCACGACCAGGCCCATGTCCTTGTGCCGGTAGGAGGTCAGGGCCGTGCCCCGCAGTGCCGCGGTGACGTTCTTCGCCGCCGCCCACCCCTGGCGCATGGCGTGCTGCGCGGTCGGCGGGCAGATCGCGTCGCCACCCTTGGCGAGGTCGGGGACGGCCGCCGCGTCGCCGAGCGCGAACACACCGTCCATGCCCGGAACCGTCAGCTCCGGATCGACGACCAGGCGCCCGCGGTTGGTCTCCGCGCCCAGTGTGGCGATGAGCGGACTCGGTGCCACACCGGCGGTCCAGATCAGCGTCCGGCAGGGCAGCGCGCGCCCGTCGGTGAGGGTGACGGTGTCCTCGGTGGCCTTGTCCACCGTCACCCCGAGCGAGACCTCGACGCCACGCCGCCGCATGATGGCGAGCGCCTTCTCGCCGAGCCGGTCGCCCAGTTCAGGCATCAACTTCGGTGCCACGTCGACCAGATGCCACTTGATCTCCGCGGGGTCGAGCCCCGGGTACCGCTCGGCCGCGGCGCTCGTCAGGCGGTGCAGATACGCCGCCGTCTCCGTCCCGGCGTACCCGCCGCCGACGACCACGAACTGCAGCCGCGACTCGCGCTCGGCCCGGTCCGAGCTCGCCGACGCCAGGTCGAGCTGCGAGATCACGTGGTCACGGATCCAGGCGGCCTCGGCCAGCGTCTTCACTCCCACGGCGTGCTGGTCGACTCCGGGGATGTCGAACTGCCGGGTCACGCTGCCCGGGGTCAGGACGAGATAGTCGTAGCGCTCCACGACCTCCTCGCCGTTGATCTTGCGTACGATCACGGCCTTCGCGCTCGGGTCCACGCCGATGGCCCCGCCCGGCACGATCGCCGTACGGCGCAGCATGCGGCGCAGCGGCACGGCGACCGACTGCGGCGTCAGCACGCCCGACGCGACATGGGGAAGCAGGGGCAGATACAACTGGTGGTCCTGCGGGCTGACGAGTCGCAGTTCGGCGTCCTGCGCCTTGAGCGTCCGCTCCAGCTTGTGCGCGCACTCCATACCGGCGAAGCCACCGCCGATGATCAGAATCCGGGGACGTTGCATACGAGATCGCTCCAGGGTTGGGCGAGGGGTCCGGTCAATCCTCCGACGAGGGGCGTCCCGGCGCATGTCGGGTGCGCCGGGCGAGGAATCCGGGTACCCCGTGCCCGCCGGACGAATCGGCATCACGCGTCCGGTGAGCTCGGCGGCCGGCCGTAAGGGCGGTTCTCCGTCAGATCCCGGGCCGGTACCGGATCGGGTGGTCCTCCGGCACCTCGACGATGACGATCTTGACGCCGTCGGGGTCCGCGATCCACATCTCGACCAGGCCCCAGGGCTCCTTCTGCGGCTCCCGCACCACCTCCACGCCCCGGGCCACGAGTTCCGCGTGCGCAGCGCGCGCGTCCGCCACCTGCAGCCACAACTGGAGGCCGGGTGCGGGCGGGGTCTTTGAGCGCCCGGAGACCTCCAGGTGGCCGCCGCCCAGGAAGTAGACGGTGCCGCGGTCGGGACCCGTGCCGAACTCGCGGTAGACGGCGAGGCCGAGCGCCTCGCCGTAGAACGCGCGCGAGCGCTCGGGGTCGGTGGGACGGAGAAGTGTCCTGCTGCTCAGTACATGCACCATGCAGCCGCACCTTAGTGGGGGGATACGCTCGTCCGTGCCTCGCCCACGCCGCGCCCGACAGCGGCGGGCCAGAGAGATCGGAGAACCCGCCCCATGGACACCGCCCCGCGCCCCAGCACGAGCGACCTCACCGTCACCGCGAGCGACCTCACCTTCCGGGACGCCACCGACGCGGACGTCGACGGACTCGTCTCGCTGATCCAGTCGGCGTACCGCGGTGACGCGAGCCGGGCCGGCTGGACCACGGAGGCGGACATCCTGGAAGGGCAGCGGACCGACCCGCAGGGTGTCGTCGATGTCATCAAGTCCCCGGCGAGCAAGCTGCTCACGGTCGAGCGGGACGGCGGGATCATCGCCTGCTGCCAGCTCGAACACCGCGGGGAGCACGCCTACTTCGGGATGTTCGCGGTGAGCCCGGCACTACAGGGCGCGGGCCTCGGCAAGGTGATCATGGCGGAGGCCGAGCGGCGGGTCCGCGAGGCGTGGGGCGTGAAGGAGATGCACATGACCGTGATCTCCGTACGCGACGACCTCATCGCCTGGTACGAGCGGCGCGGCTACCGCCGTACGGGAAAGATGACTCCCTTCCCGTACGGCGACGAGCGCTTCGGCGTTCCCCGGCGCGACGACCTGCAGTTCGAGCTGCTCGTCAAGCCGCTGGTCTGAGCGAGGGCCGGGTCAGGCCGTGAAGCGGCCCGTCCGCTTGATCTCCGGGTAGTCCGTGGTCGCTCCGTCCAATTGCAGCGCGCGCACGAGCCGCAGGTCGTCCTGGGTGTTCACGACCCAGCCGATGATGCGCAGGTCGGCCTTCTTGGCACGCTCGACGATCTCCAGCGTCAGCCGCCTGATGTTCAGGACGAGGGTGGTGGCACCGACCGCCGTGGCGCGCTCCACGACGTCGGTGCCGTAGCGGCTCGCGACGAGAGCGGTGCGCACGCCGGGGACGAGGCGGGCGATCTCGGCGATCGCCTCGTCGTGGAAGGAGATCACCTCGACGCGGCCGACCAGGTCGCGCCGGTGCATCACCTCGGCGAGGGCGCGGGCGGCGGCCACATCCTTGATCTCGGCCTGCAGCGGCGCCTTCACCGCGTCGAGGACCTCTTCGAAGACGGGGATGCGCTCACCGCGCCCCGCGTCGAGCTCCCGCAGCTCGGCCAGGGTCTTCTCGGCGATCGGTCCCTTGCCGTCGGTCGTACGGGCCACGTCCGCGTCGTGCATGACGACGAGGGCGCCGTCCTTGCTCAAGTGCAGATCGAGCTCGATGAGATCGAGGCCCGCGGCTTGCGCGGCGATGAAGGACCGGAGGGTGTTCTCGGGTTCGACACCCATGACCCCGCGGTGACCGATGGTGAGGAAGTTCAAGGTTCACTCGCTTCCGTCGACGGCGGCTCGGTGGCCGCGGGGAGGTGCCACGCGGCAAGGTCGCAGCCTAACGGCCCGCCTCCGCGAAGGAACCGCCCGTACGGGGGTGCCCGGAGGAATCGGAGTCGTCCGCTCTGCTTCCCACGATCCCGAGCAGAAGACCGGTGATGACGGCGGCGACAAGGACGGCACGGGTGGTCACAGGTGCACTGCTCCATACGGCGGGGTCGGCTGGCCCCGCTCGTCCTACCGTCTCGGGCCCCCGGACCGCGAGCCACGTCACCCGTGGGTGGGCGAGTCCCCCCGGGGTTGACCGGGGGGAGCGCATGCGCTGCTTTCCGTGCGCTCGGCGGGCGTCGGCGGCGCCATCTCCATGAGATCGACGAGCATCGCCTCCGCCAGATCTATCTCCGCCTCGAGGCGCCGCCCGCTCCAGCGCAGGGCGATCTGCGGGTGGGTCCAGGCCGCCTCCCCGTCCGCCCGGGCGAGCGCGTCGTGCACCTCCTTGAGCTCACCCCGCGTGTGCGCGATGTGCTCGGTCACCAGGGCCCGCAGGTGCTCCGGCGCCGCGAGGTGCCCGAGCCAGACCCGCAGGAGCAGCGGGTGCTTCAGGACGGCGGGGCCCGCGTCCTCGGCGCCCCCCGCCCATCCGATCAGCGCGGCGCGCCCCTCGGCGGTGATGGCGTACGACCGCTTCGCGCGAGGCTCCTCGGGCCCCGAGCGCCGCGACGTGGCGTACCCGAGTGCTTCGAGGCGGCGCAGCTCGGCGTAGATCTGGCTGATGGCGGGGGACCAGTAGAAGTGGCGCAGCGAGGCGTCCGCCCACTTCTTCAGCTCGTATCCCGTGCGCTCCCCGGGGAAGGAGAGCAGGCCGAGCACCGCCCACGCGGTCGGCGGCAGTTCGGCCGGCCGCCGCACGGACGGGGGACCCTGGGGTGAGGTGGAGGGGGGGACTGCCATATGACTGATTGAAGTGAACGTCACAGTCCCGGCGCAAGATGTGTGCGGTGCGAAGGACATGCGCGGGTATAGGGGCTTCATGAGTGATCTCCCGACGTCGCACATCCGCAGGCTGCTGGGCGCCACGGACCGCCTGGCGTTCCACCGTGTGGCCGCCCGCTCCTGGCCGGCGGCGCAGCCCGTGCTGCCCCGGCTGAGCCGCGCGGCCGACCACGGTCTGCTGTGGTTCGGCATCGCGGCGGGGATGTGGGTGTTCGGCGGCGCACGCGGCAGGCGGGCCGCGGTGCGTGGCGTCTCCTCGCTGGCCCTCGCGTCGGCCACGGTCAACACGCTCGGCAAGAGCGCGGTGCGCCGCTCCCGGCCGCTCCTGGACACGGTGCCGGTGATAAGGCACCTGTCGCACCAGCCGATCACCAGCTCCTTCCCCTCCGGGCACTCCGCGTCGGCGGCCGCCTTCGCCACGGGTGTGGCCCTGGAGTCGCGGGGACTCGGCGCGGCCGTGGCCCCGGTCGCGGCGTCGGTCGCCTTCTCCCGCGTCTACACCGGCGTGCACTACCCCAGCGACGTCCTGGTCGGCGCGGCCCTCGGCGCGGGCGCCGCCTACGCCGTGCGCGGCATGGTGCCCTCCAGGTCACAGCTGCCGCCGCCCGCGCGCCCCCGGACGGACGCGCCCGCGCTGCCGGAGGGCGAGGGGCTCGTCGTGGTGGTGAACCCCTCGTCCGGGGCCCAGCCGCAACTCCTCGACCCGGTGCGGCAGTTGAAGATGGCCCTGCCCCGCGCGGAGGTGGTGCTCTACGAGGAGGAAGCGGGACCGCTGCCCAAGGTCCTCGAGGAGGCCGCCAGGGACGCCGCCCGGCGCGGCGGGGTCTTCGGCGTGTGCGGCGGGGACGGCACGGTGAACGCTGCCGTGACCCAGGCCCTGCGCTTCGACGTGCCGCTGATGGTGCTGCCCGGCGGAACGTTCAACCACTTCGCCGCCGACCTGGGCGTCGACACGGTCGCGGACGCCTGCATCGCCCTCGCCGAGGGCAGCGCCGTGAAGGCCGACGTCGGCCGGGTCAAGCCCCTGGCCGGGACCGGCCCCGACGGCGGGGCACACTCCGAGCCGGTGTACTTCCTGAACACGTTCAGCCTCGGCTCCTACCCCGAGCTCGTACGCATCAGGGAGGAATGGTCCCCGAAGATCGGCGGTCCGCCCGCGGCCCTGCTCGGCGTCGCCCAGATCCTGCACACGGGACGGCCGCTGCGCGCGGTGGTGAACGGCAAGGCCCGCTCGATGTGGATGCTCTTCGCGGGCAACGGCGCCTACCGCAGCACCGGCATCGCCCCGGTGCGCAGGCACGACCTGGCCGACGGCCTGCTCGACGTCCGCATCGCGCACGGCGGTCGCTTCGCGCGCAGCCGCCTGCTGGCCGCGGCGATCGTCGGCCAGCTGACCAAGACCCGCCTGTACGCCTCCGCCAAGGCCCAGCGCCTGGTCATCTCGGGCCTGCCCGAGGGCACACGGATGGCGTACGACGGCGAACTCGCCCCCGCCCCCTCCGCACTGCTCCTCGACAAGCTCCCCGAGGCGCTCACCGTGTACCGGCCGACGCTCGACTGACCGCGGGGCGGACCGGCACGGCGTTACGCCAAGCGGAGCACTCGGGGTGCGCGGCGCTCCCGTCGCCAGTGTGCTGGCCTTCATGGGCTACGACATAGACAGCCCGCGTGAAGCGGGCAGCACACGACGCGACGTACTCGGCGTCGCCGCGGTCCTCCTGACCGGCGGCGCCCTCACGGTGGCGGGACCCGCGTCGCACGCCGCCGCGGAAACGGACGGCGGCTGCGGCCTCGGCTACGACGAGGAGTTCGAGGAAGCCCTCGCCGAGGCGGACGAGGCGGTCCCCGAGAACCGGGCGCTCGCCCCGGAGAAACCAAAACGCAAGTTCGCCCTGCCGCTCCGCCGGCGCTTCCGCGTCTCCGCCCGCTACGGGGTACGCGGCAACTGGCTCGCCGGACACCACACCGGCATCGACCTCGCGGTCCCCACGGGAACCCCGGTGCACGCCGTCGGCGGCGGCACCGTGGTCCTGGCCCGCTGGTCCGGCGCGTACGGCAAGGCGGTCACGGTGCGGCTGCGGGACGGGCACTACGCCGTGTACGCGCACCTCTCGCGCATCTCCGTGCGCCAGGGGTCCCGCATCGGCACCGGCGACCGCCTCGGCAGCAGCGGGTCCACGGGCCGGGCCACCGGCCCACACCTCCACCTGGAGATCCGAGCCGAGCGTGGCTACGGAACGGACGTCAATCCGGTCAAATACCTCGCGCGGCGGGGCGCCCGCTTGTTGTGAGCTTCCCCGCACCATCTTCTTCGGCCGGCCTTCTTCAGCCGACGCTGACGCGGCCCGCGACCGTCGTGGAGGTCGTTGTGGTGTGGGCCAGGTGTGCGGTGCGGGTGGGGACGTCGACCGTGTAGGTGTCCACGGTCATCGCCCGCCCGGAGACCTTCAGGATCATGAATCCCACGTCGGAGAAGTTCTGCCAGGCGGCAAGGTGGTCGAAGTGGGCCCTGCCGTCACCGGACTTGGCGGCCGCGCCGCAGACGATCTGCCGGGTGCCCGCCGTGCGGGTCGTGGGCTCCAGGATCTGCAGGGTGTGGTCGTGCCCCGAAAGGATCAGGTCGGCGCGGCCGCACACCACCTGCTCGTACAGCTCCTTGAGGTGGATGCCCCGCGTGTAGTGGCCGATGAGGAAGCCGTCGTACGAACCGGCGCTGCCGTGCTTGCCGTTGTTCAGGTAGGGGTGGTGGCCGAGTACCACCTTCCAGCGGGCCCGGGACGCGGCGAGGGCGGAGTCCAGCCACTGGCGCTGGGCCCGCATGTAGGGGCCGTCCCACTGGTAGTGGCGTGAGGTCTGGGCGACGGTCGAGGCCACGGGGTTGGTGTCGAGGGCGAAGAACTCCACCACCGGGTCACTGCCCTCCGGAGCCGACGGCAGGGCCACGTTGTAGTAGCGGCTCGGCATGTACCAACGCGGGGAAGTGGCCGCGTACGAGACCTCGCGGTCCCCGCGCGAGGGGTCACCGCCGCTGCCCGGGATCAGGCCCGAGCAGTCGTGGTTGCCGAGCACCATGAGCCAGGGGACGTCGATGCCCGTGTTGGGCGTCTCGAACTTGTCCCGGAACTCGGAGTCGTGGTCGGACTCGGGCCCGTTCTCGTAGATGTTGTCACCCAGGCCGACCGCGAGGGAGACCTCCTCCTCGCGGCACACCCGGCGGGCTGCCTCGGTCACGGCCAGCTGTTCGTCGCCACCGGTTCCGGAGTCCCCGGTCAGCAGGACGGCGAACTCCCCCTTCTGGTTCGGCGCTTCGGGGAGAGGGAATTTCGCCGCGCCCCGGGTCGCCCCGCCCGGCGTCGCGGCGGCCTGCCCCGCGCCGAAGGGCAGCACGGCGAGCGCGGCCCCTGCGGCGGCACCGCCGAGCAGGGTGCGCCGGTGCAGGGTCAGGGCACCTGGCCCCCACTTGTCGGCGAGGTCCCGGGCCAGCGGCGCGTCGTCCCGCAGCCACTGCTGCTCGGTCAAGTCCGCGCGGGGCGGTATCAGTTCGTCATCGCACATCCGAGCGTTCTCCCATATCGGCGCGGCCAACGGAAGACGATCAGACGAATTGCCGGTGGCGACGCGGTCTCAAGCCACTGACCGGCGCCGCGAGGCCACCGGCGCGCCGCCCCCACGCCGCCCTGGACCACCGGGCCGAACTGGCCGAGGGTGGTCAGGTCCCGCTCGCCACGGCCAAGGAGGCCCCCGCACATGCCCGATGAGCCCCGCCCCGCTTCCCCCCTGGCCGGAACGAGGGTCGTGGACCTGTCCAAGATCCTCGCCGGGCCCTACGTCACCATGTCCCTCGCCGACCTCGGCGCGGACGTCATCAAGGTCGAGCACCCCCGGGGCGGCGACCCGACCCGTGCCTGGGGCCCGCCCTTCAACGGCCCCGACGCCACCTACTACCTGGCGGCCAACCGCAACAAGCGCTCGGTGACCCTCGACCTCAAGTCCCCCGAGGGGCAGGAAGCCGTGCACCGGATGCTCGCCGACGCGGACGTGCTGGTGGAGAACTTCCGCCCCGGCAGCTCCCTGGCCGACGTCTTCGACCACCGCGCGCTCAGCGAGCGCTACCCCCGCCTGGTGCTGCTCCACATCTCGGCGTTCGGCGACACCGGACCGCTGCGCGACGAGCCCGGCTACGACATGGTCGCCCAGGCGAGCGCCGGACTGATGTCACTCACCGGTGAGCCCGAAGGCCCGCCCGTCAAGGCCGGGTACGCGATGGGCGACCTAGGCGCCGCGCTCTTCGGCCTCATCGGTGTCACCTCGGCCCTCGTCGAGCGCGAGCGCACGGGACGCGGCCAGTACGTCACGACGTCCCTGTACGAGTCGCAGCTCGCCCTGCACATCAACTGGGCCACGGGCTACTTCGCCACCGGGGAACGGCCCACCCGCCTGGGCTCGGGCCATCCGAGCCTCGTCCCGTACCAGGCGTACGCCGCCTCCGACGGGTACTTCGTGATCGCCGTCGGCAGCGACGGACTCTTCCGCCGCCTGAGCGAGACGCTCGGCCACCCGGAGTGGGCCGACGACCCGCGCTTCGCCACCAACCGCACCCGCGTCACCCACCGCAAGGCCCTCAACGCCAAGCTGGAGGCGGTCCTCGTCGACGACACGGTGGCTCACTGGTGCGGCCTGCTCAAGCAGCGCGGCGTTCCCGTCGCCCCCATCCGTACCCTCGACGAGGTCTACGACTGCCCGCAGACCGAGGCGCTCGGTATGGTGCAGAAGGTCGATCACCCCGATGTGGGCCCGCTCCAGCAGGTCGCCTTCCCCGTCAGCTTCCGCGGCGAGCGCCCCGCCGTGCGCACCGCACCGCCCACCCTCGGCCTGCACAGCAGGGACGTGCTGGCCGAACTCGGTTACGACGAGGCGGCCATCGACCGCCTCCTCGACCACTCGTGACACCTGGCCTCCCTGCCCGGGGGCCCGGGGCCTCAGCAGCTCAGCTTGTGCAGCGCGGCGCCCACCAGCGTCTGTACGCCCGGCAGCAGGACCGAGAGGTCAGGGGCGAACAGGGGACTGTGATTGGCCGGCACACCAGTGATCTTCTCGCCGAGTTCCTCGCCCGGGGCGGCGTGCCAGGCGGCTTGAGAGGTCGATGACACGAACCAGAAGTCATAGGGCACCCCGGTGGGCACGAGGAGCGAGAAGTCCTCGCTGCCCATCGCGGGCCCGAAGTCGAACACGCTCCGCGCGCCGAGCAGTTCGCGGTGCAGGGCCGCGATCTCCGCGTCCAGTGCCGCGTCATTGACCGTGGCCGGGAAGCTCGCGCCCAGGTTCACCTCGGGCGGCGTCGGGCACCCGGCGGCCTGGCATTCCCCCTCGACGATGCGGCGAACGGCGGCCAGCACCCGCTCGCGCACCTTCACGTCCTGCGTACGGAGGTTCAGGCCGAGCCGGGCCTCCGCGGGGATGATGTTGGGCCGCCGGCCGGCGTGGAACTCCCCCGTGGTCAGCACCACCGAATCCGCCGCCGAGACCTCACGGGACACCACGGTCTGCAGCCGGGTGACGATGTACGCGGCCGTCACCACCGGGTCGACGCCTGCCTCGGGCCGCGAGCCGTGGCCACCGACGCCCGGCACCACGATGTGCACGTCGTCGGCGGCCGACATGATCAGCCCCGGCGTGTGCGAGACGAGGCCCGCGGGACCGGGGGCGACATGCTGGCCGAAGACGGCGTCGGGGCGCGGGAAGCGTTCGTGGAGCCCGTCGGCGACCATGGCCCGGGCTCCGCCGCCCGCCTCCTCGGCGGGCTGCCCGATCACCACGAGGGTGCCCGACCAGGTGTCCCGTGCGGCCGCGAGTGCTTCGGCGGCGAACGTCAGCCAGGTGACGTGCATGTCGTGGCCGCAGGCGTGCATCACTCCGTCGACCGTGGAGGCGTACGCGAGCCCCGTGGTCTCGGTGACCGGCAGCGCGTCCATGTCGCCGCGCAGCCACACCACGGGCCCCTCGCCGTTCTCCAGGACGCCCACGACGCCGGTGCCGCCGACCCCGGTGGTCACCGCGTACCCGGCGGTGCCAAGCCGTCCGGCGAGGATTTTGGCGGTGCGGTGCTCCTGGAAGGAGAGCTCGGGGTGGCGATGCAGATCCTGGTACAGCTTCTCCAGATCAGGTGCCTTCAGCCCTGAGGTGACGTCCAGGGCCAGACGCGCTGCGGCGGCTGCGGTGGGCATGCGGCTCCTTGCGTTCGAAGCGATCGAGACGGTGGACACGACCGAAGCATGAGGGACACGACCGAAGCATTCGAGGGACGGGATCACCCTTTCGGTCACCCTCGCACAGGGCAAGGCGCCCGGCAGCGGACGCCTCGGAAGGTGCGGCAGGTGGCGAAGTGTAAAAATCAGCCCATACCCCTCAAAGGAGTGTGGTCAGCGTGTCCCGGAACCGCCGTCTGATCCTGGCCTCACCGGCCGAGGTCTGGAGCCTGCTGTCCGACGGCCGCCGGTACGGGGAGTGGGTGACCGGAACCCAGGAGGTCCTCGCCGTGGACCCGCACTGGCCCGCGGTGGGTGCCCGCCTGAAGGTCCGGGTCGGCGTCGGCCGGCTGGTCCTGGACGACACCTGCGTCGTCCGCATCAGCGAACCGGAGAGCCGCCTGCAGCTGGAGGCGAAGGCGGGCCCCCTCGGCGCGGCCCGCATCGCCATGAACCTGGTCCCCTGGGGCGAACACACCCTCATGATCCTCGACTGGCACCCGCTCAGGGGTCCCGGCACCCGGATGCACGGTCTCCCCGTGGACTACGTGATCGGCGTCCGCAACGGCATGATGCTGACGAAACTGGCCAGGGTCGCGGTGGGCGAACACGGCCGGAACGTCTGAGGCTCAGTCCAGCGATTTCCAGGCCACGGCGTCCCATGGGGTGGTGCCAGGATCACCCCATGGGGCGCGGGACTCAGGACGGCTGCGGTTGCCGCAGTCCCCGCAGGAGCAGCGCGATCAAGCGGCGGGGGTCGTAGCGGTCGGGGTCGCTGTCGTGCCCGATGCAGAGGTTGCCGATGCCGCGCATGAGTTCGTAGGCGCGGGTGCCCGGCTTGATCTCGTCGGCGTCGGCCGCGGCCTGGAGCAGTTGCTCGCAGACCGGCACCAACCGGTCGAGGAAGTACGTGTGCAGCGCCTCGAAGCCGCTGCTGTCCGACTGCAGCGCGTTGGCGAGCCCGTGCTTGGTGACCAGGAAGTCGACGAAGAGATCGACCCATTGGTGCAGCGCGGCCAGCGGGGAACCGGCATCCGCCAGCAGGGCCGGGCCCGCCTCGGCGCACGCCTCGACCTGGTGGCGGTAGACGGCGACGACGAGATCGGACCGGGCCGGGAAGTGGCGGTAGATCGTCCCCACGCCGACACCCGCCCTGGCCGCGATCTCTCGGATCGGCGCGTCGACACCGGAGCTCACGAACACCGCGGCGGCGGCGGCCAGCAGCGTCTGTTCGTTGCGCCGCGCGTCGGCCCGCTTGCTTCGGGGCGCGCTCCGGGCCGGTACCTCTCCGGAGTTGCTTGCAGCGGGCATCGTGCTCTCCTTCCCGCGGGTCGGGGGTCGTTGACAAAGCGGAACACTGTTCCGTATCGTAATCGGAACAACGTTCCGCTTGCAGCATATCCGAAGCCGGACGTTTCCGACCGTCTGCCCCACTGCCCCCTGCCTCCTTGGCTGCCGATGTGCACTGAACCGGCAGCGCAGGCCACCGAAGGGAACCCCGCACCATGAGTGCATCGCATTCCGCAACAGCTAGCGCCGCCACAGCCGAAACCGCCGACATCCTCGGCTCGCCCAGCCCCGTCCTCTCCGTCAGCCCCGTGGTGCTTCCGTCCCCCGACCGGGCCGTCGACCTGGAGGTCCGCGTCTCCGCCCCCGTGACCGGGAACAACCTGCCGGTCATCCTCATCTCGCACGGCCAGGGCTTCTCGAACCACCTCTCCTCGCTGAACGGCTACGCCCCGCTCGCCAACTACTGGGCGGCGCGCGGCTTCGTCGTCATACAGCCCACCCATCTGAGCTCGCGGACGCTGAGCCTGGACCCCGACACCCCTGGCGCGCCCCTGTTCTGGCGCTCGCGCGCCGAGGACATGAAGCGCCTCCTCGATCAGCTCGACGTCATCGAGTCCGCCGTCCCGCAGCTCCGCGGGCGCGTGGACCGCGACAAGGTCGCCGTGGCCGGGCACTCGATGGGCGGGCACACCGCGAGCCTGCTCCTCGGCGCCCGGCTCACCGACCCGGAGGACGGGACGGAGGTGGACCTGGCCGATCCGCGCGTCAAGGCGGGCGTCCTTCTCGGCGCGCCAGGGAGGGGCGGTGACGCCCTCACCGACGAGGTCGCCAAGAACTACCCCTTCTTCTCGACCACGGACTTCTCCGGCATGGCGACGCCGACTCTCGTGGTCGCGGGCGACAAGGACGAGTCCGCCCACCTGACCGTCGCGGGCGCGGACTGGCACGCCGATCCGTACGCCCTCGCGCCGGGACCCAAGGACCTGCTCACCCTGTTCGGCGCGGAGCACGGGTTCGGCGGGATCTCCGGATACGACGTCGCCGAGACCACGGACGAGAACCCCGCACGCGTGGCCGCGGTCCAGCGCCTCACCTGCGCCTACCTTCGCAGCGAACTCCGCGACGGAGACCTCGCCTGGCAGAGGGAGCGCGAGGCGCTGGCGGCCGACCCCGACCCGATCGGACACATCGTGTCCAAGTGACGCCGAGGGGCGTGCCGCGGGGCGTGCCGAGGGGCCCTGCGCACCGCGCCGCATCGGCGGGCGGCGGCGGTCGCCGCCTCAGCGGACGACGTCGAAGACGTTCTTCTGCAGGCCGTTGGCGTAGACCTCGTGCTCCACGAGCCGCAGCTTCTGGGCGTCCTTGTCCGTGGCGCTGAACAGGCGCTTGCCCGCGCCGAGCAGCAGCGGGAAGACGAGCAGGTGGTAGCGGTCGATGAGACCCGCGTCGGAGAGGCCGCGGTTCAAGGTGGCGCTGCCGTGCATGATGATCGGGCCGCCCTCGGTCTTCTTCAGGGCGGCCACCTCGTCGAGCGAGCGCAAGATCGTGGTCTCGCCCCAGTCCGACACCAGGTCACCCTCGGCGAGGCTGGTGGAGACGACGTACTTCGGCATCTCCTTGTAGTCGGCGAACTCCTCCATGCCCGGCCACACGGGGCTGAACGCCTCATAGCTGACCCGGCCGAACAGCATCGCCGTGGCCTCCTGCTGCTCCCGGCCCTTGATCTCGTACGCCTCGGGGAGGAACTCCACGTCCTTGAAGGTCCACCCGGAGTTCCGGTAGCCGGGCTCGCCGCCCGGCGCCTCCACGACACCGTCGAGCGAGACGAAAGCGGTGCTGATCAACGTACGCATCTGAAGCTCTCCTGGAAGTCCGGTCGTGGTGGTCGCCGCTTCATCATCGCGGCTACGGAGGTAATGACCTCGGCTCTCGCGGAAAGTAATCGGTCGCCCTCCGGAACCCGGGCCGACGGGCCCCACGCGCCCGGGTTCAGTCGCGACAACGGCTGTGCCTCTCGGCCCGCCAGGTCTCGCAGTTGTACGTCGTCACGGTGACGTCCTTGGCGGGCAGATACAGGGGGCGTTGGCTGCGGTGGTCGTAGAGGACCACGGTGCTGGGCCCGTGCCCGATGTAGAGCAGGTGCTCGGTGTCGACCGCCCCCAGGTCGAGGCCTTTGGCGCCGTCCCTGACCGAAAGCCGCACATCCGCGGGATACGCGCGCACGGCCAGGACGGTGATGGGACCGAAGTGCAGGGGCTCGACCCACTTCCCGCCCTTGGCGCTGTCCGCCATCTCGTCGGCCACGTAGGTGACGAGGGCCCCGACGAGTGCGATTCCCACCGCGCAGCACACAAGGATCGCCGTCCTGCGCTTCTCGGGCCGTGTCATGGCCGTACGCACGCGACCGGCACGGACCCGGGTGCCCGCGGGGCCGAAACGGTAGACGCCGTACAGACACGCGTTGGCCAGTCCGAAGAGCGTCGCGGAAGCGACGAGACTCATCAGCACGAGCCCCGCGGATCCGCTCAGCCGGGTCGAGTACTCCAGGCCCACGTCGCCGGGGGCCATGCCCAACTCGCGGTAGAACTGGTCGTACTCGATCGTCAGCAGCCCGAACAGGAGGGCCCCACCGGCACCGAGGGTGGGTAACAGGTACTTCTCGATCCACGTGCTCAGAGCCAGATCCGGGCCCGGAGCCGTGGCCGCCGGGGTCGTCGGCGATGTCGCCGACGCGCGAGGACCGGGCAGGGGAGCGCCCGGAGCGTGCGGTGTGGAGGTCATGGGCGGACGGTAGGGACGACGCGGGCCGGAACCAATGGTTCCGGCGCGGCACGGCCCTCAACCACCCGTTCGTGGGACAGCTTTCTCCGACGGCCGGAGAAAGCCGCGCCCAGGAGAAGGTCAGGACAGGTTCAGGAAAAGGACAGGACAAGGTCATTCCGGAGGGCGGAAAGGCGTTGTCCGCCTCTGCCTGCTCGTTCTACCCTGGCGCCCAGGCCAGCCCCCAGCCCCCGGACCGGCCCGACCGCTCGGCTCACGCTCTGCCGCCGAGCGGCAGGCACGTCGGCAACTCAGGCTGCCGGGTCCGTACTTCCTTGCAGCGGACGCATGGACACCGGCTCGTCCCGCCGGCTGTCGCGCCAGGGGGCCACTCCCGCGGTCCCCTCGCGCCGGTCGGTGCGGACACCCGCTCCTGGGGTACCAGGGGGAGCCTGCCCCCAGGAGCGCCGCGGCCGCCGCCGCCGAAACCGGCGGCGGCCGCAGGCTCCGGCAGCACCGCCCGATGCCGGAGCACACCCTCCTTACCCGCGCTGCATGGTCCGACACCCCCACGACAACAGGACACGGGACCAAGTAGGCGCCCGTTTCGGGGGAGTGGGCGAGGCGAAATGGTGAACACCGCTGCCGCCCCGGAGATGAGCAGCGGATACGGTGCTCTGGTGACTGATGGGGAGGGGACGGTGCCCGGGACCGCGCTGCTGATTGCGGCGGCGCCGGTCGGCAAGGCCCGTATGGTGGATGCGGCTTCCGTGCTGCCCGTGCTCGCCGCGGTGTCTCCGGCGGTGCTCGCCGGTAGCGCGACCGCGAGTGTCGTGGAGCTCGCGGACCCGCTTGACCCGCAGACCGTGCTGACTCGGCTGCGTGCGGCCGCGATGGCGCCGGGGCCTTTGACGGTGTACCTGATCGGGCAACTGCATCTCGATCGCCGTCAGCGACAGCAGCATGTCGCCCTGGCGCGGACCACGGCGGCGACGGTGCGCTACACCGGCTTCCCCTGGCACTGGATCGCCCAGGAGCTGCGGCTGCGCCCGCCCGGCAGCACGACCGTCGTCGCCGATCTGCATGCCGACGCCGACAGTTGGCAGCAACTGGCGCAGCGGCCCCTGGACGTGGGTGCGGGCGTGGCGCTGTACGGGCGCGTCGCCCCGCCGCCGGGCAGGCGTGCCGTCGCGGCGCCCTCCTACATGAAGGCGCTGGCGACGGTCCTGCGCAGCGGGCACCGGCCGCCGCTGCCGGACCTGCATCAGCACGTCGCGGCCCAGACGGCGGAGGAGGGCGCGGCCGGAGTCATGCTGCTCTGTGCCGACCCCGCCCTCGTGGCCTTCCCTGCCGGCGCTCCCGGAGGCATGCGCGACCATGCGCCGGTGCCCGCCCACCAGGTGACGGTGCCCGCCCAGCAGCAGGCGCCCGCTTCCGTACCCACTGACGCGCCAAAGGCACCCGGCGCGGACCCGCACGCGGCGATCACCAAGGCCGTGGAGGCGGGACGGCACGGCGAGGCCGCGGCCATGGCGGCGGCCTGGGAGCAGGAGGCACTGCGTACGTACGGGCCCTCATCGCCCGAGGTGGTGCACTGGATGGAGGTCCGCGGACACCTCGCGATCTTCGCCAAGGACCCGGGACGCAGCTGCGAGATCTGGCTCGCCGTGGTCTCCGCCCGGCTCACCGCGGGCCAGGCCCCCGACGCCCCCGATGTCGAGGCCGCCGCGGACCTGGCCCACCACCAGTGGGAGCAGGTCCGCGACCCGGACACCGTCCGCGAACTGGGCCCGGCCCTGGTCGCGTTGCGGCGCCGCGTCCCCGGCCGTCAGCGCGGCACGGTGAACCTCGTCCAGCAGCGTCTCGTGCAGTTCCACACGCAGGTCGGCTGAGGGCCGGAACGGTTCTACGCCGACGTCGCCGACGTCGCGGACGGCGACGTGCCGGGGGCCGCGGCGTCGTGGCTCGGGGCTCCGAACCACGTGGGCAGCAGGTCGAGAAGTTTCTGTTGGTCCTCACCGACCCACGCCACATGGCCGTCGGGCCGCAACAGCACGGCGGGCACGTCCAGTTCCTCGGAGACGTCGACGACGTGATCGACCCGGTCGGCCCACCCGGCGACCGAGAGCCGGCCGGTCTGGTCGAGCAGCAGCCCGCGGCCTTCGTGCATCAGCCCGTAGAGGTGCCCCTGCTTCAACTCCACGTCCCGCAGGCGCCGTCCGAGGAGTGCGTGGCCCTCGCCGAAGTCGTAGCTGACGTCGACCGCGGTGATCATCCCGGTCACGTACCGGTTCACCTCCTCGAAGTCCATCAGTCTGGCGAACAGCTCCCGCAGCGCCGTCGCACCCGGATCGGACCCGAGCATCGCGATCTGCGCACGGGTGTTGTCCAGGACGCGGGCGCCCACCGGGTGCCGTTCCGTGTGGTAGGTGTCGAGGAGTCCCTCCGGCGCCCAGCCGCCGACCTCCGCGGCCAGCTTCCAGCCGAGGTTGAAGGCGTCCTGCACGCCGAGGTTGAGCCCTTGCCCGCCGGTCGGCGGGTGGATGTGCGCCGCGTCGCCCGCCAGCAGCACCCGGCCGACCCGGTAGCGCTCGGCCTGCCGGGTGGCGTCGCCGAACCGGGAGAGCCAACGCGGCGCGTGCACGCCGAAGTCGGTCCCCGCGTGGGCCCGCAGCTGCTGCTTGAAGTCGTCGAGGGTCGGCTCGGTCGCGCGGTCCTCGGTCACCCCGTCGGCCGGGACGACGATGCGGTACACGCCGTTCTCACCGGGGCTCAGGCCGAACCGCAGCTGCGTCTTGTGGACTTCGGCGACGGCAGCGTCGATCGTCGCCTGATCCGCGGTCACCTCCATCTCGCCGAGGAGGGTCTCGACCGAGGCGGGCACGCCGGGGAAATCGACGCCGAGCAGTTTGCGTACGGCACTTCGGCCGCCGTCACAGCCGACGAGATAGCGCGAGCGCAGGTGCGTGCCGTCCGCGAGTTCGGCACGCACCCCGTCCTCGTCCTGGCTGAGGCCGACCACCTCGCAGCCGCGCCGGATGTCGGTGCCGAGTTCGACCGCGCGCTCGTGGAGCAGCCGCTCGGTGACGGGCTGCGGAGTGGCCACCCCGTACGGGTGCGCCGTGTCCAGCTTCTCCGGCCACGGCTTGATGATGCCGCCGAACAATCCACCGACCTTGAACTTCTCGTTGACCGCGAGGAACCGGTCCAGCAGGCCGCGCTGATCCATGACCTCGACACTGCGCGCGTGCAGGCCCTGCCCGCGGGACTGCTGGGTGGCCTGCGCCGTCTTCTCCAGGACGACGGTGTGCACACCGTGCAGCCGAAGCTCGCTCGCCAGCATCAATCCGGTCGGTCCGCCGCCGACCACGATCACGTCAATCATTGTTCTCATTTCGCTGGGTTTCCGGTTGAGATCGATGATTCTGCGTCACGACCGGGGCCTTGCCGCAAGGCCCCCCATGCGCTATATGTTGAGCATGGCAAGGAGTTCGGACACTCCTTGCCTTTGTCATGCGTCGCGCGCGTTCCGGTACGGGATTGTCGGCGAGGAGCGTCCCAGCATGAGCACTCTCGACATCCTTTCCGAGGACGAGCAATTCGTCGTCAGCACGGTGCGGGACTTCGTCGACAAGGAAGTGCGTCCTGTCGTAAGGGAGTTGGAGCACTCCGACACCTACCCCGAAGCCCTGATCGAGCAGATGAAGCGCCTCGGCGTCTTCGGCCTCGCCGTCCCCGAGGAATTCGGCGGCACACCGGTCTCCATGCCCTGCTACGTCCTCGTCACCGAGGAACTCGCCCGCGGCTGGATGAGCCTGGCCGGTGCGATGGGCGGCCACACCGTGGTCGCGAAGCTGCTGCTCCACTTCGGCACGGAGGAACAGCGGCGGCGCTTCCTGCCGAAGATGGCCACCGGGGAGATCCGGGCGACCATGGCGCTCACCGAGCCGGGCGGCGGCTCGGACCTCCAGGCCATGCGTACGTCCGCGCGCAAGGACGCGGGCACCGGCACCGGCCCCGACGCGGGTGGCTACGTCATCAACGGGTCGAAGACCTGGATCACCAACGCCCGCCGGTCCGGGCTCATCGCCCTGATGTGCAAGACCGATCCGGCCGCCGAACCCGCCCACAAGGGAATCTCGATCCTGCTCGTCGAGCACGGTCCCGGCCTGACGGTCGCGCGTGACCTGCCCAAGCTCGGCTACAAGGGCGTGGAGAGCTGCGAGTTGTCGTTCGACGACTACCGGGCGCCGGCCGACGCCGTACTGGGCGGGGTCGAGGGCAAGGGCTTCGCCCAGATGATGAAGGGCCTGGAGACCGGACGGCTCCAGGTCGCGGCGCGCGCACTGGGGGTCGGCCGGGCCGCGTTCGAGGACTCCCTCGCCTACGCCCAGGAGCGCGAGGCCTTCGGCGAGCCGATCTGGAAGCACCAGTCGATCGGCAACTACCTCGCCGACATGGCCACTTCACTCACCGCTGCCCGCCAGCTCACCCTGCACGCCGCCCGGGAGGCGGAGGCGGGCCGCCGCGTGGACATGGAGGCAGGCATGGCCAAGCTCTTCGCCTCCGAGACAGCCATGCAGATCACCCTCAACGCCGTCCGCATCCACGGCGGTTACGGCTACTCCACCGAGTTCGACGTGGAGCGCTACTTCCGCGACGCCCCGCTGATGCTCGTCGGCGAGGGCACGAACGAGATCCAACGCAACGTGATCGCAACCCAACTGGTCAAACGAGGCGGCCTCGACGCGTGAGCACGGCTGCTCCTCGTCAGCGAGGGCTCACGGAGGCGGTCCGCTGTACCGTCGCCGCCGCTTTCCACGGGTAGCCGTCCGGGTCGGTGAACGGGGTGGTGGTGGCGTTGATCGTGAGGCGGTGTGATCCGGTGCCGTCGGGGGATACGCCGAGGTCCTTGGCCAGGGCGCGGCGCCGGTACAGCGCCAGCTTGAAGGCGCCGGACGCGGTCTCGAACTCGCAGTACATGCGGCCGAAGCTCTTTGCCACGGCGAGGCCTTGCCCGACGTAGAACTGCTTGCTCGTGGCCATGTCCGCGACGCCGAGCAGGAGCACCATCTCGTCGATCTGCCGGGTGACAGGGCCGGTGTCCTTCTTGGCCGAGGTCGCGACCTTCCAGATCGTCCCGTCGGGGGCCTGTACGACGCCGCCGTAGCCCCAGAGCGACTTCGTGACGGGCTTGAGGGAGGTGGCGCCCGCGGCGAGGGCGGCGTCGACGAGGCTCTTGACGTCGCCCGGCTGGGACACCGTGAGCGCGAGCGTGAACCCCCGGAATCCGGTGCTGGGCTCCTCGGAGGCCCGTAGCCGCAACTGCGTGTCGAGACCGAAGGCGGTGGTGTAGAAGTGGCGCGCGGCGGTGGGGTCGGCCACGTCGAGGGTGACAGATGCGATGTTTGCCATGTCCATCACGCTAGAGAGGACAGGGCGGCTGATGCTTCTCCATTCCTGACCGGTCCGACACCCTGCCCCGCCGTGTCCCCGGCGGCGGCCGCCTGGCGGAGCATCCGCGTTACGACCGCGCTCTCGCGTTCGAGTCGCCTCCCCCGAGTGTCCGTGACGGAACTTCGCGGGGTGGGGAGGCGTTGGCAGGGTGACGCGTGGAACGCGCGCGGACGAGCTAACACAGCCGAGGTGGCACGGATGGCGATGTGGGACCGGATCAAGGACCAGGCCAAGGGTCTGCAGCAGCAGTCGCAGGGGGGACGCAGCAGCTCCGGCGGTCACGGACGGCCGGGTTCGGGGTCGGGCGGGTCCAAGGCGCAGCTCGTGGGCGTGCTCAAGTCCCAGCTCGCCTCCCTGAAGACGGAGCTCAAGAGCGGTTCCTACCGCGACGCGAGCATGGCCATGTGCGCGCTCGTCGCCGCCGCTGACGGCTCGGTCGACCCTGCCGAGCGCCGGCACGTGGAGTCGCTGATCCTGCAGAACGACGTCCTGAAGAACTTCCCGCCGGAGCAGCTGCAGCAGCGGTTCAACAAGCACGTCGACCAGCTGTCGTTCAACTTCCAGCAGGGCAAGACGGAGGTCATGCAGGAGATCGCCAAGGCGGCGAAGAAGCCGACGGAGGCCAAGGCGGTCGTGCAGACCGGCTTCGTCGTCGCCGGCGCGGACGGGTACATCGCCCCGGCCGAGGAGCAGGTCCTGCGCGAGGCGTGCGCGGCACTCGGCCTCTCCCCGCAGGAGTTCGGCCTCTGATCCGCAGGGCGCACGCGGGCGCGTGATCCGGGGTCCACACCCACGCGGTGTGGGCCCCGGCCTGCGCTGTGCCCACCAGAGGCCTAGGAGTCCTCCTCCGGCCACTGCCAGCTCATGCCGTAGATGCCTTGCCGACACTGAGCCGCGTACAGGTGGGCCGCGCCGGAGGAGTCCACGGTCAGGGGGCGTACCTTGCGCTGCTGGGCGGAGGCGTTCTCCCGGTAGTACGAGTGGCAGATCGCCGGCGGCCGCTCGCGGGGGAAGTGCACCTGGAGGAGATAGGCGTCCTGGTTGCCGCGTATGCCCCGCTCGTGGAGCGTCGTCGGGTGGCCCTGCGGCTCGGTGCGGATCTCGTAGTCGACGGTTGTGGTCTCGCCGAACGACAGCGGACGGCCGAAGCCGATCTGGAGCATCACTCCGCCCGAGACCGCGTCCTGCCGCATCGATTCCAGCTGTCCGCAGTGCACGGTCGCCTCGGGCGGTCCGGCGTCGGGGTCGTCCAGGAAGTGCAGGTTGATCAGCCGGTCGGGACCGTCGCAGACGGCGCGGACCAGGTGGTTGATGGTCAGTCGGCTGACGCAGCCCCGCCGGTCAAGGTGCAGCACCTCGCGGGTGAGGAGAATGGCGATCCCCTGGTTGAAGCGCGGGAAGGCGTCGCCGAGTGCCTGTTCCTGCCGGGACGCGCGACCGTAGAGACGCCGGGTCGCGTGCTCGTCGACGCGTACGACCGGACGGCGCCCGCGCGGGCGTTGGGATCGCAACAGCCCGGAGAGTTCTCCGGGCGCCAGGTCGAGGATGCTCTCCAGTGCGACAACGGCGCGCAGTGAGTCCGAGCGCTCGGGGCGGGTGCGATCGCGCTGCCAGTAGCTGAGGGTCGCGGGCGTGAGCCGGATGCCGCGGGCGGTGAGCCGCTCGCAGATCCGGTCCAGGGGGAGCCCGCGGCGCCGCACCGCCTCGCGCAGGGCGACGGCGAACGGAGCGGGAGGCTCAGTCGAAAGGACCGCCCCCGCACCGGATTCCGAGTCGTCCGACGTCAGCCCGGATGAGACCGTCACGAATTTCGCCTCCCGGCATGACAGATGACGAGCCGCACTCCCGGAACAGGCGCAACCGCCCGATGAATGCCGTTCGCGTCACCGCTGGACATGGCCGGACCCGGGTGACGGACAAAGGAATTCCCGCCTGACGCCTCGCCTACCAAACCCCGCCGGACCGCGTTCGTCAATATTTGTAACACCGATTCCGCATCACGTATCGGCCTCGGAGCGTTCGTCGGGCCGGGACCGGCTTCCACCGGAAAGGCGCCGTACGGGCGTCGCCGCCGGGCAGCTCAGAAGCGGTCAACTCCCGCCTCCGGGTGCTCCGCTGTGCGCGCGGAGGGGGTGCCACTTCCCACCCCCACGCCCGTGGGTGCGCATTAAGTGTTTACCCCTTTCGCCTTAAGGGCCGGTGCCCCGCCATGCCTTGTGCGGCCGCCCGAAGTGACGGGAAGGTTTCGCCCAACGGCGCGGTCCGGGAAATCCCGCGTACGGCGCCGATGGATGTTCGGTGCACCAATTGACCCCACCCCGGTGCACCGAACGTCCATATGCCACCCCCCACTTACCCTTGGAAGGCATTCCCATGGCGCATGTTCGGCATTACCTCCTTGCTGCCGCGGCAGCCGGGGCCCTGGTGGCCACGACGGGTGTCACCGGCGCGCACGCCGACGCACCCCCCACCCCGCGCTACGAGCCGCAGATGATCGAGGCCCTGGCGGACACGCTGGGTGTGAGCGAGACCGCCGCCGTACGGCGTCTCGACGAGCAGGCGGACCAGCAGCGCAGACTGGACCGGCTGCACCGGGACGGCGTCCGGACGGACGGTGCGTTCTTCGACGCGAAGGGCGAACTGACCGTGAACGTCGGCGCATCCCGCGCGGCGGCGCAGGTCAAGGCCACCGGCCTGACCGCCCGCATACCGAGCCGGGGCGAGGCGGAGCTGAAGCGCGTCACCGCCGCCCTCGACGCGGCGGCGGCCGAGCGAGTCCCGAGCGGCATAGCCTCCTGGGGGGCGGACCTTGCCTCCGACACGGTCAAGGTCACGGTGGCCGACGCCACCGCCCCGGCGGCGCGGGCCTTCCTCAAGGAGGCCCGCGAGTTCGGTGACGCCGTCCGGGTGGTCAAGGGCGGGCAGGAGCTGGAGGCGAAGGCGGCCGTCGCGCCGGGCAGCCGGATGAACATCAACAACCAGCCCGGTTCGTGGTGTTCGGTCGGCTTCGGCGCACGCAACGCGGCGGGCCGGCAGTACCTCGTCACGGCGGGCCACTGCGTGGTCGGCAACCCGGGCCTGTACTTCAACGGCTCGAAGTTCGCGACCGGCTCCACGACCCGCTTCGCGCTCGGCCAGAACAGCGTGGACATGGGCCTGGCGACGATCCAGTCGGGCTCGTCGATCACCACGGCGGTCGGCACCTGGGGCAACGGCGCCTCGGTCCCGGTGCGCGGCAGTCAGCGCGCGGCGGTCGGCGCGACCCTGTGCAAGTCGGGCTCGACGACGGGCTGGACGTGCGGACGGGTCGGTGCGTACAACGTGAGCGTCACCTACACCGATCGCAACGGCGGCCCGGACACCGTGGTCAACGGCCTCGGCCGGTCCACGGTGTGCGTGGAGGGCGGCGACAGCGGCGGCGCGTACATCGCGGGCAACCAGGCCCAGGGCATGACCTCGGGCGGCCCGACGAACCAGTCGTGCGGCGGGGTGAACGACCAGGGCTCCTCGTACTTCCAGCCGCTGGACGACACGCTGCGGTACTACGGCCTGACGCTCAACACGAACTGACCTCCCGCGCCTGAGGAGCACGCTTCCCCGGGAGGGCCGCCACGGCCCTCCCGGGGATTTCCTGTGCGCTGCCGCCGGCCCGTGGAGCCAAGTGGTGTTGTCGCTCTTGCAAGTTCGACATCTGCCGACTAGTCATATGACTGCTTGAAACAAGGGCGCCGACCCGTAGTGGCTCAACTCCCGGGAGGGCACGTGAAGTTCTCCGTCATATTCGAAGCACAGCTCGCCGATCCCACCGTCGAGCGAGAGCATCAGCTCATCCACGACAGCGTCGAACAGGCCGTCCTGGCCGAGGAGATGGGATTCGACCGCGTCTGGGCCGTCGAGCACCACTCCCTGAAGTGGTACGCCCACATGAGCGCCCCGGAGATCTTCCTGACCTGGGTCGCCGCGCGCACCAGCACGATCCGCATCGGCCACGGCGTGGTCTGCATGCCGTTCGCCTTCAACCACCCGGCGCGGGTCGCCGAGCGCGCCGCCATGCTCGACCTGCTGTCCGGCGGGCGGCTCGACCTCGGGGCGGGGCGCGGTGGGACGCTCCAGGAGACCTCGCTCTGCGGCGTCGACAAGGAACGTACGACCCAGGAGGTCGAGGAGGCGCTGCAGATCATCGGGAAGGCCTGGGAGAGCGAGGAACTCGAGCACCACGGCGCGCTGCTCGACATCGATCCGCACCCCATCCTGCCCCGGCCGCGGCAGACCCCGCACCCCCCGCTCTTCCTCGCCTGCAGCAGGACCGAGACCTTGACGCAAGCCGCCGAACTCGGCATCGGCGCCCTGGTGATGGGCTTCGCAGGCCCGGAGTCGATCGCGGAGATGAGGGACGCGTACGACACGGCGATCGCGGGCCGCACCGACGCGCGCCTCGTGTCCCGCGTCGTCAACGACCACTTCTCCGTGCTCTGCCCGACCATCGTGCTCGACGACCGCGAGCGGGCCCGGCGCGTCGGCATCCGCGGGCAGCGGTTCTTCGCGCAGTCCATCGGACACTGGTACGGCGGCGCCGGCATCCCCGATGAGGCCGTGGTCGAGGGGGCCGACGAGGCGGCCGCGATGCGGGAGGCCGCCGAGCAGGTCGTCGCGCGGCTGCACGAGCACGACATTCCGGTGCGGCCCACCTCCACGGCCACCTTCAACGCCGATCACGCCTATGGAACCGCCGACGACGCCATCGCGTACGTGGAACGGCTCCGCGACGCGGGCGCCGACGAGATCATGTGCCTCATCCAGATGGGCACCGTCCCGCAGGAGGCCTGCGTGGAGACCCTGCGGCAGTGGGGCGAGAAGGTCATCCCGTACTTCCGGGCCCAGGAGGCAGGGTGACGGCGGCGAGCACGGACGGTGACCGCCTCGCCCCGGCCGCACGCCCCCTGGTCGACGCGCTGAGCGCCGCGTTCCCCGACCTCGGCGGCACCGTGACCGACGCGGCCGAGGCGCGCCGCGTCCTCGCCGCAACGCCTTCCACCGGGAAGGCCGCCCCGATGGTGGGCGCCGTCGGGGACCGGCGCATCCCCGGTCCCGCGGGAGCTCCTGACCTGCCCGTCCGCGTCTACCACCCGCCGGGGCGGACCCACCCCCGCCCCACCGTCGTCTTCTTCCACGGCGGTGGCTACACCCTCTGCGGTCTCGACACCCACGACGCCATGGCCCGCACCCTCTGTGCGCGGTCCGGCGCAGTCGTGGTCTCCGTCGCCTACCGCCTCGCCCCCGAGCATCGCTTCCCCGCGGCCACCGAGGACGCCTACGCGGCCCTGTGCTGGGCCGCGGCCCGGACGGCGGCGGGCGGGCTCGGCGGCGACCCGGGCGCCGTGGTGACGGCCGGGGACAGCAGCGGGGGCGGCCTCGCCACCGTCGCGACCCTGATGGCGCGGGACCGGGGAGGGCCCGCCGTGGCGCTCCAGGTGTTGATCTACCCCGTGCTCGACGCGGGGCAGGGCAGCGGTTCGTATACGACGAACGCGACCGGCTACTTCCTCACCGCCGCGCACCTGCGCTGGTTCTGGGAGCAGTACCTCGGCCCGGACGGTGACGGCACCCATCCCTACGCCTCGCCCCTGGGCGCGGACGTCGCCGCACTGCCACCCGCGCACATCGTCACGGCGGGGTGCGATCCGCTCTGCGACGAGGGCGCCGCGTACGCGGTCAGGCTGCGCCTGGCGGGGGTCCCGGTGACACGGGGGCACCGGTCGGCGATGTTCCACGGGTTCCTGAGCTTTCCGCGACTCCTGGACGATGCGCGGACCGCGGTGGCGGAAGTGGCAGAAGCAGTTGCCTCTACGGTGCCCGGCAGGAAAATCAGCGGTGATGTTGGGGGTGTCACAGGATAATTTCCCGGACCTCCCCTTGTGGTGGGGAACCTCGCACACATACGGTGTTCTGACGCGAGGTTCTCCCGTGGAGGTTGACAAGTGACGGAAATTCTTGTGCAGAGGGTTACGGAAGGTGCGGTTCCTCCCGTGAGTGGGGGTGCCCCCATGGGAAGGGTCGTGGAGCACCCGGCTTGGCCGATGCTCAAGGAAGCCGTGGAAGAGATCCGCCCGTGGCAGTCCGCGGACGGCTCGATCGACTTCGACGCGGAGGGCGCCCCGGCGCGGTCCGTGGCCGAACTCGCCGTCGACCGCGTGATATCCGGGATCGAGCAGCTCGCCCCGCTGCTTCCGCACGACGCCGCGTACCACCAGGCGCTCGGCGTGGACCTGAGGCGCTGGGCGGACGGCGGTTTCCAGGTGCCGGACTTCCTCGACTCGCTGCTCGCCTTCCAGCCCGCGGCGCATCGCGAGGACGGCCTGCAGCACCTCGTGGTCTTCCCCATGTACACGCAGAACGGCAACCCGGACCGCAACCTCGAAGCGGTCGTGCTGCGCATGGTCTGGCCGGAGTGGCTGGCGGAGCTGGAGCGCACGCGCTACGACAACCCGCTGTTCTGCGGCATCACCTTCGAGGACTTCACCGCCGGGTACGACACGAACTCGGCCGTGCTCTTCCCGGAGACCATCGCCGTGCGCGAGGCCCCCGAGCGCTTCAGCTGGGGCGGCATCTTCTGCGACCGCGAGGCGGCCCGCTTCCGCCGCGTCACCGAGGCCTCCGTCGACATCCTCGGGCTCGAACTGCCCGACGACATCCGCGAGATGATCGGCGACCAGGACCGCTGCCAGCAGGCGTTCGTCCTGTGGGACATGGTCCACGACCGCACCCACAGCCACGGCGACCTGCCGTTCGACCCCTTCATGATCAAGCAGCGCCAGCCGTTCTGGATGTACGGCCTGGAGGAGCTGCGCTGCGACCTCACCGCCTTCAAGGAGGCCGTGAAGCTGGAGGCCGAGGGCGTCCCGCAGGCGCGTGACGTGCAGTACGCCGTCCTGTTCGACCGGATGTTCCGCTTCCCGGTCACCGGCGACCGCGTCAAGAACTACGACGGCCTCGGCGGCCAGCTGCTCTTCGCGTACCTCCACAAGCACGACGTCGTCCGCTGGACCGACAACAAGCTCAAGATCGACTGGGAGCGCGCGCCGCGGGTCACCAACCAGCTGTGCGCCGAGATCGAGGAGCTCTACCGCGCGGGCATCGACCGCCCCAAGCTCGTGCACTGGTTCGCCGCGTACGACCTGGTGTCCCAGTACCTCGCGCCGCACCCCGGATCGCGCTGGGCCAAGGGCCCCGACGCCCTGGATGTGCAGCTTCCGCCCAGAAAACTCGTCGACGACGTGCTTCCTGACGAGTTTCCGCTCAGCATGTTCTATGAGGCGCTCTCCAAGAAGCTCAAGCGAGTGATCGCCGAAACCAAGGGGATCACCGCCGCGAGCGTCGAGCAGGTCGCCGCGTGAGCAACCGCACCAAGGAGGCGAGGACGATGTCCGCACTCGATGGAGCCGTGGTCGCGGTCGCGGGGGCAGCCGGTCCGGCAGGCCGTGCCACGCTGCTCAGGCTCGCGGAGGCCGGTGCCACGGTCGTGGCGTCCGACGCCGACGCGGCCCGCCTCGCGGAGGCCGTGGACGCCGCGCGGTACGCGCACGGCGGAGCCACCGTCATAGGTGACACCGTCGACCTGCTGGATCTCGGGGCGACCCGGGAGTGGGCCACCCGCACCGAGAAGGAGTTCGGGCGGATCGACGGCCTGGTCCACCTCGTCGGCGGCTGGCGCGGCAGCGCCACCTTCGCCGCGACCGACCTCGCCGACTGGGACCTGCTCGAAAAGCTCCTGATCCGTACGGTGCAGCACACCTCGCTCGCCTTCCAGGACGGCCTGCAGCGCAGCGACCGGGGGCGCTACCTCCTGATCAGCGCGGCCGGCGCCTCCAAGCCGACGGCGGGCAACGCGGCCTACTCCGCGTCGAAGGCGGCGGCAGAGGCGTGGACCCTCGCGCTCGGCGACGCCTTCCGCAAGGCGGGGGGCGAGCAGGGCCTGTCATCGGCGGCTGCCATCCTGGTGGTCAAGGCGCTGGTGCACGACGCGATGCGCGCGGAGCGGCCCAACGCGAAGTTCGCGGGCTTCACGGACGTCACGGAGCTGGCCGAGGCCATCGCCAAGGTCTGGGAGCAGCCCGCCGGAGAAGTGAACGGAAAACGCCTGTGGCTGACCGAGAAGCCGTGACCGCTCGCGACACCCGTGACCGAGAAGCCGTGAACCCTCCGAAGACCGACGCGCGCCGCCACCACGACCCGGACGTACGGGGATTCGCGAGCGACAACTACGCGGGCGCCCACCCCGAGGTGCTCGCGGCCATCGCCCTCGCCAACGGCGGTCACCAGATCGCGTACGGCGAGGACGACTACACGGCCAACCTCCAGCAGGTCATCCGCGGCCACTTCGGCCCCACCGCCGAGGCGTTCCCGGTGTTCAACGGCACCGGAGCCAACGTCGTCGCGCTCCAGGCGATCACCGACCGCTGGGGTGCGGTGATCTGCGCCGAGTCCGCGCACATCAACGTGGACGAGGGCGGCGCCCCCGAGCGCATGGGCGGCCTCAAGCTGCTCACGGTGCCGACGCCCGACGGCAAGCTCACGCCCGAGCTGATCGACAAGCAGGCCTTCGGCTGGGACGACGAGCACCGGGCGATGCCGCAGGTCGTCTCGATCGCGCAGAACACCGAACTGGGCACGCTCTACACGCCCGACGAGATCCGCGCCATCTGCGACCACGCGCACGAGCTCGGCATGAAGGTGCACCTGGACGGCTCGCGCATATCGAACGCCGCCGCGTCCTTGGACGTCCCCATGCGGACGTTCACGAACGCGGTCGGCGTGGACATCCTGTCCCTGGGCGGCACGAAGAACGGCGCGCTCTTCGGCGAGGCCGTCGTCGTCCTCAACCAGGACGCCGTCAGCCACATGAAGCACCTGCGCAAGATGTCCATGCAGCTCGCCTCCAAGATGCGCTTCGTCTCGGTGCAGTTGGAGGCGCTGCTCGCCAAGGACCTCTGGCTGCGCAACGCCCGCCACGCGAACGAGATGGCCCAGCGCCTGGCCGAAGGGGTGCGCGCCGTCCACGGCGTGGAGATCCTCTACCCGGTGCAGGCCAACGCGGTTTTCGCGCGGCTGCCGCACGACGTGAGCGAGCGGCTGCAGAAGCAGTACCGCTTCTACTTCTGGGACGAGGCGGCGGGCGACGTCCGCTGGATGTGCGCGTTCGACACGCGCGAGGAGGACGTGGACGGTTTCGTCGCGGCCCTCAAGGAGGAGATGGCGCGCTAGCCTCTCCGTAGAACTGCATAGATATGCGATCGACCGTAAAAGCATTGACTAGCGGTCGGTCGCATTTCTATGCTCCCGTGGCATGCAGCTGATCCAGCAAAACCCTGACCTCTCCGCCTACTTGGCCGCCGATGAGGTCATCGATCATCATCATCCGCTCGTGCGCGAGACGGCCGCGCGCCTTGCCGCGCAGGCCACGGATTCATACACATACGCTCGCGCGGCCTACGAATTCGTGCGCGACACCATCCCGCACTCCGCCGACAGCGGCGACCCGCGCGTGACCTGGCGCGCCTCCGACGTCCTGGAGCAGGGCACGGGCATCTGTCACGCCAAGTCCCACGCGCTGGCCGCGCTGCTGCGGGCCGAGGACATCCCCACCGCCCTGTGCTACCAGCGGCTTACGCACGACGCGGGCACGGGATACGTCCTGCACGGCCTGGTGGCCATCCGCTTCCACGGAGCCTGGCACCGGCAGGACTGTCGGGGGAACAAGCCCGGAGTGGACGCCCAGTTCTCCCTCGACGGTGAGCGGCTGGCCTTCGCGGTGGATGTTGAGTCCAGTGAGATGGACTATCCGGTACTCTGTGCTGTACCGCGCCCGGCGGTTCTCCGCGCCCTGAAGGAAGCCCCGGACCGGCCGTACCTGTGGGAGCACCTCCCCGACGCACTCTGAACCGCCCCACTCCGAACCGCCCCACCCCGAACGCAAGGCAGCCGATGACCTTCCAGATCACCGTGACCGACGACGTGCGCGACCTCGCGCCCGGCTTCACCCACGTCGCCATCGAGGCCCACGGGCTCGTCAACGGGCCAAGCACCGACGAGACCTCGGCCCTCCTCGACGAGGCCGCGCGGCGTCTCGCCGAGCGGCTCGGCGACCGCGCCCCGCACGAGGATCCGCACATGGTGGCGTGGCGCGCGGCCTACACCGCCTTCGGCGCGAAGCCGTCCCGTACCCGCAACTCCGCCGAGGCGCTCGCCAAGCGCGCACTCGCCGACGGCGGCCTGCCGCGGATCAACGCCCTCGTCGACGTCTACAACGCGATCAGCGTCGCCCACCTGATCCCGGTCGGCGGCGAGGACCTGGACCACATCAAGGGCGGCATGCGTCTGCTGCGGGCCGACGGCACCGAGGACTTCGTCACCATGGCCGCGGGGGAGCAGGCGGTCGAGCACCCGGACGCGGGTGAGGTCGTCTGGTGCGACGACGAGGGTGTCACCTGCCGCCGCTGGAACTGGCGCCAGGGGCCGCGCACCCGCCTCACGGAGGAGTCGGTCAACGCCATCTTCCTTCTGGAGGGGATGGGGCCGGACTCCGGCGTCGAGGAAGCGGGCGCCGAACTGGCCGAGCTGCTCGCGAAGTTCAGCCCCGGCGCGCGGCTCACCGTCCACGCGCCGGAGCGGGCGTCGCAGCGCCCGGAGTAATCGATTCAGCTCGCCTCGGCGGCCTTCACCTCGGCGGGAGTCGGCGCGGTGCCGCCGAGGTGCGCCGGCATCCACCACGTGTCGTCCGGGCCCTTGGGGCGCACGGGATAGGCACGCTGCGCGGCTTCGAGGAGTTCCTGGCAGCGCTCGCGAAGGCGCCGGGTGATCGCGCCCGCGAACTGGTCCTTCGGTGCCTCGACCGGCTCACCGACGCGGATCGTGATCGGGATGTGGCTGCGCCCGAAGTTGCGCGGCTGGCCCTTGGTCCACAGCCGCTGTGTGCCCCACAGTGCCATCGGGATCAGCGGTACGCCGGCCTCCTGGGCCAGGCGCGCGGCGCCGGACTTGAAGGTCTTCAGCGTGAAGGACGGAGAGATCGTCGCCTCGGGGAAGACGCCGATGATCTCCCCGGCACGCAGCGAGTCGAGCGCGTGCTGATAAGCCGTCTCACCCTGCTTGCGGTCGACGGGAATGTGCTTCATCCCGCGCATCAGCGGACCGGAGATCTTGTGCCGGAACACCGACTCCTTGGCCATGAAGCGCACGAGACGCTTCTGCGGCAGGGCCGCCAGGCCGTCGAAGATGAAGTCGAGATAGCTGATGTGATTGCTGACAAGCACCGCGCCACCGGTGCGAGGGATGTTCTCCGACCCCTTGCAGTCGATCTTCAGGTCCCATGCCTTGAACAGCGTTTTAGCGGCACCGATGACCGGACGGTAGACAAGCTCTGCCATGGGTGGGGGTGACCCTTCGTTTCTGCCTGGGGAGGGTTCCCGGCGGGAAGTTACGCAGCCGTAGGTTTTTCGGCGTTGCGCAGATCGTGCCCCAAGAACGGACCGCTGGCCACCCATCGTGCCCGGCAGGCGCGAGATTCTCGTCACGTCGGGAATGTTTCCCGGCGCCGGGGCGCTGAAGTCGGGGACGGTTGGATCATGACGCAGGAGCGGGAGGCTGACGTGCGGATACGCGACGCGGGAGACCGCATCGCCCTGTCGGGACCGGGCACGTGGGCGGGACGCGAACTGGGGGAGCGCGCCACGCTCGTGCAGTTCTCCAGCGCTTTCTGCCAGCCCTGCCGGGCGACCCGCCGTGTCCTCTCCGAGGTGGCCGCGATGGTCCCCGGCGTCTCCCACGTGGAGATCGACGCCGAAGCCGAACTCGATCTCGTACGGGAACTGCGCATCAGCAGGACACCGACCGTGCTGGTTCTCGACGCGGACGGACAGGTCGTCCAGCGCGCGACCGGGCAGCCGCGCAAGGCCGATGTGATCGCCGGCATCGGCAAGGCCGTGTGAGACCGCGGGACCCGGGGGAGGAGGGCCATGACCCGACGACGTCTTTCACATCGCGGAACGGACTTGACTGCACCCCGCATCTATCGCCAGCCTGCTCCCATGCCTCCGGAGCTCCTTCTCTACGAGCGCGTCCACGTGGACCTCGCCCGTCATGCAAGTGCGCGCTGTCCGGGCTGCTGAGCAGCCACGGAACCGCTCGTACCTCCTGCAGAAGGACAATTCCATGACGGCCACGCCCGATCTCCGCACCCCTCAGCTCGCCTCCCCCGACCTCCTGCGCTCCGTGTTCCGGCAGCACGCGGCGGGGGTCGCGGTGATCACCGCCCAGGGTCCCGCCGGGCCCGTCGGCTTCACCGCCACCTCGCTCGTCTCCGTCTCCGCCGAGCCCCCGATGCTCTCGTTCGGCATCGGTACGGGGGCCTCCAGCTGGCCCGCGGTCTCCGAGGCCGAACACGTCGGCGTCCACATACTCGGCGAGCACCAGCTCGACCTCGCCACGACGTTCGCGCGCAGCGGCGCCGACCGCTTCGGCGCGGACACACGCTGGTACGAGGGGCCCGAGGGAGTGCCCGTGCTCGACGGCACGCTGGCCTGGCTGGTCTGCAGGGTGGCGGCGCGGGTGCCCGCCGGTGACCACCGGATCGTCCTCGCGGAGGCGGTGGTCGGTGACCCCGCGGGAGCCGGGCGGCCGCTGCTCTACCACCAAGGTCGCTTCAACGCCCTGCGCGACTGAGAGTTCCCGGCGGGCCTTCCCGACGCCCGATTACAGAGCGTTGGGAAGGTCACAGTTCAAAGCGCTTGCTTAGTGGGAATGAAATGGGTGTACTGGCGAGTAATATTCTGGTGGGAGCGCGGGCCGCCCCGACCGGGATCCGCCTCTTCAGGCGCCTATGCTGCCTGCAAGAAGGCAGTGGCCAGAGCAAGGCAGCAGCCCAGTAAAGACGATGCAGTAGGAGAGCCGGCGTGAGCTTGAGGATCGTTGTCACCGTGAAGTACGTGCCTGACGCCACCGGCGACCGGCACTTCGCCGATGACCTGACCGTC
>NZ_JBSFUS010000014.1:79556-328268 GCF_053591915.1 Streptomyces sp. NPDC002853 | reverse complement strand
GCGCATGATGTTGCGGTGCAGACCCTCGTAGGAGCCGGGGATGCCCTTGGACTTCATGATGTCCAGGGACTCCTTGATCCAGCCGTCGAGGTTGTTGGCGTACGACCGCTTGTCGGCCTTCGCGGCGGCGGCAGGCGCCTTGGCCGCGGCGGTGTGCGGCTCGGCGGCCTGGGCGGGGGAGGGGGCGACGGTGAGCAGAGCGGCCGCGGCTCCGGCGGTGGCGAGGCCCGCGACGGAGAACGAGCGGATACGGGCGATGCGGGCGGTTGCGACTCGGGCGGTGCTGGTGCGCGTCGTCATACGAGAGTGAACCTTTTCCATGGGGGACGTGGGGCGGGGCCGGTGCGTTCGGAATGGCGATGTATTCGCGCTGTTCGCGTTCCGGCCCTGCGACGTCGTCCATGGTTAGCGGCGAGGGGAAAGCGGCGCAAGGATGTGACGTACTACCCGGCTACGTAGAAATTGCCGGGGTGAGTGCGTTCGCAGGAATTCCACGGCCCGGGAAACGGCCGGGTATCTACTACCGTCCTTAGCGTGTGATGTGGCCCCTATGGGCGGGCTCACAAGCAAGGGGCGAGTATGCCCGGTCATTCCTCTTCTATTCCTGCTTTGTCTCCTGGATTTGCGCAGAGTGCGTCCGTCGAGCCCTTGGGAGTCGATTGCGGGGCCGTGTTGCTGCCACTCGTGGTCTTTGACAGGGCCGATCGGGGCAGCGGCCCGAAATCCGGCACGTGAACCCGATGACTTCGGGTACCGGGCTCTTGCGCCCGGTTCGTCCCGTTCCTCGCGCGCCCCCGCATCTCCGAGAGGAAGCAACGCCATGGCGACCAAGGTCTCCGACCACGTTCTGCAGCGCCTGCGCGAGTGGGACGTCGACCACGTCTTCTCCTATGCCGGCGACGGGATCAACGGCCTCCTTGCCGCGTGGGGCCGCGCGGACAACAACCCGAAGTTCGTGCAGGCCCGGCACGAGGAAATGGCCGCGTTCCAAGCGGTGGGGTACGCAAAGTTCTCCGGAAAGGTCGGCGTCTGCGCCGCCACCTCGGGCCCCGGAGCCATCCACCTGCTGAACGGCCTGTACGACGCGAAGCTGGACCACGTACCCGTGGTCGCCATCGTGGGACAGACCAACCGGAGCGCGATGGGCGGCTCCTACCAGCAGGAGGTCGACCTGCTGAGCCTCTACAAGGACGTCGCGTCCGACTTCTGCGAGATGGTGACCGTTCCCGAGCAGCTGCCCAACGTGATCGACCGGGCCATGCGCACGGCGTACGCCAAGCGGACGGTCACCGCGGTGATCATCCCGGCGGACGTCCAGGAGCTGGAGTACACGCCCCCGACGCACGCGTTCAAGATGGTCCCCTCCAGCCTCGGGCTGAGCGGCTACGCCCCGGCACCCGCCCCGGAGGACGTGGAACGGGCCGCCGAAGTGCTCAACTCCGGGGAGAAGGTCGCCATCCTGATCGGCCAGGGCGCCCGCGGCGCCCGCGCCGAGGTCGAGCGGCTCGCGGACCTGCTGGGCGCCGGAGTGGCCAAGGCACTGCTCGGCAAGGACGCCTTCCCCGACGATCTGCCGTATGTGACCGGGTCCATCGGCCTCCTGGGCACGCGGCCCTCGTACGAGATGATGCAGGACTGCGACACCCTGCTGGTGATCGGCTCCAGCTTCCCGTACAGCCAGTTCCTGCCGGAGTTCGACCAGGCCCGCGCGGTGCAGATCGACATCGACCCCTTCATGATCGGTCTGCGGTATCCGTTCGAGGTCAACCTCGTCGGTGACGCGCGCGTGACCCTCGAAACCCTCATCCCGCGCCTGAAGCGCAAGAAGCACGGCGCCTGGCGCAAGAAGATCGAGAAGGACACCGCCCGGTGGTGGGAGGTCATGCAGCGGCGCGCCGCGGTGGAGGCAGACCCGGTCAACCCCGAGTACGTCGTGCACGCCCTTGACGCCCTGCTGCCGAACGACGTGATGCTCGCCGCCGACTCCGGTTCGGCCGCGAACTGGTACGCGCGCCATCTGCGCCTGCGGGGCGAGATGCGCGGCTCGCTGTCCGGCACGCTCGCCACGATGGGCCCCGGCGTCCCGTATGTCATCGGCGCCAAGTTCGCCCATCCCGACCGGCCCGCGATCGCGATCGTCGGGGACGGCGCGATGCAGATGAACGGTCTGGCCGAGCTCATCACCGTCGCCAAGTACTGGCAGGAGTGGCAGGACCCGCGGCTGATCGTCGCCGTCCTGAACAACCAGGACCTCAACCAGGTCACCTGGGAGATGCGCGCCATGTCCGGCGCCCCGCAGTTCCTGCCCTCACAGGCGCTGCCCGACGTGCCGTACGCCGACTTCGCCCGCACGATCGGCCTCGACGGCGTACGCGTGGAGAAGCCGGGCGACGTGGAGGCGGCGTGGCACCGGGCCCTGGGCGCGGACCGGCCGTTCGTCATCGACTTCCGGACCGACCCCGCCGTCCCGCCGATCCCTCCGCACGCCACCCTCGACCAGATCGAGGCGGCGGCTCTGTCGATCCTCAAGGGCGACAGCGACCGGACCGCCGTGGTGCGCCAGGGGTTCAAGGCCAAGGTGCAGGAAATGCTGCCCGGCCGCCGCCGGGCGTCCGACGCCGATGGCCGTCCGGGGCCCGAGGGCAAGTGACCCGGTCACGGCCCCCGAGCCCACGTGTGGGTGACGGAGCCTCCCTCGGGCGGTGCCGGACCCGCCCGGCAGCACGATCAGGCACAGGGCCGCGGCAGCCCACCGCCGCCGGTGGACGACCGCACCCCGACGAGGGAGGCGCATGACCCGCCCGCACCGGTCGCACGATGACCTGCCCCCGCCGCACGTACTGCGCGAGTACGCGCTGCTCGCCGACGGTGAACGCGGCGCGCTGGTCGGGCCCGGGGGCGACATCGTGTGGATGTGCGCACCGCGCTGGGACTCCGGAGCGGTGTTCTCCGCCCTCATCGGCGGCGCGGGCCACTACACCGTCGCCCCCCGCGAGCGCTTTGTCTGGGGCGGTTACTACGAGGACGGCACGCTGATCTGGCGCAGCCGCTGGGTGACCACCACCGGCGTCATCGAATGCCGTGAGGCGCTCGCCTTCCCCGGCGACACGCGATGCGCCGTCCTGCTGCGCAGGATCACCGCGGTCGAGGGCGAGGCGCGCGTCACCGTACGCCTCGCACCGCACGCCGACTTCGGCGAAAGCCCGCCCCGCCACGTGCGCCGCGCGGACTCGGGCGTGTGGACCGGACGCGGCGGCGGGCTGCGCTGGCGCTGGACGGGCGGCGGCGCAGCCCGCCCGGTGCGCGCCGCTCTGCGCACCACGGGCCTGGAAGCCGACCTCGTGCTGCCGCCCGGCGGCCACCACGACCTGGTCCTGGAACTCTCCGACGCGGAACTCGGCCACCCCGTCGACGCGGACCGGGCGTGGCACGCCACGGAGGATGCCTGGAAGCGTGCGGTGCCTACGCTGCCCGCCTCGCTGGCCCCCGAGGACGCCCGGCACTCCCTCGTCGTGCTGCGAGGCCTCACCAGCTCGACGGGCGGCATGGTCGGGGCGGCCACGACCAGCCTCCCCGAGCGGGCCGGTGCGGGGCGCAACTACGACTACCGGTACGTGTGGATCCGCGACCAGTGCTACGCCGGGCAGGCCGCCGCCGTCGCGGGCGACCATGGCCTGACCGATGACGCCGTACGGTTCGTCTCCGCGCGCCTGCATGCCGACGGGCCCCGCATGGCGCCCGCCTACACCGTCACCGGCGATCGAGTCCCGGACCAGAGATGCCTGGAGCTCCCCGGCTATCCGGGAGGCCATGACCTCACCGGCAACTGGGTCAACCAGCAGTTCCAGCTCGACGCGTTCGGCGAGGCGCTGCTGCTCTTCGCCGCCGCGGCCAGGGCGGGCAGGCTCGACAGCGACAGCCGGCGCGCGGCGGACATCGCGGCCGACACCATCGCCCGGCGCCGCGGTGAACCGGACGCGGGCATCTGGGAGTTGCACGACCGTGTCTGGACCCACAGCCGCCTCATCTGCGCCGCGGGACTGCGCTCCATGGCGCCGTACGTGGCACCGGCCCGCGCCGCCCGGTGGGCCTCGCTCGCCGACACCGTGCTCGCCGAGACGTCCGCGACCAGCACACACCCCACCGGACGCTGGCAGCGCGCCACCGACGACCCAGGTCTTGACGGGGCGCTGCTCATCCCGCCGATCCGCGGGGCGTTGCCTGCTGCCGACCCCAGGACGGTGCGGACGCTCGACGCCTACCGCGCGCAGCTGACCCGCGACTACTACGCCTACCGCTTCCGCCATGACGAACGCCCCCTCGAAGAAGCCGAGGGCGCCTTCCTGTTGTGCGGATACGTCATGGCGCTCGCCGAACACCAGCAGGGAAACCGGGCGGAGGCCCTGCGCTGGTTCGAGCGCAACCGGGCCGCCTGCGGGCCGCCCGGCCTCTTCACGGAGGAGTACGACATCAGCCAGCGGCAGCTCCGCGGCAACCTGCCGCAGGCCTTCGTGCACGCCCTGATGCTCGAATCCTCCATCCGCCTGGCCACAGCACCCGGACCGGAAGGAAAGCCGTCATGACGAAGACCGTTGTCATCACCGGAGCGAGCGCGGGGATCGGCCGGGCCACCGCCCGCGCGTTCGGGGCACGCGGCGACGACGTCGTCCTGCTCGCCCGGGGCCGGGCCGGACTCGACGCGGCGGCCCGCGAGGTGGAGGAAGCGGGCGGGCGCGCGCTCGTCGTCCCCACGGACGTCGCCGACCACCGGGCGGTCGAGGCGGCGGCCGATGCGGCCGTGGCGGCCTTCGGCCGCATCGACGTGTGGGTCAACGCCGGGTTCACCTCGGTCTTCGCGCCCTTCACCGACATCTCGGCGGAGGAGTACGAACGCGTCACGCAGGTGACCTACCTGGGTTTCGTCAACGGCACCCGGGCCGCGCTGGCCCATATGACGCCCCGTGACAGCGGCACCATCGTGCAGGTCGGATCGGCGCTCGGCGCACGGTCCATCCCCCTGCAGTCCGCCTACTGCGGGGCCAAGCACGCCATCAACGGCTTCACTTCATCCGTGCGCACCGAACTCATGCACCAGGGCAGTGGCATCCGGATCACCGTGGTCCAGATGCCCGCCGTCAACACCACCCAGTTCTCCTGGGTCCTCTCCCGGCTGCCCCGTCGACCGCAGCCGGTGCCGCCGATCTACCAGCCCGAAGTCGCCGCGGCCGCCGTCGTGCAGGCGGTCGATCACCCCGCTCGCAAGCAGTACTTCGTGGGGGCCAGTACGGCGGCGACCCTCGTCGCCAACAAGTTCGCGCCGGGACTGCTGGACCGCTACCTCGCCCGCACCGGTTACGACGCCCAGCAGACCGAGGAGGCCGAGGAACCGAACCGCAGGTACAACCTGTGGCACCCGGTGGACGACGACACCGACCACGGGGCGCACGGATCCTTCGACCAGCAATCCCGCCGACGCGACCCGCAACTGTGGGCTTCCCGGCATCCGGCGCTCGCGGCCGTCGCGGCGGCGGGCGTCGCGGGCGGAGCGATGGCGCTCGGCGTGCGGCGCCGGGGAAAGCGCTGAGAGGCGGGTGTGACGGGAGACGTCTCGGGCACCCGGGTGGGGAGCAACTGCCGCACCGCCCGGCCCCGACGCTGAAGGGACCGGGCGGGCAACGAGGAAAGGTGTCATCTGTGTCGCGAGTCGAAGAGTCCATCGCGGTCAATGTGCCGGTCCGCACGGCGTACAACCAGTGGACCCAGTTCGAGACGTTCCCCCAGTTCATGGAAGGCGTGCAGCGGATCGAGCAGCGCACCGACGAACTCACCCACTGGGTGACGAAGATCGACGGTGTGGAGCGGGAGTTCGACGCCACGATCACCGAGCAGATCCCCGACGAGCGCGTGGCGTGGACCACGGTCGAGGGACAGGCCAAGCAGGCCGGCGTCGTCACCTTTCACCGCCTGGACGACACGCGCACCAAGGTCATGCTGCAGATGGACTACGCCCCCGAAGGCCTGGCCGAGACGGTCGGCGACAAGCTCGGTTTCGTCAAGCGGCAGGTCGCGGGAGACCTGGGACGGTTCAAGCAGTTCATCGAGCAGCGCGGTGGCGTGGAGACCGGCGCCTGGCGCGGCGAGGTCTGATCCCGCACGAAGCAAGGCCGAGGCCCGGACCGCATGGTCCGGGCCTCAGCCGTCGTCGGTGCGTCGCGTCGCGGCTCCGCAGGGCGCAGTGCCGAGGATGCGCTCAGCCGGACCGGTCGGACGAAGCCGCGGCGGTAGCGGGCTGTGCCGAACCTCCGTGGCCCGGCAGGTGATACACGTTGAACGCCTTGCGGATGACCGGCTGCGCGACATTGCGGACCGGTACGCCGCCACTGGTCATGCCGTGTTCGGTGCCCGCGTGCGCATGGCCGTGGACGGCGAGGTCCGCGCCCGCGTCGTCGATCGCCTCGGCCAGGAGGTAGCTGCCCAGGAACGGGTAGATCTCCAGGGGTTCACCCGCCAGGGTGTCCGGCACCGGCGCGAAGTGCATGAGCGCGACCCGGGCGTCGCACTCCTGCTCCGCCAGTTCGCGCAACGAGGTCCGCAGCCCGTCGGCACAGTGGCGGGTGTACCGGATGAACTCCTTCATCAGGGGTTCACCGAACTCGCTGCCGCTGCGGCCGACGAACCCTCCACCAAAGCCCTTGGTCCCCGCCACCCCCACCCGTTTGCCGTCGACCGCGACGACGGTGCCCTGCCCCTCGAGCACCTGGACGCCCGCATCGCGCAGGATGGCCGTGACCTCGTCGGGCCGCTCGTCGTGATGGTCGTGGTTGCCGAGCACCGCGACGACCGGCACCGGCAGGTCGGTGACCTCCCGGGCCACGACGCGAGCCTCTTCCGGCGTGCCGTGCCGGGTGAGGTCCCCCGCGAGGAGCAGCAGGTCCGCGCAGTCGGGCAGGGTCTCGAAGGCGGGCCGCAGCACGCCCTGGCTGTCGAGGCCCATGTGGATGTCCCCCACGGCTGCGACGCGGATCATGCGAGCTCCTCGGGGTGGTCGGGGGCCGACGCGTCGGCCACCACGATGTCGAAGTGGACCGTCAGGCCGTCCAGTTCCTCGTGCACGGTGCGCCGCAGTTCCTCGCGGCAGTGCGTCGTGGGCACGGTCCCGGCGACCATCACGGACGGTCCGCGGGTCTCGATGCGGATGCCCAGTTCGCCCAGCTCCTCGGCGGCGAGGCGCTCCTTGAGGTGGGCGATGCGATAGTCGGCATGTGCCTGGTCGTTCATCGGTCTCCTCCTTGCGGCGCGATTCCTTGCGGTGCCTCTCCTTGCGGTGCGATGACCTGGAGGCGCTCCAGCAGGTACAGGAAGGCCGCCGGCATCGGTGCATCCCCGCAGCCACGGCGCACCTCCTCCCAGTCGATCTTCTCGCGCAGTTGCCGCGCGATCGGCAGGACGGCACCGAAGTCGCAGTGATGCTCGGAGAAGGCGGCGAGCAGGGCCCGCACCAGATCCGTCGGCGCGAGGACCGGCATCTGCACGGAGTCCACCGGTAGTTCCGAGGCCCGCCCCAGGAGCTCGGTGTCCACCGGCTGGTGGGCCAGCTCGAAGATGAGGTCGATGTCCTGCCCCAGGCACTTGGCCTTGAGCAGCCAGTCCTCCGGCGGCGCGTACACCGTGAGCCCGGCGTCGGTCAGGGTCGCCGCGACCGCGTCGGCGTCCTCCGGCCTGATGCAGAAGTCGGCGTCGTGCTGGAGGTTCCCGGTCCCGCCGTGCGCGTGTACGGCGACGCTGCCGGCGAGGGCGAAGTCGTGACCGCCCCTCTTGAGCACGGCACCGACCTGCTTGGCCGCCTCGAGGATGGCCTGATTGAGGTCAGGGGGTAGCTCCTCGGCGGGGGAGTCGTGGTGTGTTCTCACCCCGATGGGCGCTGCCGCCAAGGACGGCTCGGTGACCGGCCTCTGCCGGTCGTCGGTAAGGGGGCCTGGGGTGGCGTCATCCGCGTTCCGCGTCACCTGCTGCTCCGTTTCCGGACACCGGCTGCTGCACTGATCGCGCAGGTCGGCAGTCTCCGACGATCTCCGATACAGGCACATCCGATACCCGGTCCGCCGACTTCTATCCGGCCACGCCCGCTGCCGCGGGGCGACGGGCGCGCCCGCTCCCGGCAACTCAGGGCCGCCGCCACTCGTCGCTGCGGAGGTGGGAGCCGGCCTGGGGGCCCATCCGCACCATGCCGCCGTCCGCGACCCAGGAGGCACCGGTCACGTACGAGGAGTCGGGTCCCGCGAGGAAGGCGATGACGGCGGCGATCTCACGGGCGTCACCGGGTCGGCCGAGCGGGATGCCGGGGCGGTCCACGCCGTGCACGTCCGTGTCCTCCTGTCCGGTCATGGGAGTGGCGATCTCGCCGGGTGCGACGGAGTTGACGGTGATGCCGTGTTCCGCGAGTTCCAGGGCCATCACCTGGGTCAGCAGTCCGAGCCCGCCCTTGGCGGCACAGTAGGGGGCCGCGCCCACGCGGGGCTGGTGTTCGTGCACCGAGGTCACGTTGATGATCCGGCCCGCGTCGCCCTGCCGGATCATGCGGCGTGCGGCGAGCTGGCCGCACAGGAACGGGCCGACGAGGTCGACGTCGAGGACCCGTACGACGTCCTCGTGCCGCAGGTCCAGGAAGGGGGTGCGGGTGCCGGTGCCGGCGTTGTTGACCAGGACGTCGATCCGGCCGAGCCGCTCGGCGAGCTCGTCGACCACCTGCGCGGCATCGGGCAGCCGGGACAGGTCCATCCGGGCGACAGCCGCGCGCCGACCGTGCCCGCGTACTTCTTCGGCTGTCCTCTCGGCGCCTTCCTCATCGCTGTGCCAGGTGATCCCGACGTCCATCCCGGCCTCGGCGAGACGGACCGCCGTCGCCCGGCCGATGCCGGAGTCGGCGCCGGTGACGACGGCCGCTCTGGTGGTGGCAGCGGTGCGCTCGGTCATGCAACCTCCTCGTGTGCCGGGCCCCGGCCGGTCGACGGGCCGCGGGGGCGTCGGCTCGGGCCGTCGGACGGATCACCGGGCACCCTGCGTCCAGGTTCGGTCATGCAGGCTTCCGGGTCTCCTCGAGGACGCGTGGCAAAACGCGTGGGAACCATCGCGTACAGCCCATCTCGGTGGCGGTGGAGAGGTGAGCGCCCGGACGGCGTGCGAACTTGGATCACATGACTCCTCCCCATCAGTCGGACCCGGACCCCCGCCCCCCGGACCCGGACCCCGATCCCGGCAAGACCACAGGCCTTGAACCCGGCGGGGGCGTGCCGCCGGGGGAGACCCCGCCCGCCGAGGGCAGCATGTCGGGGGCCGGGCCCGAGGAGACGCACAATCCCTCCAAGGGCTGGTCGAAGGGGCCGCTGGCCCTGATCATCGGCCTTGTCGTGCTGGTCGCGGCGTTCTTCCTCGTCTACGCGCTCGTCCTGCTGCTGTGACGCGGTGCAGCGCCACGGGGGGCGGCGCACTCGGCCAAACGCTCCAATCCAAGGTCTGACGCGGCGCTTTGGGGGCACCCCTGGGGCATGCGCGAGAAGCGGCGGCTGAGGACGAGCCAGGTCGACGGACCCGGGATCTCCCGCGTCCGTTCGGGACGCGGGTTTCGCTACAAGGACGCGTCGGGGCGCCCCGTCACCGACCCCGAGGAGAAGGAGCGCCTGCGGAGCCTCGTCATCCCGCCGGCCTGGCAGGACGTCTGGATCTGCCCCTGGCCCAACGGGCACCTGCAGGCCGTCGGCACCGACGCCGCGGGCAGACGTCAGTACCTGTACCACCCGCGGTTCCGCGAGCGTCAGGAGACCGCGAAGCACGACCACGTGCTGGAGGTCGCCCGCGCACTGCCCGAGGTGCGCGAGCACGTGACGCAGGACCTCGACCGACGCGGTCTCTGCCGCGAACGCGTCCTCGCCTGCGCCGTCCGCCTGCTCGACCTCGGCTTCTTCCGCATCGGCAACGAGTCCTACCGGCGCGACAACGGCACGTACGGACTGACCACCCTGCTCAAGGAGCACGCCTCCTGCGGGGGCGGGGAGGTCTGCCTCACGTATCCGGCGAAGTACTCCAAGACGCAGACGCGCGCGCTCGTCGACCCGCCCGCCTGCACGGTGCTGCGCGCCCTGCTGCGCCGCAGTGGCGGAGGACAGCGCCTGTTCGCCTACTGGCAGGGCGGGACCTGGCACGAGCTGAACGCCCCCGAACTCAACGACTACCTGCGTGACCGCGCGGGCAAGGACATCACCGCCAAGGACTTCCGCACCTGGCACGCGACCGTCCTCGCCGCGGTCGCCCTCGCCGTGTCCGCACAGGTGGCCGACGAGTCCCGTACCGCACGCAAGAGCGCCGTCACCCGTGCCGTCCGCGAGGTCAGCGCGTACCTGGGCAACACGCCCGCGGTGTGCCGCGCCTCGTACATCAACCCGCGCGTCATCGAGCTCTTCGACGAAGGCCGCACGATCGCCGGTGCGTTGGAGCAGCTGGGCGACGGCGCCGAGTTCGGCCACCCCGCGACCCAGGGGACCATCGAGGAGGCGGTACTGCGGCTGCTGACGTGAGATGGCGGCGCGGCTCTGCGCGGGTGCGCGTCAGGAGTCGGGGTGCGCGGCGTCCTTGAGTTTCCAGCCGTGGCCGGTGCAGCCCGCCGGCGGCGGCGGGAAGCGATGACCGTGTACGTCGGTGCTGTAGCCGTGATGCTGCTGGCAGTCGCACTCGTAGATCCCCGAATCGGGGACGATCTCACCAGGGCTGTACACCTGCTTCTCGCTGTTGCTCATAGGTCCGGTGTAAGGCCGCGCCCACCCCTCTCGCGACCCGGGTACGCCGGATGGGGCCGCCACTGATGACAGAGCGTCACCGCGTTGCGTGAGGGAGCCGCGTCGCTCGCCGTCGCGCGGGGCGGGGCGGCGGCAGGTGACGGGCGCGGGGGCCTGACCGGCGGATCACCGGTCAGGCCCCCGGCCCCGGCCTCGAGGGGGCTCAGCGCTTGAGCAGGAAGGCGAAGTCGCCGGAGATCCTGCCGCTCAGCCGGACGGCCGAGACGACCTTCCCCTCAGCGATCAGTCGGCCGGCCTCGGCCCGCGCAAGACCGCAGCCTTCAGCGATCAGACTCGCCGGCCGCACAGGTATCCGCGCCGCGAAGCGGACCGAGACGTCGACCACCTCGCGGTCCAGATGATCCGAACCGCCGGTGTCGAGGCGCCAGGCGCCGTCCCAGTCGAGGGCGATGCGATTGCGGCGCCGCACGACCGGCTCCTGCAGCAGCTCGGCCGCCAGGCCACGGTCGTTGTCGTGCATCCGCTCAAGCAGCTCAGGTCGTACGGAGCGCACGTGCACCCGCTCCAGGACCGTGAGCTTCGCCGTGTTCCCACAAGTGCCGCAGAGCACGAGGAGCCAGGCGTCGAGGACCTTGTGGTTCGCGTTGACGCGAAACTTGCCGTCGGCCCGGAAGCGATCGGACGCGCACACATGACAGCGGCGCAGAATGGTCGGCAGGCAGATGGGCATGACCACCCAGTTGTTGAGCACAGAAGTACACCGGTTTCAGTGAGAAGTCCGCAGCAAAAAGGAGCGCGGCGCACAGGCGCGACGCGCGACGATTCAGCACTCGGGGGGACTCACACGGTGTACAACGGCACGTCCTTTCCTGGGCGACTCGGTTCGGCAGCACCGTAAGCGCGCACGGCGGCGCGTACCACCGATTTTTCCGGCGCCCCCACAGAGGCCGCCCCACAGCTGCCGCGGCACCTGATCGGACTATCAGCCCGCGCCGTCGGGGGCGGGGCGTTCAAGAGTGGTCGCATGACCGAGCGCTCACGACGCACCCAGGCCGCCCCCCGCCGGTCGGCGAAGCGCGCCGACGAGCACGGCGTCCCGGACCTGCGGGAACTGGTCGGCGAGGCATGCCGGACGCTGACCGAACTCATCGGTCACCGCGCTGAAGGCGTGTCGGCCGTCTGCCCGACCGAGAGCGATGGCTGGCGGGTCAGCGTGGATGTGCTGGAGGTGGCTCGCATTCCCGACACCACCAGCCTCCTGGCCACCTACGAGGTGGATCTGGACGCGCACGGACGCCTGACGCAGTACCGCAGAGTCCGCCGCTACCGACGCGGCTGGGCGGACAGCTGAGGCGCACCTTCTGCGCCGTCGAGAGGAGCAGGCCCTTTCATGACCACCACCTACAGCGAGGACGTCGTCCCCTGCGCGCCCCGTGCGGGCACGCTCTACGACGTCCTGGAACTCATACTCGACCGCGGCATGGTCATCGACGTCTTCGTGCGGGTCTCACTGGTCGGCATCGAGATCCTGAAGATCGACGCGAGGATCGTCATCGCGTCCGTCGACACCTACCTCCGCTTCGCCGAGGCATGCAACCGCCTCGACCTCGAACACGATTCCCGCAGCAAGACCGTCCCCGAGCTCTTCGGCGGCGGCGCGGCCACGGCCGTGGGCAAGGCCGGTGCCAGGAAGGCCGCCCGGTCCGTCGGCGACAAGGTCAAGGACACCCTGGGCCTGGACTCGGGTTCCGACGACGATGACGACGAAGAGGAGCGCGAGGCGAGCCGCCCGCGCCGCAGCGCATCCTCCCGCTCGTCCTCCCGTCCCCGCTCCACATCCCGCGCCGGTCAGCGCCCCCGCGCACGGCGCCGTGACGAAGACGAAGAGGACTGACCGTGCCGACACCCCCCGGCCCGCCCGGCCTGTACGTGTACGCCATCACCGCCCCCGAGCACGCCGCCCACGCACGGAGCTGCCGTGCTGTCGGCGACGAGAACGCCGTCGTGTCGGTGCTGGGCCGGGACGGCCTCGCCGCCGTCGTGAGCCGGGTGGCGGGGCGTCCGCGTGCGCGGCGGCGTGACCTCAGCGCCCATCAGGACGTGCTCGCCGAGCTCGCCCGGCGGGGTCCCGTCCTGCCCATGCGCTTCGGGGTGATCGCACCCGACGAGGAGACCGTCCTCACCGGTCTTGACTCCGCCCGCGAGGCCCATCTCGCCACGCTGACACGGCTGGAGGGCAAGGCCGAGTGGAACCTCAAGGGCGAGTCCGTGCCCGAGGCGCTGCCCGACGTGCTGCGCGAGGACGCCGGCCTGCGCGCGCTGCGCGAGACGACACGGCGGCGTCCGGGATACGAGGCGAACGTACGCCTGGGCGAAGCCGTCGCCGGCGCGCTGCAACGCCGGGCGGAGCAGGCAGCCGCCGACGTGCTGGCCGAGCTGCGCCCGCTGGCGGCGGAGACGCGTGAGGGACGCGAGAGCGCCGGGGGGATCATGAACGTCTCCTTCCTGGTGCCGCGGAGCGCCGAGACCGCTTTCCGCAAGGCGGTCGACCTGCTCGCCACCCGCTGCCGGGGGCGGATCACGCTGACGCTCACGGGACCGTTGCCCTGCTACAGCTTCGTGACCGCCGAAGCCGTACCCGCCGGGGCGTGACATGGGACTGATCAGCGGCATCCTGCTGCTCCCGCTGGCACCGATCCGCGGTGTGGGCTGGATCGCGGACCGGCTGATCGAGGCGGCGGAAGACGAGCTGTACTCACCGGACGCGGTCAGAGCTCGGCTCGCCGCCCTCAACGAAGCCCTGGACCAGGGCGAAATCGATCTTGACCAGTTCGAACGCGAAGAAGAGCACCTGCTCGACCTGTTGGAACGTCGTCCTTACCGCCCGGCCTCCTGACGTTGTGCGCGGCGGCGTCGGCCTCGACTCACGGGAAGTTCCTGATGAATGAATGCAACCGAATCGCACTCGGCGCAGCAGTAGCCGGGGGATATCTCCTGGGCCGCACCAAGAAGGCCAAGCTCGCCTTTGCCGTGGGCTCGTATCTCGCGGGTCGCAAGTTCGGCCTCTCACCGCAGGAACTGCTCCGGCAGGGAGCCCAGCGATTGCGCGAGACACCGCAGTTCGCCGACCTCAGCGAACAGGTGCGGGGCGAACTGATGGACGCGGGGCGGGCCGCGATGTCCGCCGCGGCCGGCCGCCAGATGTCCTCCTTCACGGACAAACTCGCCGAGCGCACACAGTCCCTGCGCTCATCGCGGGATCAGGACGAGTACGACGACGAGCAGGGTGACCAGCAGGACGACGAGCAGGACGACGAGCAGGACGACGAGCAGGACGAGGACTGGGACGACCAGGACGCGCGGTATGACGACGAGGCCGCCGACGACGTAGAGGACGAGGACGAGGACGAAGACGAGGAAGATGACGACGGCGAGGGCGAAGACGAGGAAGGTGCCGATGAGCCCTCGGCCCCTTCTCGCAGCCGGACCTCGCGTCGCCACCGTGGCGCCACAGGCCGTGACGACCACGACCATGACCGCCGACGCTCGAGCCGCGACGCGGAACGCCGATCGACGCCGCGTCGGAGAGCGGGCCGGGAACGCTCCGCCCCCAGGTCGGGAGCGAAGAAGCCCCAGGGCAAGAAGTCCGCGATAGCGCGTACTGACCGCGAAGGGTCCAGGGGCGGGAAGGACGGTTCGGAACCTCCGGCGGCGAAGAAGGCACCTCCCGGCAAGAAGCCCGCGGCGAAGAAGGCCCCGGCGAAGAAGGCTTCGCCCGCGAAGAAGGCTTCCCCTGCGAAGAAGGCTTCCCCTGCGAAGAAGACCGCCGCGAAGAAGTCCGCCCCTGCGAAGAAGACCGCCGCGAAGAAGTCCGCCCCTGCGAAGAAGACCGCCGCGAAGAAGTCCGCCCCTGCGAAGAAGTCCGCCCCTGCGAAGAAGTCCGCCGCGAAGAAGTCGACCTCCGCCAAGAAGACAGCGGCGAAGAAGACGGCGAAGTCCACGCCCGCAAAGAAGACGGCAGCGAAGAAGTCGACGGCGAAGAAGGCCCCGGCGAAGAAGGCAACAGCAAAGAAGTCAGCGGCGAAAAAGACAGCAGGCAAAAAGACAACAGCCAAGAAGACAACAGCCAAGAAGACAACAGCGAAGAAGACCGGTGCCGCCAAGAGATCGGGCGGCAGAGCGACGACGTCGCGTTCGAGGCAGAGGAGCTGACCGGCCATGGCCGAACGGAAGAAGAGCGCCGGCAGCGGCGAGGAGTCGGGCATGGACCGGCTGCGTGATGGGCTCACCGATTTTCTCGATGCGCAGGCACAGAACCTGACGGACAAGTTGGGTGACGCGCTGGGTGGTCTCACCGACAAACTGCAGGACGTGGCGGACAACGGCGGGTCACTCCCCAAGATGGGCGCCCGGATGCTGAAGGGCGACTCGCCCGCGAAAGCCGTCGTGGCGGAGAAGGCCAAGGACCTCAAGGACAACGTGGTCGGCAAGGCGAAGGACCTGTTCTCCTCCGGTGGTGGCGGGGGAGGGTCGGGCGACACGAAGGTCACCAACATCGTCGAGGTGATCGACATCGGTGTGCCGCTGCGGACGGTCTACGACCAGTGGACCCAGTACGAGGAGTTCAGCAGCTTCACCAAGGGTGTCCGCAGTGTCTCGATGTCCGACGAAGTGAGTTCGGACTGGAAGGTGAAGGTCGGACCGTCCAGCAGGAGTTGGAAGGCGACGGTCCAGGAACAGGTGCCCGACGACCGGATCGTCTGGTCCTCGGAGGGGAGCAAGGGCAGCACTCGCGGTGCCGTCAGTTTCCACGAGCTTGCCCCGACGCTCACCCGTGTCGTAGCGATCGTCGAGTACTACCCCGCCGGCTTCTTCGAGAAGACCGGAAACCTGTGGCGTGCTCAGGGCCGCCGGCTGCGGCTCGACCTCAAGCACTTCGCCCGTTACGTGACGCTCAACGCGGACGACGAGGTGGAGGGCTGGCGCGGTGAGATCCGGGACGGCGAAGTCGTCCGCACCCACGAGGAGGGCCTGGAGGACGACGACTACGACGACGAGAACGGGGACGGCGAAGCCGGGTCCGAGTACGACGACGAGGACCAGGAACAGGACCAGGCCGACGAGGAGTACGACGACCAGGACGCCGAGGAGGATGAGCCGGAGGAGCGGGACGAGGACGCCGAGGAGGACGAAGAAGGCGAGGAAGACGAAGAAGGCGACGAGGACGAGGAGGACGAGGGCGCCCGACGACCCCGTGCCCGGTCCGCCCGAAGGCGGTGACCGGCTCCATGGACGACCTCGACACCTGGCGCGCGTCACCTCAGGGATCGGACCTGGGCCGTCCCGCTGACGGGAGCCTCGCCGACATCCTCGAACGGGTGCTGGACAAGGGCATCGTCATTGCCGGAGACATCAAGATCGACCTGCTCGACATCGAGTTGCTCACCATCCGGCTCAGGCTGTTCATCGCCTCCGTGGACACCGCGCGCAAGGCCGGCATCGACTGGTGGGAGACCGACCCGGCCCTGTCGTCGAGCGCTGCCCGTGACGACCTCCGCGAGGAGAACCGGCGGTTGCGCGCCCAGCTGGAAGAGCTCACTCCCGCCGACGATGAACCACGGCGACCGGAACGGATGAAGGAGAAGCCCCACTGATGGCAACAGCGCCCGCCCCCGCGCACGCCGTGTGTGTGTTCGCCGTCCGACGAGGCCGAGGACCGGAGTTGCCCCCGGGACTGTCGGGCCACGAAGGCGGCGGCCCTCTGCGCCTGCTCCCGGCCGGTGCTCTGTGGGCCGTGGTCCAGGACGTTCCGGCAGACGACTACTCCGAAGAAGCACTGCGCGAGCGGCTTTCCGAACCCGCGACACTGGAGCGCTGCGTGCGGGACCACCACGCGGTGGTGACCGCGTACGCCGCGCGGGGCGGGGCGATCCCGCTCCCGTTGGCCACGCTGTATCACTCCGAGGAGCGGTGCCGGGCCGCATTGACGGCGGATGTCCCGCGCTTCGAGCGCACTCTTGAACGGATCACGGGCCGGAACGAGTGGGCGGTGAAGGTCAATCTGCTGGCCGGCCGGAAGCAGGCCACGCAGGCCCCGCGGGAATCCCCGGCGCGCGACGACCAGGCGCCCGCGCCCAGCGGACGTGCTTATCTCGCCCGGTTGCGGGAGCGAGGTCAGGAACGCGACGACCGCCGGCAACGTGCAGTGGATGCCGCCGAGTTGCTCGACCGCGCCGTCCTCTCGGTCGCGGACGCGACCGTTCGTCGCCGGCCGCACGGCGCCGAGATCGTCGGCCGTGACCGTACCCAGATCCTGAACGCCGCTTATCTGGTCCCCGAGCAGAGCGGATCGGAGTTCAACGAGCTGCTCGACCGGCTGCGGGCCGCGCCCGAGTTCGAGGGCTGTGAGGTGGAGGTCACCGGCCCGTGGGTGCCCTACTCGTTCGTGGACGCGGCTTCCCTCGCCGAAACGCACGACCGACCGCACGACGAGCCGCGAGCGGAGAGCCGCCCCGCCGACCGACCCCGCCCCGGCGCCGTAGGGAGTCGCACATGAGCCCGCACACGGCCACCCAACCGGTCGCCTGGCAGGGCCCGGACAGTGGCGCGCCCATCGGGGTTCCACTCGTCGACCTCCTCGACCGGGTGTTGGCCACCGGAGTCGTCGTCAGCGGCGACCTCGTCATCGCCATCGCGGAGGTACCCCTCGTACGGATCTCGCTGCACGCGCTGCTGGCGTCCGTGAGCGAGCGGGTCCCGGCGCCGTGGGCGGACGGAGGGCCGCTGTGAGCGCCACCGCCCGAGTGGACCTCGACCCCGACGCGGTCGGCCGCGACCTGGCCTCCCTCGTCCTGACCGTCGTCGAACTGCTCCGCCAGCTCATGGAGCGCCAGGCCGTGCGCAGGTTCGACGCGGGCGATCTCACCGACGAGCAAGAGGAACGAGTCGGGACCGCGCTCATGCTGCTCGACGAACGCATGACCGACCTCTGCGAGCGGCACGGACTGCGCCGCGAAGACCTCAATCTCGACCTGGGTCCGCTCGGCTCCCTGCTGCCGCATGACTGACGCCCTGACCGGTGTCGGCCGCCTTGCGCGGATGGAGCACCGAATTCATGCATTACCCGGGCTTTCTCAGGTACCCGAGGTGATCACCGGCCAAGGGCTTCCTGTGGCGGGACGGACAACAGTGTGACCAGCCTGGTGGAGGGCTCCCGGTAAGAAGCAGTACGCAACCGACCTTAGGAGGCGCGTAAGAATGCGCGCACTGACATGGCACGGCAAGCGCGACGTCCGCGTGGAGGAGGTCCCCGACCCCCGCATCGAGAAGCCCGACGACATCATCGTCCAGGTGACCTCGACGGGGATCTGCGGTTCGGACCTCCATCTCTACGAGGTTCTCGGACCGTTCCTCGACCCGGGTGACATCCTCGGGCACGAGACCATGGGCGTGGTTGCCGAGACCGGGCCCGACGTCACCGGCGTGGCGGTCGGGGACCGCGTGGTGATCCCCTTCAACGTCTCCTGCGGCGCCTGCTGGATGTGCGACCGGGGACTGCACTCGCAGTGCGAGACGAGCCAGGTCACGTCCATGGGCAGCGGCGCCTCCCTCTTCGGGTACACCAAGCTCTACGGCCAAGTCCCCGGTGGTCAGGCCGAGTTGCTGCGGGTGCCCTTCGGCAACAAGCTGCCCATCAAGGTGCCCGACGGGCCGCCCGACGACCGGTTCGTCTATCTCTCCGATGTGCTGCCCACCGCGTGGCAGGCGGTCGAGTACGCCGATATCCCCGCCGGCGGCAGTGTCACCGTCCTCGGCCTGGGGCCCATCGGTGACATGGCCGCCCGCATCGCGCGACTGCGTGGCGCGGAACTCGTCATCGGCGTCGACCTGGTCGACGCGCGTCTCGAACGGGCCCGGCGCCACGGCGTGACCGTCCTGGACCTGCGTGAGCACGAGAAGGACCTGGGCGACGCCGTCCGCGACCTCACCCAGGGCCGGGGCACCGACGCGGTCATCGACGCGGTCGGCCTCGAGGCGCATGGCGCGCCCGTCGCGCAGGCCGCGCAGTGGGCCACCGGCCTCCTGCCCGACAAGCTGGCACGCCCGATGATGCAGAAGGCCGGCATCGACCGCATGAGCGCCCTGTACGCGGGAATCGACATCGTCCGCCGCGGCGGCACGCTCTCCGTCAGCGGCGTCTACGGCGGTGCGGCGAGCCCCATGCCGCTCCTGAAGATGTTCGACAAGCAGCTGCAGGTGCGCATGGGGCAGGCCAACGTTTGGCGCTGGATCGACGACATCCGCCCCCATCTCACCGACGACGACCCTCTGGGCGTCGACAGCTTCGCCACGCACCATCTGCCGCTGCAGGACGCGCCGACGGCGTACGCGACCTTCCAGGCCAAGGAAGACGGCATGATCAAGACGCTCCTGAAGCCGTGACCCGCCCTGACCAGCCCTGCCTCGCCCTGCCACGTGGCCGTCGGCCTGCTCGCCGGGGCCGCGCCTCTAGGAGTACGCGATGACACGCTATGGATACTTCCTGGCGAGCGAGGAGTTCTCGCCGGCGGAGCTGCTCGAACAGGCCAGGGCCGCCGAACAGGCAGGCTTCGAATGCCTGGCCATCTCCGACCACTTCCACCCGTGGACCGGTGAGCAGGGCAACAGCCCGTTCGTCTGGACGATGATCGGCGCTCTCGCCCAGGTGACCTCGCTGCCCGTCACCACGTTCGTGACCTGCCCCACCGTCCGGATGCACCCCGCGCTGAACGCCCAGGCCGTCGCCACGGCGGGGGTGATCACCGGCAACCGCTTCCGGTTCGGCGTGGGCAGTGGAGAAGCGCTCAACGAGCACATCCTCGGCGACGCGTGGCCGGCCGTGGACGTACGCCTGGAGATGCTCGAAGAAGCGGTGCAAGTCATCCGCGACCTGCTGACCGGCGACCAGGTCACGCACCGGGGCCGTCACTACACCGTGGAGAACGCACGCCTCTACACGACCCCGGACGAACCCGTCCCGATCTATGTCTCGGGGTTCGGTCCCAAGGCCGCCGCGCTGGCCGGGCGCATCGGGGACGGGTTCGTCACGATGACACCGGACGAGGGGCTGATCCGTCAGTTCCGGGGCGCGGGCGGCGGTCAGAAACCGGTCCTCGGGGGTCTCAAGGTCTGCTGGGGCACTGACCGGGCGCAGGCCGTCAAGACGGTGCACCGCAAGTGGCCGTCCCAGTTCCTTCCGGGGGAGCTCGGCCAAGTGCTGCCCGACCCGGCCCACTTCGAACAGGCATCGACCCTCGTCACCGAGGAGACCGTCGCCGACCAAGTGGTCTGCGGCGACGACGTGGACAAGCACGTGTCAGCTGTCTCCGCGTACCCCGAGGCCGGTTTCGACGAGGTGTACGTGGGCCAGATCGGCCCCGAGCAGCAGGGCTTCTTCGACTTCTACCGCACCGAGGTGCTGCCACGGCTGCGCGCGGCCTGAGGACACAAGCGCGTCACCCGTGACGGCCGTCAGCACCTGTCGTCGACGAGTTCGGTGAAGTCCTCGGTGCTCATGGCCCGGTCATCGGCCCAGACCTGGCCCGGGCGGAGGGAGGCGAGGTCGTCGGCGGTGAAGTAGACGTGTGCCTTGTAGCTGTCGGACCCCCGGAAGCTCAGGGAGTAGGTCCGGTCGGGCAGCAGTGTCTGTTCGCCGTAGGTCTGCGCGTGCCAGTTGGGTGGTGGGGAGAAGAGCGGGAAGACGACGCTTCCGCGGTTCTTCGCTTCCCCTGTCTCCCACCCGCTGTCGTCCTGGTCTGCTCGGTCCCCATCCGGATCGGCGGTGCCTGCCTGTGCAGGTGCAGAGGCCGAGGAAGAGCCGGCCGAAGCGCGTGATGCCTCGTCGTCTGCCGCTTCCTCTTCCCCTTCCCCTTCCTCAGGGGCCCAGCTCCCCAGACGTACCCCCGAGAGGGTCTCGCCCTCCTCACATGGCCGCAGTTCGACCACGGGCTGCCCGTCGTCCCCGTTTCGCACCGCTATGAGCGGCAGGTCAGCCGGGCTGCACCCACTCACCATGACAAGCCCCAACGACAGGACCGCCACCCCACACGCACGTCTCACCCAGGCCCCCTCGGATTCACGCAAGGACCCTGCTCGAACCACGGGGTCGGGGGTCACTGTTCCACAGTGCGCGCCAGGATTCCGAGGGTCGCGCGGAGTCCTGCCTCGGGGATGACCGGGAAGATGTTCGCCTCCCGGTAGCGTTCGTCGATCTCGCTCCAGTCGTAGTACGAGGTCACCAGTGTGCCGCCCTCGCCGGCCTCCAGCCGGTAGCCGTACAGGTGGCGGATGGGAGGCTGTATCTGGCCGGAGATGGTCCATTCGATCTGAGCGTCCTGCTCGAACCGCGTGATGATCACTGTGACGTCGTACTTGCCCAAGGGGTAGTCGTTCAACGACTCGCGGTCCATGTGGACGACGAACTCGTCACCGGCCTCCCGGGCCGGCTTTCCCTCGGCGGACTGCAGCATTCCTGAACTGTCGATCGCCACGTGTCCCGCGGGCTCGCACAGCAACGCGAAGATCTTCTCCGGGGAGGCGGCTATCTGACGCTGCACTTCGAATCGCTCTGTCGTCATGCGGGTCACCCTCGCACGATCATGTGACTCAGGACCAGCAGAAGCCGATGTTCCGGATTCAGCGCGCGACTGACTCGACGTCACCCATGGCGATCACCGGCTTCATGGCGGGGTCGAGCCATCTCACGAGCTCGGTCATCTCCTTGCGCGGCAGAGCCACGCAGGCCTGGGTCGGCCCTCCATGTGCCATGTGGATGAAGATGCCGCCACCGCGTTCAGGCCCCATGGGCCGTACGAGATCCCTGGGCGGGGAGCCGGGCTGCCGGTTGTAGTTGATGGCCACCACGTGGTCGAAGGCCCCTCTGAGGGACTGGCCCAGGAAGCCGACGCCGTCCTCCTCGTACACGGGGGACTGGTCATAAGGCAGCTTGGAACCCGGGTCGGGCAGCAGCCCTCCGGCGTCACTCAGCCCGAAGACCCCCACCGGAGTGCTGCGGTCGCTCGCAGTGTGGTGCTCGGTCCAGCCGCGTTGGCCGTTGCGGGCGGGCCACGGCTCGAAGACCCTGCGCCAGCCGCCCCTGACGTCGCGTTCGAACAGGTGAACCGTTGCGTAGCTGGAGTCGGGTGCGTCCCCCGACACGAGGACCACCTGCCTGGCACCCCGACGGTCCACGGCCTTTTGCATGCCCGGCCCGAGTTGAGGGATTGTCGTCGCCCGATCCGGCGGCGGGATTTTGCCGTCAGCGTTGTGCGGCGGCGCGTGATTGCCCGACCGGCCGTCGGCCGGAGCTCTTTCGTCGCTGCATCCGCTGAGAGAAACCGTGCAGATGAGCAAGGGGAGAATCAGTCGGGGCAGCGTGGTTTTGAGCACCCTCGCATTATCAGTCCATTCCATTATTTCGCTCGGAAGCTTGGCGCGTGTCGGGCTCGGCGTCACACGAGCGATGGTCGGCCATAGCGCTGCGCGCCCGCTGCCCGCGGCTTCCACGCACATCGAGTTGCGCCCTTCCAGGGGCGAGCGGCTGTCGGTACGGTGCCGCGCGTGACCCACTCCTATGACGCTCTCGCGCCGCACTACGACCTCATCATGACCTCGGGGTATTACGACTACGACGCCTACGCGCGGGTTCTGCGGGCACTCATCGGCGACCGCGGGGATGTCCTGGAACTCGGTGTAGGAACAGGGCTGGTGTGCGAGCGGTTGCTCGCGATGGGGCCCACCGGCATGCGCATCACCGGTATTGACCACACCGAGAAAATGCTCACCCAGGCTCGGAACAGACTCGGGGATCGAGTGACGCTCGTCGAGATGGACATTCTCCACACCGTGCCGGAATCGGCATTCGACGTCGCCTATTCCGTCGGCGGCATTTGGTACTGCCTCCGTGAGGGTGATGAGATCACCTTGGGCAGCCACCTGGTGGAAGAGGGCGACAACATCAAGGGGCTGGAAAATCTCGCAACTCTGCTGCGCCCCGGGGGACTTCTGATCCTGTCGATCCAGGATGCGCATCGCCCCTGCCGGCGGACGTTGCCCGGAGGGCTTGTCTACGTCCAAGAGTCCCGGGCGGCAGGAGGGGGCCGGTTCACCAAGGACTACTACGTCATGCGCGAGTCCACCGTGGTGGCGCATCAGCGCTCGGGCTATCGCGTATACGGTGCAGCCGACGCCGACCGGCTCTTGGAGCAGTGCGGTTTCCGTCGTCAGGCTGGTGGCGGCGAGCGGTTCTGTCAGTACGTGAGGGTGTAGGGCCGAGGCGGGCTAGACCCGGGGGAGCGAGGGGTCGGGCTTGAAGGGTGGTGGTGCGGTGATGGACCAGCGCTCGTGGTCGCGCCAGGCCCCGTCGATGTAGAGATAAGCGGGGGAGAAGCCCTCGTAACGAAAGCCCAGGCGCTGGACCAGGGCCAAGGACGCCTGGTTGGCCGGTTGGATGTTGGCCTCCAGCCGGTGGAGGTGCAGGTCGTCGAAGGCGTGCCGCAGGGCGACGGTGAGTCCCTCGGTCATGTAACCCCGCCCCGCGGACGGGGCGAAGGCCGCGTAGCCGAGTGACGCGCCCTGGTAGCGGCCCCGGATGATCGAGTTGAAGTTCACCATCCCGGCCGCAGCGCCGGTCTCCTGAACGCGGATCAGAAAGCCCTGGGTGGTGCCGTCACTGAAGCGGCGCATCCAGTCCCGGAACTCCCCTGCGGTCGCGGGCAGTTGCATCCACGGCGCATGGAGGTCGGAGCTGGCCCGCACGAGCGTGCAGAACTCATCCTGGTCGGCGAGGGTGAGCGGGCACAGTTCGACTCGTGACGGCTTGTCGGGCATGGGCCAATGCTAGGACCAGATGCGGAGAAGTGGATCAGCAAAGTGGTCCACTTCTCCGAAAAGCTTCTGTCAGCCGAAGCGTTGAGTGCGCGGAGCGAAGGTGTTCTCGGGTCCCGCGGCGCGGCCGACCGACCACACCGTCGACGTGCCCGGCACCGCCGCGAGCTGCAGCGTCCGCGAGTCGCCCTCCCCGGCCACCGCCGGCTCGCTGTACTCGGCGAACGACTGGCCGTCCCAGGACAGGAAGTCCGGCCCGGGCACCAGTGGCGGGTAGCTGCCGGGCGGACCGTACTTCTGCGAGTTGGCCACCGAGACCCAGCCCAGCTTGCCGTTCGCGGCGGGAGCGAACGAAGTGATGCCACCGAAGTTGGTGGGCACGGTCACCCGACTCCACGCGTTCCCGTCCCAGCGCATCAGGAGTGGCGGAATCGGCTTGCCCGCAGGGCCACCGACGAACCCGGCCGTGCCTCCCGCCCACACCTCTGTCGGCGAGACCGCGAGCACACTGCCCACGGCCGACCGCGGGAACCCGTCCACGATGGTCTGCTGCCACTCCTGTCCGTCCCAATGCGACACCGCCGCACCCGAGTTGGTGGCGCCCGCGGCCCAGATGTCGTCCGCCGCCAGGACGTGCATGCCGTAGACGGCTCCCGGCGGCACCGGCATGTCCTGCCAGTTGCTTCCGTCCCGCCGCAGGAGCACCTGCGCGCCGTCACGCGAACCGATCAGCCAGGTCTCGCCGCCGCCGGCGACGACCTTGGTCAGTACGACACCGCGCGGCGGACGGCTCTCCCGCCAGGTGGCGCCGTCGTAGCGGAGCAGGCGCGCGCCGCCCGCCGAGTCGCGGCCGACCGCCCAGATCGCGGTCGGCGAGGTCGCGGCGATGGAGAGCAGATCCCCCTGCCAGCTGACCTTGGGAAGGCTCTGGCGCTGCCACGCGGTTCCGTCCCAGCGCAGCATCAGCGGAAAGCCCGGGGCCTCGCGGCCGACGGCGTCGGAACCCACCGCCCACGCCCGGTCAGGTCCGAACGCCACGGCTTCGTTCAGCCCTGCCTGCGGGCGTATCTGTGCCGGCACCGGGACGTGTCGCCAGGCGGTGGGCTCCGCCGCGGCCGAGCTCATGACGGTGATGACGGTCATCGCGACGGCGAGGGCCGTGACGAGAAGTCGGCGCACCATGGTCAGCCTCCCAGCCGCTCGCTCATCAGGTTCGGTTTCGAGCCGTAGATCTCGACGGTCCCGAAGGACAGCAGCGAGGACCCTGCCCTGGTCAGTGCGCGCGGCTTCACGTCGATCGCGTTCGTGCGCTCGGGACCGTAGGAGAAGGTGGTGCGGGAGCCGTTGATCCGGGCGTACTTGGACTGGAACGCGCGGTCGCTGCGCACCGGCAACCACAGCGCGCCGTCCGAACCGCGCACCATGGCCTCGGTGTAGGTGTCGCCCAGGGGCGGGTAGGTGGTGCGCCAGGTGTGGCCGTTCCCCGTCATGAGGTAGGTGCGCGGTGCGCCGTCGGTGTACTGGCTGCCGCCGATCGTGACGCGGCCGGACGGTTCGAGCAGCATCGTGTGGACGTTGCTGTTCGGCGGCAGTGGCACCTTCGCGTCCCGCCAGGCGGTGCCGTCCCAGTGCAGGATGGTGGTCCCGCTGGTGGTGTCCGCCCAGGCCCAGGCGTCGGTGGCCGTGCGCGCGGTGATCCCCATCAGGTACAGCACGCCGTCGGGGGTGGTCTGTGTGGTCCAGCCGGAGCCGTCGTAGTGCAGGACCTTCAGCCCGGTGTCGTCCTCGCCGACCACCCATGCGGCGCCGGGTACGGCGGCGAAGTCCTGGTAGGTCCACAGGGTCTGTGGCAGGGGGACCGTGCTCCACCCTTCAGGCCCTGTCGAGCCTCCCGCCGAGCGGCGCAGGATCTGGCCCGCTCCGTCGCGGTTGTGCAAGATCCATGTTTCCTTGCCGACGAACTGCACCTTGCCGAGCCAGCCCGTCCCCTCGGCGCCGGGGAAGCTGCTGTCCCGGCTCCATGCCGCGCCGTCCCACCGGTACAGCATCGGCCGCACCCAGGCGGTGGTGTGCTCGTACCCGGTCGCCCAGGCGTCGCCCGGCCCGCGGGCGGCAAGATCGGACACGGTCACGGGTGGTGCGGCCGCGGGCACCGGCAGCGCCGACCAGCGCGGCGTCATGCTCGGCGCATCGGCTTCGGCGGACGGCGCGGCCGCGGCCGGCGATGAGACCGCGACGGGCGTCACGACCGCGGTACACGCGATGACAAGGCCGATGATCACCGCACGGAGACCGTTCATGAGACCCCCCAGAACGCGAAGGTCGCTCACCTTATGGGCATGCACCCGTCCGTGAATAGACGGGTGCATGCCAATTTGAGTCCCGGGAGGTTCCGGCAGTCCTGAGCCCCGGCACGCACTGCGTGCCGGGGCTCAGGACTGCCGAGACCGGGGTTCCCCTAGTAGGGGCCGTTCACGTTGTCGATCGAGCCGTACCGGTCGGCCGCGTAGTTGCAGGCGGCGGTGATGTTGGCGACCGGGTCGTAGCTGTCCAGCGAGGTGCCGGCCACGTGGTAGGCGTCGAAGGTCGGGGCGATGACCTGCAGGAGTCCCTTGGACGGGGTGCCCGCGGCGGCGTTGACGTCCCAGTTGTTGATGGCCAGCGGGTTGCCGGAGGACTCGCGCATGACGTTGCGGTGGATGCCCTCGTAGGTGCCGGGGATGCCGTGCTGGGCCATGACGTCCAGCGACTCCTTGATCCAGCCGTCGAGGTTGTTGGCGTACGTCTTCTTCGCCGGGGCGACGGCGGGCTTGGCGGCGTTCGTGCGCTCGGAGCGGTCCGCCCGCTCGTCGGACGCCTTGGAGGCGGCCGCGTCGTCCGCCGGAGCCTTCTGTCCGACGGTGATCTTGAGGCCGGGGTGGATCAGCTTCGGGTCCCCGCCCAGAACGGTGCGGTTGTCCTCGTACAGCTTCTTCCAGCCGCCGCTGACCGAGTGCTCTCGGGCGATCTTGGCGAGAGAGTCGCCCGCGGCGACGACGTAGGTCTTGGGGGCGGCGGGCTTGGCGGCCGCGGCGGGCTGCGCCGCGCTCGCGGCGGTCGCGCCGATCACCGGGAGGACGAGCACGGCGCCGCCCGTACCCGCCGCGGCGATGCCCCGGCTGAGCGAGCTGGACTTGGGACGGCGGTGCTTACCCTTTGCAGGCATGACGAATTCCTCTCCGTCGCCTACGAGGTGAGCTGTCGGGTTCGGACGGGAGATGTCCGGTCGCACTGTGAATGCGACTTCACCCCGAGCCGTTCCGGAATCCGGATCGGCGGCCTACCTGGTTCCCCCGCTCCTGCCGTGCGTAAGTGATTGGTTACTGGAAGGGTTTCCGGACAGCGGCAGGATTCGGCGTTCCATCCGGATTGACGGTGACGTTAGGCGAGAAAGCCCGGACAGAACAAGGGCGGAATTCGCTCGGAGAATGCGCGAGGCCCATTCTCCGAGTCCGCAGAGCACGGCCCCATTGATCAAATAGCCTCAACTTTGTTTGCGGGAAACGAAAACGCGCTGGGCGGCCCTTGAGGACCTGATCTTCGGGTGTGACACATTCCACTGCGCCGCGATGCCAAGTGGGTGTACAAGTGGCCTTATTCGCAAAACCGGACATAATGCGATGCCCATTTTTCATGTCAAAACGGGCATCCCTTATAGGGGGACCCGGTGGTGACTCCTGGTGTCGGCGTCTGATAAAGGCTCTCAATTCGTGGACACAAAGCGGGGCGGGGGTGGGATATTGGGCGGCGATTCCCACAACGGCCGTGCTCTGGCTGCCCAGTTGGCGAGCGTGGCGCGGTCGACCAGGTGTATGCGCGGCTACCGGATCGTCCCGTTGGCGCCCTACAGGTCGGGCGTGCCCCCGTTGTCGCCCGTGCCGCCTGACTGCCGGGCATCCGTGCGGCGTCAGATTCCGGGTAATTCCGCGGTGTTGACTCCGGGTTATCGCATATTGCCCGTCAGACGGCGCTGAGCGGATGGGCCGCCGTGGCCGAACGCGGGGGCCAGGCGCGTGGGGCGAGAATGCCGAGTACGTACGCCCGGGCCACCAGAGCGGGCCGGGTGGTGGCGTTCAGGAGTTGCCGCAGGCGGCTCAGGTGGTAGTCGACCGTCTGCCGGGACAGCCGCAGCGAGGTGGCGATGTCACTGTTGCTGCTGCCCTCCGCCAGGAGGGAGAGGATGCGGATCTGCGCGGCGGTGAGCGAGGGATGGGCCTCGTGGGCGAGGCTCTGATGCGTGACCACGGCCCAGACGTGCCGGGCGCGGGCGGCGGAATGGCCGACCGTCGTCAGGTGCAGCTGCGCGCGGCGTTGTTGCCCCCGGAAGTCGACGAGCACGGCGGACGTCTCCACCCGTCTCGTGCGGCGGGCTATCAGACCGTTCCATCTGCGGTGCAGCCGATCGAGGTCGGCGGCCGGTGCGGGGGCGAGCAGCTCGTGCGCGCGGCGGCCGACCAGGTCGGGCAGGCCGAGGCGGAAGAGATCGGCCGCCGCCGAACTCGCCTCGATCACACGCCCGTTGGCCGAGAGCAGCGCGCAGGGCAGACCGCTGTGGTCACGCAGCGCCTGCAGGTTCTCCTCGGCCTCCTGGCGTTGGACCATGGCGCGGAGATGGTCGGTGATGTCCACGTAGATTCCGGCGACGCAGGTCTCCGTGTTCTCTTGCACGGGGAAGCGGTGACCGGCCGCCTGGCCGAGGCTGCCGTCCGGCCGGCGATAGCCGAGGGTGTGCCGCACCGGGGTGCCCCGGGCGAGGATCTCCTGGTCCAGGGCGCGGAACCGATCGGCCTCGGCTGGGGCGTCGAAGTCCTCGATGTACCTGCCGGTGAGCTCTCTTGGAGTGGCGCCGTAGAGGTGCGCGTAGGCGTGGTTGGCCCACAGATAGCGTCCTGCGCGGTCCCGGATGAAGGCGGCGGCCGGGGCGAGGTCGACGAGGTCCGCGAAGGTGGCGTACCGGTGCGGAGCATGCGCGTCCACCTCCACCGCGAGACCACGCGTACGGCTGTGGGCGCGCGTCTCGTCCAGGGGCCAGCTCACGTCGAAGGTGCGACCGTCGAACTGCGCCTGCCAGCTGACCTCCTCCGGCGGATGCCCCGGATCCGAGAGTTCCTCGTGCATGCGCTCCAGGAAGCGCTGCGCTGTCCCGGTGTCGGCGAAGGCGCCGCCACCTCTCTCCAGGACCTGCCACGGCTGGTCCACCTCCCACCAGAACGCGGGCAGGTGCTCGAGCAGTTCCTTCAGATGAGACTCGTTCACAGCGGTTTCTCCGTCCGTATTCAACTGGTTGACGCACAGTCACCAAGCGATGCGTATCCCGTGTCGATCTCGCGCATGCTCGGTTCTCGGCCGAATCGGCCGGAGTGACGGCTGCCTGGGCCCGCTTGCGGTTGCGGCACTCAGGCATTTGCCTGAACGGCGGACGCCCCCGTTGGCGCTGCGGGCGCCTGTCGCCTGGTCCCCTTGAGTGTGCGGGTGAATACACCCCGCAACGTACGCCCCGGTGACCCCGCATGTTCTACGCGCGTCACCGCTCGTGCGTCGTCATGGCTCGAACCGGACGAATGGAGAGGGAACTTCAGTGAGCAAGGTGCTGTTAGTGCATGCCAAGGGTGGTCCGCCGCTCGGTCACGTCCTCACACGGGCGGCCGCCAGGGCGGAAGTGCACCTGCTGGCGCTCAGCGCACTTCCTCCCGCCGTGGCGGACACGGCCGAGCGGCTGTGCGCCTCCGTCGTGACGCCCGCCGACACGCGCCGAGCCGACCTGGTGTCCCTGATCGTCTCGCGGGCCGAAGCCGTGGGCGCCGCCTCGGTGCTCACTTTCTCCGAGTACGCGGTCGTGGCCGTCGCCGAGGCCTGCGAGGCGCTTGGCCTGGCGGGGGCGGGCAGTGCCGCCGCGCTGGCACGCGACAAGCGGCTGATGCGTCGCACCTGGCACGAACACGGCCTTCCGCAACCGGCCTTCCGCCCGGTGGCCACTGAGTCGGACCTGCACGACGCGGCCCGCGAACTGCCCTTCCCGCTCCTCCTCAAGGCGGCCTGGAGTGCCGGGTCCACCGCACACCAGATCATCCGCTCCCCGCACGAGGCGTCCGCCGCGTGGCGCTGGTCGCGAGAAGTAATGGCCGAATCCGCCCAGTTGGGATATGCGGAGCTGCATGTGGCCGAGGCCGATGCGGACTTCGTGGTCGAGCAGATCGTGAGCGGCACCGCCGCGGACTGGTTCGACGAGCCCGGCTGGGGCGACTACGTCAGCGTCGAGGGTGTGGTGGCGGACGGCGTCTTCCGCCCGGTCTGCCTCAGCGGCCGGATGCCCACCGTGGAGCCGTTCACCGAGCGCGCGGGCATCACGCCCGCCCCGCTGTCCCAAGGCGCCCAGGACCGGATCGTGGCCCTGGCCCGAGCGTCCGTCGACGCTCTGCGACTGCGCGACTGCGGTACCCACACCGAGATCAAGCTCGGTGCGGACGGCCGCATGTGGCTGATCGAGACGGCCGCCCGGTTCGGCGGCGCGATGACGGTGCCGCAGATCGAGGAGGTCTTCGGGCTCGACCTCGTGGGCATGCTCGTCGACCACCTCCTCGGCCGCCCGGTCGAGTGGCCCCGGCACGCGCTCGCGCCGGAGCAGGCCAGTGGCGCGGCGGGCTCCCTCGTCGTCCTCGCGGTCGACTCCAAGGGCGCGGCCTGGCAGGACCGCAAGGTCTGGGACTTCTCCGCCGTCGCGGCGGACGTACCGCTCAGCCCCGGCAGCGAGCTGTCCGTGGTCGCCGAGAGCTCGCAGCCCGACGGCACTCTCGTGCCGGTCTACGACCCGGCCGCGGGCGCCAACACCATGGCGGCCCTGTGCCTGCTGTCCGCCACCGACCCGCGCATCGTCCTGCGTGACTTCGAGACCCTGGTGGACGCCCTGCCCCGGGTCCTGCCCGCCGCGCAGCCCGAGGAGATCTCCCGATGACCGCCCAGCTGTTCACCGGCCCCGCCGAACCGGCCACGGACCGCACCGTCATCGGCGAGAACCTCTCCCTGCCCCTCTTCCGCACGCTCTCGGGCGTCCTGGCCGGGCACCCGTACCTCAAGGTCGTCGTCGACCGCGCCGAGAACACCTGGCACCTGCTCGACACGGCCGCCCACCCCTTCCACGTCAACTACATCGCCACCCGCGTCCTGGGCATGGAACTCCAAGCGCTGGACGCCGAGTTGGACACGTTCAACGCCTCCGTCTACATGGACCCCGAGCGCCGCTTCCTGCTCGGAGTGCTGTCCCTGCACACCGAGCAGGAAACGGAAGGCCGCGAACGCACCTTCCTCGTCCTGGAGACGACCGAGGCCGACACCATGCACGGCGAACTCCTCGCCCACTTCTACGAGTTCGTGCGCGAACGCGTCGACGGCCGGCTGCCGGTGCTCCTCAAGCCCGCCAACCACGGGCAGGAGGAGGCCCTGGCGGCCATCAGTGAACTGCGCGTCCCTCGTATCCTGAGCCACGAGCTCTTCGGCTCCCGCACCCGCACCCCGCTGAACCCCGGCGAGGCCACCGGGCGACTGCGGTACTTCCGCACGCACGAGGAGTACGCGGCGGCCGAGGCGGGTCTCGGCTGGGCGGACATCGTGGCCATGCCGTGCCTGCCGGACGACGTGCCCCGAGTGGCGGGATTCCTCAACACTGCGCCGATCACGCCGCTTTCGCACACCAACGTCCTCGCCTCCGGCTGGGGCATACCCAACGCGATCGTGCGCGACCTGCACAAGATCGTCGACAGGGACCAACTGGACGGCGCGTGGATCCGCTACCGCGTGCGCGAGGACGAGATCCTCCTGGAGCGGCTGGATCACGAGCCGGCCCTGCGGGCCCCGGCCTGGCACCAGCAGCGCATACGCCTCCAGCCGCCCCTGCTCGAAGACGCCCCCGTGCTGGCCCTGCACCGGCTCCGCAGCGCGGACCGCGACCGCTACGGCACCAAGGCGGCCAACCTCGGAGAACTGCACCACGTACTCGACAGCCGTACGGCCGACCTGATCGCCTTCTACGGCCGGCCCCGCCCGCCACGCGAGAGCCTCTACACGCACCTCGGGGCGCGGCTCGGCCTCACCACGCCCTCCACGGCCGAACTGCGCTCCGCGGCGGCCGACTTCGTGGCCGCCACGGTCGACGCCCCGGAGGGAGTCGCGCTCCCCTTCGCGCTCCAGCAGCGTTTCCTGGCCTCCTCGCCCGCCCTCCAACAGGGCATCGGCAAGCTCAAGATGGCACTCGAACTCGACGCCACCGACGTCCTGGACTCGCTCTGCCTGCAACTGCAGCACCTGATCCGCAACACGCCCGTCCCCGAGACGGTCACCCGGCAGATCGACCAGGCCTTCCCCGCCACCGCGGCGACGCGCCGACGCCTGGTGGTGCGCTCCTCGTCCAACGCCGAGGACCTGCCGGGCTTCTCCGCGGCAGGCGTCTACGACTCGGTCACCACCGTCCACTCCACCGGCGAACTCCTGGACGCCGTACGCCAGGTGTGGGCCTCGCTCGTGTCGCCCCGCAGCGTGCGCCTGCGCCACCAGGTCGGCATCTCCCTGGACGACACCTACATGGGCGTGATCATCCAGGAGTACGAGAGCGCCTCCCTCGGCGGCGTCCTGGTGACCTGCGACCCGACCCGCCGTGCGGACTTCCGCAACGTCTACCTCAACTGCTCGCCCGGCTCCCCGGAGCAGGTGGTCGACGGCTCGGTCCTGCCGCAGCAGTACCTCTACAACACGGTGGAGGGCGGCGGCCGCACCGTCGCCCTGGGCTCCTGGGGCGAGCCCCTGCCCGCGGCCACCCGCGCCCGGCTCGCCGACCTGTCGCTGACCGGACGGCTCCTGCAGTCCCACTTCAGCGGCTCGCACTTCGGCGGCTCCGACGTGGACAAGCCGCTGGACATCGAGTGGCTGATGACCGAACGGGGCGATTTCCGGCTGGTCCAGATCCGCCCGTACGCGCTGTGAAGGCGCCCTTTCCCAGGGCGGGAGCCACCGGTCTGACGGACACCGCCCGCCGCATCATCCGGCTCAACTACGGCTTCCAACTGCTGTTCAACCTGCTGTGGTGGATGCCCGTCTTCTACGCCTACCAGAAGGCCGCCGGGCTGACGGACGCGGAGATCTTCGGCATCCAGAGCATCTACTACGTGGCCTTCTGCCTCTTCGAGATCCCGACCGGCCTGATCGCCGACCGGATCGGCACCCGCAACTGCCTGCGGGCCGGAGCCGTGGTCATGACGGCGGCCAACCTGGCTCCGGTCTTCAGCGCCTCGTACACCGGCTTCCTCGTCCACTTCCTCGCCATCGCCGCGGGCCGCTCGCTCACCTCGGGTGCGGCAAGCGCCTATCTGTACGACGGGCTGCGCGCGGAGGGCTGCGACGAGCACTACCTGAAGGCGGAGGGCACCGCCAGGGCCCTGGGACTCGCGGCCAAGGTCGGGTGCTGGCCGCTGGTCGGACCCTTGATGTCCGTCGCCCACGCGGCTCCGTACGTGCTCAGTGCCGTCAGCGCGGCGGGCTCCCTCGCCTGTGCGATCGCGCTGCCCCGGCTCGCCGGAGCGGGGGAGGACAAGCAGAAGCCGGCCGACCGATCTCGCGGAGGACGCAGGGGAGGGGCGTTCCTGCGGGACGCGGGCTCCGCGCTGCGCTGCGTCGCCTCCTCGCGGTGGCTGGCCCTGGTCATGGTGCAGGGCGTGGCGGTGTTCACGCTGTCCCGGATCTGCCAGGTCAATCTCTTCCAGCCGATCCTGCTCGACCACGGCATAGCGGAGGCCTCGCACGGGGGAGTGCTGGCCGCGATGACGGTGGCCGAGGCGGTGGCCTCGGCCCGCCCGCAGTGGCTGAGCCGGCGTCTCACACCGGTCGCCTGGGTCTCGATCCTCAGCCTCGTGCTCGCGGGCACCCTGGCGGCCATGACGCTGGGCGGACCGTGGGCGGTGGTCGGACTGCTCTGCCTGTTCGCCGCCGCGACCGGCTTCGCCTACCCGGTGCAGCGCAAGCTGGTGAACGACGCGGTGCCCGCGCACGCCCCGCGCGCCACGCTGCTGTCGGTCGAGAGCATCGTGGACCGCGCGGTGTGCGCGCTGGCCGCGGTCGCCGCGGGTGCCTATCTCTCGGCCGGGAACCTGGACGCCCTGCTGTGGCACAGCGCGCTGGTGACGGCGGTGTTGCTCGGAGCCTTCCAACTGCTGGTACGCAGCGGGGTGGTGCAGCGGGCAGGGCCCCCGGACACGCTGAACGTGAACAGGGGCGACCCATCGGCCCGCACTGTTCCCGGCGCATCCGGAGGCGGGCGCGGCGGGCGGCGGGCCGAGGAGTAGCACCGGCCTGCGTGGGATCAGCGGGACCGGTGGCCGAGGAGTTCGATCAGCCCGACAGGGAGGTACGCGGGCCGGTGAGGCCGGCCGATCTGGTACGGCACGTAGCCGAGCGAGGCGGCGACATCGACCTCCTCGGCCGTCTCGGCCTGATAGACGAGCCGACAGTGGCCCGAGGAGGTTTTCGCGCGCTGCCAGAGCGCCGGAGCCGGTTTGCGTTCCGCCTCGGTGCGGGGAGTCAGGACGCGGTCGCCGAAGTCCTCCCAGGCGAAGGGCGCGGAGCCCCGCCAGGTGGCGTCGACCTCCTTCTTCAGCCTGGCGGCGCGCTCGGCGTCGGTCGTGCCCCAGGAGGGCGGAACGTTGGTGATCAGACCGATCCTGATGTGGCGTTCGCGCAACGCGCGCAGATAGGAGGCCGCCCCGGACCGGTAGCTGGTGCTGCCGTCGTCGGCGGTGTGCACGAGGGTCTCGCCCAGGTCGAAGTACACGACCGGACAGGCGCGTTGTGCTCCCACGCGGGCGGCGGAGGCCGTCGTTGCACCGCCGCTCGCGTCCCCGTGCACCGCCGCGCTCGCCGTCGCGCACAGCACGGTCGACGTCAGTGCCGTGCAGAGCGCGAGGCTCGCCCGGCTGAAGACCTGTAAGGCCGATCTGTTCATGGTGTCGTCGTCGCCCTTCTCCTGGCACACCACGAGGGTGTGCGGCTGTCCAGTACATGACATGGCGATGCTGTCGGTTGGGCCGCCGGCGCCGCCAAGGCGACCGGCGATTCGCGCGTCGTTTCGCCGATCTATCGCGCTCTACCCCCGAACACCGCGCGGCACTCGGGTCCCGTACGCCGCAGCGTGATCAGGCCCCGGTCCTCGGTCAGGCGTGCTTCAATGCGGCTTTGTGGTGGACCTGCTCGCCTGGCGGGACCGTGCCCGTGACGAAGGATGACCCACGATGAAGCTTCCTGCGCCACTGCACGTGTGCAACGAAGGGCTGGCCTTCGTCCTGGAAGTCGTGGCCCTGGTCGTCCTGGCCTGGTGGGGATGGCAGAGCGTGAAAGCACTGCCTCTGCAGATCCTCCTCGCGGTCGCCGTGCCTGCGGCGGCCGCCACCCTGTGGGGCCTGTTCGCCGCGCCGAAGGCCCGGATATCAGTGCCGTTGGCGGGCGTTCTGGCGGTGAAGGTGCTGGTGTTCGGAGCCGCTGCCGTCGCTTGGTACGCCATGGGCCGGCGCGGCTGGGCCACCGCCTTCGCCGTCGTGGTCGCCGTCAACGCCGCCCTTGCCACGCTGGACCGGCGGGCGGCGACGCATCAGCAGACCTGACGACCGGTTGCCGCACCCTCATCCGCTCCCTATAGGCACTGCCTATAGGGGGCATCGATTTTTGGTCGTGGACCTCGTTGTCCGAGAGCCGCTTCACTGTGCCGACAGGCGGCGGCTCCCGGTCGGGACCCGGGGGTCGTGAGCCTTTGACGCCGGCACCGAACGTATGGATCTTCCCCGGGTTTCCCCCGCGGGGACGTGCACCTCCTGGTGCTGCCGGGTCCTTGCCCATGCCCCGGATGGAGGTTGCAATGACGCATGCCCCGAGCGAAGCCGCAGGTGATGTGGTGGCGAGGAAGACGCCCTGGTACCGGCAGTTGTACGCACAGGTGCTGGTGGCGATCGTCGTCGGGATCGTGCTCGGTTGGCAGTGGCCGGACCTGGCCACGTCGATGGAACCGATCGGCACGACGTTCATCACGGCCATGAAGATGCTGATCGGGCCGATCGTGTTCCTGACCATCATCGGCGGCATCGCCGGTGTGGCGGACCTGAAGAAGGTGGGCCGCACCGGTATCAAGGCCCTCACCTACTTCCAGGTGGGCACCATCATCGCCATGGCCACGGGGCTCGTCGCCATCAACATCTTCCGGCTCGGGGAAGGTGTGCACGCCGACCCGTCCCAACTCGAAGTCTCGGGGGACGCGGGCCAGTACATCGAGAAGGGCGAACACCAGCACTGGTGGGAGTTCCTCACGCACATCGTGCCGGACAGTTTCTTCGGGGCGTTCGTCGAAGGAGACATCCTCCAGGTCATCTTCCTCGCGGTGATCTTCGGGATAGCGCTCAAGGCGGTCGGCAAGACCGGGGAGCCGATCATCGCCGGCGTCAACCGGCTCACGACCGTGGTGTTCAAGGTGCTGGCGTTCGTGATGAAGGCGGCTCCGCTGGGCGCCTTCGGAGCGATGGCGTACGCGATCGGCAAGTTCGGCCTGTCCACGCTGACCAGCCTCGGCTCGCTGATCCTGCTCTTCTACGTCACCTCCGCCCTGTTCGTCGTGGTCGTGCTCGGTTCCGCCCTGGCCCTCTATGTCCGGCTGAACATCTTCCAGCTCATCCGTTACTTCAAGGAGGAGTTCTTCCTGGTCCTCGGCACCTCCACCGCCGAACCCGCCCTGCCGGGACTGATGCGCAAGCTGCAGTTCATGGGGGCGGAGCGTTCCACCGTCGGCCTGGTCGTGCCGACGGGCTACAGCTTCAACCTCGACGGGGCCGCCATCTACCTCTCCCTGGGCACGCTCTACATCGCGCAGGCGACCGACACCTCCCTGTCGGCCGGTCAGCAGCTCGGTCTGCTCGCGGTCATGCTGCTGACGTCCAAGGGCGCGGCCGGAGTCGCCGGTGGCGGTTTCATCGCGCTCACCGCGACGCTGTCGACCGTCGGCCATGTCCCCGCCGCCGGGATCATGCTGATCTTCGGCATCGACAAGTTCATGTCCGAGTGCCGGGCCCTGGTCAACTTCTACGGCAACGCGGTCGCCACGCTCTTCATCGCCCGCTGGGAGAACGGCCTCGACCTGCAGCGGGCGCGCCTGGTCCTGTCCGGCAAGATCCGGGAGGAGACGGCCCTGCCGCCGCAGAGGCCGGGGGAGTCCTCATGCGTGGACGACGACGCACACGATGTCGACGCACACGATGACGACATCAAGGCCACCGCCCCCGCCACCACGCAACCCAGGGCTTGATCACCGGCCGCTAGGATCGGCCCCAACCTGCAGCTCGTGGTGGTGGGAGACGACATGGACGCCCGGCAGCTCGAGTATTTTCTCGCCATCGTGGAGCACGGCGGATTCAGCAAGGCCGCCGCCGCACTCCACGTGGCGCAGCCCTCGCTCTCGCAGGCGATGGCCAATCTCGAGGCCGACCTGGGAATCGCCCTCTTTCACCGCACGGGCCGCGGGGTGGTGCTCAGTGAGGCGGGAGCGGAACTCCTCGAGCCGAGCCGCCGCGTGCTGCGTGACCTGGACGCGGTACGGGACACCGCGACCGCCCTGTCCGGCCTGCACGGCGGCACCGTCGAGGTGGCCGTCATGCCTTCGCCGGGCATCGAGCCGCTCACCGGCCTGATCCACCGTTTCGCCGGGCTGCACCCGTCCGTCACCGTCAGCAGCCGGGCAGCCTTCACCCCGGACGAAGTCGTCGACCTCGTCCGCAGCGGTGCCTGCGAGCTGGGTCTGCTCGGGGCGGCCAAGCCCGTCGCCCTGTCCGGACTCGACGTACTGCCCGTGGAGGAACAGCCGTTCATCGTGGTGGCCGGACCGGGCGGCCCCATCGAGGACGGGGCGCAACTGCGTCCGCAGGACCTCGGCGGCCACAAGCTGATCGCCTCGCGCAGCGGCAGCCTGATGCGCACCATCGTCGACGACATCACCGCCCGGACCTCAGGCACCGACATCGTCACGGTGGTCGACCACCGCACGTCGATCCTCCCCCTCGTCCTGTCCGGAGTCGGAATCGCGGTCCTGCCCGCCGCCTGGACCCGGCTCGCCCGGCGCTCCGGCGCGGCCGTGGCATTCATCGAGCCGACCGCGCATCTGCACGTCGCCATGGTGAGCCTGCCCGCCCATCTCACCCCCGGCGCCCGCGCGTTCCTGGAGCTCACCCGCTCGTACGCCCGTCACAGGACGGCCTCCGCCGAGTGACCTCACAGGTGTCGGCGCACCGATCGGCTCAGCCTATGGGCCGTATCGACAGCGTGTCTTGGACGTGGCCGCGCCCACTGGGTTGACTCAAAGGCACCGCATCTCCGGTTCCCCTGCTCCTCGCCGAGCAGGTGATCCCTCGTACTCGGAGGCTCCTTGTGACCGCAACCCATACCTTCCGGATCGCCGCAATCCCCGCCGACGGCGTCGGCACCGAGGTCGTCGCCGCAGGCCGAGCGGTGCTCGACGCACTGGCCGCCGACTCGCACGGATCCTTTGCCTTCGACTGGCAGGAATTCCCCTGGGGCTGCGAGTACTACGGGCGCACCGGCAAGATGATCGGCGACGACGGCCTCGACCAGCTCAAGGACTTCGACGCCATCTACTTCGGCGCCGTCGGCTGGCCCACCGTCCCCGACCACATCAGCCTGTGGGGCCTGCGTCTGAAGATCTGCCAGAGCTTCGACCAGTGGGCCAACGTCCGTCCCGTGCACTTCCTGCCCGGCATCACCAGCCCGCTGCGCAAGGCCGACGACACCGAACTCGACTGGGTCGTCGTACGCGAGAACAGCGAGGGGGAGTACGCCGGTCTGGGCGGACGCAACCTCGCCGGGCGCGGCCCCGGCGGTGAAGTCGCCGTCCAGTCCGCCCTGTTCACCGAGGTGGGCTGCGAGCGGATCATGCGTTTCGCCTTCGACCTGGCGCGCACACGCACACGCCGGAAGGTCTCCTCCGTCACCAAGAGCAACGCCCAGCAGTACGGCATGGTGCTGTGGGACGACGTCTTCAAGCGGGTCGCCGCCGACTACCCCGACGTCGAGACCGAGAGCGTCCTCGTCGACGCCATGTCGGCCAAGTTCGTCCTGCGCCCCGAGGACCTTTCGGTCGTGGTCGCCTCCAACCTCAACGCCGACATCCTCTCCGACCTCGGCAGCGCCCTGGCCGGCAGCCTCGGCCTCGCCGCGAGCGCCAACCTGAACCCCGAACGCCGCTTCCCCAGCATGTTCGAACCCGTACACGGCTCCGCCCCGGACATCGCGGGCCAGGGCCTCGCCAACCCCATCGGCGCCGTGGGCAGCGCCGCCCTGATGCTGGAGCACTTCGGGCTCCCCGATCAGGCGGCCCGCCTGCAGAAGGCGATCGAGACGGTGACCGGCGCGGGCATCCTCACCCGCGACGTCGGCGGCACCGCGACCACGGAAGAGGTCACCAAGGCCCTGATCGACGCACTCAGCGCCTGACCCCCTCGCCCGCCCGACCGGCGGGCCCCGCAGGACCCGTCCGGCCTCTCCCTGTCGCGCCGAGACCCGGACGGTAGTGCCGTCAACCACACGGGACGGCCGTCGGCGCCGGACCCCGAGCCCCAGCTGCTCGCGGTCCGGCGTTGACCATTGAGTACCGATACTCATGCGCGGGGCACCACCTCGTTCCTATCGTCGGTCCCTGAAGAGAGCGGCTCCGAACAGGACTTGCACGCCTTGCCCGGGCCGCATGGGATTCGTCAACGGGGAGCTGCACATGCACACGAAACTGCCGACCAGATCGCTCGTCCGGCTCGCTCTCGCCGCCGCCGTGGTGGGCGCCGGCCTCACGGTGACGGGAGCCGGGTCCGCCGCGGCGTCGGCGGCAACGCCGGGGGCAGCAACGGTGACCACCCCTGGCGTCACCGCGCAGGCAGTGGTCAACCTCGGCCTGGACCGCAGGCAGGCCAGGGCCGTCCAGGAGTGGCTGGCTGCGCACCATGGCTACAAGGGCTCCATCGACGGCTACCTGGGCGCCGGAAGCTGGAAGGCGTTCCAGCGCCACCTCAGGGCGCACGGCTACAACGGAGCGATCGACGGAGTCGTCGGAAGCGGCACGGTCAAGGCGTTGCAGCGCAAGCTCAGCAATGACAGCTGGAACTACAACGGCGCGATCGACGGGATTCCTGGAGCCGGAACCAAGGCCGCCTTCGAGCGCTTCGCCCAGGGCCTCCTGTGCGAGCCCTGCACCTCCCGCTGACTGAACCACCCGGTGACTGGACTCGCCGTGCACGAGACGCCTGGCACGGCGGTCTGCCAGCCGGCCGTGTCCGGTCGGTGAGTGTCGCGACCATGTGCGGGGTGAGGTGCTCACCGGTGTTTTCGCCGGTGAGCACCACAGCCTCGGCCGCCACGAGTACTTCGAGCAGGGCGAACTGCTTCCTGGCCAGCGCGACGTAATGGCCGTCTCGACAGCCAACATGCGCATGCTCTCGACGCTACGAGCGGATGCATATCGTCGGCGTATCCAAAACCGCATACGTGCCGGCAACACCCTGCTGCCTTGACTGGCGGCATGACTCGAATCCCACCATCAGCACGGACGATGCCCCGTCGGATGCGTCGGCGCCTTGCCGTCGGTCTGATCTGCCTGCTCGGCCTGACAGTCGTCATGGCGGGGCTCACCGCAGCCCTCGGCGGGCGATTACTCGAGCCCTCGTCCTCCTCGGCCGCAGCATCACCGCTGAGTTCACTCGGCGGCGATCGCGAGGATGCGCTCGGCGAGGATGACGGCGTGGTTCCCGACGGAGTGACGGTCTTCGATGACGCGACTCCGGCCGTGGCCCGCCTCGATCCGGAGCTGCTCAAGAATCTGCGCCAGGCCGCTGCGGACGCGGCGGACGACGGGGTCAAGATCTACGTCAACAGCGGCTGGCGTTCCGCGGACTACCAGAACCAGCTGCTTCGCGAGGCGGTCGCCGAGTACGGGTCCCAAGACGAGGCTGCCCGATGGGTGGCCACCGCGGCGACGTCTCCCCACGTGTCAGGGGATGCGGCCGACCTCGGCCACTCCGACGCCACGCAGTGGCTTGCCGAGCGTGGCGCCGAGTACGGGCTGTGTCAGATCTACGAGAACGAACCGTGGCACTACGAACTACGCCCCGAAGCGGTCGATCAGGGCTGCCCGCGTACGTATGCCGACCCCACCAAGGACCCGAGGATGCAGCAGTGAGCGTGAGCGAGCGAGGACAGACCATGGCGTGGGTCGACACGGCGGAGGGGAGCGGTCAGGGCGACCACGTCGATCGAGGCGAGCAGGACGGAGTGGGCGGGCCGGGACCCTGGAAGCGCGGCCCGGTGCTCACTGCCCTGGCCCTGCTGCTGGGACTGTTCATGCTCCTCCACGCACAGATCACGGACCACGGGGGCCTCGGCAGCCTGGTGGAGACCTTCCTGCCATGGTTCGGCCTGCTTGTCCCGGTGCTGCTGGCCGGGGCGCTGTGGCGTCGCTCCGCCTCCGCGGTGGTCGCGCTGCTGGTACCGGTCACGGTGTGGCTGCACCTCTTCGGCGGGCTGCTCACCGACAAGTCCCACCCCGGCAGCGACCTCACCGTGGCCAGCCACAACGTCGGCGCCGGCAACTCCGACCCGTCCGGCACCGCCCGCGCCCTGGCCGACTCCGAGACGGACGTACTGGCCCTGGAGGAGATCAGTGCCCAGGCCAAGCCGCTGTACGAGAAGGCGCTGGCCCAGACGTATCCGTACCACGTGATGAAGGGGACAGTTGGGCTGTGGAGCAAGCTGCCGCTGTCCGACACCCAACCCGTCGACACGGAGATGGACTACGGACCGCTGGCGGACACCAAGCCGACCGACGTCAAGATGACCTACAACCGGGCGCTGCGCACGACGGTGGCCACGGACCGGGGTCCGCTGGCGGTGTATGTGGCCCACCTGGGTTCCGTACGCGTGGTCCCCAGGGCCGGCTTCACGACGGGCGACCGGGACCGCGGCGCGAAAGCGCTCGCCAAGGCCGTCGCCGCCGAGCGGAACGAGCGGGTGGTGTTGCTCGGCGACCTGAACGGCACCACCGACGACCGCGCGCTGGCCGGTCTCACCTCGCAGCTGCGCTCGGCGCAGGACGAGGCCGGTGACGGCCTCGGCTTCAGCTGGCCGGCGTCGTTCCCGGTGGCACGGATCGACCAGATCCTGGTCAGGGGCGTGGAGCCGGCGCGTGCGTGGGTGCTGCCGGAAACGGGCAGCGATCACCTGCCGGTGGCGGCAGGAATCAGCTGGTGACCGGCGTACTGACGCGAGTGCCATTGCTCGCTTGTGGTGGAAGGGGAGGCCCTTCGACCTCCCCAGGCGTACAGCCCTCCCCTTCCAGCCTTCGCCGTGTGCCCATTCGCGCCGGAACCATGCGCATCGGGTCTACGCGCGTATGGATCCATGCGAGCCGTGATCGATGGCGGGCTGTTCCCGGCCCCTGTTTGTCAGAGGCGTCCGCTACCTTGCGGGCCATGGGAAATTCAGGCGGATCTTTGGCGACCCGGTGGTCCACGGGCGAACTGCACCAGCTCATGCAGGCGGCTGGTTTCACCGGTATCGAAGAAACGGAGACGCTGGCGGAGGGCTGGGGCGTGACGGACTTCGCCGACGCGGGGCAGCGCAGCCTGGCGGCCCTCGTGCAGAGGACGGGGACGCCGGCGGTCATGGTGTCCTTCATGGACAGCGATCTGGGGTTCGTCGAAGCCCGGACGCCGGGAGGCGGCAGCTGGGAGGGCTTGCTCAACCGCGAGCTGGCGGAGAGCTACGAGATACCTCTCGAGGAATTCCCCATGGAACCCGCCGTTGCCGGCGCACTTGCCTGGTCCATGGATGCCGGACTGACCCCCGACGAGAAGGCGATTCGACAGACACTCGCCGGGTCGGCTCTCTTCGCGGAAGAACTTTCCGCAGCCCTCTTGGCCGCCCTGGGAATGCCTGGCGCGACCTCCCCCGGGCGAGACGCAGTCGGCGCAGGATGAGCGCGTGCTTCCCCCTCGACTGCTGTGGTGCGACCCGCGACCCATCCCTCCGTTCAACCGGCAGGAACGGGTGACGCTGGTCGTGCGCGACCCCGGTTTCCATGAGCCCACTGATGACGACGACTGCACGACGTTCTGGTACTTCTGCTTGCCGCATGATCGTGCCTATCGGCATGAGGCGTGTGGGGAAGGTCCGCACCTGCTGGTTTTGCGCTGTGAACGACACGGAGCCGAGAACTTGTGGCCACAGCCGCGGATGCTGATGTTCCCGGCAGGCTTTGATCCTCCGCTCAGCCAGGCCCAGCTCGGCTGGGTGCAGGCGCAGGAGGACGCGGTCTGGGGTCAAGGTTAGAGTCCTGTCAGGCCCGAGCGCGACCAGTAGGCCGTGGTTCGAAGCAGTCGGCGATCGGCTTACATGTACCACAACTTGGGGGACCTTCCGATGAGCGGCAACTCGCAGAACCCGGCAGCACGAGCCGCCATCGAGGCGCGCGTCCTGGGGGACTGGGGGCTCGAACTGCCTGAGTCGATCTTCCGCTTCTGGTCGTTCCTCGGGACACTCGGCCCGATCGAAGGGCGCGCGCTGGCGGAGATGGGGGTCAGCCCGGCCGGGATCATGGATCTGTTCGACGACCCTGACCGGATGCCCGTCAAGGACATCGACGTACGCGTGCACGGCCGTTACTACCGGGACCCGCCCGAGTTCCTGACCTTCATGCACGGCGGCACGGATGGTCTGCATTACGGCCTGTGGTTCGACGACGGCCGTACCTGCAGCGGGGTCGCGTCCTACTACAACAACGACGGCGGCGAGATCGACACCACCGCGAGCACGCCGCTGGAGGCGGTACGCGCTCTCCTCGAACGTGTCTGGCGTGACATTGAGGACGACATACGGGACGAAGAGGCGCCCGTGCGACGCGAGCAACTGGCCTTGCTGCGCGATGCGCTGACCGCAGTGGAGACCGGGGACCGGCCCGAAGTGGGACTCTCCTACTCCTCGAAATACGACAGGGCGGCCGGGCCCGTGGACCCGGACCGCATCACCACACTGGACGGTGCGGGCGGGCTCGCTTCAGGGGCCTCCACCCTGGACCGCCCCGGGCACCGCGGCGCCGACGAGTACAAGTTCGCGACCTACATGTACGACCTGTTCGACGATGCCGCCGCCTTGCGGGCGACCGTGGAGGACGCCCGCCGCCGCTGCGCGCAGGGCGATCCCACGGAGGCGCTGCTCCTGGGCCGCGACCTGCACTGGGCGTCGGCGGGTGACCCGGGCCACGAGGCCCTCGCGCACGAACTGCTCGTACTCGCCTATCGCGCGCTGGACCGCCCCGCGCTGAGGGCCATCGCAGAGGCGCACCACCGGCACCGCTCCCTCCCACAAGTGGACGTACTGGAGAGGTGAACCGCAGGGACGGGCAGGGAAGCAGTCTCCATCAGACCGCGACCCGCAGCGGGCGAGCGTCCACGCGGCCGTAGGCGAGCACCTTCATGAGGACCTCGCGGAACTGTGCCATGTCTTCGGCAGGGGCCTCGATGGCTGCTTCGATCTCGCAGTCACTCAGCCCCAACGCCGGCAAGGAGTCCGGGTCCAGGGACACCCGAAAAACCTCGTTGGTCAGCTCAACCGCCCGCACACATCCGTATGCGGTGCCTTGGTTCGCAGTGACCAGACAGTGCGTGTCCATCCCCAGCGACAGATCCTGCTCGTCAGGCTCCTCGCCGCCGCACTGGAACAGCATGATGAAGCCGTTGCGGTCCGAGATGCCGGCCTCGATGAAGTAGCCGTCAGGGTCTGTCTCTGCGCCGGCTTCACGCGCGACGAAACGGTAGGTCATGACGCTTTTTCTAGCAGCCGCTCCACCCTGAGCCGTACCCGGCGCCCGCCGACGGGCGGTGCCGGGCGACGACACCCCGCGCGGGTCACCAGGTCTTGCCGGCCTGTTCCCGGGTCGTGCGGTTGATGCGGTTGAAGAAATTGGTCAGCGCGATCTCCATGGTGATCGCGCCCAGTTGCTCCTGGCTGAAGTGCTCGGCGGCGGCGTTCCAGATCTCGTCGGAAACTCCCGGTGCGCCGTCCTGGATGCGGGTGGCGGCCTCGGTCAGTTCGAGCGCCGCACGCTCCTGATCGGTGTAGAAGGGGGTCTCGCGCCACGCGACCACGTGGTGCAGCCGCTCCTCCGTCTCGCCGGCCTTCTTCGCCCCCGTGACGCCGGCGAAGACGCACGGCGCGCAGCCGTTGATCTGGCTGGCGCGCAGGTGGACCAGCGTCAGCAGGTGCTGGTCGACGCCGCCGGCGGCAATCACCTTGTGGAGGTGCTGGATCGCGGTGATCAGGTCAGGACTGACCGTGCTCTTCAAACGTGCTTCCATCGGTCTGCTCCTTCATCGGTTACCTACGCCCGTTCGGGCCCGTCATCACCCACGACGGAGCAGCTTCGAGAAAGGTAACGACATGCGCGACACCAGCCCGACGGACCCGAGGGAAGCGGCAGACCTGACGGGCCCTGTGGCCGCGGCGTTCGAATCCCAGCGTGACCGGCTTCGCGCGGTCGCCTACCGCATGCTCGGATCGCACGCCGACGCCGAGGACGCCGTCCAGGAGGCATGGCTGCGGCTCTCCCGCCAGGATGCGGCGGCCATCGACAACCTCGCCGGCTGGCTGACGACGGTAGTCGGCCGGATCAGCCTGGACGTCCTGCGATCGCGCCGGTCCCGTCCCGAGGCGCCCTTCGGCGACCAGCTGCCCGAACTGGTGGTGACGCTCGACGACGGTGTGGTTCCCGAGGAGGACGCGATGCTGGCGGACTCGGTCGGCCTCGCGCTCCTCGTCGTACTGGAATCGCTCCGGCCGAACGAACGGCTGGCTTTCGTACTGCACGACCTGTTCGCGGTGCCCTTCGACGAGATCGGCCAGATCCTCGGCAAGTCGACCGATGCCACCAAGATGCTCGCCAGCCGCGCCCGCAAGAAGGTGCAGTCGACCGAGCGGCCGACCGGCGTCGGGCCGGGACAACGGGAGGTGGTCCGGGCGTTCTTGGCAGCGGCTCGGCTCGGTGAGTTCGAGGACCTGCTGCGACTGCTCGACCCCGACGTGCGACTGACCGTCGGCACCCCCGACGGCGTGGCCGTCGTCCTCGGCGCCTCCAAGGTCGCCGCGGGCGCGAAGCTGGCCGCAGGCGCAGCTACAGCGGGGCACGCGGCGATCGTCAACGGAATGCCCGGCGTCCTTTCCTGGCACGAGGACGGCACCCCGCTGTCGGTTCTCGCGTTCACCGTCGTCGACGGCCGGATCACCGAGATGACGGCAGTGACCGACCCGGCCAAACTCGCGCTGATGGACCTGCCGGCCCCGGTGTGAGGCGGCGTTCACGCGTCAGAACGTAAGCTGGCAGGCATGCGGATGCGACCGACGTTGACCTGGGAGCCCACCGGCGGTCTGCTCCCGGCCTCGCGCGACCTCACCGCTGTCGTCGAGGCGGTGCGCGCGGGCAAGGTCGTGGTGCTGAGCGGCGCGGGGTTGTCCACGGAGTCGGGCATCCCGGACTACCGCGGCGAGAACGGTTCCCTGCGTCGGCACACGCCCATGACGTATCAGGAGTTCATCGGTGCCGAGCAGGCTCGCCGGCGGTACTGGGCGCGCAGTCAGCTGGGGTGGCGGGCGATGACGCGGGCCCGCCCCAACGCCGGCCATCGGGCGGTGACGGCGCTGGCCGAGGCGGGCTTCGTCACCGGCGTGATCACACAGAACGTCGACGGGCTGCAGCAGTCGGCCGGGGCCCGGAACGTCATCGAGCTCCACGGGAGCCTGAGCCGGGTGGTCTGCCTGACCTGCGGGCGAGGCAGTACCAGAGCGGAGCTCGACCGTCGGCTGAGGGAGGCCAATCCCGGGTTCGAGGCCGCCGCCGAGCGCTATCGTGCCGCGCGGGTCAACCCGGACGGCGACGTGGAACTGCCGGATGAGGCGGTACGTGAATTCCGGGTGGTGCCGTGTGCGGCCTGCGGCGACGGGGTGCTGAAGCCGGACGTCGTCTTCTTCGGTGAGAACGTCCCCCCGGAGCGGGTCGCGGCCTGTCGCCGCCTGGTGGATGAGGCCGCCGTCCTGCTCGTGCTCGGTTCCTCCCTCACCGTCATGTCCGGCCTGCGTTTCGTGCGCCAGGCGGCCGAGTCAGGCACACCGGTCCTGATCGTCAACCAGGGCCCGACCCGAGGCGACCGCTGGGCGACCCAGCGCATCGAACTGCCGCTGGGGGAGGCGCTGGCGGCTCTGGTGGCGAAGGTGTGTGCCTGAGGAGTCGATGCGACCAGCGTGCTGCGAAAACGTTCTCCCCGTGCGGTCCCTCCGGGCGTGGCTCGGCCCCTCTCTCAGTGGCGAAGCCGTGGAGGCAACTCCACCCAGCGGCGCGGCGAGCGACGGTCCACCGCCTTCTGGGCGTTGCTGATGCGCAGACCGGCTGCCGCGGCGGCGTAGGCGAGGGTGTTGGCGTAGTGGGGGAAGGTGTGCTGTCGCTGCCAGAAGCGGAAGTGCCAGTAGGCGGATGGATCCGACGCGTCCGGCGGCAGGCCGATCTCCTCGTGCGCTGCGACCTCGCCGTTCCGGGCCAAGGTCCCGAAGGTGCCGCCCTTGGGGTTGAAGTAGATGCCGTACGCGTCGGTGCCCGCGGATATCGCCCGCAGAAGGGTGTCGTCGCTCGGCATGTACCCCTCTTGAGTGATCACGCAGCCGCCCGGTGCGCCGGCCACGCTCGTCACGCCCACATGGCGGAGGGTCGCTTCATGGTCCGCCAGGTCGAAGGGGCCGTACTCAAGGCCTGCCGTCGGGCATCGCGTGGGGTCGGCGCCGAGGCGGCGGATCAGTTCTTCCTCACTCAGTCCCCGCACGAAGCAGAGGCCAAGGCCCTCGGTCCACAGTTCTTGCTCGCCGCAGGCCGCGATGAGGGCGTCCGCCTCCCGGAAGGCAGCGGCTTCGTCGGCGGGCAGCTCCACTCTCCCGGGCAGTTCCGCGACGAGTGGCGCGAGCGATGTGGTCAGCAGCAGCCGGCCCGGCGACCAGGGCCCCGTCTGCGGGGTCCACACGTCGGCCCCAGCGGCGATCAACGCACGGACACTGGCCTCGTTCACGGTGCAGGCGGCGTACCACAGAGGTGTGTGTTCCTCGTCGTCGTGTGCGTCGGCTTCCGCGCCATGGGACAGGAGTGCGGTGACCGCGTCAGCTGCCTCGTGCTCCGCTGTCCGGTGCAGTGGAGTCGAACCTTGGACGCGTGCGTTGGGCGGTGCGCCCCCCCTGCAGGCGGGCCCGGATCACCGCCGCGTCCCCCCAATCCCGGTAAGCCATTCGTTCCCAGTCGGCCCTCGGCAGGTAGCGCAGCTGTTCTTCCTCCTGGCGGCGCAACATCGTGCGCTGGCGTCCCGTCAGCGGCGGAGCCAGGAGGGTGGGCGGTCCGCTCACCTCGAAGGCCGCGAAGGACTCCGGCTGCTTCGCCGGATCCGGTGGTTCGAGGCCAGGCCAGATCTCGAGCGCCCTGGCCGACGCGGCGACCAATGCGGAGGCATCGATCGGGGTGCGAGTCTCGTCGATGCCCTCGTCCGGCCACTCGATGACCAACTGCGCCTCGCCGGACGGGGGAAGGTGTGGCAGATACAGGTCGACGTCGGTCTTGAAGAGGGTGCGGCGGGGCTGGTGCAGCCCAGTGTCCAGCGGGATCAGCCCGACGGCCTGGTTCGTGATCACCGTGGTCCTCCGGCCATCCGGACGTGTCTGCTCCAGAGGCCGTTGCACCTTGGCGTCCAGTGAGGTCACCCGGCGCCCATCACAGAACAACAGGCCGACCCGGAGCCCGGACTGCCGGCCTGCCTCGGTGGTGGACCATCTCGCCCTGCGGAAGACCGACAGATGCAAGGTCGCCGCGTGCGGCCACAGGGACCATCCCGTCATCACCACCCGGGCGTCCGCCCCGGAACCGACCACCGCCAACTGCGAGTGCAGCACCGGTGCAAACCACTCGGCGGGCGGTGCGTAATGCCCAGCGTCGCTTCCCGGCGGACTCAGCCAGACCAACGCGGTCCGTTCTGCGGCCGGTTGCTCCGCTAACACCAGATCATCGAAGAATCCCATGCGCCGATCGTGGCAGACAGGTCTGACACTGCTGCTGATGCTCAGGTCCCGGTGGCCGTGGCCGATCCCCGGTTTTCGTGGTCGGCGGTGCCACACTGGCGCCGTGACCGACATGGAACGGCGGACCGAGCGGCGCTTGGAGCGAGCCATCGTGGAGTTGCTTGAGAAGCGGGCGGCCGATGCGACCATCTGCCCGTCCGACGCCGCGCGGGCGGTCTACGACGGCGACGACGACGGCTGGCGCGCCCTCATGGAACCGGCCCGCCGTGCGGCCCGGCGCCTGGTGACGGCCGGAGAGGTGGAGATCACCCAAGGCGGTCGGCCGGTCGATCCGGACAAGGCCCGCGGCCCGATCCGTATCCGCCGCGTCCACTGACGGACGCGCTCCGCGCCGGGCGCGACCCGGCACAGAGCCACCCTTCGAGCGCAACGCTCCTCAGAGGGTGCGCCGCAATGCCGTCTCCACCGCGTCGATCAGTGGATCGCCCTCGGTCCGTGGGTGTCGTGCGAGACCGAGTTCGACGTCCGGCAGAGTGGGCAGGGCGCTCGTGTCGTGGCCGACCATGCCCGGTTCGAGGTTCGTGGGCATGAGTGCGGCGACCCCGAGCCCGGCCCGTACCGCGGCGAGTACACCGACCAGGCTGTTGCTTTCGAACGCCACCCGCCAGCGCCTGTCGGCCCGTTCCAGGGTCTCCAGCACCGACGTACGCCAGGTGCAGGCGCCCGAGAACAGCACCACGGGCAGCGGATCATCGGCCACATCCACGCCTTGGCCGATCGCCCAGACCAGCGGGCGGCGTACCGTCCAGCGTGGCGGCGCGGGGACCACCGGCACCTCGTCGAGGACGAGTTGCACGCGGCCCGCTTCGTAGGCCTCCCGCATCTCGGCGGTGGAACAACTCAGCACCTCCAGCGTCGCGCCGGGGTGCAGTCGGGCGAGGTCGGCGAGCGCTTGTGGAAGCTGGGCCGCGGCGAGGTCTTCGAGGAGCCCGACGCCGCAGCGGCCGGTCAGCGCGCGCCCGGTCTCGGTGAGTGCCTGTGCGCTGAGCGAGAGGATGCGTTCGGCGTACGGCAGGAGCTCCTCGCCCGCCCGGGTCAGTGAGACACCGGACGGCGATCGGTAGAGCAGCGGGCGGCCGACGGCGCTCTCGAGCTTGCGGACCTGCTGGCTGAGCCCGGGCTGGGTCTTGCCCAGCGTGGTCGCGGCGCGGCTGATGCTGCCCGCCCGGACGACGGTGACGAATGACCGCAGCAACGCGGTCTCGAGGTCCTTGGCCATAAATATCCATTATGGCTGATGCAGCGAAATAACCACTACCTATGGTGCGAGCAAGGATCTAGCGTCACACGGGTGACCGGATACCGACAGATACTCGCCGTGCCGGGGATGGCATCGCTGCTGGGCATCTCACTGCTCGCGCGTGCCGCGATCACGGCCGACGTGATGGCGCTGACGATGTACGTCGTGCTGGGTCTGGACATGAGCTACGCGGCAGCCGGAGGTGTCGCGGCGGCGCTGACCACCGGACTGGCGCTCGGCGGGCCACTGCTCGGCCGCATGATCGACCGGCGGGGCCTGCGTGCGGTGCTGCTGGCAACTGTCGTGGCGCAGGTCGTGTTCTGGCTGAGCGTGCCGGTCCTGCCGTACGGGACCCTGCTGGGCGCCGCCTTCGCGGCGGGGCTGCTGATGGTTCCGGCCCAGCCGGTGACCCGGCAGGCGATCGCCGCGATGACGACGGCGGAGCAGCGCCGCCCCGCCTTCGCGCTGGAATCGGTGCAGGGCGAACTGTCGTACATCGCGGGCCCGCCGATCGTGATCCTCTGCGCGGCGAAGGTGTCCCCCGAGGTGGTGGCATGGGGTGTCGGAGCCGCGATCGTGGTGGGGGGAGCGGGGCTCGCCCTTCTCGACCCGCCGCTGCGCACCAAGGACGAGGCGGGCGCCGAAGCGGTCGGACGCCCCCGTCGCCGGGAGTGGCTCGGCCCGGGCATGATCGCCATGCTGATGATGGCGTTCGGCACCACGATGCTGCTCAGCGGTACCGACCTGGGGATCGTCGCCACCCTCAAGGAAGCCGGCCAGGTCTCCTGGGCCGCCGTGGTCGTGGCAACGTACGGCGCGGCCTCCGTCGTCGGCGGGCTGGTGTACGGCGTGCTGTCCCGGCCGTTGCCGACTTGGCTGCTGCTCGGTCTGCTCGGACTCGCGACCATTCCCGCGGGGCTGGCCCACGACTGGCCCTGGTTGTGCGTGGCCGTCGCCCTTTCGGGGTTGCTCGTCGCGCCGACACTTTCCACGGTGGCCGACGCGGTGATGCGACTCGCGCCCGCCGGCGTACGGGGTGAGGCGACGGGTCTGCAATCCTCGGCGTTGAGCGCGGGTTTCGCGCTCGGAACGCCGATCGTCGGGATCGCGATCGACGCCTCCGTGCCGGGCGGCGGCTTCGTGGCGGCCGGGCTGGCCGGCCTCGCCGCCGCCCTGGCCGGATACCTGTTGTCCCGCGGCTCACGCGCCCGAACGCGGCCCCCGCACAACGGACTTGGGCTCACCGGGGCACGGGGCCTCGATCCGCACCCGCCGCACCCGCCGCATCCGCCGTGCCCGCCGCTCCCGCCGCACCCGCACGAGACCGGTACCCGGCCCGGCGCGTGAGGTCCGGCAGGAGCGTGCGCCGCCCCTCGTCGGTTCGGTGGGGTCGGTCAAGGCAGGATCTCGACGTACCCGTCGGTTCCGTGGACGCGGATACGCTGCCCGTCACGGATCAGGCGGGTGGCCTGCTCCACACCCACGACGGCCGGCAGGCCGTACTCACGGGCGATCACCGCGCCATGGGTCATCAGGCCGCCCACCTCTGTCACCAGGCCCGCGATCCCGACGAACAGCGGGGACCAACTGGGGTCCGTGAAGGACGTGACCAGGATGTCCCCCGCTTCGAGATCGGCCTGCGACATGTCGAGGATGACGCGGGCCCGGCCCTCGACGGTCCCTGCGGAAACCGGCAGGCCGACCAGGGCTCCGGACGGCACGTCGTCGCGCCGGTACGCCCCGGTGAGGGCCTCGCCGTCCGACGTGAGCACCCGGGGTGGGGTGAGCGTCTGGTACGCCCGGAAATCGTCCTTGCGCTGCGCGATGAGCTGGTCGTCCAGCTGCTTCGAGCGTACGACCTCGTGGAGTTCCTGGAACGTGAGGTAGAAGACGTCCTCCCTCTCGGCAAGCACGCCTGCGCGCACGAGGCGCTCCGCCTCGTCGAGAAGGGCCTTCTTGTAGACGAAGTAGCGGCAGATGATGCCGTACTTGGGGTACTCCCGGTATCCGATGAAGGTTCTGACCCGGTCGATCATCGCCTTGGTCTCGTCGGCCTTCCGGTCTCCGTCCGGCAGGGCCCGCAAGCGGGACAGCACTTCCTGTTCCTTCTTCTGCGCCCGCTGCCGCCCTTGCTCGAAGTGGCGCTCGGCGGCGCCCGGTTCGAAGATCCTCACGTTGTCGAGGATCACGGGCACCAGCGTGGTGGGACTCTCGCTCCAACGAGGCCTGGTGATGTCGATCTCGCCGACGCAGCGCATGCCGTACCGGTCGAGGTAGGCCTGGATGGCGTCGCGCGCCTCGGTTCCGCCCGCGAGCTTCGGCAGCTCGTCCAGGAAGTCCTCGTTCTCGACGCCCTGCAGGTACGCCATCACCTCCGGGTGCGGGCGGATCACGTCCGCGACGTCGAGCAGCTCCAGTCCCATCTCCGAGGTGATGTTGTCGGGGGCGGACAGGGTGAGGGTGTCGGCGGCGTTCTTCTCGCCCAGCCACTCCTGCAGCTTTTCGTTGAGCCACCACGTGGCTTCCATCCCCGCCATGATCGCCTGCACGCTCAAGGGGTCACCGAGGACGCGTTTGTGCTCCTCGAAGGCCTCCAGGAGGAAGTCGAACAGCTCCGGCCCGGTCTTCGTCCGGATGTCGCGCCGCAGGGCGGCGACGGACGCCTCGCTGCGCTCGATCAGCTCGGTGACGACGGCCGGATCGGTCGCGATCGGGGCGGCGGGCGCAGCGCCTCGCGGTGGCCCGCCGGGGATCGCCTCCGGAAGGGACGGGACGAAGTCGTCGCGGTCGATGACGGTCTCCAGAGCGTCCCTGACCAGCGGATCGCCCTTGCCCAAGAGGTCCAGAAGGCCGGCGCGGCTCGCGGGCGATGCCAGGCGCTGGGTGACGTCGACGAACAGCCTGCCGCCGGCCTCGTGCATCGGCGCCATGGCCGTCAGTTGCCACATGGAGTACCCGAGGGGCTTCATGGCGTCGGTCATCATCTGCTGGTGGCCGACGGAGACGTATACGTGATTGTCCTGGTCACCGGCCTCGGGGACGGGATAGAGGGTGGTGATCGGCCGACTTTGAACGATCAGGAAGCCTGCGCCTTCGCCCTCGCCCGCACCAGCACCAGCACCAGCACCAGCACCGTCATTGTCATCGGCCAGGCACCATTCGATGTCCTGTGGGCGGCCGAAGTGCGCTTCGATCTGCCGCCCGAGCCGCACGAGTTCCACCGCTTGGCCGTCCGTCAGCGCCGGCTGCTCCTGCTGCCGTGCGTCGACGGTGACCTCCCGCGTGCCGCCGGTGGGCAGGGCCTGCACGGCACGCTGTTTGGCGGCGATCGTCCTGGCAACCACCTCGCCGTGGCGCACCTTGAAGATGTCCGGGTTCACCAGGCCGGAGACCAGGGCCTCGCCGAGGCCGAAGCCCGCGTCGATCGTGGCGACCTTCCGGTCGCCCGTGACCGGGTCGGCCGTGAACAAGATCCCGGCCGCGTGGGGGAAGACCATCTGCTGCACGACCACGGCCATGTGGACCGTACGGTGGTCGATGCCGTTGCGGCGGCGGTAGGTGACGGCCCGCTCGGTGAACAGCGAGGCCCAGCACCTGCTGACGTGCTGGAGGATCGCCGTCGGGCCCACGACGTTCAGGTACGTGTCCTGCTGGCCGGCGAAGGAGGCCGTGGGCAGGTCCTCTGCCGTCGCACTGGATCGCACGGCGTAGGCGGCTTGCCCGTCGATCCGGGTCAGCGCCTGGGTGATCGCCGTCGCGAGATCGGCCGGGAGGGGAGTCTCCTCGATGGTCCGACGGATCTGCGCGCTGAGCGTGCGGATCTCTTCCTGGTCGTCAGGGTTCACGCGCGCCAGCTGTTCCAGTCGCTCGTCGAGTGACGGCGCTTCCGCCATGGTGCGCCGGAAAGCGTCCGTCGTCACGCAGAAGCCTCGCGGCACGCGGATGCCCTCGATCCGCGACAGCCCTCCCAGGTGCGCACCCTTGCCGCCGACGACCGCGACCTGCGTCTCGTCGACCTCTTGAAGATCCAACACGTACTGCACGTACTGCTCAGTCACTGCGTTACCTCCGGGGCAGCCGCGCTGCGTTGTACTGGGGTGGCTCTGGTTCGTGGTTCGACGTCACCACGCCGCCGTGCGGTCGACAAAGGCACTCGCACCTCGTGCCTCATTTCCGCAGGTGGTGGCGTCGGCCGATGATTCTGCGCCGTGGTGGGGGCCTTGTGGCAAGCCCCCTACTGGGTTATATGTTGAGAGTGGCAAGGAGAGATCTCTCCTTGCCTTTGTTCTTTCTGCCGCCCGCGACGTCTTGTCCGCCGTGCCCGTGACCGGCTCGGACTGCCGGTGGAGGGCTGACAGGGTGCGTGCGCCGTCATCTCCGGGCAGAGTTGTTGGCGCGAAGACGTGCCAGTGGTGGACGTGCCAGTGGCGCACGAGGCGAAGCACAGCTGAACTTATGCAAGGTGTGCTCGCGGAACCGGGGCGATCGATGTTCCGTACGCAGGCGGCCGACGACGGCGACGAGCTGCTTGCCAGGCTCGGGGCCCTGACCGCCCGCGCCCGGGAGCTCGCGGAGATGCAGCGCTCCCGCGTGGAGCTGGCGGTGGCCCTGCAGCGCGGCATGCTCCCGCACGACCTTCCGGAGCCTCCCGGTGTCCGCCTCGCCGTGGGCTACATGCCCGCCAACCACGGGCTCAACGTCGGGGGAGACTGGTACGACGCCTTCACCATGCCCGACGGCCGTATCGGGCTGTCCATCGGAGACGTGCAGGGGCACAACATCAAGGCCGCCGCGTTCATGGGGCAGGTCCGTGTGGGTCTGCGCGCGCTGGCCTCCGTCACGGGCGACCCGGGGGAGCTGCTCACGCGTACCAACGACCTGCTCATCTCCCTGGGCGCGGACCTCTTCGCGACCTGCACCTTTCTGCGCCTCGATCCGGCCACCGGCGTACTGGAGTGCGCTCGGGCCGGCCACATCCCCCACATCTGGGCCACGGCCGACGGCCGGTCCGGTGTCGACGAAGGAGAGTGCGGGCCCCCGCTCGGCGTGCTCGAAGGCGCCGAGTACCCCGTGGTGTGCCACCGGCTCACCACGGACGGCGTGGTCGTGCTGCTGACCGACGGCGTGGTGGAGGGGCCGTCGCTGAGCCTCGACGAGGGCCTGCGGCGGGTGATGCGGCTCGCCGAGATCACCACCGCTGCCGGGCTGGGCATCAACGCTCTCGTCGGCGGTGTCATGCGGCTGGCGGACACGGTGGGGCACGAGGACGATGCCGCCGTGCTTGTCGTGGGCCATGACGGTGGGGCGCTGTAGCGGGGCTGGTGCCGGATCGCCGAGGAAGACTGCGTAACGCGATGCGACGGGAGGGGACGAGAAGGGAGGAAGGAGAGGAGACGGCTCGGAACGTGACGCGACGGGACGCGAGGGGACCCGGTCAGGGGCCTTCACATGGCCGAAGTGGTCCACTCGGTGTCTGATGGCCCTGTGTTGGTGACTCGACGGTTCCGGCGGTTCCGGCTGTCCCTGGAGGTAGTCCTCAAGACACTGGCCGTGGCCGCCTGCTACTACGTGGCCGGGCGGCTGGGCCTGCTCGGCCGGCTCACCGTCGAGGGAGTGATCGTCACACCCATTTGGCCGCCGACCGGCGTCGCCGTCGCCGCGCTGCTCGTCTACGGCGTGTCGGTCTGGCCCGGGATCGCCGTGGGTTCCTTCCTCGTGATCGCGTCCCTCACCACCCCTCAGCTCACCACGCTCGTCACCGTGGCGGGCAACACCGTCGGCCCGCTCTGCGCCTACCTGATGCTGCGCCGGGTCGGTTTTCGGGTCGGAATCTCACGGCTGCGGGACGGCCTGGCCCTGGTCTTCCTCGGCGGGCTCGGCGCCATGCTGATCAGTGCCACGGCGGGGGTCGGGCTACAGGTGCTGACCGGTGGGCTGGAATCGGGGGAGTTCTGGTCGGTGTGGCTGGCCTGGTGGGTGGGCGATGCGATGGGTGTCCTGCTGGTCACCCCCCTCCTGCTCGTGCTGGTGGGCGCCGCTGGGCCGCTGCGGCTGAGGCGGTGGAAGGAGATGCTGTGTCTTGGCCTCGCGGCCGTGATCGTCGTACCTCTGGCGGTGCTCGGCGACCTGAGCCTGCTCTTCCTCGTCTTCCCGCTGCTCATCTGGGTGGCGCTGCGCTTCCAGCTGGCCGGGAGCATGCTGTGCGCGCTGTTCGCGTCCGTCCTGACGACCTTTGAGGCGAACAAGCAGCAGGGTGCCTTCCAGGACCTGACCGCCGTCGAGGTCATGACGAAACTGCAGGCGTTCAACGGAGCCACCGCGCTGACGGCGCTCCTGTTGTCCGCCATGGTCGCGGAACAGCGCGCCACCCGACGGTCGGTGAAGAGTGCCTGCGGGGAACTGGCAGAGGTCCTGGAGCACCTGGCCGCGGGGGAGACCCCACCCGAACTGTCCCCCCGGCACGTCGCCGCGCTCCATCCCGACGACGGAACGGTGACGGTAACGGACAGCCTCAGCCGCCGGGACACGGACGTGTAAGCGGCCCGATCCGGCGCGCCGACCCCGAAGGGCGACGTCGTACGGTGTCCCCCGTGGGCAACGTGTTCGGTGGCGCTTCGAAGAGCCTGTACCTGTCCAACGGCGGGACAGAGGTGTTCGTCAACGTGCTGATGCTGGCGGTGTCCGATCTCGCCGACGACGAGTGGGACTACCGCTTCGCATCCCTCCTGTCGCTGCAGGACCAGAATGTGATGGGTCGTGGGGCTGTCGGATTCGACCTGCGAGACATCGCCTGGGGCGCCACGGAACGCGAACGTGCCAGATCGAAGGACTTCGTGTTGCGTGCCACCGCCCTCGCGTCGAGCCGCCACCGCTGGAGCGAGCTGGACTACGAGCCTTCCTTCGCCCGTGACTACCTGCGCCAGTTCAAAACCATGGTCGAGTCCTTCGAGCCGACCGACGAAGTTCTCCGCGAAGGAGGCTTCCCGGGAGCGGACGAACGCGCGACGGCCTCCTGCGCCTTGCATCGGATCCTCAGTGCGCTTCCGTACTGGGAGGGGTGCTTCCTCTGCACCGAGCCGGCCTGAAGCGCGCGGGACGGGATGCGGTGGCGGTGGTGAATGGCGCGTTGAGCATGTTGCTCGGCCACCCATACGGGTAGAGCGGCGCCGGTAGGGGCTGGTTTCGATCTAGGGCGGCAAGTCGGTGCCTGGGATGATCTCCGGCATGGTCGACTCTGCCCTCTGGATTTCATCGTTGACCGCCGGCACCGCAGTCATGGCCAGCTGGGTCACCAGCAGAGGGACCGCCAGGGCCGCGCAGATCCAGGCGGCCACCGCCGAGCGGATGCAGCGCTCCGTACATGTGAGTGAGGTGCGAAGGGCCGCTTACGTGCGCCTCATTGAGCAGGCGCACAAGATGGCCGAGTTGTACTGGGCGGTGTCCGACATCCATGCGGCCGGCGGCACCCGAGCCGAGCAGGTGCCCGCGCTGAAGGAGATACGGGTCGGCCTTCGGGAGGCGTACAGCAGACTCCGCCACTGCATCTGGGTGATCAGCCTTGAAGGGCCGGACGATGTCGCCGAGGCCGCGGAAACACTGCGGCTCGCGACCAGGCCCCCGTACCGTGCACTCGATGAGGCGATCACTGACAACCCCGACGCCCTCGCGGCCTTCGACCAGTACTACGACCCTTTCTGGCAGTCTCTCCTGGCCTTCGTCGCGACCGCCCGAGTCGCGGTGCACAACCTGTAGCACCAGCAGGCGAGGCAGAACCCCCGTGGCGGCTCACCTTGTCCTCTTGGGAACGCGCACGCATAAGGGTGACTTGAGGCGTGAAGAGTGGTGAGCCTGGATTGGGGAGTGGTGGGTTGTCGTTAGGGTGGGGGTGAGTTGAGAGAGGCTGTGGGGATGGATCAAGCGCCCGAGAGTGAACGCACCCCGGGGATCAGGAATGTGACCGAGGCCCGTGAGGAGCTGCACGCCCTGGTGAAGCTGGCCGAGGGGCAGGACGCCAGGTCGACGCTGATCGGCAATCGCGGTGTCCGTGCGGTGCTCGCCCCCTTGGACCGTTTCCCCGCCGCTCGGCGCCCGGAGAGCAACGGCCTTGCCAGCCACGCCCTGGGCTCGGCGCAGAAGGAACTCGGCGAGCTCGTCGCGCTCGCCGCGGGCGGGCAGCCCCAGGTGCTGCGCCGCTATGCCACCCCCGTCGCGGTCCTGTTGCCCGTGGATGGCCCCATCAGCGGCACCCCATCCGATGTCGCCGCCTCTGGCGCGGCCCAGGCAGGAGGCGCGGTGAACACCCAGCCCACAGCACGCCGCAGGCTCGCCACGCTCGGCGATGCCATCGGCGACGTCCTTACCTCTGTCTCGGTGCCGGGTCTCTCGTTCGGCCTTGCCGGTCTGGATGACGCCACCGGTGGCCTGCACCCGGGACGCCTGGTCCTGGTGGCCGCCCCACCGCAGGCGGGCGGCAGCCTGGTCGGCCTCGCCGCGGCCCGTCACACCGCGCTCGTGCAGGGCGGCCGCGTCCTGTACGCGGCATCGGGACCCAGCAGCGCGGACATCACCCGCCGTGTCATCGCCGCGGAGGCCGGTGGCGACTACGCACGCCTCAAGCGAGGCACGCTCACCCCCCACGAGCAGGAGGTCGCCGACCGGTTGCGGCACGCACCGCTGCTCATCGATGACGGCACCGACCTGAGCGCGCAGGCCATCGCGGAGACCGCACCGCTGGCCGACGACCTGGCGCTCGTCGTGGTCGATCGCCTGCAGCGGGCCCCCAACCCGCGTCTGCCGCTGTCGGGAGAGCACCTCCCGCAGGCCGTGCAGGTCTTGGGCGAGCTGGCCCGCACCCTTGATGTGCCGGTCCTGGTGGTCGTGGACACCGATGAGCCGGCCATCGTGAACCTGCTCGACGCGGACGTCATCCTCACCCTTGCCCCGGGGCCGTCGCTGACGGCCGTCACGGTCGCCGAACGGGATCTGGGCATCATCGGCCGTGCCCATCTGCGGCCCGACCTCGTCCGCGCCAGGTTCCTGGACGCCGGTCCCGTTGCCTCTGCTCCCGCCGCCGAGGACACGGCTGCGGCTGCCGCCAGTGCGCAGGAGGGGAGGGGGCACGACGCCGAGCGTGAACTGGCTGACGCCGGGCTTCCCTTCACCTCCGGCGCCCTCAAGGGGCTGCCCGCCGAGGCCACCCGCCTGCTGGCGGCGCTGCGCACGGCCGTGGCCGGCGGGGATGCGGGCGCCCTTGCGCACCTGCGCGGTCCGCTGCACGACCTGGCCGCCGCCGGTGTGTCGTGCCCGGACACCGCCCAGGGGCGACGGCTGGCCGACGCCCTGCACACCTACGCCACCACGGCGCCCGGATCCGCCACGGAAACCACGGCAGTGGTGGGTCCCGCGAGCGGCGAAGTGCCCCCATCGGAGGTCCAGCAGCCGGCCGAGGCGCGCATCGAAGAACAAATCGGCGAGGCCGACGACGACGGCGACGCCTACGGTCTGGCGCCGGGGGATGAGGAGGATGAGCCCGAGGGAGCGGTGTTCCCCGCGCTGGTGATCCTCAAGGACGCGGTGGCCCGTTCGAAGATGCACCCGATCCAAGTCATCCGTACCGAGGAGCGCGACAGCGGCCCCTGGCCTCTGATCAGCGAGGACATGGACGGCGAGCCGCGCTGGGTGCACCCCGAGGTCACCAGCGAACGCGTCGCCCACGTCAACGCGAACGGCAAGCGAGTCAGGCGTGACCAGCTCCTGGTACCCGACTCGTTCGGCGACGGCGTGATGTGCCTGATCGACCGCAACGGCTCCTATCCCTCGGCCTGTTCGGCCGTCCCGCTCGCCCCGAACAAGCTCCTGCACACCGGCCCTCTCGAGGCGTTCGACAAGACCCAGGCCGGCATCTACCTCATCGACATCCCGCAGTGGGACCGCCCCGACATGCCCCACCCTCTGGGCCGGGTCGTCGAAAGCGCCGACGAGCACGGTCGTGTGTGGGTCACCACCCCGCACATCAGACAGTTGGAACGGCTCATCCGCGAGGGCCACATCGACACCCCGCTGACGTTCCACGATTCCTGGACCGGCAAGGCCAACGAATCGCTCCTCAAGCCGTTTTACACGGCGGCCCGCGAAGCACGTATGGAGCTCGTTCAGGGCGGCGGCGAGCCCTACAAGGCGTACAAGACGCGTCTGTCGATCGCGCTGCGTCTGCTGTGGCCCAAACGAGAGGAACAGCGCTCGCCGTTCTGGCGGCCCGACTGGCGCATGAGCATGGTCGCCGAGGCGTCCGTGCGCCACTGGATCACGGCCTTCAAGGCAGTCCAGGAGGGCCACCGGCTCATCGCCCTGCGCAACGTCGACGCGGCCGTCTTCTTCACGCCCGACGCCACGCCCCCCACCCCCTACCGGGTCGGGGCCGGCTTCGGCGAAGTGAAGGCAAAGTTCGTCCCGCGCGGGGAGTTCATCCCCGAGGGTGAGGACTGATGGCCGGTCCCACCGGGCACGGCCCCTCACTGGGCGCCGCTCTGGGTGACCTGTTGCGCGCCCAGGTCACCCCGCGCCACCGCCTCTCCTCCTACACCGCCCGGCACTGGCACGCCCAGCTCAGCCACCTCACCAAGACCCATCGCGGCTACCAGATCCTGGAGGACGCCGGACTGCACGTCACGACCAAGACCCTCGTCAACTGGCTGTCCGACCCCGAGTACAGCGTCCGCCGCAGCTATCGCGACGTGATCCACACCGCCTACGAGAACGCCGCCATCGTCCCGGCCGAACCGATCCCCACGCAGGTCAAGGGCGGCCAGTTCGAGATCAGCGGCACGGTCAAGACCGGTGCCGACGAACGCGTCCGTGGCACCAGGCGGGCCGCGCCTCTGCGGATCGACGGGCGCCGGGGGCACTGGGACGACATCGAGACGCTCTGGGCGGCAGGCGAGCTCACCGACGACGCGTTCGAGGATCACTTCATCGACGACGTCATCGTCGAGGACATCGGCGAAGGCACGGACGGGTGGGACTTCCCCGGAGCCTCGTACGCCGTTGAGCTCAGGTGAGGGCAGCACTCGGACAAGTGGTGCACTGCTCGGCCAGATGCCGCCGCTGAAAGGCGACGTCCACGTGACCGGCCTACGTTGAAGGCCCAGGGCCCCGCACCAGAACCGTCAGAGGGGCTCTTTGGAAGGAGAGGCCGTCGTGGCGGACAAGGTCGGTCGGAGAAGGTGAACGGCAGGGCCGAGGGATCGACCGGCAGAGGCCCGGGCGACGGCAACCTGAACTGCCGCCGGCGCCACCCGCGGGTCAGGTTCTGGCCGGGGTTCTGCGGGCCGCGGCCCTTGTCGCCCTGCGTCGCCGCCTCGACCGCTCGTCCTCTCCCATGCCGCCCCACACACCTGAGGCCTGCCCCGTCTCCAGCGCCCAGTCCCGGCACCGGTCGAGGACCGGGCAGCGATGACACACCCGCTTCGCGGCGAGCAGGTCCTCCTCGGCGGGGCCCGACGTGCCGACCGGGAAGAACATCTCGGGATCTTCGTCGGCACAGGCGGCTTGCCGCCACCACAGCTCCATGACGCCTCCTTGCGGCGCCGGATCAGGACCGCGCCGCCAGATTGGTTGTGCCGTGTTCACGCTCAACTCCAGCCCGAGTGCCCGGGAGGCACCGGGCGAAACAGAGGGAACACGGGTAACGCCCCGCACACCGGAAAGAAGATCCCGACGCCACGGGATCGAAGCGTCGCGACCGGGGAACCCGGCGGTACCGCCGCCGCGGTGTCGCGGTATCTGAGGAAGGGAGCACCCAGCGCTCATGGCACGGACCACGGAAGAATCCTTGGCAGGGCAGACCGCGCTCGTCACCGGAGGGTCGCGAGGACTCGGGCTGCTCATGGCCGACCAACTGGCTGCCCGTGGCTGCACGGTGGTCATCGCTGCCCGTGACACCGATGAGCTCGCGGCCGCCCAGAAGAAGCTGCTCCACCGCCGGCCCGACGTCGCCGTCCACACCTCGGTCTGCGACGTGCGTGACCAGGAGGCGGTGCACGCCATGTTCCGGGCCGCCCACGACACCTGCGGCGGGCCGGACATCGTCATCGCCAACGCCGGTGTCATCCAGGTGGCGCCGGTGGAAGCCATCGGCGCCAAGGAGTTCAGGGACGCCATGGACACGATGTACATGGGGGCCGTGCACACCTGCCTCGAAGCGCTTCCGTATCTCAGGGAGAGCGAGCAGGGAGGGCGGTTGGGCGTCATCTCCTCGGTGGGCGGGCTCATGGGCGTGCCCCACCTGCTGCCCTACGCCGGTGCCAAAGCTGCCGCGGGTGTCCTGGCGGAGGGGCTGCACGCCGAAGCCGCCGCGAGCGGTGTCAGCGTCACGGCGGTGTATCCGGGGCTGATGCGGACGGGGTCGCATCTGCAGGCCGAGTTCGGCGGCGCACGCAGCAAGGAGTACGGCTGGTTCTCCGCGGCGGCGGGTGCGCCGCTGGTCTCGATGAACGCGCAGCGCGCTGCCGAACGCATCGTCAAGGCCGTCGTCCGGCGCCGTACTCGGCTGGTCCTGACCCCCCTGGCTCGTGCGGCCGACCTGGCCCACGGTCTGGCGCCCGCCGCGACGACACGCCTCAACGGCGTGGTGGCGCGGCTGCTGCCGCAGGCCCCCTCCGGACGCCCGCGGCTGCGTCGCGGCACCGAGGTCGACCCACCGAAGGGAGCAGTCAGCGGCCGCTTCCAGACATGGGGAAGCGCCCTGAACGAACGCGCCGCCGACGCCTACAACGAGCGCGAAAGCTGACTCACCGCCGCCCCGAGCAGGGCCTCGGGCCGCTTCGGATACCACCAAGGTTTACTGGATTACCTCCGTGGTTGGACGACTTGGTCCCGCCCGTGCCAGATGCTGATTCCGGTCGACGATGCGTGCCCATGGCGCGCCGACCAAGGGAAAGCCTCAGACGCATGCCGCCGAGTCGGCCCGTACCGAGCCGTTCGGCCGACCACGCCATCACACACGGGGGTAACAACACCATGTCCGTCTCCGCACCCATCCGGCGCCTCACTGCCGCCGGCCTCGGCTCGGCTCTCCTCGCGTCAGGGCTCCTGACCGCGACAGCCGCCCCGGCGCACGCAGCAACGCCGATCTGCACCAAGACCGTGATCAAGTGGAACGCGGGCTATTCGGGGCCGGTGGCCGCGGCCTCGAACGGCTCCCTCAACTGCCAGCTGGGCCCGGGCAACAGCAGCTCCGCGGTCAAGGCGCTCCAGAACTCCCTGTTGCGATGCAGCATGAAAAGCCCCGGCGCCATCGACGGCATCTACGGCCCCGCCACCAAGGCGTCTGTCGCCCATCTCCAGCAGGCCAGGGGCGTCTCACCCGCGGACGGTCTCTACGGCCCGAAAACACGCAAGGTCTTCAGCTGGCTCATCAAGGGCCCCGAGGGCGCGGCCTGCTTCAACTTCTGATCCGCGCCGACTGCCGGGTCGGCATTACGCCGACGCCGCCTTCACGCACCCGCTGACCAAGAGGTGGGCGAGAGGGCGAAAGCGGGGCGCCTCACCCCATGGGGAGAGCGCCCCGCTCCTCGCTGCCGTCCAGGCCTCGGTTCAGATCACGCCCTGCGCCAGCATCGCGTCCGCGACCCGCTCGAAGCCCGCGATGTTGGCGCCCGTCACGTAGTTGCCGGGGGCGTCGTAACGCTCGGCGGTCTCGTGGCAGGTGCTGTGGATGTCGTTCATGATGTGCGTCAGCTCTTCCTCGACCCGTGCCGCCGACCACGACGTACGGGCGTGGTTCTGGGCCATCTCCAGGGCGCTGACCGCGACGCCGCCCGCGTTGGCTGCCTTGCCGGGCCCGAAGGCGACACCAGCCTGCTGGAAGAGGCGTACGGCATCGGGCGTCGTCGGCATGTTGGCGCCCTCCGAGACCACCTTCACGCCGTTGCGGATCAGGGCGGCCGCGTCGTCGGCCTCCAGCTCGTTCTGCGTGGCCGACGGCAGCGCGATGTCGGCCGGGACCTCCCAGACCCGCCCGCCCGGGACGAAGCGGGCCGATGCGCCCCGGCGTTCGGCGTAGCTGTCGACCCGGCCGCGCTCGACCTCCTTGATCTGCTTGAGGAGGTCGAGGTCGATGCCCTTCTCGTCGACCACGTATCCGGATGAATCCGAGCAGGTCACGGCGTTGGCACCGAGGGCGGCCAGCTTCTCGATGGTGTAGATGGCGACGTTGCCGGAGCCGGAGACGACCGCGGTGCGGCCCTCCAGGTCCTCGCCGCGCTCGCGCAGCATCGCCGCCGCGAAGAGGACATTGCCGTAGCCGGTGGCCTCCGGACGGATCAGCGAGCCGCCCCAGCCCTGGCCCTTGCCGGTCAGGACGCCGGCCTCCCAGCGGTTGGTGATGCGCCGGTACTGGCCGAACAGATAGCCGATCTCCCGGCCGCCGACGCCGATGTCACCCGCGGGCACGTCCGTGTGCTCGCCGATGTGCCGGTGCAGCTCCGTCATGAAGGACTGGCAGAAGCGCATGACCTCCGCGTCGCTGCGGCCGTGCGGCTGGAAGTCGCTGCCGCCCTTGCCGCCGCCGATGCCGAGGCCGGTCAGCGCGTTCTTGAAGATCTGCTCGAAGCCCAGGAACTTGATGACGCCGAGGTTCACCGACGGGTGGAAGCGCAGGCCGCCCTTGTACGGGCCGAGCGCGCTGTTGAACTCCACCCGGAAACCGCGGTTGACGTGCACGCGACCCCGGTCGTCCTGCCACGGCACCCGGAACAGGACCTGCCGCTCGGGCTCGCACAGTCGCTCGATCAGGCCGGGCTCGGCGTACTCGGGACGGGCTGCGATGACCGGCGCCAGCGTCTCCAGGACCTCGTGTACGGCCTGGATGAACTCCGGCTGAGCGGGGTTGCGGTGCTCGATCTCGGCGAGCAGCTGCGCGAGCGTGGTCTTCGTCTCGGATCGCGTGGTCAAGGGGGCCCTTTCTGGCACGGCTGACACCGGGGATCCGGCCCGGAGCGCGGCGCAGCTGCGGCGTGCTCCGGTACAGCCCGGTCGGGACGCTCGGCGCCGTTGCCGTGCGCGTGACACTCATGTATTACGCGCATGTAAACACACTGACCAGCATCCGGGTCCAGGGTGCGACCACAATGCGAGATCACGCATCCGGCGCCACCCGTACCGGCGCTGCCACACGCACGCACGGAGTGCCGGGGAGCGTCACGCGCCGTACGCCGCGACGAGCGCCCCGAGCAGGGCCAGGGACAGGACCACCTCCACGGCTCCGATCACCGGTGCCCGTACGGTGCCGCGCGTCGGCATCCACACCGCCCGGAGGAAGCAGACACCGAAGAAGACCACGAGCGCCGCGGACAGGTGCATGGCATACGTCACGGCCGCCGCGCCGGCGTGCCAGACAGCGGACGCCCGGCGATACCGGGAGCTGCCCCGCTCCCGGATCATCGTCTTGACGTAGAGAACCGTGCCCGCGAAGTAGAGCAGGCAGGCCAGCGCCGGGCGCCAGGCGTGGCCGAGGTCGCCGCCGCCCAGGAGGAGCGCGACCGGCAGCATTCCGCAGGCGGGGATCACGGCGGCGATCCCGTTCGGCAGGGCCCGCTCGCGGTTGCGCCACGCGTACGCGCCATTGACGGCGAGGAACGGCATCGCGCACGCCCCGGCGGCCAGCAGCCACGGCGCGTGGACGACCAGCGCCACGGCGGGAGGCAGCAGGGCGAGGCCGAAGACCCGGGCCGGGAGCACGTGACGTCGGGCGGCCCGGGGGTTGCGGGAGTTCCGGCGCAGCCGCAGCCACTGCTGGACGTGGAACGAGGCCAGGTATCCCAGCAGCCAGGCCAGGAGCAGGACGGCGTGCCAGGGAGTGGGGGTACCAAGGAGCATTCCGGTGAGGAACGGAACGACGAGCATGGCCCAGGCCCCGTGCTGATGGGGCAGCCAGCGCCGGAGGGCACGCGATGCCATGACAATCCCCTTCGCGGCCTTCTTGAACCTCTGGGCCTTGTCGGTCTGCTCGACCCCCCGGACGGTCACCAGCCTGTCAGCGAAGCTGCCGCGTGGTTGCAGCCGTTGGTCCCGTTCCGGCCGGGCGAACGTCCCGCGAACCGGGCTTGCGTGCGGCGTCGTCCGCCGGTCGGATCCGCCGCGGCCTGCGGTCTCCACAAGTACGGGCCTTGGTCCCGCCGTTATGGGACCAATGCCGTGAAATCACCGCAGGGCGCCCGCATAGTGTCATCGCGTACCGATCTTCGTACCGGTGCTCGCGCCACATCGGGCGCGCCGCGGCGCGCCCGATCCGTCGATGTCCATGAGGAGTCCGGGTGCAGCAGAAGCAGGGCGGAGACCCCGCCGACCTTTTGATCAGGGCCGGCCGTTTCTTCAGCCGGGATACGGTCTCCGACGACCTGCGGACGGTGACCCGCACGGGCGGCCGCGACGCGGAGTCCTTCTATCGGGACCGGTGGAGCCACGACAAGGTCGTGCACTCGACGCACGGCGTGAACTGCACCGGTTCGTGCCGGTGGAAGGTGTATGTCAAGGACGGCATCATCACCTGGGAGACGCAGGCCACGGACTACCCCAGCGTGGGCCCAGACCGGCCGGAGTACGAGCCGCGCGGCTGCCCGCGCGGCGCGTCCTTCTCCTGGTACACCTACTCGCCGACCAGGGTCCGCTACCCCTACGTCCGCGGAGCCCTGATCGAGATGTACCGGGAGGCGAAGTCCCGCCTGAAGGACCCGGTGCTCGCCTGGGCGGACATCCAGGGCGACCCCGAGCGGCGCCGCGAATACCAGCAGGCGCGCGGCAAGGGCGGCCTGGTGCGGTCCACTTGGGACGAAGCCCTGGAGATCGTCGCCGCCGCGCACGTGCACACCATCAAGGCGCACGGACCCGACCGGGTCGCCGGGTTCTCGCCGATCCCCGCCATGTCGATGGCATCGCACGCGGCAGGCGCCCGGTTCCACTCGCTGATCGGCGCGCCCATGCTGTCGTTCTACGACTGGTACGCCGATCTGCCGGTCGCCTCGCCGCAGGTGTTCGGCGACCAGACCGACGTACCCGAATCGGGCGACTGGTGGGACGCCGCGTACCTGATGATGTGGGGCTCGAACGTCCCCGTCACCAGGACCCCCGACGCGCACTGGATGACCGAGGCCCGCTACCGGGGCCAGAAAGTCGTGGCCGTCTCGCCGGACTACGCGGACAACACGAAGTTCGCCGACGAGTGGATGCATCCGCACCCCGGCACGGATGGCGCGCTCGCCCTCGCGATGGGCCACGTGATCCTCAAGGAGTTCTTCGTCGACCGGCAGACGCCGTTCTTCACCGACTACATAGGCAGGTTCACCGATCTGCCGTTTCTGATCACCCTGAAGGAAACGGATGCCGGGCTGGTCCCGCACAAGTTCCTCAACGCCGCCGACCTGGGCCAAGACGTCGAGAACGCCGAGTGGAAACCGGTGCTGCTCGACGACGCCACCGGCGAGCCGACCGTCCCGAACGGGACCCTCGGTCACCGCTGGAGCAGCGGCGAGAAGCCTGAGTGGAACCTCGACCTCGGTGGCGTCGTCCCCCGGCTGAGCCTGTACGCGAGCGGCTGCGAAAGCGCCGAGGTGACGCTGCCCCGGTTCGAGGAGGGCGCCCCCGGGACCGAGCGCCGCGGGGTTCCCGTGCGGCGCGTCGGCGGGCGGCTCGTGACGACCGTGTTCGACCTGATGCTCGCGCAGTACGCGGTCGGGCGCCCGGGTCTGCCCGGCCGGTGGCCGACGTCGTACGAGGACGCGGACACCCCCGGCACGCCGGGCTGGCAGGAGACCCTGACGTCGGTTCCGGCGGCCCAAGCGGTGCGCGTGGCACGGGAGTTCGCTGACACCGCCGAGCGCTCGCAGGGCCGCTGCATGATCCTGATGGGGGCCGGGACCAACCACTGGTTCCACTCCGAGACCATCTACCGCGCGTTCCTGGCCCTGCTCACCCTGACCGGCTGCCAGGGCCGCAACGGCGGCGGCTGGGGCCACTACGTCGGCCAGGAGAAGTGCCGCCCGGTCACCGGGTGGGCCACCCTCGCCGCCGCGTCGGACTGGTCGCGGCCGCCGCGCCAGATGATCGGCGCGGGCTGGTTCTACCTGCACACCGACCAGTGGCGTTACGACACCCTGCCGGCCGAGGCACTGGCCTCGCCACTGGGCGACGGCCGCTTCAGGGGCATGACCGGCGCGGACTGTCTCGCCGCGTCGGCCCGCATGGGGTGGATGCCCTCGTACCCGACGTTCGACCGCAATTCTCTGGAGCTGGGCGAGGCCGATGACCCCGTCGCCCACACGGTGGAACAACTCACGTCCGGCAAGCTGAAGTTCGCGACCGAGGATCCCGACGCGCCCGAGAACTGGCCGCGCGTGCTGACCGTATGGCGGGCCAATCTGCTCGGCTCCAGCTCCAAGGGCAACGAGTACTTCCTCAAGCACCTCCTGGGCACGCACTCCAACCTGCCGGCCGACGGGCCGCGCTGTACCCCGCGCGACGTGACCTACCGGGAGGGTGACGTCGAGGGCAAGCTCGATCTGCTTCTCTCGCTCGACTTCCGCATGACGTCGACGACGCTCCTGTCCGACGTGGTGCTGCCCGCGGCGACCTGGTACGAGAAGCACGACCTCTCGTCGACGGACATGCACCCTTTCCTGCATGCCTTCACCCCGGCGATCGACCCGCCCTGGCGGGCTCGCTCCGACTACGACATCTTCCACGCGCTGGCCCGACGCTTCAGTGATCTGGCGGCCGATCACCTGGGTGTACGCAAGGACCTGGTGGCCACGGCGCTCCAGCACGACACGCCGGGCGGCGAAATGGCCCAGCCGGGCGGCGTCGCTCTGGACTGGTCGCAGGGGGAGTGCGAGCCCATACCCGGCCGCACCATGTACAACCTGAGCGTCGTGGAGCGCGACTACGGCGCGATCGGCGAGAAGTTCGCGGCGCTCGGCCCGCTCGTCGACACCCTCGGCGTGACGACGAAGGCGGTCACCTTCGAGGTGGGCGAGGAAGTCGCCTACCTGCGCCAGAAGAACGGAGCGGTCCGGGGGGGGAGTGGCCGACGGTCGCCCCCGCCTGGACACGGCGCAGCGGGCCTGCGAGGCGATCCTCAGTCTCTCCGGTACGTCCAACGGCCGTCTCGCCACCCAGGGCTTCAACACCCTGGAGGCCAGTACGGGCCAGGAGATGGCACATCTGGCCGCCGAGCACGAGGGCAAGCGCGTCACCTTCGCGGACACCCAGGCGGCACCCGTGCCGGTGATCACCTCACCGGAGTGGTCGGGCAGTGAGTCCGGCGGCCGGCGCTACACCGCATTCACCGTCAACACCGAACACCTCAAGCCATGGCACACCTTGACGGGGCGTCAGCACTTCTTCATCGACCACGACTGGATGCACGAGGTCGGCGAGGCGCTGCCCGTCTACAAGCCGCCGCTGAACATGCACCGGCTCTACGGGGAGCCGGAGCTGGGCACAGTCGGCGACGAGCGCGAGGTGGCCGTGCGGTTCCTCACCCCGCACAACAAGTGGGCCATCCACTCCCAGTACCAGGACAACCTGTACATGATGACGCTCGGTCGCGGCGGTCAGACCGTGTGGATGTCGCCGCAGGACGCGGACGCCATCGGCATACGCGACAACGAGTGGGTGGAGGCCGTCAACCGCAACGGCGTCGTCACCGCCCGCGCGATCGTCTCGCACAAGATGCCGCCCGGCACCGTCTACATGAACCACGCCCAGGAACGCACGGTTGGCGTACCCAAGACGCGCACGACGGGAAAGCGCGGCGGCATCCACAACTCGCTCACCCGGATCATGCTCAAGCCCACCCATCTCGTGGGCGGCTACGCCCAGTTGACGTGGGCCTTCAATTACCTGGGCCCCACGGGCAACCAACGTGACGAGGTGACGGTCATCCGCCGCAGGTCGCAGAAGGTGGAGTACTGACATGCGTGTCATGGCACAAGTGGCGATGGTCATGAACCTCGACAAGTGCATCGGCTGCCACACCTGCTCCGTCACCTGCAAGCAGGCGTGGACCAACCGGCGCGGCACCGAGTACGTGTGGTTCAACAACGTCGAGACCCTCCCCGGCCAGGGCTATCCGCGCCGCTGGCAGGACCAGGACCGCTGGAAAGGCGGCTGGGAGCGCACCCGCTCGGGCCGCCTTCGCCTGCGGGCCGGCGGCCGGGTCAAGCGGCTCGGCACGATCTTCGCCAACCCCGACCTGCCGACCGTCGACGACTACTACGAGCCGTGGACCTACGAGTACAAGAACCTCACCGAGGCCCCCACGGGCGACGACATGCCGGTCGCGCGCCCGTACTCGCAGACCACCGGCGAGCCGATCGACACGATCCAGTGGGGGCCGAACTGGGACGACAACCTCGGCGGCGCCCCCGAGCACGCCTCCAAGGACCCGATCGTCGAACGCATCAGGGACGAGGTCGGCGAACGCATCCGCTTCGAGTTCGAGCAGAGCTTCATGTTCTATCTGCCGCGGGTCTGCGAGCACTGCCTCAACCCGGCCTGTGTGTCGGCCTGTCCCTCGGGTGCCATGTACAAGCGCGCCGAGGACGGCATCGTGCTCGTGGACCAGCACGACTGCCGGGGCTGGCGGATGTGCGTCAGCTCCTGCCCGTACAAGAAGGTCTACTTCAACCACGCCACCGGCAAGGCGGAGAAGTGCACGTTCTGTTTCCCGCGCGTCGAGATCGGCATGCCGACCATCTGCTCCGAGACCTGCGTCGGGCGCATGCGCTACCTCGGCGTGATGCTCTACGACGCCGACAAGGTGACCGAAGCGGCGGCCGTCGCAGACGAACACGACCTGTATCCGGCCCAGTTGGAGTGCTTCCTCGATCCGCGTGACCCGGCGGTGATCGAGGCGGCGCGCGCGAGCGGCATCAGCGACGAGTGGCTGGACGCGGCACGCCGCTCCCCGGTGTTCGACCTGATCCGCACCTACCAGGTGGCGCTCCCGCTGCGTCCCGAATACCGCACCATGCCCATGGTCTGGTACGTTCCGCCGCTCTCCCCGGTGGTGGAGGCAGTCTCCGCCGGCGGGCACGACGGCGAGAACGCGGGAAATCTCTTCGGCGCCATCGAAAGCCTGCGCATCCCCGTGGAGTACCTGGCCGAACTGCTCACCGCGGGTGACACCTACCCCGTGGACGCCGTGCTGCGCCGCATGGCCGCGATGCGCGCCCATATGCGCGGCCGCAACTTCGGCGAGGAGCCGGACCCGCGCATCGCGGCGTCCGTGCGGCTGACCGGACAGGAGCTCGAGGACATGTTCCGGCTGTTGGCCATCGCCAAGTACGAGGACCGCTACGTCATCCCGAGTGCGGCCCGCGCCGACGCCGACGCCCTGGCCGACTCCCATCCGCTGGACGCCGGGTGCCCGGTGGGATCGGTGCCCGACAAACCCGTACTGCTCAACCTGCCCACCCTTCGGAGGCCCGCATGACGCCGGACGCCATGCTGCGGCTCGCGGCCGCGCGCCTGCTTGCCCACCCCGACGAGCACATGTATCAACAACTGCCGCTCATACGGAAGGTATGCGAGGCCGTTGACGGTGGGCCGGACGGCCACCTCGCTGCCTTCCTGGACCACGTGGACGAGGTGCGCCCCCTTGACCTGGCCGCGCACCACGCCTCCGTCTTCGACACCCGCAACCGCCGCAGCCCCTATCTGACCTGGTGGACCGACGGTGACACCCGCAATCGCGGCCTCTCCCTCGTCCGCGTGAAGGGCGTCTACCGCGCGCACGGCCTGGAGTTCGACGGCGAGGAACTGCCCGACTACCTGCCCGTCATGCTGGAGTTCGCGGCGCTGGAGCCGACAGCCGGCACCGACCTGCTCCAGGAGCATCGAGCCGGACTCGAACTCCTGCGGCTCGCGCTCACCGAGCACGGCACCCCCTACGCGCATCTCCTCAAAACCGTCTGCGCCACACTCCCCGGCCCCTCGCCCGTCACCCGCCAGGAGGCCAAGGCGCTGGCCCGCCAGGGGCCGCCGCGCGAGAGCGTCGGCCTCGAACCCCTCGGCCCCGGCATCGAACTGCCCTGGCCGGCCCTGCCCGAAAGGACCCCGGCGTGATGGACCTGCTGCTGTGGGGCGTCCTGCCCTACGTCGCCCTCGTCCTGCTCGTCTCGGGCCTGGTGTGGCGCTCGCGCCACGACCGCTTCGGCCTGACGACCCACTCCTCCCAACTGCACGAGTCACGGCTGCTGCGCATCGGCTCCCCGCTGTTCCACTTCGGCATGGCGTTCGTGGTGATCGGCCACCTGGTGGGGCTGCTGATCCCCCAGAGCTGGACGGACGCGGTCGGCGTGGGCGACCACCTGTACCACCTCGTCGCGGTGTCGACCGGCGCTCTCGCGGGCATCGCCGCGCTGGCCGGCATCGGCATCCTGGTGTACCGCCGCCGCACCGTGCCGGGTGTACGCCGGGCGACCTTGCGCAGCGACCACCTCATGTACACCGTGCTGATCGGCGCGATGCTCCTGGGCCTGACCGCGACGCTCCTCAACTCAGCCGGAATGAGCGGGGATTACAACTACCGCGAGGGCATCTCGGTCTGGTTCCGCTCCCTGTTCACGCTCCAGCCGGACTACGCACTGATGGCAGGCACGCCCCTGGCCTTCAAGCTGCACGTCCTCTTCGGCTTCGCACTCATCACCCTCATCCCGTACTCCCGCCTGGTCCACATGTTCAGCGCCCCGGTGCGTTACCTCTTCCGGCCGTTCGTCGTCTACCGCCGCCGGGACCCGGATCAGCAGCCCGCGCAGCGTGCGCCAAGGCGCGGCTGGGAGCGTGTGCAGTGAGGCCGGGCAGTTCAGCAGGTTCTGCGAGCTCGGTGCGGGGTGACCGGGCCCTGCGCAGCCCGCGCCACGCCGTCGCGGAACGCCCCTTCATCGTGATCTGGGAATCCACCAGAGCCTGCCCACTCGCGTGCCTGCACTGCCGCGCCACCGCCCAACCCGGCCGCGACCCAAGCGAGTTGAGCGGGTCCGAGGCGCGGCAGCTGATGCGACAGACCGCGGAGTTCGGGCGGCCGTCACCACTGTTCGTGATCACCGGCGGCGATCCGTTCCAGCGCCAGGACCTCACCGGCCTGATCGCGTACGGAACCTCGCTGGGCCTGCGTATCGCCGTGTCACCCTCGGGGACGCCGACGCTGAACCGCGCCAACCTGACGGCGGTACGCGACGCGGGCGCGGTGGCCCTGTCGCTGTCCCTGGACGGGGCGACGGCCGAGCGGCACGACACCTTCCGCGGGGTCGAGGGTGTCTTCGAGTGGACCCTCGACGGCTGGCGCACGGCGCGTGACCTCGGCCTCAAGGTGCAGATCAACACGACGCTCACCCGGCACACTCTGCGCGACCTCGCCGACATCGCCGCGCTGGTGCGCCGTGAGGGAGCCATGCTGTGGTCCGGTTTCCTCCTGGTGCCCACCGGCCGGGGTACGCGGCTGGACGGTCTGACGCCGCAGGAAGTGGAGGACGCGATGCACTTCCTCTACGACTGCGGTGCGGTGATCGCCACCAAGACCACGGAGGGCCACCACTTCCGGCGTGTGGCGGTGCAGCGAGCCATTCACGCCCAACGCGGAACGCGTCCCCAGGTCGGCCCGACGCACCGGGAACTGACACGGCGAGCCGATGAGTTGGGGCTCTTCCAGGGGCAGCTTCGGGCACGGCGTCGCCCGCCGATGGACGTGTCCTCGGCGCGCGGCTTCGTCTTCGTCTCGCACACCGGCGAGGTACACCCGAGCGGGTTCCTGCCGGTGTCGGCGGGCAACGTCAGGCACGGGTCGCTCCCGGAGATCTACCGCACGTCCGACCTGTTCGTCTCCCTGCGCGACCCCGGCCGGCTGGGCGGCAAGTGCGCATCCTGCGAGTTCCGTCAGGTCTGCGGCGGTTCGCGGTCCCGCGCCCACGCGGTCACCGGTGACATGTTCGCCGAAGACCCCTACTGCGCCTACCGGCCGGGCTCCTTCCCCCACCAGGCCGAGCTGCGAGCCGTCCTCGCGCCGGCCTCCTCCCGAAGTGGATCCTCATGCGATCGGTAACCGTCATCGGCGCGGGCGTCAGCGGCCTCTCCGCGGCATGGGCCCTGCGCGACACGGCACGCGTCACCGTGCTCGACAGCGCGCCCCGGGTGGGCGGCAAGATATGTACCGGCCGTGTCGCCGGGGTCCCGATAGACCTGGGCGCGGAGTCCATGGTGACGATGGGACCCGATGCCGTGCGGCTCGCCCAGGCCGTCGGCCTGGGCGACTCGCTGTGCGAGCCCGCCGTCGCGCCGGTCACGATATGGACGCGCGACGCGCTGCGGCCCATGCCTCCAGGACACCTGATGGGCATCCCGTCGAGACCCGAACTCCTCGCACATACAGGCCTGTTGTCCGAAGAAGGCCTACGCCGCCTGTACCTCGGTGATGACCTCGAGCCGCTCCCGCCGAGCACGGACGTGAGCATCGGCGGCTATCTGGAACCCCTCATCGGCAGGGAGGCGGTGCAGCGGCTCGTGGCCCCGGTGCTCGGCGGCATCTACGGCGGCGACGTCTTTCGCCTGTCCCTCGCCGCGGCGCTGCCCTTCCTCACCAGCATCACCCGGTCCGGCGAACCCCTCATGACCGCTCTGCGTCGCCGCGAGGCCGCCCGCGCGGGTGCTCCACGAACCGCCCCGGTACGCGGTGTGCGCGGCGGCATGGGACGCCTCGCCCAGGCGATCGCGGAAACATCCGCAGCGACGGTCCTGACCGGCACGACAGCCCGCTCCCTGCGCCCGCGGCCCGACGGCGAGGGGTGGCGCGTTCACGCCGACACCGGCGACGGGCCGCTCACCCTCGACTCGGATGCCGTGATCCTCGCCGTACCCTCCGACGTCGCCGCACGGCTGCTGGGCTCGCACGCCCCGCGTGCCGCCGACGCACTCGCGGAGGTCGAACACGCGAGCTCCGTGGTGGTCACCTTCGCCTTCCCCGCAGACGACGCGACCCGCAAGGCCTTCGCGGGCCGCAACGGATTTCTCGTGCCGCCCGTCGACGGGCGCGCCGTCAAGGGCGCCACGTTCCTGTCCCGGAAATGGCCCTGGTACGCGCAGGACACCCCCGATGCCGTCATCGTCCGCGCGTCGCTGGGACGGGCCGGGGCCGATGCGCCGCTCGGCCTCCCGGACAAGGCGCTGGCCCAGATCGCCCTGTCGGACCTGACCGCGGCACTGGGGCCCCTGGGCGATCCGTCGGCGAGCCGCGTCACCCGCTGGGAGCGCGGCCTGCCCCAGTACCACGTCGGTCATGGCGCCCGCGTGAGCCTCGTCAGGGACGAACTGGCCGCACTGCCGGGCCTCGACGTGTGCGGGGCGACCTATGAGGGCGTCGGGGTCGCGTCCTGCATCAGCAGCGGCCTGGCCGCGGCACGCCGCCTGGCGCCGGGAATCGAGCCGTTCACCCGACAGGAGACCGCCGGTGCGCAGTAAGAAGAGCGGCGGCAAGACCGTCAAGGGGAGCGAGGCCAAGCATGCGCGCTTCCGCCGGCGCGCTCTGATCGGCGGCTGCGCCGCCACCGTCGTGGCCTTCGCGGCCGGTCTCGGTGCAGCGACTGGCAGCAGCTCGGCCGGGGAAGCGGACCGGCCACTGATGATTCCCGCCAACTCCGAAGGCCGGGACGGTACGTTGATCGCCTACGGCGACAGCGACGCCAGGACCACGATCAAGGTCTACGAGGACCCGCGCTGCCCGTACTGCGCGGAATTCGAGCGCAAGCTCGGCCCGGCGCTCGACGAGATGGCGGATTCCGGCAAGGTCAGGGTCGAGGTCCAGCTGGCCGCCTTCCTCGACAAGAGCCTGGGCGGCCAGGGCTCGAAGACATCGATCGCCGCACTCGGAGCAGCCCTGAACGAGAGCTCGGCGACGTACAGGTCCTTTCACGACGCGCTCTTCGCCCACCAGCCCGAGGACGAGGGCGACGACGAGTTCGGCAGCACCGCGAGTCTGCTCGAAATCGCGGGCAAGGTACCCGGGTTGCGGACGCCGTCCTTCAACAAGGCGGTCAAGGAGAAGACGTACGCGGCCTGGGCGGACAAGGTCGCCGACGCCTTCTACGAGAGCGATGTCACCGGCACGCCGACCGTGACGGCCAACGGCAAGAAGCTCACCGTCATCGACAAAAACGGCACAGCGGTCAGCCCGAAGGACTTCACCCGCCAGGTGGATGCCGCGAACGACGGACCCTAGGCCGCCGGCTGCCTTCCGGGGCAGCCGAAGTCGCGCGTACCGGCCGATCCGTCACCGCGTCTCGCGCAGCTGGAGAAGGTAGGCCGCGGTCACCGCCACGGCCCGGTCCTCGTCGTGGGAGAGCTCGGCGAGGGCACGTGCCGTCGTCGTGCCCGGGATGCCTGCCATGGCCTGGGTCAGCCGGCCGCGTGCGGGCGCGCCAACGGTGGGGTCGGCGAGGCGGTCGACGAGTCTGGTCGCGATCTGGTCCGCCCGCGCGGAGTCGCTCGCCAGCACGCTCAGCGCATCGGCCGCGTCGGTGTCGTTCCTGCCTTCCACGATCATGTCGACGAGTGTCGGGACGGCGGCGGGCACCCCTCGTGCCCCGAGCGCCAGTGCCGCATGCCCGCAGACCACGTCATCAGGGCTCGCGAGGCCCAGGCGCAGCAGGGCGTCGGCCTCGTCGCCGGGCATCTCGGCGAGGGACCGAACGGCACGTTCCCGCACCGCGGCCGCCGGTGAGCCGAGGCCCTCCGCCAGCAGCGCCACGCCGTCCTGGCCCGAGCGTGCCAGCGCCCACCGAAGGGCCCCGGCGACGTTCGCGTCCGTCTCACTGAGTGCCGCCTCCACCAGGGCCTCGACCGGCACCGGAACCTCGTCGTCCGCCGAGAGGGCCGCACGCTGGCGCGCGCTCGCGCTCTTCGAGCCCAGCGCCTGGAGCAGCGCCACGACCTGGAGAACGTCCTCCCAGTCCGCCGGGTCGGCGGCATCGATCCGGCGCAGCCGCGTGAGCAGCTCGGTCTCGGCCGCGATGCGCTCGCGTGTCTGCAGGACGAGGTCCCCCACGAGCGCCGAGGGCGTGAAGCCGGGTTCGTCGAGAGCGCGCCCGATCTCCCGCAGCGAGAGTCCCAGCGACCGCAGACTCTCGACATGGAAGATCCGCCGGATGTCCTGCCCGGAGTACTCCCGATAGCCGGAGCCGGTACGCCCCGAGGGCCGTACCAGGCCCAGCGACTCGTAATGCCGCAGCATGCGGGCACTGACCCCGGACCGTCGCGCCACCTCACCGATCAACACGCTTCATTGTCCCTCCGGGCCGTCACCGCCGAGGGCCACCACGCGCTTCGCCTCCTCGATCGCGAACTCGAACCCCGTGTCCGGGTCACGCAGCAGCCGTGTCGTGGCGAGGGCGTGCGTACGCGTGCGAGGGTCCGCGGCCCTCGTCGCGGCGCGCAGTGCCGGCTGGATCGCTTCCCCCAGTGCGACCAGCGCCCGGCTGAGGCTCAGCTGCGTCTCCCGCTCACCGCGTCCGAGCTGCGTCGCGAGGGCCGTGGCCAGCGCGGGCTCCTCGCCTTCCGGCACGAGGATGACCGCGGCCCGCCAGGCGCTGCGTGCCACCTCCGCGTCGGGGTCGGACAGCAGCGCCCCCGTGATCTCCGGCCACGCCCGCCGGTCCCCGATCTTCGACAGCGTGTGCAGCGCCTGGCTCCGGGCCTGTGGCCGCTCCGAGCGCAGCTCGCGGAGCAGCTCGGGGAGCGTCAGGGAGACCGGATGGCGGGTGAGCGCCCAGGTCAGCATGTCCCGGACGAAGAATTCGGGCTCGATCGCGGATCGCTCGACGAGCTTGTCGACGAAGCGCGGGTCCGGCGCCGTGCCGAGGGCCAGAGCGGCCCGCAGTCGCACCGACGAGCGCCCGTCCTCCAGACCTTGCAGCGCTCGCAGCGCCTCCGTGTCCTGTCCCGTGACCGTCATCGAGATCACCTCCTCGCCGATCAGTGAAGACCTTGCCACCGTGTCAAGGTCAAACAGGGGCACAGGGCCGTGGCCCAACCGGCGTCCACAGCAGGCACGTTGCACCAGACTCATTGCTAGGCTGACGCCCATGCGGATTGGTGTGAACGTCCCCAACTTCGGGCCCGGGGCCAATCCCGATCACCTGGCTCGGTGGGCCGAGACCGTGGAGGGCCTCGGCTTCGACCTGCTGATGATGTCCGATCACGTGGCGATCACGCCGGATGTGGCCGAGCAGTATCCCGCGCCGTTCTACGAGCCGTTCACCACGCTCGCCTGGATGGCCGGGATCACGGACGGGATCACCCTGGGCACGACCGTCCTCATCACCCCCTACCGGCATCCGCTGCTGGTCGCCCGCATGGCTGCCAACCTGCAGCAACTCAGCGGTGGCCGACTGATCCTGGGTGTCGGGGTCGGCTGGGCCCGAGGGGAGTTCCAGGCCCTCGGTGTGCCCTTCGAACGGCGTGGCGCGCTGACCGACGAACATCTGCACACGCTGCGCACCGCATGGGAGAACGACGCCGACTACCGATGCGGGCAGATTCCGCTGTGGATCGGCGGAAACAGCGACGCGGGCATGCGACGGGCCGTGCGTTTCGGTGCTCCCTGGCATCCGCTGGGGTTCACGATGCCCTGGTTCAGGGAGGCGCTGCCTCGGCTGAAGGGGATTTCCGCCCGACTCGGTCTGCCCGTGCCGGGTCTGGCGCCGCGGATTCGGCTCAACCTCACGGAGCGACCGGTCGACCACCCGGATCGCCGGGCCGGGGAAGGGACCCTCGAGCAGTTTCTGCAGGACGTCGAGGAACTGCGTTTGGCCGGCGCCGAGAACATCCTGCTCGACCCCTACCAAGGCGATCCGAACGAGACCCTGCGGCCCGAGGCGGCCTGGCAGGCGCTGGCCGTCGTGGCCGCACACCGGACGTAGCGGGCATCCCTCCGGCACCTCGGCCGAGACGACGGACGCGGAAGACCGTCGGATGCGGAGGACCGCCGGACGCAGACGACCGTCGGGCACAGAAGACCGACGGACACAGAGACGGAGCAGCAGTGGCACCTCATGACCACGACCTTTCCGGGACCGACACCCCTCCCGCCACCACCGTCACCCGGGCCGATCTGCCCTATCTGCGTCGCTGTATCGAACTGGCGACGGAGGCGCTGGAGGCCGGTGACTGGCCGTTCGGGTCCGTGCTCGTCGACGCGGACGGGAAGATCAGGGCCGAGGACCGCAACCGCGAGTCCACGACCAAGGACCCGACGGCGCACCCGGAGATCGCGCTCGCCCGGTGGGCCGCGGCCCACCTGACCCCCGAGGAGCGGGCCACGGCGACCGTCTACACCTCGGGGGAGCACTGCCCGATGTGCGCGGCCGCCCACGGGTGGGTCGGCCTTGGCCGCATCGTGTACGCGAGCTCGTCCCGGCAGGCCCGGGAGTGGAAGGCCGAGTGGGGTGTGCCCATCACCTCGCCCTTGAGCCCGCTGACCATCCAGGACGTCGTACCCGGCCTGGAGGTGGCCGGTCCGGAGCCCGAACTGGCCGAGCAGGTCCGCGAGTTGCAGTGGCGCTTCCGTACGGGCAAGAACGCGGAGGGCTGAGGACGGGGCAGCCGGCCTGCGGGCCGGCAGTCGCGGGGCCCGGCAGCGTGGTGCGCTGCCGGGCCCCGGCTTGCTCCCGTCGGTCCGCGGATCGGGCCGTGCGGCGTCACAGCATGTGCGTCGCGGCACGTGGCGTCAGACCATGAACTGGTCGTACTTCGCCATGTGTTCCCGCAGCTCCTCCATGCTGGGGTTGCGCCCGTCGGCCGTCAGGCGGCCAAGCCCACGGAAGTAGTCCTCGCGGTCGTAGATCGGGTAGAACATGATCAGCAGGGTGGCGTCCTCGGTGCCCCGGTTCGTGAAGCCGTGCGGCTCCCCCTTGGGGACGTAGGCGAACGCGCCCGGCTCACCGACCACCTTGCGGTCGCCGATGGTGAACTCGATCTCGCCCTTGACCACGTAGAACATCTCGGTGGACTGCTTGTGGATGTGCGGGGACGCGCCCTTGGCCTCCGGAGCCATGTGATGCTCGAAGAAGCCGAACTCCCCGTTGGAGTCGGGCGTGGTGAGCTTGAGATACGTCCTCTTCGTGTCTCGGATGTCGACGTATTCGCCTTCACCGGCGGGGACGTACAGCGGAACAGACATTTTTCCCTCCAGGGATGATGTTCGAGGTGACGAGTGGTGGAACCGCACACCGCAGCGGTGCGCGGGAGTGATCACGTGGCTTCGGCCAGGGCCGGGTCCTGCCGCGGCCGGCGGTTCGCCTGTGCCTGCGCCCAGCGGCCGATGACCGGCGCCGCGAGCCCACAGACGGCGAACAGCGCGGCCAGCACGACCCACCCGGTGGTGCCGGTGGTGATGACCAGGCCGATCAGGAGCGGTGCCGCGATCTGCTGGACGGCCACGCTCAGCCAGAAGACCGACAGATAGACGCCCTCCTGGCCGGGTGCCGCGAGCAGATACGACCCGCCCCAGCCCCCGGCGGACTGGAACAGCTCGCCCGCGGTCAGCGCGACCATGGCGAGCAGCAGCACGCCGACGGCCAGGACGACGGACGGCTTGGGTGCCGCGACGAGCAGCAGGCAGCACGCCGCGAGGGCCAGGCCGGCCCGCACCAGCGCCCGTGCCGAACCGGCGATGGTCTCGGTGCCCCGGCTGGCGCGTACCTGCAGGGTCACGGCGAGCACGGTGTTGACCGCCACCAGGGGCGAGATCACCGCGGCAGGGACGTCGGTGTGCTCGACGATCCACAGGGGGATGCCGATGCTCAGCAGGGTCATGTGCATGGTGAGCACCGCGTTGATCCCGGTGAACGACAGGAACGGCTTGTCGCGCAGCGCGTCGACCGAGAAGCGGCGGCGCAGGCTCTTGGCCGGCGTGCTGAGCAGCGGCAACCGGTGGGCCAGGTGGGCGAGTACGGCGAAGGAGACGGCGTTGAGCAGCAGGATCGCCGCGTAGCCGGCCCGGGTGTCGATCAGCAGGCCGACACCGCCGAGCAGGGCGCCGACGGTGAAGCCGACGTTGCGCAGGGACCGCAGGACCGCGACCACCTTGACCCGGTCGTCGGTGGCCGTCACCTGCCCGACCAGGGCCTGTTCCATCGGTGCCGCCGCCTTGTCGGTCAGGCCGAGCAGGCACACCACCGCAAGGAACTGCCACAGGTTCTGGACGAACGGGTAGAGCACGAAGCAGGCGCAGCGCCACAGGCTCACCCCGATCAGTACCTTCTTCGGGCCGATCCGGTCGGCCACGATGCCGATCGGTACCGCCGTGGCCAGGGCGATGGCGGCGGACAGGGTCAGGCCGAGGCTGAGTTCGCCCACCGACAGACCGACGGAGCGGGTGATGAACGGGACGGAGACGGCCAGGAAGGCGCCGGTGCCGACGGCGTCGATCATCGCCATCACGGACAGGCGTAGGCCGACCGGCCCGCCGGGGACGGACCTCGGCCATCCGCGGACGCGCTGCCAGAGAACAGACATCTGCTTCCTCACTGTGTGGTGATGCGGATGACGGCGTCGGCGGTGAGGACGCGTCGCTGTGTGGTGGCCGCATCCGGCCCGGTCGCGATGACGTGTCCGGCGCGGTCCCAGGAGGACGCCCACGGCCGGACCTTTTGGCCTGCCTCGACGTCGACCTCCACGTCCCGGACACCGGGCAGGACCCGTGCCGCGTCCGTTCCCGTGACCGCCGTGACGGTGCCCGGCTCGGCGGCCAGGAACCGGATCGCCGAGGTCAGGCGCGCGGTGCGGGGGAGGGTGACAGGGCGGCCGGCCAGCAGGTCGATCAGGGCCAGCCTGATCCGTGTTCCGTAGGCAAGGTCGTTCAGGTCGATCAGGTGGTCGCCGGGGCAGCGGCCCGCGCATTCCACCAGCGCAGGACCGGCCTCGGTCAGGATCCATTCGGCGTGCAGGATGCCGGTGCGGTAGCCGGTCGCCGCGACGAGCGCACGCATGGCCGCCTCGAACGCGGTCTGCGTGGCCTGGTCGAGCGGAGCGGGCAGCAGGTGGCCGAGTTCCACCGGGTAGGGCCCCGCGATCACTGTCTTGGCCGTGATGTTGTGGAAGATGATCTCGCCCTGTCGGACCAGCGCCTCGACGCTGTACTCGGGCCCTCGCAGGCGTTCCTCGGCCAGGAAGCGCCACGTCAGGCTCCGGTCGGGCACCTGCTCGTACTCGGCGGCGGAGGAAGTGCGCTCCCACGCCCGCGCCGCGGTGGTCGCGTCGACCGAGTCGAGGAGCTGTACGCCGACGCTGGCCTGCCGATTGGCCGGCTTGACCACCACGGGGCCGTCGCCGGCGAAGTCGCGGATGTCCGCGGGGCCGTGCACCTCGCGCCAGCGCGGACCGCGGACGCCGCCGGCATCGCAGACCTCGCGCAGCCGGACCTTGTCCCGCAGGGCTTGCGCGGCGTGTTCGGTCGCACCCGGAAGGCCGAGCTTCTCGGCCAGCGCCGCCGCCGCGGGCACCGCGTACTCCAGGCCGGGCACGACCGCGGCCACCGGGCGCTCGGCCTCCAGCGCGGCCGCCAGGTCGAGGGCCCCGGACGACTGCTGGTAGCTCGCCGGGATGATGCGGTCCAGACAGCCGAAGCGTGCCGCCGCGTCGCTCAGTTCCCGTTTGCGGATGATGTCGGGTTCTTCGAGGACCACGACGGAGCCCTCGGGCACACTCCCGTCGATGGCGTGCAAGTAGGCCGCGTTGTAGCCGACGAACACCACCTGCGCGTCGGCATCGGGGGTGGTCATGGACACCTTCTGGTCGGTCATGAGGACCTCCTGGCCGTTGATGTGGGGCGCCGCACGGTCGGTGCCTGTGTGCGGTGGAGGGGACTGGTGAGGGACGGCGCACGTACGGGAACCGGTGGCTCTCCCGCTCGGCCGCTGGCTCGTACGGGCGTTCCGTCGATGACGAGCTCGATGGCGGCCAGCACCTCGGCGCACCGGCTGCGGGCTTGCTCGGGCGTGGCACCGGAGACGATGACGTGCCCGTGGCGGCCCTTGGAGTCGCGGACTGCCGTCACGGTGTCGCCGGGGCGCAGCCGCAGCGTCAACTCGTCGACGTACGGCAGCCTTCGGACCTGCTCCAGGCCACGAACCTCCTCGACGCGGCCGGGCGGGAAGAGGAAGAACCGCACGGCTGCCGTCGCCGACGGCTCCGGCACGTCGACCGGTGCGCCCGTGAGGCCCGCGAAGATCGCCTGCTCGATGTCGAGGCCACCGGCCAGTTCGACGAGCCTGGGGATCCGGTCGCCGCCGAGGCGGGCCTGCGACTCGACGATGCGCGGGCCGCGCGGCGTCCAGATCACCTCGGTGTGCGCGGGGCCGAAGCGGTACCCGCACACGGTGAGGAAGCGGAGGGTCAGTTCTTCGATGGCCCGCTCACGGGCCCGGGGCAGCGGTGCCGGATGGACGTGCCCCACCTCCACGAACAGCGGCGGTGCGCCCAGGAGTTTCTCGGTGATGCCAACGACGTGGTGCCTGCCGTCCTGGCTCAAGGTCTCCACGCTGTACTCGGGGCCGCGCAGGTACTCCTCGACGAGGAACGGACCTTCGTAGCCGTACGCGTCGACGAGCTTCGTCCAGGCCGCCCGGTCGTTCGCCTGCTGCCACAGGAACACGCCCCGGCTGCCCGCGAGTGCGACCGGCTTGACGACGGCCGGAGGGCCGATCCGTTCGACGGCGGCCGGTACGTCGTGCCGCGTCGGCGCCGACTCGAAGGCCACCGGGGACAGTTCGTTGAGTGCCAGCAGGTCCCGCATCGCGTGCTTGTCGGCGAGGACTCGGATTGCCGCGGCCGGGTTGACCTCGGCGCGCAGGTCCTCGGCCACCTCGTGGGCGGTGACCATCGTCTCCTCCGCGCCGATGTGGTAGATCACCGAGGCGTGGTGCTGCCGGGCCACCTCGCGGATGGTGTGCCGCAGCAGCACCGGGTCCTGGAAGTCGGTCGTCACGAACAGGTCCGCCAGGGCGTGTACGTCGTCGAGATACTCCGGTGTCTGCAGCCGCGGATCCCAGATCGCGCCGACCCAGAACCCCGCGGCCTGCGCCTTGCGCACGAACTGGCGGTAGGGCATCACCATCAGCAGGCGCGGCCGGTCGTCGGTGGGCGGGCCCGCCGCGGGCCGGGGCGCGGTCATCGTGCACCGCCCGGTGCCGACGCGCTCTCGCGGCCGAGCAGGCTCAGATACCGCTCACCGGTGTCGGGCAGGAGCGTCACGATGCGCCGACCCCGGAACTGCGGGCGGGCGGCCAGGACGCCGGACGCGTGGACGACCGCGCCACCCGAGACACCCGCCAGCAGACCGGCGTGCACTGCGAGCCGCCGGGTGGTGTCCATGGCATCCGCGTCGGACACCGTGATCACCTCGTCGATGAGGCTCTGCTGGGTGGTCGGCGCGATGAAGCCGCCGTTGAAACCCGGGATGCCGTGCGTGCCTGGCCTGCCGCCGGACAGCAGCGGCGAGCCCGCCGGTTCCACCGCCACGATCCGTACCGCCGGGTGACATGCGCGCAGATAACGCCCCGCGCCACTGAGCGTTCCGCCGGTTCCCACGCCGCAGACCAGCACGTCGATCCGCCCGTCGGTGTCGTTCCAGATCTCGGGGCCGGTCGTCTCGTAGTGCGCCCGCGTGTTGTCCGGGTTGTCGTGCTGGCGGCAGTACCACGACCCGGGGGTCTGCCGGTGCAGTTCCGCTGCCTTGTCGACCGCGGCCTGGTAGCCGCCGGTGTGCGGGGTGCGCACCACTTCGGCGCCGAGCGAGCGCAGCATGGCCACGCGTTCGGGGGTCGCGTTGTCCGGCAGCACGATCACGCAGCGGTAGCCGCGGTTCGCCGCCAACGCGGCCAGCGAGATTCCGGTGTTGCCGGAGGTCGCCTCGATCACGGTTCCGGTGCCCGGGACGAGCAGCCCCTGCTTCTCGGCGCCGCGCAGCATCGACAGGGCGGCCCGGTCCTTGCTGCTCGACCACGGGTTGAACAGCTCCAGCTTGGCCAGGACCTCGGTGTCGGCCGGGACGCCGTCCACGATCTGCTCCATCGGCAGCCGCAGCAGCGGTGTACCGCCGATCAGGTCGGTCAGGGAGTCGGCGACCGGCCGCCGGGAGACCGGCTCGGTCCGGATGCCGATCTCCTGGACGGCGGCCTCCGCGGTGCGGGCCGCCAGCTCGGCGGTCTCGGCCACCACGAGGACATGACCGGCGCGATCGCCGTTGCGGCGCAACTCCCGCACCACGGAACCCGGTGTGGGCTTGACGACGACTTCCTCGACGCCGGGCAGCGCGGCGGCGCGCTGCCGTCCGGTGACCGACACCACCCGGCCCGGCTGCGCGGTCAGATAGCGGATGGCGGCGCCGCCCACCGGACGCGTGGGCAGCACCGGGACCGGCAGCGGCTGGCCGAGGTACTGGCGGGCCACCAGCTCCAGGGACTTGATGCCCAGCGCCCGGTCGACCAGAAAGGTGATCTTTCCGCCGGCGGGCCTGGGGTTGATCTCGATGAGCTTGGGTCCCGACTCGGTCAGCTTGACCTCGACATGGGCCATGCCCAGGTCGAATCCGACCGCGCGCAGTGCCTCTACGGCCAGATCCCCGCAGGCCCGCACGAGCGGCTCGGGCAGGCGCGAGGGGAAGGTGTGGGCGAGCTCGACGAAGTAGCCGAGGCCGACGACCGACTTGTCGGTCACCCCGAACACCTCATACCGGTCGCCGTCGGCAAGGACCTCGACGCTGACCTCGGGGCCGCTCAGATACTCCTCGACCATCAGCTCGTGATACCGGGCCTGACCACGGGTGTTCTCCGCACGGGACTGGATCAGGGCGACGTGCTCGGCGGCCTGATCGGCGCTGTCCACCAGGCGTACGTCGGCGCTGCTGGTCTCGTCGGCCGGCTTCACCACGCAGGGAAGGCCGACCTCCGCCGCGGCCTTCGCCGCGTCGGCGGGCGTGCCCACCGTGCGGAACGCCGGTATGGCAACGCCCAGTTCGGCGCAACGGCGGCGCATCAGCGCCTTGTTGCGGGCGGTGGCGACGCCGTCGACACTGACGGTGGGAAGCCCCAGGTGGACGGCGACCTCGGCGGCCACGACCACGTCGTACTCGGCCAGGGTGAGGAAGGCGTCGAAGGGGTGCTCGGCCGCTGCCTGGTGGACATGCGGCAGAAGCTTTTCAAAGACGTTCGTCTCGCATCGGACGATGTCGTCGACGTAGCGGTCGAAGTAGTCGGGACCGCCCGGGACTTCGAGGTAGCGGTCCAGATCGCGGGTGAAGAAGGTGACGCGGCAGTCGAGTTCCTTGATGATCTGCAGGCCCTCGAAGCCGGAACCGGAGAGATTGCTCTCCAGGACTCCGACGTGAATCATGTGTGCCTCCGTTGGCGTTCCGGCGCGCGGCCGGTCGGAATCGAGCGAGATATGGGTGAACTGCGGGCGGGGGAGCGGTCTGTCACCAGCACCCGGCGGTGGCCAGGCTGTGCAGCAACTGCTCCGAGGCCGCGCGCTCCGCGGCCGACAGCGGTACGACGACTCCGGCCGGGGGAGCCGTCACCCGGGCCCGCGGCGGTACATCGCCCAGGACCAGGGAGCCGGCGCCGATCAGCGCGTCGGCGCCGACGGTGACGGGGCCGAGCACGATCGCGTTGGTGCCGAGCACCACCCGGTCACCGACGACCGGGTGGCGTCGGGCGCCGGGCGCGCGCCGCTCGTCCCGCCACCAGCCGATCGCGCCCAGCGTGACCTGGTGGAAGATCGTGACGTCGTCACCGATCTCGGCGGTCTCCCCGATGACGACGGCGGCCCCGTGGTCGATGAACACGCGCCGGCCCAGGCGCGCACCCGGATGGATCTCGATCCCGCCCGTCACGGCCCGGGCCAAGTAGGCCAGGGACCGGGCCAGTTGCCGGTGCCCGCGGGTGTAGAGGACGTGCGCCGCCCGATGGGCCCACAGGGCCGGCAGGGCGGGGTGCAGCAGTGCCTCGGCGGGAGTGTGGATCGACGGGTCCCGGTCCACGATCATGGCGAGGTCCTGCCGCATCCGGGTGAGTGTCCTGCGCATCTGGTCCCCCGCCTCAGTAGTTCGGACTCTTGACGAGATGGCCGGGGTCTTCGACGATCTCCGGGATGTAGACCCGCTCGTTCCACACGTCCTGGGCCACGGGTTCGAGGGCGATGGAGACGACTCCCTCGTCGACTTCGAAAGCGGTCCTGACCGCGCTGGTGATCGCCTCCACCAGGGCCGATATCTGGGCCTCCTCGAGGTTGTTGGGGAAATGCTTGATGTTGACGTGGGGCACTTGGATGACCTTCCTGGTGAGTCGCGCGGATTGAACGGCGGCGACGAGTTCGTCCACCCCGCCGGCCCGCAGCAGTGCGTAGTGGTCGGCCCGCAGCCGACTGACCCTGGGCGGCGTGCTCGCCGCCGCGGGGTCGCGTTCGATGAAGGAGTCCTGATCGCCCGCGGCCCGCAGGACCGTGACCGGTGCCGAGACCCGGTGCCCGGCCACGTCATGGGGGGCGTACTCGAACAGGAACGTCGTGCGCACCACGTCGACGATCCGGCGCACCAGTTCGCGCTCCAGATGCTCGAACCGGTCGCAGACACAGGCGATGAAGGATTCCTCGTCGTGCGTCGAGGCCAGGCAGTGGGCGACGGCCGCCGGTTCGAGGTTCGCGGCGAACACGGAGTAGAGGATCGAGACGAAGACGGGGTCGGTGAACCCCACCGTCGGCTCGGCGGGTGCCCCCGCACGGGCTTCCACGGGTGGCTTGCCGGGCGCGAGGAGGATCACCTCGTCGACCCGCTCCCCGGCCTGCTCCAGCTGCCGGGCCACCGCGAAGGCCACCCGCGCGCCGAAGGAGTAGCCCCACAGGGTGTAGGGGCCGGTCGGCTGCGCCTGCCGGATCAGCTCGATGTCCTTGGCGACCATCTCCTCGAACGTCGGATACGCGCTCTCGCCCGGATTGATGCCGTGCGCCTGGACGCCGAGGAAGGGCCGGTCGAGTCCCAGCCGGCCGGCCAGCAGCCGCAGGCTCATCGGGTAGCCGCCGAGACCGGGCCAGCAGAAGACCGGCCGTCCGCCGTCCGCGCCGCGCAGCCGCACCAGGCGCGAGAGTGTGGTGGCCGGGGTGCGGTCGACCAGCCGGGCCAGACCCGCGATCGTCGGCGCGTCGAACAGCACCTGCAGCGGCAGGGAGCTGCCCAACCCTCGGTTGATCCGGCCGACCAGATTGACCGCGGTCAGCGAATGGCCCCCGACGGCGAAGAAGTTGTCCCGGATCGAGACCCTCTCCTGGCGCAGCACCGCGCACCACAGCGCGGCGATCGCCTCCTCGGTGGGCGTGCGCGGCGGGACGACCGGCGCGTCGGCGTCGTCGACGGCGGCCTTGTCCTGCTCCCGCAGCGCCTGGTGGTCGATCTTGCCGTTGGGGGTGAGCGGGAAGGAGTCAAGGACGGCGACCCGGTTGGGCACCATGTACGCCGGCAGTGATTCGGCGAGGTTGTCCTTGATGATCTCGGCGGGTCCGCGCATGTGGACGGCGTCCTCCTTCATGCCCTCGCTCAGTCGTTGTTCGGCACTGATCCGGCCGCCGACGGCGAAGTAGGAGGCCCTGTCCGGACGGGCCGCATCCGGTCCAGCGGCCAGGAGGTCCGCGATGCGCCGGGCCGACGCGAGGGGGTTGCCGGTCTGCGAGCTGTAGCCGGAGGACATCAGGCCCAGCCCGAGGTCGTTCATCTGCAGGCGCTGCAGCTCCCGGCCGAGGTCGGCGTAGCGCTGCCACGGTGCGGGCGCGCTGCCGATCACGCTGATCCCGAAGCTCGACCGTGCGTAGACCTCCTGGTTGATGGCGATGACGTCCTGCTTGCGGATCAGACCGTCGGACACCCGCACCAGGTCCTTGCCGTCATACCGGTACTGGCCCGCGGCCAGATCGGCGATGCGCCCGGGATGAGCCTGCACATACAGCTCGACCGGGTCGGGCACGGCAGGGGCGGCGGCCGTCTCGACCTCGTACGTACCCAGGTAGAGGTCCTCGTCCGGGCAGCGCAGGACACCCTTGAGCCCAGGCTCGTCCGCGCGCGCGTTCACGCGGAGCCCGTACTGGGGGAGCACGTGGTCGAAGAGGCCCACCATGTGACCTGATTCGAGGCGCAGGACTTCCTGGATGTTGTTCTGGTAGACCGGCTCGATCGCCGACCGGCGCCCGACGAAGTGGATCCGCAGCCTGGGCCTGCCCCCGGGAGCGGGAGCGATCAGCGTGAGGCGGTGGTCCACCGGGTGGTAGTAGTAGTGGCCCGCCTCCAGACCGGCGATGCCGGACAGGTCCAGGTACAGCTGGGTGGCGTACAGGGAGCCGGGTGAGGCGTAGCCGTACTTGGGTAGCAGCCGCTCGGTGCTGGGGAACTGGCCGAAGTGGCGCAGCAGGGAGCCGAGTTCGGGCAGGGTGAGGGAGCCCGGGTCGCGCGGCGATGCCGGCCGGTCCGCCGGGCGGGCGAGCAGGGCCAGGATGTCGTCGCGAGTGACGGGGCCGCCCTCGTAGAACCGGTAGGTCTTGCGGGCGAACACCGTGCGCCGCTGTCGGGCCGTCGGTGTCCGTCCGGGAAGCTCGACGGCGGGCAGACCCTCGTCCTGACGGGTACCCAGGTTGCCCAGTTGTGCCTTGAGTTGGAGCCTGCTCTGTTTGGACTGGTGGTGGGCGCCGTGGTTCCCCTGGTCCATCAGCGCGGCCCGGTCGGGGTCGAGCTCGACGAAAGCCACGAGGTTGGCGCCGGTCCGCGCGTCGTCACGGACCAGTACGACGGCGGACTTGACCCAGTCGTGCTTCTCGACGGACACCTTGATCTCGTCCAGCTCGACCCGGAAGCCGCGCAGCTTCACCTGGCTGTCGGTGCGGCCGAGGAACTGTACGGTGCCGTCGTCGTTCCACCGGGCCAGGTCACCGGTGCGGTAGAGGCGGGTGGAGCGGGAATCGCCGGTGGACGGGTCGGTGAACGAGCCGGTGACGAAGCGTTCGGCGGTCAGTTCCGCGTTGTTCAGGTATCCGCGGGCCAACTGCCGTCCTGCTATGTACAGTTCACCGGACTCGCCGGCGCGCACCGGCCGGCGGGCCGGGTCGAGGATGTGGAAGGTCATGCCGCGCACCGGCCGGCCGATGGAGACGTGGTCCGGGCCGTGCTGGACGGCCTGTCGGTCCACGCGGTGGGACGACGCGTTGATGGTGCACTCGCTCGGGCCGTACAGGTTGACCAGTGCGCAGTCGGGCAGCGCGTCGAGCAACTCGGTGGCCAGGTTCTTGGTGAGCGCCTCACCGCCGCTGAACACCTGGGTGAGCGAGGTGCACAGCGACAGGCGGCCGGTGTCGGCGAGTGCCTGCAACAGGGTCGGGACTCCCTGGAGGGTGGTCACCCCGTTCGCCAGGATCAGGTCGACGAGCCCTCCGGGGTCGGCGTACACCCCCGGTTCGCTCATCACCACGCCTGCGCCGCAGGCGGGCGCGAGGATCTCCCACTGGGCGGCGTCGAAGCTCAGCGGTGTCTTCTGCAGCACCGTCCTGGTGGGGTCAAGGCCCTGCTCGTCGGCCAGCCAGCGCATCTGGTGGGCGATGCTGTGGTGCTCGATCCCGATGCCCTTCGGGTTGCCCGTGCTCCCTGAGGTGTAGATGACGTACGCGAGGTCGTCGTCCCGCACAGGCGCGGTGGCCGGTGACCCGGTCTCTGTCAGCGTCGCCCGGTGGGATGTTGCCTGGGCGAGGGTGACGATCTTCGTGCCCGGCGGTGTCATGGCGGCCAGCCGGGAGACCAGGCTTTCATCCGTCAGGATGACCTTGGTCCGTGAGTCCGTGACCATGTAGCGCACGCGATCGTCCGGGTACTCGGGCGACAGCGGCAGATAGGCCGCGCCCGAGCGAAGGACGCCCCAGACGCTCACCATGAGGTCGACGGATGGCCGCATGTAGATGCCGACCGGTTCGTCCGCCGCCGCACCGAGATGCCGCAGGCGTTCCGCCAAGTGCCCGCTCTGCTCGACGAGTTGCCGAAAAGTCAGTCTCTCCGCGCCGCAGGAGACGGCGGTCTTGTCGGGCTGGGCGACCATGGCCGCGCGCAGCATGTCCGGCAGGGACAATTCTTTGGGCCCCGTGGGGTTCGTCATCATTTGCTGACCTGGAATCCGTTACCTATGGGGGTGCGTCATTGGAAAGGCTTCACCGCGATGCGCGTAAGCCTGGTCGGAAAGCGTCATGCCGAAGTGGCAGCCGGGATCGACCGCCGGCCATTGACCGTCGTGTGAAAGCAGCCCGGTTGAGGCTGGAAACAAAAGAAGGCGCGACGAAGAGCGACTCGGTGCGCGTGTTTCGTCCCACCCGGAAAAGCGCTCCGGCGCGCACGCGGTGCATGCCGGAGGGAAAAGGATCGCGAGAGCGCGCGGATCCTTGTCAGCGCTCAGAAGGCCTCAGCAGCGTTGGACTATGAGCTGAGTCACCTCAGGAAGTTTCTCGAACATACCTTTACACTCTCCCCGTTTTGACCGGCCGGTCTGGGATCAAGCGGTACGGGCCAAAAGGTCCGAACCTGCATTTCTGATCCTGGTCGGTCATCTCTTACTGAGCGCACACACTAATGACTGAGAACACCCCTTGTAAAACATTAACTTTGTTACAGAGCGCGGGAGTTGGCCGGTCAGCACGAGTCCCGAAAGGTCGATCGGCATCCGGTTCGCCGCTCGCCGGGGACTCACGGACGCGCGTGCTGGCGAAACCAGCCGTCCGCTTTACAGATGCCGGATTCCGGCAACCGCCGTCCAGTTGGCCGATAGTGAGGGTTGACCCGGCGCGCGGGGCGTGTGCTCCCACCCCCGAACCGCGTACTGATCGGGGGTAAACCAGGTATCGATTCAGCCCGAACCAGGTATTGCACACCTCACCTCCAGGAACGGCCAATGCCGGTGTGCCGCGGCCGGGTTGTTGGTTAGGGTGACAAAGCAGAGGCTGATCCGCGGTGCGGTCAAGGTCGCTGGGGGAGAGTCGGGGACGACAGAGGGGCTCGCGTTGGATCGCCTGGGCAAAAGAGCGGAACTCTGTACCGGCAGGCGCGTGTGACGGGCCGGCCGACGCCCGCGCTGCGGCCTCCCGCGCTACTGCCTCCCTCGCTGCGCGTGTGGCTCGGGCTCATCGCGTTTCTCGCCGCGTCGGCGGTCGTCGCGCTCGGGGTTGCATACGCGGGGCACAGCGAGCCCGGCAAGGTGGACAGATGGTTCGTCGAGCCGACGGCGGACAGCGTGCGGGCGCCGTGGCGCTACGTCGCTCTGGCCGTCGATTTCCTGGCGGAGCCCATCGGCGCGGCAATGGTGATCATCGCCGCCGTGGCGGGATGCCTGGTGTTACGGCTGCCTCGGGGGGCGGTCCTGGTCGTGTGCGGCGTCGGCCTGACCGTCGTGACGACGACACTGATCAAACCTCTGGTGGGGCGCAGCATCCACGGCGAGGACAACCTGTCCTACCCGAGTGGGCACACCGCCTTCATCACCGCGCTCGCCCTGGTGGTGGCGCTCCTCGCGACCGGCAGGCTCGGCCTGGGCAGGACGGCGGGCGCCCTGCTGATGCTCGCCGCGACAGTGGTCGCCGGAGCCGCCATGGGCTGGGCGCAGGTCGCGCTGAGCGCGCACTACGCGACCGACGTCCTCGGTGGCTGGTGCACCGCGCTGGCGGTGATTCCGCCGACGGCGTGGCTGGTCGACCGGTCGGCGGACTCGCTGGCCGACCGGACGGCCGACGCCGAGCGGCGAGAGCGCCGCTGACGTCACCTCAAGCCGTGGCGAGCCACCTCACGCCAAGCGACGGAACACGGGCTTGACCGGTCGCCCCGCGAGCCAGGGCGTGGGGTCACCGGAGTCAAGTGCCTTGCGGTAGACGGCACATGCCTGGGCCACCACCTCGACGGTGCGATCGATGTCGGCGTCACTGAGCGCGCTGCTCACCACGAACGACGGGGCGAGCACCCCGCCCGCGAGGAGCCGGCGCAGGAACAGGGTGCGGTAGGGCTGCGAGGGCTGCCGGTGCTCGTCAAGGGTGGCGAACACCAGGTTGCTGGCCCGGCCCCGGACGACGACATGGTCGCCGACGCCCATGCCCGCCGCGGCCTCGCGGACCCCGGCGGCCAGCCGCTCGCCGATGTCGTGCAGCCGGGCGGTAATGGCCTCCTCGGCATAGGTGGTCTGCACGGCCATCGCGGCGGCCAGCGCAGGTGTCTCCGCGCCGTGCGTGGTGGACAGCAGGAACACCCGTTCGTCGGAGTGGCGCAGCCCGCCCCGCTCCATCAGCTCGCGGCGCCCGGCCAGGGCGGAGACGGCGAATCCGTTGCCCAGCGCCTTGCCGAACGTGGAGAGGTCGGGGACGACGCCGTACAGCCCCTGGGCGCCCGCCTCGGACCAGCGGAAGCCGGTGATCATCTCGTCGAAGATCAGCACACAGCCGTGCCGGTCGGCGAGCTCGCGAAGGCCCGCCAGGTACCCGGGCGGCGGCTCGGTGTGGCCGGCGGGTTCGAGGATCAGGCAGGCGACCTCGTCCTGGTGGCGGGTGAGCAGTTCCTCCGTGGCCCCCAGGTCCCCGTAGGGGAACGCCACGGTGAGCTCGGTGGTCGCCGCCGGAATGCCGGCGGACATCGGCGTGGTCCCGATGAACCAGTCGTCGACGGAGAAGAACGGATGGTCGCCGCAGATGGCCACCCGCGGGCGCCCGGTGGCGGCGCGGGCCAGGCGCACCGCGGCGGTGGTGGCGTCGGATCCGTTCTTCGTGAACTTCACCATCTCGGCGGTCGGCACGGTGGCCAGGAAGCGTTCCGCGGCGTCGAGTTCCACGATGGAGGGCCGGACGAAGTTGCTGCCCCGGTCGAGTTCGCGCCGCACCGCCTCGACGACACGTGGGTGGGCGTGGCCGAGACTGACCGACCGCAGCCCGGAGCCGTACTCGATGTAGCGGTTGCCGTCGATGTCCCACACATGGGCGCCGTGGCCGTGGCTGATGACCGGGGCGAGGTTCTCGGGGTACTGGTCGTCGCCCTTGGCGTAGGTGTGCGCGCCGCCCGGAATCAGCGCGTGCAGCCGCTCGTTCGCCGTACGCGACCGGGGCAGGTCGAACTCTTCCGCGTTTTCGGTACTCACCCGGCTTCACCCTTCCTTCTGCTTCAGGACCTCGGCGAGGCTCGGCGCCTCCCGGTCCCTCGACGACATCAACGTGGGCGGCAGCGGCCACGGAATGGCGAGCTCCGGGTCGTCGAAGGCGATCGTGACGTCCTCGGCCGGATCGTGCGGGCGGTCGATCCGGTACGAGGTGTCGGCGGTCTCGGTCAGCGCCTGGAAACCGTGCGCGCACCCCGCGGGGATGTAGAGGGTCGCCTGGGTCTCGCCGGACAGCTCGAAGAAGGCCCGGTTGCGGTACGTCGGAGAGTCCGACCGCAGGTCCACGACGACGTCGAAGATCTTCCCGTACGAGCACCGCACCAGCTTGGCCTCGCCGGCGCCGGAACGCAGATGCATGGCGCGCACTACGCCCAGGAGCGAGCGGGAGACGCTGTCCTGGATGAAGGCGTCCGGGTCGAGGCCCACCGAGCGGACCACGTCGGCGTCGAAGGTGCGGCAGAAGAAGCCGCGTTCGTCGGCGTACGGCGTCGGCTCGAACAGGTACGCGCCGTGGATCTCCGGGACGTCGGTCGCTTTCATGTGGCCTTCCGCAGGGTGTGGTCGTGCGTCGGGAACAGGGCCGCGGACAAGGCGGTGAACTGGTCCTCCAGGCGCCGGGCGGCGAGCAGGTTCTGCTCGGTGAGGGCGCGCCGTACCTCGGCCGATTCCCGCTCCAGCGCCCGGAACTGTTCGAGCAGCCGGTCGGCGTCCATCTCGCGGGCCGGGTGGCAGTAAGCGCCGAGGCCCATCCGGGTCATGAGCGCGTCGCTCTTCGCCGAGTAGCTGATGGCGAGGGTCGGTGTGCCGACCTTCAGCGCGCAGATCAGGTTGTGGTACCGGGTCGCCACTACGGTGTCGGCAGCCGTCATCTCCTTCATCAGGTCGTCGAGCGAGGAGGTCTCGGCTTCGGTGACCAGCGGCGAATCCACCGCGTCGAGGATGGCGGCGGCCACCGGCCGGTCGAGCTCGTCGCCGGTGACCAGCCTGACGGTCCTGCCGTCCTCGACCAGCGCGCGCACGAACGCGGTCGTTCCGTCGAGGTAGCGCCGGTGGATTTCTACGGCCCTGGCACGCTCGTCGTTGCTGCCGTGGAAGTCCATGACGCCGACGCAGACCGGGCCCGGGGCCCCCGGGGAGGCGCTCGCGGACGGCGTCGGCAGGGCGAACACGAGGTCTTCGTAGACCTTGTCGCGCGCGGTGTCCACGCCCATCGCCCGCATCGCGTCACGGGACTGGTCGTCCCGGTACGACCGGTAGGCGGCAAGCCGAGCCGACCAGCGCACCAGGGCCCGGGTCGGCCGGTTGCCGATCCTTCCGGCGCCGACGCTGACCAGCGCGACCCGGGTGCCGAAGAGCCGGCCGGTCGCGCAGAGAAGGAACAGCGAGTAGGGGAAGCCCCACGGCCGCAGCGGCAGGGTGGTCTCCAGGACGCCCGTGCCCGGCACCATCACCACGTCGTGCCGGCGCACCCAGGCGGCGGTGCGGACGACGTCGACGAGTTTGCCGAGCCCCTTGGTCGCGACCGCGCCCGCACGGGACGCGGTCCGGTACTCCCCGCGGTTCCAGTTCATGCGCGTCGCGGGGATCCGGTACCGGGTCGTCACGTCCTCGGGTCCGCCGCACAGCGCGTCCACGACCGCCTTCGGGTGCTCGGCGCGGAGGTACCCGAGCACGGCCTCGAGCGACCCGTCGTTGCCGACGTTGCCGGAGCCGAGCAGACCGAACACCCCGACACGTACGGAAGTTTCGCCTCCGGATGTCATGCCTGCCGCCCTTCTCGGCCGGCGACCAAGGCGTCGACGGAGACGGTGATCAGGTCCGGGTCGACGGGGGCGCGGTCCTCGACCCGCTCGCCGGTGCCGGGCCGGGTCCGGCTGGTCATCCATGCGGCCAGGTGTCCGTAGCAGGCGCGCCGGTCGGCCGCGGACAACGGCGCCCGTTGGATCGCCGAGACGAAGCCCCAGACGTACTCGGCAAGCAGTCGGGGCGTCGGGTGCAGCGCACCTGCCCGCCGCGGGTCCAGGTTGACGCACCGGGATCGCTTGGAGGGGTTGGCCCGCTCGGCGCGGGTGGGGTGGTCGCGGCGGAAGTACAGCAGCTCCGGCACCTGGTGGAAGGGCCCGTGCAGGGCGATCTCGGCGACGAAGGTGCGGTCCGCGTGGTGGTAGCTGTCGTGCGGCTTGACCCGGCGCAGCACGTCGGCCCGCAGCACGCCGTAGAAGTCGTCGCCGCCCGGCTCGAACAGCATGCTGCGGAAGCGCTCCGGCGCGCGCGGCGAGTCGGTGGCCAGCGTGTACTCGTAGGGAACCGTCACCTTGCCGTCGCCGTCGATGACCGCCTGGTCGGCGTGGGCGAGGACCACGTCAGGGCGTTCGTCGAGCGCCTCCACGCAGCGCCGCAGCAGGTCCCGTGCGTACAGGTCGTCGTGCGAGGCCCACTTGAACAGTTCGCCGTGGCACTGGGTGAAGACGTAGTTGTGGTTGGGTGCGGCGCCGATGTTGCGCAGCAGCCGGATGTAGCGGATGCGCGAGTCGCGCGCGGCGTACTGGCGGCAGATGTCCTGGGTCTTGTCGGTCGAGGCGTTGTCGGTGATGACCAGCTCGAAGTCCTCGTAGGTCTGGCCGAGCAAGGCGTCGAGCGATTCGGCGAGGTACTCCTCGCCGTTGTAGACGGGCAGGCCGATGCTCAACCGGGGATGGGCGGTCATTTCGTCCTCACTTCGGAAATGGAGTTCTCGCGGCGCTCGCGCAGAGCGGTCCGCAGTTGCTGCCACCACACGGCGGAGCTGCAGGCGGCCGCGGCGGCAACGCCCCAGGCCGAGCCGGCCGTACCGGCCAGGAGCGCACCGCCGAGCCCGCCGCAGACATAGAAGGTCGAGGCGAACAGTTGGCAGCGCAGGCTGCGCCGGGCCGCGGCGAGCGCACGGAGACCGGCCGCCGCGCCGGTGCCGAGGCCGGCGCCCGCGACGCCGAGCGTGACCGGCACGATGATCGCCGAAGCGGAGCTCCAGACGTCACCGAGGACCAGTTCGCCGAGCCGGTCGGGCATCAGGAGCAGCACCGAGCCCCAGAGCAGCGCGCCGACGGCCTGTCCGACGCCGAGGTAGAGGCAGAACCTGCCCAGCCGGTGCGGAGCCTGCCGCAGCATCCGCGCCGCCTCCGCGACGGTGACCAGGGTCAGGCCCATCAGTACGGCCAGGAACGGGCCGAGCAGGAGCTCGGCGCCCCGGATCACCCCCACCGCGCTGACCGCGACGATCACGCCGAGCCCGTAGGCCCGCAGTTGGCTCGCGCCGCTGACGCCGACGTTCTCGATCAGGTATCGGTAGCTGAGGTCGCGGTGCTCGTGGAGCCACTCGCGTCCCTGGGTGAGCCGGGGGCGGATGCCGGACTGGAAACCGCCGTACACCGCGGCCACCGTGGCGGACGCGCCCCAGGCGAGCACGAAGGCGGTCACGGTTCCCACGCGGGCCGCCACCACCATGGCCGGTATGAGCGCGATGCCCCACACGACGTCGTTGACGAACGCCTTGCGGCCGTTGCCGGCGGCGAAGAACGAGTAGCGCCAGGCGTCCTGCAACAGCAGCCCCGGCAGCATGAGGCCGAGGCCCGCGAACGCGGGCCCCACATCGCCGCCGAGAGCAAGGCCGACCGCCAGGCACACCGCGCCGATGACGACACCGACGCCGAGCGCGGTGCCCGACGAACGGGCCACCGCCCCGCGCCAGGACGCGTCCGACACGCCGCTGAAGCGCACCACGAGCGGGTCGGTGGCAAGCCCGCGGGAGACGCTGAGGACCACTCCGTAGGTCACCCAGGCCAGGCTGAACACGCCGAAGGCGGTCAGTCCCAGCGAGCGGGCCACATAGACGCCCACCGCGAAGTTGGACAGGCTGGAGGCCGCCTGGTCGGCAAGGCCCCAGGACAGCCGGCCGAGGATGGCCCGCTTGGCGGTGGGCCGGGCCGTCTTCTCCTCCCCGGTGGTCATCGGCCTCACGCTTTGATCAGTCCGGCGGCGTGCAGGGAGTCGGCCGCGACGACGACGGCGTCGAACGGCAGCCCGGAGCGCTCGGCGACGTCGAGCAGACTGTGCTCGCCGTCGGCGAGGTTGAGCACCCAGAGCATGGCCATCTGGGCCTGCTTGGTGTCACTGCGCCCGCCGAGCGCGTCGTACAGCCCGCGCCGGCCCAACTGCGGTTCTCCGTACGGGCTGAGGTTGAGGTAGGTCCGGTTGCGGTCGAGCACGGCGAACGCCTCGCGGCAGACGGCGAGCGTGTCCGCCATCGCCGCGGGGGAGACGAAGTCCGGGTTGTCCGCCGAGGTGTGGTACTCCGGGTACTCGGAGTACGGGGTCCTGCTGAGCGAGCCCACACCGAGGTTGAACCCGGGGGAGCAGTACTGCCGCTCGTCGTAGCCGTAGGGAGTGAACTCGGTGACACGGTGCGGGCGTTCGGAGGCGGACAGGACGTGTCGCAGCACCCGGTCGATCTCCGCGTCGCCGCGCCTGCTCTGTTTGTACGTCAGTTGGCCCGAGTCACCGGCGCAGGCGAGCACCAGGCCGTGCTTGACCTGCTCCACGCGTTCCTTGTTGCGGGCCAGCCAGGTGATGGCCCCCACGGTGCCGGGCGCGAAGATGAAGCGGTACGTGTAGTACGGCGTGGTCTCCGCGAGGGCCCGCGCCAGGAACGTCGCCACCGCGATGCCGGCCAGGTTGTCGTTGGCCAGCGACGGATGGCAGACATGGCAGGAGACGATCACCTCGTCGGGCACCTGTCCGGGGACCACGTGCTCGGCGTAGGTGAGATGCCCGTCGGCGAGCGTGGAGTCCACGCACACCTCGTACTCGCCGTCCGGCAGCGCGTCCAGGGTCTCCTGGGCCAGGCAGAAACCCCACTCCGGCTTGTAGTAACTGGTGCGGTACGGCACCCAGCTCGGGTGGTCCGGCAGGGTATGCAGATGGTCACGCAGTTCGGTCAGCGGCATGGTCGTCGCGGGCACCGGCACGCTGTAGCCGAGCACGTGCAGGCTGGACGCGGCGAAGTCGATGACCCGGTTTCCGGCGCTGTCGGCGACGTACGCGTCCCGGATGTTCCATTCCTGTGGCACCGTCCAGTCGAGCACCTGCGTCCCGGTCGGCACCTCGTGCACCTGCAGCGGGATGTACTCGCCGACGATGTCCAGGGTGGCGCGCACACCGTCGCCGGTGATGCTCCGGCAGAGCGGGTACAACCGCTCCACCAGAGCGTGCATCTCCTCACCGGCCTCGGTCATCGGCGCCACCGCAGGGTGTCGTCGACGGTGCCTGCCTCGGAGGCCGCGCTCAGCACGGCCAGGCGGGTGAAGCGTCGCTCGAAGTCCTCCCGGGTCAGCCCGAACTTCCGGTAGGCGTCGGCGAGTTCGAGCGCCCCCTGCTTCACCGTCCACTCGCAGTCGAAGCCGGGAATCGCGGCACGGAACCGGGAGAAGTCCACCCGGTAGGAGCGCGGGTCGGCGCCGTTCTCGCCGGTGATGCGCACCTTCGCGCCGGACACCGCCTCGGCGACCTGCTCGGCGATCTCGGCGACCGTGACGTTGTTGACCTCGCTGCCGATGTTGAACGCCCGGTCGTGCACCGCCTCTCGAGGCGGGGCCAGCGCGGCCGTGAAGGCCCGCGCGATGTCGGCGGCGTGCACCAGCGGGCGCCACGGGGTGCCGTCGGAGAGCACGAGCACCTCGCCCGACAGGAGTGCGTGACCCACCAGGTTGTTCAGCACGATGTCGGCGCGCAGCCTGGGGGAGTAGCCGAAGGCGGTGGCGTTGCGCATGAACACCGGGCTGAAGTCGCCGTCGGCCAGCGCGTGCAGGTCGTCCTCCACCCGCACCTTGGACTCCGCGTACGGCGTCACCGGCCGCAGCGGGGCGTCCTCGCCCACCAGGTCGCCGCCGCCCGCGGCGCCGTACACCGAGCAGGTCGACGCGTACAGGAAGCGCCGCACCCCGGCTTCGCGGGCCAGCCGCGCCAGGTGCACGGACGCGTGGTGGTTGATGTCGTAGGTGAGCTGCGGCGCGAGGGATCCGAGCGGGTCGTTGGAGAGCGCGGCCAGGTGGATCACGGCGTCCACCCCGGCCACGTGGTCGGCCGTGACGTCGCGCAGGTCCACCCGGTGGCCCTGCGGGTCCGCGGGCGGCGGGCCGAGCACACAGTCGGCGAACAGACCGGCGTCAAGGCCGACGACTTCGTGTCCGGCGGCCGTGAGTACCGGGGCCATCACGGTGCCCAAGTAGCCCTGGTGTCCGGTGAGCAGTACGCGCAAGGTTCATTCCCCCTGGTCGAAAGTGCCGAGATCGAGCGTGAGTTTGGTGACGGCGAACGCCTCGGCGTACCGCGCGTGACATTCGATGCCCCGGATCCGTGCGAGACCGAGGAAGGCCTCGCGGTCGTACCAGGGGCGGTGCCGCTGTGAGGGGTAGTGCTCCTGAAGGAGCCGCACCTTCTGTTCGGCGATCTCCGGTGACAGCGGCTGGTAGGCGGTGCGACGGCCGAGGTCGCCGTCCCACTTGACGATCTCGTAGGCCAGCACGAGGTGGTCGCGGAACGCGGTGGTCATGAGCTTGGCCAGACCGCGGTGGTCCTGGTGCGCGTCATCGGTGCGCGGGGCGAGGACGAGCTCCGGCTCGGTCCGCTCACGTAGTTCCTCGACGGCGGCCTTGGCCTCGTCCCACTGTGCGGGCAGCCGGCCGTCCGCCAGCTTGAGCACGGTCAGGCGCAGATCGGCGCCCGGGCAGAACGCGGCGAGCGCGGCCTGTTCCTCCTGCTCCCGCTCGCTGCCGCCGCCGGTGAGCACCAGCGCGTCGACGCGGATGCCCGGCCGGGCCTGGCACAGCGCGAGCAGCGTGCCGCCCGCGCCGATGGCGATGTCGTCGCAGTGCGCGCCCACCGCGACGATCCGCTCCAGGCCCCCGGAGCCCAGCCGGATCACGCGCCCACTCCGGCGCTGTCCCGCTCCCACACGGCCCACGGGCGCTCGCCCCGGGCGTAGGCGTCGTCGAGCGCGGCCCGCTCCTTGACGGTGTCGGTCGGCTTCCAGAAGCCCCGGTGCTGGTGCGCCACCAACCGTCCCTGCTTGGCCAGTTGGGCGCAGCCGTCGGCGACCAGATCGCCGTTCTCCGGTATGTGGTCGAAGACCTCCTGGCGGAGCACGAAGTAGCCGCCGTTCTCCCACATCGGCAGTTCGCTCACCGGGGTGATGCCTCCCACCAGGCCGTCCGCGCCCAATTCCACGCAGTGGAACGAGGACTGCGGCGGCACCACCATCATCGACGCGCCCGCGTCACGCTGCGCGAACCGGTCGATCATCTGAGGCAGCGGGGCGTCGGTGAGCACGTCGGCGTAGTTGGCGAGGAACATCTCGTCGCCGTTCAGGTGGTGGCGCACCCGGCGAAGGCGCTCCCCGATCGGGGACTCGATGCCGGTCTGCGCGAACGTGATCGTCCAGTCCGAGATGTCGGTGGAGAGCAGCTCGGTGCGTCCACCCCGCAGCACGAAGTCGTTGGACGTCGTCTCCTCGTAGTTGAGGAAGAAGTTCTTGATGTGGTGGGCGCCGTACCCCAGGCACAGGATGAATTCGGTGTGCCCGAAGTGCGCGTAGTAGCGCATGACATGCCAGATCAGCGGCCGTGGGCCGACCATCGCCATCGGCTTGGGCACGTCGTCGTCGGCGCCGCTGCGCATGCGCATCCCATAACCGCCGCAGAACAGTACGACCTTCATGCTGTGCCCCCCGAGGCGCCCTCGACCATGCTCAGTTCCGGAATGGGAAAGACAAGGCGGCCGCCCCAGTCGTGCACGAAGGACAGCTGCTCGACCAGTTCGGCCCGCAGGTTCCACGGAAGGACGAGGACGTAGTCGGGCTTGTCGGCGGCGATCTGCTCGGGCGGCAGGATCGGGATACGGGTGCCCGGGGTGTACCTGCCGTGCTTGTAGGGGTTGCGGTCGACCGTGTACGCGAGCAGGTCGGGCCGGATGCCGCAGTGGTTGAGCAGGGTGTTGCCCTTGCCCGGGGCGCCGTAGCCGACGACCGTCTTGCCGTCCTCGGCCGCCGTGATGAGGAACTTCAGGAGATCCCGGCGCACCTTGGCCACCCGGGCGGAGAACTCCGTGTACCCGGAGAGGTCCTGCAGTCCGGCGGCCTTCTCCCGGTCGAGTACCTCGGCCACCCGCTGGGACGGCTCGCCGGCCACTTCCGCGGGGCGGGCCCACAGCCGGATGGAGCCGCCGTGCGTGGACAGCAACTCGACGTCCACCAGGGCGAGTCCGCCGCTGGCCAGCGCACGGATCGCGGACGCGACCGTGTAGTACTGGAAGTGCTCGTGGTAGATCGTGTCGTACTGGTTCTCCTCGATCAGGGTCAGCAGGTGCTGCACCTCGATGGAGACCCAGCCGTCGTCGGCGACCAGGGCACGCAGGCCCTGGGTGAAGCCGACCACGTCGGGGATGTGCGCGTACACGTTGTTGGCCACGACCAGGTTTGCCGGGCCGTGTTCGGCGCGGACGGCCGCGCCGGTCTCCGGGCTCAGGAACTCCGTGAGTGTGGGCACACCCGCATCCCGCGCGGCGGCGCCGACGTTCACCGACGGTTCGATGCCCAGGCAGCGGATCCCCCGGTCCACCACGTGCTTCAGCAGGTACCCGTCGTTGCTCGCGACCTCGACCACGAAGGCGTCGGAGCCTTCGGCGCCGAGACCCACCCGCTGTACGGCGTCGGCGACGAACGTGCGCGCGTGCTCCACCCAGGAGGTCGAGAAGGACGAGAAGTACGCGTACTCGCTGAACGTGTCCTCCGGCGTGATCAGCGGAGGAATCTGCGCGAGCCAGCAGTCGGTGCACACCCGCAGGTGCAGCGGGTACGCGGGCTCCGCCTGGTCGAGTTGATCCGCGGCGAGGAAACTCTCGCACGGCGGGGTCGCCCCCAGATCGACGACGCTCCCCAGCGCCGCCGAGCCGCAGAGTCGGCATCGTGTCATCTATTTCCCCCCAGTTCTGCTCGCGCGGGTGCCCCACCGCGAGCCAGTGTTTCCATTCCCTGCGGGCGGCGGGCTCTGCCCGCCGCCGGACCGCACCGCGATCGCGGTGCGGTACCCCTCCACCAGGCGTTCGAGACCGACGGCCGGGCTGAAACCCTGCTCGTAACGGTCTCGCCCCGCCCGGCCCATCTCCTGGTTGCGCCCCGGATCGGCCGTGATCCGCCGCAGACAGGACGCGAGTGAGGCGGGCTCGCCGGGCCGGTGAAGCAGCCCGGTCACCCCGTCCTCGACGAGTTCGACGAAAGCGCCGTGACCGGCGGCGACCATCGGGACCCCCGCCGCCATCGCCTCCACGACCACCAGACCGAACGCCTCCAGCCACGTGGAGGGAGCCACCACGGCCACCGACCGCGCGATGGCCTGCCGGCACTGGGCCGGGTCGTACAGGCCGACGTAGCGCACGTCGTCCCGGCCCGCCGCCCAGGTGGTCACCTCCTCCTGAAGCGGCCCCGTGCCGGCGATGACGAGTGGCACGCCCACACCTCCGGCCTCGGTGATCTCGTCCCACGCGGCCATGAGCAGTCGCACGCCCTTGGCTTCCGCGAGGCGGCCGAGATAGAGCACGTGCTCACCGGCCCCCGATCGGCGGGCGTCCGGGTCCGGCACGAAGTTGTGCTTCACCGCGAGGCGCTCGGCCGGCATGCCGGCCGCCACCAGGACGTCGCGTTGCGCCGCGGAGATACAGAAGAACCGGTCCACACCGGACCACCAGCGCCGCCGGTTGACGACGAGGCTGGCCGCGAGCGGCACGGTGGCGAGCCGCGAGTTGCGGTAGCAGCCGTGCCGGACGGCGGGCAGCGGCGTCCCTCCAACGCACTCGGTGCACGGGCGGCCGTCCCGCTGCAGCGTGCCGGGCGGGCAGATCTGGGTGTAGTTGTGCAGCGTGGCCACGACGGGCACGTCGGCGTCGGCGCAGGCGGCGATGACCGCGGGCGACAGGAGCGGGAAGACGTTGTGCACGTGCACCACGTCAGGGCGTGAGGCGCGCAGCCGGGCGGCGAGTTCCGTGCGGACCGCCGGGTTCCACGGCACGGTCAGCGGCACCGCGGCTTTGCCGAGGAGGGACCGGGCGCCGATGTCGTCGCTGCGCCGCTCGAACATCTCGACCCGGTGGCCGGCCGCGCGCAGCAGCGCCGCCTCCTGGTCGACGACGTTGTTCTCCCCGCTCGGCTGCGCCGAGGAGTAGCGGTTGTGCACCACGAGGACGTGCATGCTCACAGTCGCCTCCGATCCTGGGCCCATCGCGGGATACGTCGTCGGGGGACTGCGGGCTTCACGACGGGTGCGGCCGGCGCCGGGGTCGCGAGGAGCGAGGCGGCCAGGGCCAGATGCAGCAGATACGGCGAGGCGTCACCAAGACCGGCCTCGGTGTACGACGCGATCGCGCAGTAACTGATCAGGAAGATCGCGCAGGCCCTCGCCAGCGACGGCGGGCGCAGCAGCGCGACGCCGCCGAAGATGAGGAGGAACGCCGACACGAGGGTGACGCCCGTCCAGCCCTGCTCGTGGTACACGGCCAGCCAGCTGTTGTCGATCGGCAGTCCGCCGAACGACTTGTCGCCAAGGCCCATGCCGAACAACTTCTCGGACGTCGTCCGGGGCGCGGCGAGGAGGGCGTCCCAGACCTTGGCCCGCCCGGTCAGGCTGGTGAGGTACTCCTGGCTCTGCCCGCGCAGGAACCACGCCCGCAGCAGGGGAGCGAACCCCACCGCGGCCACCGTGGTGACGACCACCGCCCAGGTGAAGAACCGGCGGGCGGCGGCGCTGGTCAGGACGAGCGAACCGATCGCCAGGGCAAGCCCGATGAGCATGCCGAGCGTGGCCGTCCGGGTGTGGGTCAAGGCGAGCAGGGCGAGCGAGGGCACGATGACGACCGCCGCGCTGACCCGGTCGGTCCGGCGCCCCAGGAGGAGCAGCACGGTGAGCCCGATGATCACCGCGGCGTACTGGCCGATCTGCGGTGGCGTGAGCGGCCACAGCGCTCCGACGAGCCGCCCGCCGTAGACGTCGGGCATGGCCGCGCCCGGGGAGATGACCGCGCCGGCGATGACCGACCCGAGTACCGCGAAATAGATGCGGATGTGGTGCCGGACGAACGTCTCGCTGCCGTCCCACCAGCGGCTGAGCAGCCACAGCGTGCCGATGAAGAGAGCGAAGCGGGTACAGCGGAACAGCGCGCCGAACCCGGAGACCAGTTGCAGGCTGGAGATCACGCTCGGCACGAGCAGCAGGGTGAGCAGCAGCAGGAAGGCGCTGGCGTGTATGCGCAACCGCAGATTGAGCGCGAGCGCCAGCGCGAACGCGAGGACCAGCGCGCCCATGGTGACCAACTGGATGAGGGAACGGGGCAGCGGGATGACGGTCTCCGCCCCGGCGGAGCCGAGCGTGTTGAGGATCAGCAGTCCCCAGACGGTCCCGACGAGCTTGGGCGTGGTCGGGTGCGGTTCGATGCCGGGCCGCGCGCCCGCCGTGTCGGTCTCGCCCGGCAGCCCGTCACGCCGCAGGTCCTGGCTCATCTCAATCACCGTCCCGTACGCGTACACGCAGGGTGCTGCTCACGTCCTGCTCGTAGGGCGTGTTCTGCCACTGCCCGAAGTCGAGCACCTGGCTCGGGTCGTGGGCGACGAACTTCCACGGCCCGATGTACTCGTTGTCGCGCCAGCGGTTGCCCTGCTTGTGGGTGATCGCGTCGGCCACCCGGTCGCCCTTGTACGGCGACCACTTCGGGTAGGTGCCGTAGTTGGCGAGGACCGCCATGCGGTCGCACATCGTCGTGCACTTGACGACGGACTTGTTCAGCACGAACCGGTTGGTGTGGATGTCCACCCGCTGGGTCTTCCACCGGCAGTCGGTGTAGAGAGGCTTGGTGGCGATCTTCGGCTGTGCGCAGCGGTCGGTGTTCTTCTCCAGCAACGTGCAGTCGCCGGACGAGGTGTTGGCGGGGCTGTTGCAGAACCGGTCGGCGTTCTCCCACAGGGTGATGCCGGACCAGTTGTCCTCCATCAGGTTCCGGTAGACCTCGATCTTGTCCGTGCGGGCCGGGACCCGTGGTTCGCCGCCGGACTCGGACAGGTAGAGGGTGGCGAAGGGGAACTTGTCGCCGCCGGAGGACTCTCTGCGGCCCTCGACCCAGTTGTTGCGCCGGATGGTGTTCTTCCGGATGACCGCGTTGTAGCTGGTCTCATAGATCAGCGCGGCACCGTCGTTGGCCTCGAGTACGTTGTCCTCGATCCGGAAGTCGTTGTTGTTGGTGTCCGCCCACAATCCGGTTCCGCGGTTGTCGTGCACCCAGTTGCCACGGATGTCGGCGCCGTCGACGGCCCAGAACTTGACGCCCCCGGTGCAGCCGCAGCCCTCCCGCCGCTTCTCCCAGTCGCCGGTGTTGTTGCCCACGATCTCGTTGCCCTCCACCACCAGATCGCGCAGAGGGCCGGTGCCCTTGTAGGCGTTCATGCCGTACTGGCCGTTCTTGCGCAGGCAGTTGGAGCGGACCTCCTGGCGGGCTCCGGCCATCAGCCCGGCACCGGAGTTGTACTGAATCCGAGAGTGCTCGATCACCCATCCGTCGGCCGAGTCGTGATTGACCACGCCCTGGTCGTGCGGCGCGACGAAACCCTGCACGGTCAGGTGGCGCAGGGTGACGTCAGGGGCGTTGCCACCGAACGCGTACTGGTTCTTCTTCCGGCCGTCGAGCACCGCGCCCGGCGCACCGAGGTAACGGTTCCCCTTCTTGGGGATGACCTGGGCGTGGCGGTCCGGTTCGAGCCGGTGCTTGCCCGGCCGAAGCCAGAACGTGGTGCCCGCGGGGCTGCTCTTGGTCTTCGCGGCCAGGTCGTTGAGCACCTTGGGGTCGACCGTCACCGCGCCCGCCGGTGCCTTCGTCGGCCCGGCCGCGGGTTTGTCGCACACCCGGGCCACCGCACCGGAACCGGCCCCGGACGTGGCCGGCGCGGCGCTCTGCTCCGACCGGCCGCCCGGTGAGCTCTCGCAGCCGGCCGTCACCAGCACGGTCAGCGCCGCCACCGGTAACGCCCAGTTCCGCCACTTCATCCCCACCGCCCCCTAGCCCCGGAACCTGAGCACGGTCGTGAACCCCTGTGTGCCGTCGGCGAAGCCGGTGCCGATCAGTGTCGTGGCGGGTTCCTTGCGCCCGAATCCGGCGGAGTACCAGCCAAGCGGCGGGTCGCTCTCGCCGTGATGCGCACGCCATGACAGTTGCTCGGGCAGGTCGAGCACCGCGAAGCGGTCCTCGCCCTCCCGGGTCCAGGTCAGCACCGCCCAGTTCCCCACCAGGTCCGCGGCGATCGCCGGACCGAGGTGGAACGCCAGCCGTACGGCCGCCCGGCGCGGGCCGCGCACTTCGTCGACCACCCGCAGCTCCCGGTCGGCGGCGGTCAGCTCCACCCGGCGGCGATGGATGGAACGCCCGTATCCGTCGTGCTCGGCACTCCAGCGGGTCACCCCCTCCTCGGAGGTGTCCGTGACGTCCGTGGCCAGGACGCGGGTGCGGGCGTGCCGGGTCCAGAGGAACGGGCCACCGGAGACGGACTGGTCACCGCCGTCCACCTGCAGGGTGTTGTGGCCCAGGGTCGAGCGGAAGTACTGCCGCCACTCGGGCTGCCCGTGGTAGCAGAAGGTCCCCGGGTCGGCGAGTACGTCGACCCCGTCGTGCCTGACCTCCACGGACAGCGCGTCCGCGTGGGCGTGCGCGGCGATCGACAGGAACCCGTGCGGGCCACCGTCACAGCGGCACCAGATCTCCTCAGGACCGCGCAGGATGGTCATGCCCGCATCGGCGAAATGGCCGGGCCGGCTCGCAGGGCGGGACACGGCCGGCGAGCTTCCCTCCTTGGCGTACGGCCGGATCAGCGCGGCAAGCAGCGGGGTGCGCACATCGCTGCCGCTCACCGCGGGCCACCAGGGGAGCCGGCCGAACACGGCGTCCCCGGTGGCGAGCAGCGAGGCCCAGCGGTCGGTGCCCGCACCGTCCACGACCAGGCCGTGCCCGTCGTCCGCATCACCCTGGCGCGGCGGCCGCAGGCGGTTGTCCACGATCGCCGCGAGCGCGTCGGTCATCCGCAGCAGCACCAGGCGGACGGTCGCGGGGAGCGGCACGCAGGCGGCGTCCGCCTCGGCCGCCGCGGCCAGGCCCAGTTCGAGGACCAGACCGTGATACTCGGTGGCCAGCTCGCGGTTGAGGCCGGAGTGGTAGGTGTTGGCGCGCAGATGGCGTTCCAGCGACCGCAGCGCATCGGCTCGCCACCGCGCCGAGGAGGGGAACCAGCCGAACGCGCAGGCCGCGGCGAACTGGCCGGCGGCCTCCGCGATGATGTGGTTGTTCGCCGATGACCCCCGACTGGGGAAGGCGGCAAGCCAGCGCTGATGGTGCCAGATCTGGTTCAGCGCCACCGGGTTGTCCTCGAAGAGACCGGCCGCCCCCGGCCACCCGTCGAGCAGCCTGCGGACCCACACCCAGGAGAGCAGCCGGATGCCCAGCTCGATGCCGCTGATCCAGTGCACGCCGCGCAGCGGCGGGTTGGCCGCCCACCACGACCGCAGGTGCTCGGCCACGCGCTCGGCGTACCGCTCGTCCCCGGTGACCGCGTAGGCGGCCGCGAGGACGGTGAGGTACTGATGCCGGGACAGTTCCCAGATCTGCTTGATGTCGCCGACCGCCTCCTCGTTGCGGTACGGCACGTCGAAGGCATAGCCCCACGGAGCCCGGCGCCCGGTCTTCGGGTCGTACCACCAGTCCGGGTCGGCCAAGTCGTCGCGGACCACGCCGAAGAACTCGACGTGCCCGGCCATCAGCCGGTCCGCCTCGGCCACCAGACGTTTCGCGGCGTCCGGCGGCACGGCGGCCATCGCCCCCGTGGGCAGGACCGCGGTGAACCGGGCGCCGGCCACGCGCGGGCAGGTGGGGCGCGCCGAACGCCACCGCCGCCTGCGCACCGTGTCGCTCACCCGGCCGCCGACCTCCCGCGGCCCCATCCGGGAGAGCCGCCGCAGGTACCAGCCCGCGCTCGTGGTCATCACGCCCTCGCCAACATCACCGGCGCGCCACCGGCCAGGCCGGCCGGCACGGCCAGGGTGGCGGCCGTGGTGGCGACGAGGGACTCCAGCGGCACCGGCATCGGCCCGCCGGACCGCACGGCCTTGACGAACGACGCCAACTGGGCTTCCTGCCCCTTGTCCCGGGCCTTGGGCAGCCGCGAACTCACCCACCGCTTGCGTCCGTAGACCGAGGCACGGACGAAGTCGTCGAGCCGCAGCGCCCGCCCGTCGGCGACCAGGTCCAGCGTCTCCTTGGGGAAGCCGGCCGGGCCGGTGGTGACATAGCTGATGGTGGCGGTGGATCCGTCCGGATAGCGCAGCACGACCTGCAGGTCGTCGTTGCCGGACGAGGCGACCGCGTACACCGATTCCGGGTCGGCCCCCAGCAGCCAGCTGGTCGTGTCGATGAAGTGTCCGCCCTCGCCGATGAACCGCGAGCCCTCGGTGCCCTGCTGGAGGTACCAGCTGCCGTGTCCGAGGCGGCCCGCGTTGACCAGGTAGCGGAGGTTCGCCGGGCCGGTCCGGGCGCCGAACCGCTTCTTGGCCTCCTGCAGCAGCGGCGCGAAACGCCGGTTGAAGCCCACCTGCAGCCGGTCGTTGCCGGACTCCTCCACCGCCGCGAGGACGCCGGCCAGCTCGTCCTCGCTCAGGGCCAGCGGCTTCTCCACGAACACGGCCTTGCCGGCCAGCAGTGCCTTGCGGGTCAGTTCGGCGTGCGAGCTGTGCCGGGTGACCACGAACACCGCGTCGATGGACTTGTCCCCGAGCACCGTGTCGAGATCGGTGGTCGCCTGGGTGAAGCCGAACTTCCGCTGCGCGTTGGCCCCGGACAGCGCCGTCGTGGTGACGACGGTCGAAAGGCGTACGCCGTCGCGCTGGGCCAGATGCGGCAGCAGCATCGACGTCGCGTAGTTGCCCGCGCCGACGAATGCGAGGCGCACCGGCGTCGTGGCGGTGCGGCCCGGGGTGGACGTACGGCCTGCGGGCCGCTTCACCGCGGGCACGGCCACCGTCGGGGCCACCGCTTCCGTCGTGGGTTCCGTGTCGCCGGGGTAGCGGAACAGCACGGCCACGGCCTTCAGGTCGCCGTCCTTCAGACTCTGATACGTCTCGACGGCGTCTTCGAAGTCGGCTATGTGGGAGATCAGGGGCTCCACGTCGACGCGGCCGCGGGCGACGAGATCCAGGAAACAGGCCAGGTTGCGGCGCTCGGTCCAGCGCACGTAGCCGATCGGGTAGTCGCGCCCCTCCAGCTCGTACTCCGGGTCGTAGCGCCCGGGGCCGTAGGAGCGCGAGAAGCGGACGTCGAGCTCCTTCTCGTAGTAGGCGTTCCACGGCAGGTCGAGGCGGCACTTGCCGATGTCGACGACCCGGCCACGGTCCCGGCAGAGCCGGGCGGCCAGCTCGACGGGCTGATTGCTGGCGCCGCCGGCTGCCAGGTACACCTGGTCCACGCCGTGCCCGCCGGTCAGCTCGGCGACGGCGGTCTCCACGGCAGCGGAGGACGGATCGCCGCAGGCCGCGGCCCCCACGCGCTCGGCGAGCTCGCAGCGCACCGGATCGGGGTCGACGCCGACGACGCGGACCCCCGATGCGGCAAGAAGCTGCACCACCAGCTGTCCGATGAGACCGAGGCCGATGACCAGGGCCACTTCGCCGAGCTGCGGCTCGCCCTGGCGGACGCCCTGCATCGCGATGGACCCGACGGTGCCGAAGGCCGCGTGCCGCGGCGCCAGGCCTTCGGGCACCGGGGCGTAGAGGTTCTTCGGCACCCAGTTCAGTTCGGCGTGCAGCGCGTGTTCGTTGCCGGCGCAGGCGACGAGGTCACCGACCTTCACGTCGTCGATGCCTGCGCCGACCTGCTCGACCACTCCGCACAGCGAGTAGCCGAGGGGGGTGTAGGAGTCCAGCTTGCCCATCACCTTGCGGTAGGTGGCGGGCACCCCGTTGGTGGCCACGCTCTGCATGACCTTGGCCACCTGGTCCGGCCGGGAGCGGGCCTTGCCCACCATCGACATGCCGGCCTCGGACACCTTCATGAGCTCGGTCCCGGTGGAGATCAGCGAGTAGGCGCTCCGCACCAGCACGCCGCCGGGCTTGCACCCCGGCACCGGCACGTCGAGCAGCGCCAGTTCGCCACTCTTGTAGTTCTGAACGACCTGTTTCACCCGAGCTCCTCTTGTTTCTGCGTTCAACGCCGTCAGGCCGCTTGGCTCTGGCCGGAGCCAGAGGTCGCGCCGCGATACCAGTACTCGAGGGTCAGCACATGCCACAGATGCTTGGAGAAGTCCCGCTGACCCGCGGCGTCCTCGGCGACCATCCGCGCCAGCGCGTCGCGGCGCAGGAGACCGGAGTTGACGAGCACGCCGTCGTGCACCACCTCGCGTACCAGCGGGGCCAGATCCCGGCTCATCCAGGCGCGCAGCGGCGCGCTGAACAGGCCCTTGGGCCGGTACACGATCTCCCGGGGGAGGATGGAAGTGGCCGCCTCCTTGAGGACGGCCTTGCCCTGCCGGCCGACGATCTTGCGATCACCGGGCACGGCGAACGCCGCCTTGACCACCTCCACGTCCACGTACGGCACCCGTACCTCGGTCGAGGCGGCCATGCTGGAGCGGTCGGTGTAGGCGAGGTTCAGGCCCGGCAGGAACATCCGGGCGTCGCCCAGGCACATGCGGTTGACGAAGTCGTCCAGGTCGTTGTCCTGGTAGATGTCCGCGTGCTCGCTCACCACGTCCTCGACCGTCCCGGCCAGGTCCGGATCGACCAGGGCGAGCAACTCGTCCTGGTCGTACATGGTGTAGCTGCGCCGGAAGGCGGTCTCCTCCGGCAGATCGGCGAAGGACAGGAACCGCTTCGCGAAGCGCACCGACCGATAACCCCGACGGGCCGTGGCGACCGGCATCCTGTCCACGGCAGCGGACAGGCCGCGCCGCAGGGGCCGCGGGACGCGCTGGTAGCGCAGCGCGAGCAGGTTGGCCAGGTGTTTGCGGTAGCCGGCGAACAGCTCGTCGGCGCCCATCCCCGAGAGCATCACCTTGACCCCGGCCTCCCGGGCGGCCGAGCAGATCAGGAAGGTGTTGATCGCCGCGGGGTCACCGATGGGCTCGTCCAGGTGGTAGGTCATCTGCGGCAGCAGGTCGAGCACGTTCGGGGCGATCTCGATCTCGTGCAGGTCGACGCCGAACTGCGCGGCCACCTGCCGGGCATAGCGCAGGTCGTCGGGCATCGCCTCGAACTTGGCGTCCTCGGCGCGGAACCCGATCGTGTACGCGGAGATCCCGGGGCGGTCGCGGGCGGCGAGCGCGGTCAGGTAGCTGGAGTCGAGGCCGCCGGAGAGGAAGGTCGCCACGGGTACGTCGGAGAGCAGGTGGCGCCGGGTCGACTCCTCGACGATGGCGGCCAGGTCGGGCTGCTCCCCGCTGCGGGCGCGCTCGCGGCCCTCGGCGGCGACGTCCTTCAGGTGCCAGTAGCGGCCGCGGTCGATCCGGCCGTCGGGCCGGACCCGCAGCCAGCTCCCCGGCGGCAGCTTCTCCGCCTCGCGGAACGCGCAGCGCGAGTCCGGCACCCAGTAGTACAGCAGGGATGCCACCAGCGCCGCATGGTCCACTTCGAGCGATCCGCCGGTCACGGCGGCGAGCGCCTTGAGCTCGGAGGCGAACACCAGACCTCCGTCGCGCCGGAGCAGGAACAGCGGCTTGATGCCGAGCTGGTCACGGGCGAGTACGAGGTCACCGGTGCGCTCGTCGAAGATCCCGAACGCGAACATGCCGCGTAAGCGGGGCAGGCAGTCGGTGCCCCAGCGCCGCCAGGCCTCCAGCAGCACCTCGGTGTCGGAGGTGCCGCGGAAACGCACTCCGGCGGCCGTCAGCTCGGCGCGCAGCTCGGGCGCGTTGTACAGCTCGCCGTTGTACGTGAGGGACAGGCCGTCCGAGACCATCGGCTGGGCGCCGGTCTCGGACAGGTCGATGATGGCCAACCGGCGGTGCCCGAGGTGCACTTCGCCGTCACCGACGGAGTGGCTGTAGCGGCCGGCCCCGTCCGGACCTCGGTGGGCGAGGGTTTCGGTGAGCCGGTCGGCCACGACCTTCCCGCCCGGCCACCGGTATGTGCCTGCGATGCCACACATGTATTACCGCGCCTCCTGGTCGCTGTCCGGAACTCGTACTGCCCACGACGGCCGCTCCGTCAGCTGCTGGTTCGCCGCGTTCTGCCGGGCAAGGCGTTCGTTGTGGCCGCGCAGCGCGGTGTGCCGGCCGTCCCACAGGGTGCCGTCGGTCCGGTCCCGCGGATCGGGGTCGATCAGCACCACGCCGATCACCGGGATGAGGAGGTCCGCGAGCTGCCGTGCCACGGTGTGCAGCCACGCGGTGCTGGCGTGCCCGGCACGCACGACGAGTACGGTCTGTGAACCGAGGTCCTGCAGGCCGGTCCACGCGGTGCCGGGCGCGACCGAGCCGACGCCGAGCCTGCGCATCTGATGCGGTACGTCCGCGACACGGTCACCGCTGACGATGGCCGGGCCGCCCGGCTCCTGACCGCGCGCCGCGCGTTGCAGCGCCGGCAGATCATCGATGACCACCACAGGGCCGTCCGCCGCCAGTGCCTTCGCGAGGTCCAGAGCGATCACGCTCGTGCTGTGCGCACAGCCCAGTTCGAGCAGCGACACCGATTCCCCGGAGTCACGCACGGTGCGGGCCAGCGTCGATACGAGCCGTTCGCGTGCCGCGCGGGTCCGTCGGAGCTGCCACAGTTTGACCGGCCGCCGGTGCACGCGGCGCAGCTCAGCGATGACCGAGGCCCCCAGGTTCGCCGCGATCTCCCGGCGCAGAACCGGACGGTCCGCCACCACTGAAGCGACTGCGGCCACCGCGAGCCCGAGGACGAGCCCGAGAGCCAGCCCGATACCGGCGCTGGTGACGGCGGCCCGGGGCACGGAGTGCCGCACCGCGCGCGGGTCGTCCACGATCTGCGTGCCGGCGATGATCCGGGGGGTGCCCACGCGCGCGTCTTCGGCGCGCTGGTCGAAGTCGGCGATCCGGGAGGTGAGTTCGGCTCGGCGGGCGAAGAGCGACTCCATGCTCGCCGACGACTCCGGGTCGGTCTCGTCGGTCCCTGGTGCCCGGTCCCCGATCGACTCGTTGACCCGGGCGAGTTCCTTCCGCATCCGGTCGCGCTGGTCGCGCAGGGCCTTGGCCTCGGCCTTCGCGGATTCCTGCATCCGCCGCACATGATCTGCGATGAACGCGTCCGCCAGCGCCTTGGCGCGGGCCACCGCTTCCGCGTCGCTGTCACCCGTCACATCGATCTGCAGCAGGTTGTTGGTCACGCCGGTTCCCCGGTAGTCCTGCAGGAAGTCTTCCGGCTTCACCGAGGACTTGAGGGATTTCAGGGCCTTGTCGGCGATCCGCGTGGTCTGCAGCACCTCGACGTCGGTGCGGATCAGCGTTCCGGTGTCGTTCGGCTGATCGTCCTGGTGCGCGACGAGCACCTTGGCCATGGCGGCCGGTGGCGGCGGTCGCAGGACGGCCAGGGCGGCGCCGATGAGCAGTCCGATCAGGGCCAGGGAGCACCAGAGGCGACGGCGTCTGCGCACCGAGACCACCAACGCCTGCAGGTTCAGCAGCGGAGCGGCTGTCGACGACTCCGAGGTCGTGTGCGTCGTCATGCCGGACCTCCCGTCGCCTGGCCGCGGGCGGCGAGGGCCGGAGCGGCCGTCTCCTGAGGGTGTTCGACCGACCGCGTGGGACGGGTCCGGACCGTGCCGGCGACGACGACGCCGACGACCTCGTGCCTGCCGTCCGCACACGCCTCGGCGATGCCGGTGAGCTCACTGGCGGTCCAACTGCCCGCGCTGAGGACGACCAGGGCGCCGGATTCGGTGTCCCGGTCCGGCACCGTCGGCCGGGCCACCGAGACTTCCACCATCCGCAGCTGGGGATCGCTCTTGGCCTCGGCGACGAGCTGCCCGGCGGCCTGACGGCCGATCTCGTCGCCGTCCGGGACGACCACCAACAGCCGTCGCGAGCCGGGCACTTGAATCCGGATGCGGGCGCACACCCGCCGGTAGCGGAGCTGTCTGCCGGCCTCGTCGCCGGTCGCCACCGGGGCCGGTATGTCCCAGCGTGAGTCGACGCCGAGGAAACGGCGTACCCAGGCCCACGGGCCATGGCCTCGCGGCCGGTGCGCGGTCTGTCCACCGGGCACATCGACGGTGCCGATCACCGTCGAGCGCAGCGCCGCGGCGATCTCCGCTTCGGTGCGCAGCCGCCGGTTCGACCGTGCCGCGGTGAGGTGGGCGATGAACGCAACCAGAAGGAACAGCAACGCCCCGCCCACGATGAGCTGCGTCCTGGTCGGCGGTGCCTCGCCGGTCGGCAGGGCCGCCGGACCCATGACGACCATGCCGGCCTTGCCGGTCGCCGGATCGGCCTCCTCCAGCTTCTGCATGGCCTCCTCCAGAGAACTGCGCAGCTTCTCCAGCGAGGTGCGGGCCTGCACGCTCTCCACGGTCTGCCCCGGGTCGGCCGCCTTGGCCAGTTCGGTGATGCGCCGGTTGGTCTCCTCGACCTTCTTTCGCAGCGCCTCGGGCCGTGAGGCCCTTGCCGGGTCGGTGCTGCCGCCCGCGACGCGCGTGGCGAAGGTGACGAATTCCTTGGCGACCTGGTCGGCCAGCTCCTGTGCGTGCTCCGGGGTTTCGGCCGTACCCGAGATTTTGACGATGTTTCCCTCGGCGGCCTTGGCGCTCACCTGGTCGATGAGCTCGCTGCCGTCGCCGCCGGTCCAGTCAAGCGTGTCGGCCACCCGGTCGACCACCGAAGAACTGGTCGCGACGTTCACCTGGGTCACCAGTTCGCGTTCTTCCCAGGCACCGGGCAGCAGTACCGATGCCGACGCCGTGTAGCGCGGCGGGAAGACCACCACGGAGGCGCCGTAACCGACGAGGGCGCCCAGCAGGGCGACGACGGCGAGCAGGCGCCAACGCCCACGGAAGATCCGCCCGACCGTGACCAGACGTATCGTGTCATCGCTCAACGTCGCCGCCTCCTCCCCATCCTGATCGGGGCGCCACCGACACGGGTGCGGGCGGCGCAAGCGGCGGCGTAGGCGGCGAGCAGTGATCTCTGGGAGTTCTGCCAGGAAAGTTCTCCGCCGACGCGCTCCTGGCCGAGCTTGCCCATCCGGGCGCGCTTCTCCGGATCGTCGAGCAACAGCGCGATGTGCTCGGCGAACTGGGCCTCGTCGTTGGCGGGCGCGTAGACGGCGGCGTCGCCGGCGGAGACGCGCGCCTCCTTGAGGTCGAAGGAGACGATCGGCTTGCCCATCGCCATGTACTCCATGACCTTGTTCATGGTCGACACGTCGTTGAGCGGATTACGCGGGTCGGGGGAGAGGCACACGTCCGCGGTGGACAGATAGCGCACCAGCTCGGCATCGGGGATGCGGCCGGTGAACTGCACCTGCTCGGAGAGTCCGAGTCGCCGGGAGAGCTCCACCATCGCGTCGAAAGCGTCACCGGCGCCGACGAACACCGCGTGCCAGTCGGTGCGCCCGAGGTTGTCGCGCAGCTTCGCCAAGGACCGCAAGGCGTAGTCGACGCCGTCCTGTGGGCCCATGACACCCAGGTAGCACAGCAGATGCTGCTTGCCGCGCTTCAACTCCGGTTCGGGCGGGACCGGTTGGAACCGTTCGATCACGGGCGCGCTGCGTACCACGAAGACGTCCTCGGGGCGCTTGCCGCCGCGGCGTATCGCGACCTCGCGGTAGCTCTCGTTCGTGGCGAGGACGATGTCCGCGGCCCGGTAGGTCACCCGCTCCAGGGCGCACACGGCCCGGTAGAGCAGGTCTTCGCCGCGGTCGAACCGGGAGAGGTACAGCTCGGGCACCAGGTCGTGCTGGTCGAAGACGAACCGCGCGCCGAGCCGCTTGAGCCGCAGCGCGGGCAGGAACAGCAGGTCGGGCGGGTTGCAGGCGTGGACCACGTGGACCGGGCCGACCTTGCGGGCGAGGCGGGCCGTGTGCCACAGCGCCGATCCGTACTCCCGCAGATAGCCGGCGGGACCTCCGGTGGCCGCGCGCAACGGGTAGCGGTGGATCCGCACCCCGTCGATCTCCGCCTCCGGCTCGGTGTCCCGCTTCTCTCCCCGTGGGCAGATGACGTGCACTTTCCAGCCCGCGTCGCGCAGCGTAGTGCACTCCTGCCACACCCGCCGGTCGAACGGCACCGACAGGTTCTCCACCAGGATCAGCGCCCGTCGGCCCGTCCCGTCGCCGCCGGTCGTGTCACCAAAAGCTGTGTTACCAAGCAAGGCCTATGTACCCCGGTTCTGTCCGGCGCGCGTCGGCGTCGGGAAGGCGGATGAGATCGACGATCACCGGTCCGTCGCCATGGGGCAGCGCCGAGAGAACGTCCGGGTCCTTGGTTCCGACCAGGCACACTTCCGCGTGCTCGAGCACCTCGTCGACGGAGTCGGCCATCAGTTGGGCGAGGTGCGGCAGCCGGGTCTCGATGTACTCGCGGTTCGCGCCGATGAGCCGGGAGAGGCTCACGTTGGCGTCGTAGATCCGCAAGGAGTAACCCTTGCCGTGAAGTCTCTCCGCCAGCTCGACGAGCGGGCTCTCGCGGAGGTCGTCGGTGCCGGGTTTGAAGGAAAGGCCGAAGAGGCCCACCTTGCGCTTGCCGGTGCGCTCCACCAGCTCCACCGCCCGCTGCAGATGGTCGGAGTTGGAGGGCAGCACGTGGGACAGGATCGGCACCGAGACATCGGCCCGCTGCGCGGCGTGGACCAGGCTGCGCAGGTCCTTGGGCAGGCAGGAGCCGCCGAAGGCGAAACCGGGCCGCAGATAGGCCGGGCTGATGTTGAGTTTCCGGTCGGCCAGGAACACGTCCATCACCTGGTGCGAGTCCACCCCGAGCGCCTGGCACACCGCTCCGAGCTCGTTCGCGAAGCCGATCTTGAGGCCGTGGAAGGCGTTGTCCGCGTACTTGATGGCCTCGGCGGTGGGGACCGGCACCCGGAACACCTCGCCGGGCAAGCCGTCGTAGAGCGCCGCCACCACGTCGCCGCTGGCCGCGTCGAGCTCGCCGATGACGGTCTTGGGCGGATCGAAGAAGTCCCGCACGCTCGTGCCCTCACGCAGGAACTCCGGGTTGACCGCGACCCCGACGTCCACTCCGGCCGTGCCGCCGACGTACTTCTCCAGGATCGGCACCAGCAGATTCAGGCAGGTGCCCGGGAGCATGGTGCTGCGGAAGACGACGGTGTGCCGCCCGCCCCGCTCGGCCAGGGCTGCGCCGATCTGCTCGGTGACCCGCTCCAAGTACGTGGTGCACAGGCTGCCGTTGGGCTCCGACGGCGTACCCACGCAGACCAGCGACACATCGCTGCCCATGATCGCCTCGCGCACGTCAACGGTGGCGCGCAACGCTCCGGTCCGCACGGCATCGGCGACGAGTTCGCCGATCCGCTCCTCGACCACCGGGGCCTTGCCGTCGTTGACCAGGTCGACCTTCACCTGGTTGACGTCCACCCCGATGACCTCGTGACCCATGCCCGCCAGGCACGCGGCCGACACGCAGCCCACATAGCCGAGCCCTAAGACGCTGACCCTCATATTCCGTTCCTCCCCCCAGGCACGGCCTCGCGGCCTGCCTTCCGTGCGCCGGCCGGACCACGGTCCCCGCGCGTCAGTCGCATGAGTCGCATCAGTAGGCCCCTTGTCCCTGGAGCACCGCCCGCAGGGTCTTCCACAAGATCACTGTGTCCAGGGCGAGCGACCAGTCCTCCACATACCGCAGGTCGAGGCGGACCGCCTCCTCCCACGGCAGGTCACTGCGCCCGCTGATCTGCCACAGGCCGGTGAGCCCTGGCTTGACCAGGAGTCGCCGCCGGATGTCCGGGCCGTACGCGGCGGACTCCTCCGGCAGCGGAGGCCGCGGCCCCACCAGCGACATCGAGCCGGTGAGCACGTTGAAGAGCTGCGGGAGCTCGTCGATCGAGTACCGGCGCAGCACCGTTCCCACGCGGGTCACGCGGGGGTCCCGGCGGAGCTTGAACAACAGCCCCGCACCCTCGTTGCGGTCGGCCAGTTCGGCGCGTGCCCCGTCGGCCCCGACGACCATGGTGCGGAACTTGAAGATGGTGAACTCGCGGCCGTCCTTGCCGACTCGGCGCTGGCGGTACAGCGCCCCGCCCCGGCTGTCCATCAGCACGAGCAGCCCGACGAGCACCATCAGCGGCGCGAACAGCAACAGCAGGACCGCCGCGCCCATCCGGTCCACGATCCCTTTGACCACCCGGCGGCCACCGGTGAAGGTCGGCATGCTGACCCGGAGCAGCGGTATCCCGAGTACCGCGTCGACATGCAGCCGGGGTCCTGCCACTTCCATCAGTACGGGGGCCACGACCATCTCGGCATCGCTGCCCTCGAGGTTCCAGGCCAGTCGTTGCAGACCGTCCGGTGACCAGTGCGGATCCGGTGTGACGGCGACGACGCGGTAGCCGTCGCGACGGACGTGACCGGCCACGTCCGAGAGGCGGCCGACGACCGGCACGCCGTCCAGATGGCCACCGTCGAGTCCATAGCCGTCCGGCGTGCACACCGCCTCGACTCGCCAGCCCAGATGCGGGAACTTGCGGGTCCGGGCGATCAGGTCGCGGACGGTGGCCGGGCTCCCGGCAGCGAGCACCGGGCGCAGGCACCGCCCTTCTTTTCGGTGTGCGTGCAGCCAAAGGCGCAGCAGATATCGCTCGGTCATGATGACGAGCGCGATGGCCGGGATCGCGACGAATATCCAGAGCTTGATGTTGCGCGAGGTGAGGGCTATCCCACCGAGCGCCAGTACGACGGCCGCCGTGAACAGTGAACGTCCGAGCCGGCGGAACTCCTCCGCGCCCTGGCCCAGTACGGCCGGAGCCCATGACCTGCTCGCCGCGAGTGCTCCCAGCACAAGGAGCTCCGTGCCGAAGGCGAGGATGCGCCACTTCTCGTGCCAGTTGGCGGCGTCGCGGACCCCGAAGAAGCCCCCGATGGCCGCCACCACGAAGGCGGTGACCACGGCGTCGCTGGTGATCACGGCGCGGCGGTAACGCTGTTCCCAGTCAATCGGTGGCCGGCTGATTGCCCCGTTCCCCGGACGCCCGTGCGCCGGTGGAAACGGGCTGACTAATTCCCCCTGTTGCACAGACCCCCCCAGGTCTCCAGTGGGCTCGACGTGTTCGCTCCACACGGTTCCTCCCCCCGGGAGGCCCCCGCCCCCCGCACTGTGTCCTCCCCTCGGGAGGCCCCCGCCCCCCGCGCCACGCCACGCTGTTCCTCCCCCCGGGAGGCCTCGCCCCCAGCGAATGACATCCCGGCTACTGCAGCGTTACTTGAGCACCCCACCCAAGTGGCAGCGGACTTGCTGCGCTGCCGGACTCTCGACGCACGCAAAAGCCCGTCGAAGCCCTGGGTGTTCCCCACACCCCGGGCTTCTTCCGGGCACCACGAATTGATCACCCCCAAGCCTGGCGCCGATGTACGCAAACTGCTGGTCGTCCGTGGCGCCGGACTTATAGATCATCTTTTGTCGCCTCGTGTCCGCATGTGAAGCACGGTCAATCTAGACCATTGGCGCCGGTCTGAAGAGGGGATGTGTGTAATTTGTGGTCAACCTTTGAAGCTTGTTCAACTTCGCGGTGATCACCCGGGGTGCTTTGGTACGGCACGGACTCCCCGTGACCTGCGCGAACGGGGTTTTTGAGGCCTGTTGGAACCGTCAACTCCACTGCGTGCGGGGGCTGTTGGCTCAAGACCGTCGCCGTCGGAGCCCCGTCTTCCGCAGTGATCGCGTAACGGGGTCGGGATCTTGTGGGTGGAAAGACCGTGAGTAGTGCCCCTGGGGCTCGAGCGGTCGTCTGGAGGCCGGACGGCACCGGGCGGGATTCACGGTGGGGCGGCCGAATTCGTGGGGTGAGTAGTGCGGCCGGGTGAAGCCGCAACGGCTCATCGAATTAAGCCTCGACCTCAGGTTTAGGGTGAGGCCGGGACCTCGGGCGCTCTCGGCGCGACCTGTTCCGGGCCCCCGACACATGGCCGATTCCGGCCGGGGCAACAGAAGGATTGGCCCCGTGCCGACGGTGAATACGCGGTACGGGCTTCGCCGCTCCAAGGAGGCCGCGTGTTCGAAGGATTCGAGACAACGCAGATCGATGTCGGTGAGGCGTCCGTCTTCGTCCGCTCCGGTGGCCACGGCCCGCCGGTGCTGCTGCTGCACGGGCACCCCCGTACGTCGGCGACGTGGCACCAGGTCGCCCCGCTGCTTGTACGAGCCGGGCACACGGTGGTGTGTCCCGACCTGAGGGGGTATGGGCGCTCCAGAGGGCCGGCCTTCACGGCGGATCATGTCGGCTACTCCAAGCGCGCCGTCGCCGAGGACGTGCTCGCCGTGATGCGCCGCCTGGGACATCGCCGCTTCTCGCTCGTCGGACACGACCGCGGGGGCAGCGTGGCTCTGCGCCTCGCACTCGACCACCCCGAGAGTGTCTCGCGGGTGGTGTTCGCGGACTGCCTGCCGCTGACGGAACATCTGTCGCGCATCACCGCCGAGTTCGCCACGCAGTGGTGGCACTGGTTCTTCTTCGCGCAGCCGGACATTCCCGAGCGCGTCATCACCGCTGACCCCGACAGCTGGTACCGCGGGGACCCCGAGACGATGGGGGAGGAGAACCACAAGGAGTGGCGGGAGGCCACACGCAATCCCGATGTGGTGCGAGCGATGCTTGAGGACTACCGCGCCGGCCTCACCATCGACCGGCGGCACGAGGAAGCCGACCGTGCTGCCGGCAGGCGCGTCACCTGCCCGACGCTGATCCTGTGGTCGCTCCGGGACGACCTGGAGGACCTCTACGGAGACCCCCGTGCGATCTGGCGCCGATGGGCCACCGACGTTCGGGGGCACGGCATCGAGTCCGGCCACCACGTCGCGGAACAGGCCCCCGAAGCCTTGGCCGCCGCGCTGACGGACTTCCTTCGGCCAACCCCGGGTGCCGAGTAGCGGCCGCTCCCCGGGCGCGCCGCCGGCCCGCGGTGGCGCCGAGGGCGTTCAGGGGCGCCAGGGCTGGGAGTAACCCTCCTGCAGTGGCCCGCCGCACAGGTCGAGAGCCTGCTTCACCGCAGTGGCCAACGGATGGGGATCGGCGTGCTCGGCCACTGCCAGATGGCCGTCCAGCAGGGCTTCGCCCAGCGCCGGGTCGGCACTGAGCAGCCGCCGGGGGAGCCATTTGCCTATTCCTGTCCAGGCGCCGTGATGGGCGGTGACCAGGTCCGCCGCCAGACGCAGCGCCTGGTCGGCGAGGGAAAGCTGTTCATGGCGGTTGCGCGGTGGTGTGTCGAGCAGGTCGTCCAGGAAACAGGTGAGCGCGTAGCGGCCGTGTTGCCGCTCGGCCGTGGTGAGCGCAGGGGGGCCGGAGGCCAGCACGTCGTGGGCCAGTCGGCGCGTACGGGCCACGTGCCCGTGCGGGTCGGTCAGCGGTAGCCCTTGGTCATAGACGAACAGGACGGTGCCGCGGCGCCGGGCCCGGTCCCAGGCGAAGAACTCCGGTATTTCGGCGAGGGTGTTGAGGAACAACTCGACGGTGCGGCCCTCGTGCCGTATCACCTCCCGCCGGCTGATGTCCGAGTCCGGAAGGAGCACGGCCACGTCCAGGTCGCTGGCCGCCGTCGCGCACCCCTGGGCGGCGGAGCCTCCGAGCAGGGCGCCCAGGGCGTCGGGAAAGAGTTCGGCGACCATGCGGCGAGCTTGGGCGCGCGCGGCTTCTTGACCATCCATGGGTGCTCATGGTGCCAGGTGGCGAACGTGCGGTTCAGGGCGCCGGCCGTGGCTGCCCGCAGCACCTGTTCGGAGTGCCGATGATCCCGAATCGGGGAGCCCTCCCCACTTCATGTTACGGTCACCAGTGCCAGATAAGCGGGGAGTAATCCCCACTTCCTTTCGGGAGCCGTCGATGCGCACGCAACGCCCCACCCTCCGACTCGCCGACCTCACCGAGGACTTCACGGCCGACCCCTACTCCGCCTTCACCGCACTGCGCTCCCGCGGGCCCGTCCACCACGTGCGGTTCCCCACCGGGGACGAGTCGTGGCTGGTGGTCGGGCACGAGGAAGTGCGCGCCGCGTTCGCGGACTCCCGCTTCCGTAACGACGTACGGCACTCCGCCGACTTCGTGGACGACGGGCTGTACGCCGTGGGCCGCAACATGCTGCAGGCCGACCCGCCCGATCACACCCGCCTGCGGACGCTGGTGGCCCGCGAGTTCACCGCCCGCCGCGTCCAGGCGCTGCGGCCCCGCGTCCAGGAGGCCGCCGATGCGCTCCTGGACGCCGTGGACGCCGACGGCCGGGCCGACCTCGTGGCCGCATACGCCTATCCGCTGCCGCTCACCATCATCTGCGAGCTGCTCGGCGTGCCGGACGCGGACCGGGCCGCCTTCCGCGCGTGGTCCACCAAGGTCGTCGCCCTCGACGACCCGGAGCAATCCGCCCTCGCCTCGCAGGAGATGGCGGTGTACCTCGCGGGGCTGGCGGAGGAGAAGCGGCGCCTGCCGGACGCGGCGGAGAGCGATCTGCTGCACGCGCTGGTCCGTACCCACGACGGGGACGGAGCCGACCGGCTCACGCCGGAGGAACTGCTCGGCATGGCCTTCCTGCTGCTGGTCGCAGGGCACGAGACCACCGTCAATCTCATCGCCAACGCCGTCCACCTGCTGCTCCGGCATCCCGAGCAGCTCGCAGCCCTCCGCGCCGACCCCGGGCTGCTCACCGGGGCGGTGGAGGAGACGCTCCGCTTCGAGTCGCCCGCGCCGGCGGGCACCTATCGCTACACGGCCGAACCCGTCACCCTCGGAGGGGTCCTTCTACCGGCGGGTGCGCGTGTCGTGCTGTCCATCGCCGCCGCGAACCGCGACCCCGCGCGCTTCCTGGACCCCGAACGGTTCGACATCCGCCGCGATCCGTCCGTGACGCGCGCCCACCTCGCCTTCGGGCACGGGCTGCACCACTGTCTGGGCGCACCGCTGGCCCGCCTGGAGGCCACCCTGGCCCTGCGCGCCCTCCTTGACCGCTTCCCCCGCCTGGCCTTCGACGGCGACGGCACCCCGCAGTGGAGGACCAGTCTCATGCGGAGCCTGCGAGAGGTGCCGGTGCGCTGGTAACCACCGGAGGCTGCACGACAGCAGTGACGCCGTTTTCCCCTGAGTTGCCCGGGTGTGCGCATCCTGGCGGCCCTCGTGATCGTTCAAGTGGGCATGAAGAACACGAAGCGCGTTGTTGTCGCCCTGTCCGCTGCCGCTGCTGCTGTCGCCGTGGCCACACCCGCCCTTGCCGACGAGAGCCCCCGTCAGGGCAGCATCAACCTTCCCGACGATCCCCGCCAGGTTGTCGACGGAGTACGTACGGGTCTCGAGGTGGCGTCCATGGGCCTGGAAGCGGCCCAGGCCCGCTGAGCAGTTGAGCCACCGAGGGGCCCGCCCGTCGCAGGGCGGGCCCCTCGGTGGTTCTTATCGCACGACGACGTTGTCGGCAGCCGAAGTCGACGGTCCGGTGGTGGTGTTGCCGTAGTACGCCCAGCGCCACGCGCCCGTCTTGGACGCCTTCACGGTCGTCTTGAGAGCGCCCGAGCCGTTGGCGTGCACCTTCTTCACCGTGGTGTAGGAGGTGGCTCCGCTGGGCTTGAACTGCAGGCTCACCAGGCGGCTCCCGTAGGAGGCGTACTTCTTCGTCTCCCAGTTGGCCCGCGTCACCTTGCCGGTCACGGTGATGGTCTTGCCCTTGGCCACCGGCTCCGGCGCGGCGTTCACACTCAGGCGGGAGTTGCGCTTGACGTAGGCGGTCAGGCCCTTGTCGTCCGTGTCACCGCCGCCGCCCTTGAAGGACACCTCGGCCGCGACCTTCCAGGCTCCGGCCTCGCTGTTGCGCATGTCCCACACGCTGGGGTCAAAGAACATCGTCTCGTTGATGTCACAGACGCCCACGCCCGCCTCGTGGCAGTCGCTCGTTTCGATGGCGTGCCACAGTCGCTCCCCCGCATTCCCCGTACTGCCGCGGTACAAGAACACCGCCGGCCACTTCCACTTCTTGGTGGTCGTCATCCGGAAGGAGGTGGGCGCCGCGACCTCCTTGGACACTCCGATCACGATCGGCTTGCCGCCGTTCACCTGGACGCGGGTGAAGGACACCCCGCCCTCGGCCGCCCCGGCCGGCACCGCGGCCACGCCCGTGAACACCGCCGCCGCGCCACCGGCCACGACAGCTCTCCAGACTTTCTTGCCCACCTGATCTCCGATCTCTGTACCGAAAGGCGCCGGAGAGCCCTCCTCCGGCGCCTTTCAGACAGCCGGGGTTCATACGAGGTTGTGCACCCGTTGATCACGAACGGGCAACAGAGGATCTTCGCCTCTTGCGTCTGGGGGCCGGTAAGGTGGCGCTCTTCGGGCGGCTCGGCCCCCGGAGTCCCAGAGGCGATCGTCGATGAATCTGCGCCGTATACCTGCTCGTTCCAGTGCCGCGATACGTCACGTGTGGCGACTTCCCGCTGCTGATGCCGTCCGGGGTTTCCGGGCCCTGTGGTGGAGCGTCGGGCCTGCCGGGGAGCTCGCGGTCCTGCTGGTGCACCGACGCCACCTCGATCGCAGCCGATACCCCCGGGGTTGGGTGGGGCTACGGCCGTCGCTCCCGTTCAGCGGTGAGTTGCGCATCATCACGGGGTCGGGGGAGCGGCGGATCCCGGTGCAGGACATCGCGATCCGGCCCAGCCACCTGGCCCTCCTCCCGGACTCCCGATTCCTGCTGGTGAGCGGTCGTACGTTCCTGAACGAGGACAAGAACCTCTGGAAGCCCAACGCCGTGGTCTTCTCCCCGTCCAGCACACCGGAAGCGGAATTCTGCCTCGGAGATGACATCCCCGCCCTGATCACCGACGCCCGCGGAGGTATCTGGACGGCCTACGGAGACGAGGGCATCTACGGCGGTCACCCGGAGTCCGGGGCGGGCCTGGCAGGTTGGGATGCCGAGGGGCTGTCGACCTGGACCCCAGCAGGGCGGCTGCCCGACCACCCGCTGGAAGGCTGCACCGCCGCGACCGAGAACGAACGGGTGTGGCTCGTCTGGTACTCAGGCAGCAGCAGAGGCGGCACCTTCCTGACCCGGATCACCCCCTCAACGGGCGACGTGGTCAGCTACCCCAGCCCCGTCCGTGCCCCGGACGGATTCGCGGTCCGCGGCAACCGGGCGGTCCTCACCCGCCGCGACCACAACAAGCGGTCCGTGGAACTCACCCGCGCCGAGCGCAACGGCGACACCTGGACCGTCACCGGCCGGAATCGCATGCGGGTGCCGGGCCGGGTCGTGCTGCGCTGCGGTCAAGGCCGCGACGGCTCTCTCTGGCTCCGCGCGGGCGACACCTGGCTGCGCATAGAGGCGTGAGCATCAGCCGGAGCAAGCTTTCACCGGCTGCCGCAGAATCGTCCTGAGTCTGGCGGGGCTGGTCTTGCGCGGATCGCTGAGGTAGATCTCGTGGTGCAGCCCCCTCTCGCGAAGTTTGTGGGCGGGCAGGTACTCCTGGTGCAGCCTGGCCAGGATCGGGGTTTCGTCGTCGTACGAGCCGATGTGCAGGACCTGGGCGCTGGTGCCCTCGCGCAAGGTCTCCGACCGGACGTCCGCGATGGCCGGGAGGTTCTTCTTGGCGAGGGCGGTGCGCCTGGCGTCCTCGATCATGTCGTCGGTGATCCAGTCGGGGATGTTGATGAGCAGCCTCCAGCGCCAGTTGTCCTTGCGCCTGGCCAGGAAGTCGTCCATGTCGTCCGCCCACCACAGCCCTTCGAGCGGGCCCACGACGAAGTCCTTGCCGAGGTTGGCTTTGCTCGCGAACTTGACGGTGTAGGCGACCGGGTAGAGCGCCTCGACCGCGCGGCGGTACGCGGGGCTGGTGTTCGGGTCACCGTGCCCGTCGATGGCGAGGAAGCGCAGCTCGGGGATGTCGAGGACTTCCCAGTCGGTGTTCTTGGGCGCATAGCACGCCTTGAGCTCACGCTTGACGTCGTATTTCGCGGTCATGCCGGGGCGCCTTCCTGGTGAGGGACGGTCCAGACAAGCACAAACCCACGAGAACGAAGAAGTACGCGGTTCAGACTCCCGGGTCCGCTTCGACGGGGCCTGGTTGCAGCGCACGTGCCGCCTCGAGTTGCGCGGCGAAGGCCAGGCCAAGGAACAGGGCGATCGAGGTCAGGTAGGCCCAGAGCAGCAAGGACATGAAGGCGCTGAGCGGACCGTAGATGGTGTCGAAGGAGCCGCTCAGGGAGAGGTACAGGCTCAGCAGACCGGTCAGAGCCGTCCACAGGAGAAGGTAGACCACCGCGCCGAACGCCAGCCACGTATAACCGGGTTGGCGCCGCCGCGGCGCGAGCCTGAAGATGATGCTTGCCGCCACGAGCGCGAGTATGAAGCCCACCGGCCATCGCGCAACGCCGAACACGGTGGTCACCCAGGACCCGGCACCGAAGACCGACACCGCCGCGGCCGCCAGGTCACGGCCCGCCACCATGACGACGAAGCCCAGGCCCAGAGGCAGCCCCGCGGTCACGGCCATGACCAAGCCGCGCAGGTACTTGCGGTGAAAGGGCCGGTCACGCTCGTTGCCGTAGATCCGGTTGGCGCCGCGTTCGATCTGGCACATCGCCGTCGTGACGTTGGACAGGGAGAACACGAGCCCGAACCAGAGAGCGACCTGCGTTCCACCGTCAGCGGTACGGCGGCTGCGGGCCAGCGCCTCGTCGACGACATCGGCGCTCGGTCCCTGCGCCATGCGATGGATGACCACCTCGGCGAACCGGCCGATGCCCTGCGTGTGCAGCACGCTCGACAGGCCGACGAAGACGATCGCCAGCGGGACGAGCGCGAGGACCGTCTGCAGCGCCAGGGCCCGGGAGTGGCTGAACCCGTCGGCGTAGCGGAACCGCACGAAGGCATCGTGCAGCAGCCGCCAGCCCCCGTAGTGGCGCAGCGCCACGAAGGCCTCGTCGCCGGAGAGCTCATCGCCCTCCATGTCCCGCGTCTGAGGAACCGTCGTCGCCGTGCCCATTGCCCCGCCCCGTTCGTCCGGTGTACGTCGTCGGCAGGAGATTCCTGCGCACCAGTGCCCGGTGCCCAGGCGCCGACGCCGTAATCCGGCCTCACCGCGATCCGCGAGCATGGTCGCGCGTGCACCGGGACCAGCCCAGAGGGTACTTGCCCTGGCGGCCGCCGGTGGCGCCGAAACCCATGTGACAGCGCCGGAAGCCCTTGGCGCGACGGCACCTCGCCACGACCGACCGAGCTTCGGAGTTCTTCCACCCCTTCCCCGACAGCCGGGAAGCGCGAAGCGCGTCCCCAAGCTGCTCACCTGGCCCATGCGTCTACCCTGTTCGTCATGAGCCGTTGGGAAGAGCTGACTGGTGGGACGTCCGGAGAGGACTATGCCGCCCGGTTCGCGGCCCTGGCCGGCAGCGGCAAGGACATGCACGGTGAGGCAGGGCTGTGTGCCGCGCTGGTGCCCGCCGGAGCGCGGGTGCTGGATGCCGGGTGCGGTACCGGCCGGGTCATGATCCGGTTGGCGGAGCTCGGGTACGACTGTGTCGGGGTCGATCTGGACGCCTCCATGCTGGCCGTGGCGCGCAGGCAGGCGCCGGAACTGCCCTGGATCCAGGCCGACCTGGCCACGTTCGACCCGGCCGAGCTTCAGGTGGGGGCGGGCTTCGATCTCGTGGTCGCCGCCGGCAACATCTTCCCGCTCCTTGCCACCGGGACCGAAGCAGCTGTGGTCGGCCGCCTGGCCGCCACTCTTCGCCCGGGTGGCCTCTTGGTCGCCGGGTTCGGCCTGGACGAGGCGCACCTGCCGGTACCGCCCACCATCACCCTGTCCGAGTACGACGCCTACTGCGCCGCGGCCCACCTCACCCTCGTGAACCGCTTCGCGACATGGGACGCCCACCCCTACGAGGGCGGCGGCTATGCCGTCAGTGTCCATCGGCTGCAGCGCGCCTGATGCTCTGCGGAGGCGCCACCGGCGGCCTTCCTACGGCGACGCGTAGCGCGTGACATCGGTGACCTTGCACGTCACCGTTCCTGTTGCTTCTCGTGTGCCGGTGGCCGTCTCGTTCGCCACCCGATCCGGGGCCAAGTTGTTGGTCGCGGCGAGGCCCTCGGAGATGCGCTCGCCCTTCGCGTCGAGGAACTCCACGTCGACCGCGTAGTTGGATGTTTTCGAACTGTGGTTGGTGATGCGAAGCTCAGCTGTCGGCCACCGCACGGAGTCCAGGACCGAGCACTTCGTGATCTCGACGTCAGCTCGGGGGCCGGTCAGGGTCGGCGAGGTCTGCTCCTGTTGCGGGGACTCCTTGGGGCCTGGGTCCTCGTCGCTCTTGCCGCCCGCCATGAGGGCGATCGCGGTCACCACCACGACGAGCACGACCACGCCGAGCACCCCGTACATCAAAGCGCGTCCACATCCACCTCTCCGGGGCGGCGGCCGTTGCCCCCACTGCGATCGGCCGGCTGACGCACCCCAGCCCCGCGGAGGTGGCGGCGGGTTCTGCGTGGGCATTGGGACCCCAGGTGACGCGTGGAGCTGATGTCTCAATCATCCCGCCGTGTTCCCGCCGACGCATGTCGGTACCCGTGCGCCGTGATGGGTCCGCAGGCGTGCCCGGCGGTCGTAGTGTCGAACCGTGAGGCGGCCCGTGAGCCGACTCGCGCGTCGAACCCTTCAACGAGGAGGACACGTGATGCGCAGCGTTACCTGTTCCATGGGTGTCTCGCTCGACGGTTACATCGCCGGGCCGGATGGTGACCTCGGCTGGGGGGAACCGGACGAGGAGGTCTTCAGCTTCGTCATCGAAGAGATCCGAGGTGTCGGCGTCCATCTCATGGGGCGGCGGCTGTACGAGACGATGCTGTACTGGGAGACCGCCGACCAGGATCCCGAACTGGACGACGCCTCGCTCGAGTGGGCCGCGCTCTGGAAGCCGCTCCCCAAGGTGGTGTTCTCCACGACGCTGGCCGAGGTGCGGGGCAACGCCCGCCTGGCCTCGGGCGGCCTGGCGGAGGAGATCGGGCGGCTGCGCGCCGAACCGGGCGAGGGCACCATCGCGATCGGCGGCGCGACCCTCGCCGCCGAGGCGGCCGCGGCGGATCTGATCGACGAGTACCGGGTCAGGGTCTCCCCGGTGCTGATCGGCGGTGGCATTCCGTTCTTCCCGCAGCACGAGCGCCGGGTGGATCTCGACCTCATCGAGTCCCGCACCTTCAAGTCGCAGGTCGTCTTCCTCCGCTACCGCGTGGTGCGCTAGGCCGGGCCATTCCCGGCAGGGAATTGTCGGCCGGCGCCGGGCATCGCAGGATCTGGTCCGAAGTGACCTGTCCTGCAAGGAGTTTCAGATGACCGAGATCGACCCGCAGTACCTGGCCGACCGTTACATGACGCAGTGGACACTGTCCGATGCCGCCGAACGGCGCGCGGCCATCGAGCAGCTGTGGGCCCAGGACGGCACACACATCCTGCACCCGCCGGCGGAGATCAGGGAGATCGCCGCAGAACTCGGCTTCGCGCACACCACGTTGCGGGCTCAGGGGCACGACGCCATCGAGGCCCGCGTGGCGCGAAGCCACGAGCGGTTCGTCGAGAAGAAGGGATTCATCTTCCGCTCCCGCACCGACGCGGTACGCCTCGACGGTGTGGTCAAGTTCCGCTGGGAGACGGTGTCCGCCGAGAACGGCGTGGTGGGTGGTGGCCTGGAGATCCTCGCGCTCGACGACGAGGGGCGGATCAAGACCGACTACATGTTCCCCGGGGCCTGATCCGCGGCAGCGCAGACGCGCAATGGTCCGGCGGCCGCCGAGAGTGCCTCGGCTGTCGCCGCGTCAGCCGGCAGGAACGCCTCCAGCTTCAGCTCGGCCAGCGTGACGTCGACGGCGGTGGCGAAGGTGGTCACGGTCGTCATCAGACGCAGCTCGCCGTACGAGGACCGCAGACGGAGCGGGACGGCGAAACCGAGTGGCCCGTCGGACGGGGCCAGTTGGGGAACGTACCCGCTGAGCTCGGCGCGCAACTCTTCCAGGTGGCCGAGGCGGGCCAGGATGTGGCGGGCCCATTCGGCGAGGTTGCGGATGCGGGGAGCCAGTCCTTCGGGGTGCAGTGCAAGGCGGTAGACGTTCTTGCCGGGGCCGGCCAGCTCGGGCGAGATCCCCTCGGTGATCAGGTCGAACGCGCTGTTCGCGGCGACCAGGTCACCGCCGCGGTCCACGACAAGGGCCGGGTAGGGCAGATGCCCGCGGAGGATGTGATCGATCGCTGTGCGCACGGGTGCCAGGGCCGGGTCGTCGAGGGCGCTTTCGGGGTAGACGGGCGCGTACCCCGCGGCCAGCAGCAGCTCGTTGCGTTCCCGCAGGGGCAGTTGCAGCGACTCGGCCAGGCGCACGACCATGTTGCGGCCGGGGGCTGACCTGCCCGACTCGATGAAGCTGAGGTGCCGCTGTGTGGTGCCCGCCCGAAGCGCCAGGTCGAGCTGGCTGAGATGGCGGCGGATGCGACGTTCGCGAAGTACCTGAGGGAAGTCCACGGACCCGTTGTAGCCGTGGTGGTGGGTCCTGGACCATTCCCCAGAGGGAATAGTCGCCTCGCGGCGCTTCTAAGATCGCTCCATGAATGAACCGCCTCTTTCCGAGGCCGAGATGGTCGAGGCCGAGCGCGAGCTGGGTGTGCTCTTCCCCGAGGAGTACCGGACCTACCTTCGTGAAGTCAGCGCGGGCGGAGCACTGGCGAGGCTGATGCGGACCGACCGCGGCTGGTGGTGGGCCGGGAACGACGAAGAGCGGCGCGCTCTCCTGGCCGTGCCGTTTCCGCATCCCGACTCCTACGTTCAGGCCGACGACGCGCTGATGGATCGCGAGCCGCGGGCCGAGGACTTCGGGACCGAGAGCGCGTACCGGAGCGCTTGGCGCCGCTGGGATGACGAGGTGGGCAGATTCGAGGACTGGAAGACGGCGGGTGCCGTCGTCCTACAGGAACACGGCTGTGGGTTCGCCACGCTGCTGGTGTTGACCGGTCCGCTGGCAGGCACGGTGTGGTGGGACGGGCGGGCGACGTGCGAAAGGATCGTCCCGCTCTCCCTCGATCACGTCGGCGGTGCCGGGCCGATCCGTTTCGGGCAGTGGCTGCGGCATGGCTCGTGGGCCCTGCTGCCGTCGGACTGGGGGCCGCCGCTTCCCTCGACGCCGGTGATCGATCTCTGAAGTGAGCGAAGCCGTCAGGCAGTTGGGCTTTCCGGTGCCTGAAGTGTCCGGCGTACGGCGTCGCGGAGCCAGCGGTGGGACCCGTCGGCGGCCTGGCGGGGGTGCCACGCCATGCCGATGGTCAGGGGCGGCAGGGGCAGGGGGATGTCGAGGAGGTGCAGGCCAAGAGTGGATGCGTCGGCGGTGAGGGGTGAACGGGCCGCGCCGGGGAGTGCCGCGGGGACCAGGCAGACGACGTCGCTGCGGGCGGCAAGGGCCATCGCGGCCAGGTGACTGGGAAGGACGACAGTGACCCGCCGGTGGAGGTCGTGTTCGGCCAGGGCGGCGTCGAGGGGGCCCGTGAAGCGGCCGCGGCTGCTGACCGCGACATGGTCGGCGGCGGCGAGCCGGGCTGGGGTCAGGGGGTGTTCGGTCAGGGGGTGGCCGGGCCGGACGGCCGCCATCATCCGCAGGGTCAGCAGTTCTTCGACCTGGGTCTCGGGATCGACGTGGTCGATGGAGCCGACCTCCAGGTCGATCCGGCCGTCACGGAGGGCCGGCCCCGCCTCCAACTCCTCGTCCCTGAACCGCAAGGAGACCCCGGGCGCCTCTTGCCGGGTCAGTCGCAGCAGGCCGAAGGCGAGTGCCGCAGCGACCAGATCGGCGGCCTGGAGAGTGAAGGTGCCGCGCAGGGTGGCGGGGTCGACGGCGGTGCCGGGGGTGAGCAGAGCGCCCAGGCTGCGTACGACCGCGGCGGCCTCGTCGCGCAGGGCCTGGGCGCGCGGTGTGGGGACCATGCTCTGCCCTGCCCGGACCAGCAGCGGATCCTGGAGGACGCGGCGCAGGCGGGCCAGGGTGCGGCTCATGGCTGCCGGGGAGGTGTGCAGGCGGGCGGCGGCACGCGTGACGCTCTGCTCGCTCAACAAGGCGTCGAGGGCGACGGCGAGATTGGCGTCGATGACCGGATCAGAGCTGTTCACCAGGGTAATTCCATTTCAGGCAATGATTGCGTGCCGAGGTTCCCATTGTGGCATCACCTCGGTTCTCCGCAGGATGAGGGACGTACCGATCCGGCACGACCCACGAGGTTTTCATGATCGTCATCACTGCTCCCACGGGGCACATCGGCCGCCACCTGCTGCCCCTGCTCATCCGGGCCGCCCCCTCGCACGGCGAGGCACTGCGGGTGATCGCACGCGATCCGGCCCGGCTCCCTGACGAGGTACGCGAGCACGTCGAGGTGGTCGTCGGCTCGCACGGCGACGCCGAGGTCGTCGACCGGGCCTTCGAGGGCGCGGACGCCGTCTTCTGGCTCGTACCCCCGGACTCCTCACTGCCTCCGGCGGACGCCTACAGCGGCTTCACCCGCCCCGCGGCGAAGGCGTTCGCCGCCCGCGGTGTCGGGCACGTCGTCGGGGTCTCCGCGCTCGGCCGCGGCACTCCGCTCGCCGACCGCGCCGGGCTCGTCACCGCCTCCCTCGCCATGGACGACCTCATCGCGACATCAGGCGCCGCCTACCGTGCCCTGGCCAACCCCTCCTTCTTCGAGAACCTCCTGGAGGAGGCCGACTCGATCCGCGAGAAGGGCGTCTTCACCGATGCCGCCGACGCCGACCGCAAGGCCCCCTTCGTCGCCGTCGCCGACATCGCCGCCGTCGCGGCGCGCCTGCTGCTGGACCGCTCCTGGACCGGCACGAACGACGTTCCGGTGCTCGGGCCCCAGGACCTTTCCCCCAACGACCTGGCACGCATCATGACCGAGCAGCTGGGCCACCCCGTCCGCTACGAGCGTCAGCCGGTTCAGGACCTGCGCACCACCCTCGTCGGCCACGGGCTCGACGAAGCGTTCGTGCAAGGCATCGTCGACATGAAGCAGGCCAAGGACGACGGCCTCGACGCGGGTGTCACCCGTACCGCGGACACCGCATCACCCACCACCTTCGAGCAGTGGTGCGCCCAGACCCTCAAGCCGGCCGTCCTGTCCTGACCCAGGCCCCTGCCGCACCACCGAGCCAAATGACGCCCACCAGACCGCAACCCTCCGCCAGTTGGGAAGGACCCCTCATGCCCACCAAGGAAGCCGAAGCAACGGTGACCGCCTTCATCCTCGTCAAGACCGCACCTGAATGGCTCGCCATGACCGTCCAGGAACGGGTGCACGCCTTCACCACCGAGGTCGTCCCCGTGATCGAGGCCAGGACCACCGGCGTCCGCTCACGCTTCTACGACACCGAGTTCTACTCGGCCCGCGTCACCGACGTCTGGGTCTGGGAAGCGGACAGTCACCACGCTTACCAGCTCCTCATCGACGCATTGCGCGAAACTCCTTTCTGGGACCGTTACTTCGAGGTCGTGGACCTGCTCGTCGGCAGCGAGAACGGCTACGCCCGCACCTACGGGCTCGATCCCGTGGCCACCCTCACCACCTGAGGGCTCCGCGGCCCGCGCCGCGTGCACCGCCGCCCTCCGTCCGTTCAGGTGCCGTTCTCCGCACAACCATCCGGCGTTTTTGCGAGTCTCGAAGGTGAATCACATCCGCGTGCACGTGTCTCGACGTCGCTCGCGCTCGAGGAGGAACCGTGGGCATTCGCCGACCTGCCATATCGACCGCCGTTGCCGCCGCCCTGATCGGATCGCTCGGCGTGCCGATCGTCGCGGGCAGCGCCTCTGCGGAGGACGGCGCCGCGACGGTGCGCGAGGACTTCGACGGTGACGGCTACCAGGACGTCGCCGTCGCCGCTCCCGGTGCGACGGTCGGCGGCCACGCCCGGGGCGGCCACATCACGGTCAGCTACGGTTCCGCGCGAGGCCTCGACCCCGCCCGTACCACGGTCATCACCCAGGACACCGCCGGTGTGCCCGGCGCCTCAGGCGACAACCACGTCTTCGGCTACGCGATGGTCTCCCGGGACCTGGACGGCGACGGCCTGACCGACCTGGCGGTGGTCGCCCGCGACTACCGGCCGCAGGACAACGTCAACGGCTCGGTGATCGTGTTGTGGGGCCGGGAGACCGGCGTCTCCGGTCAGGGCGCCGTCCGCATCGGTGCACCGGCGGACGCCCAGGTCGGCGACGACCTCACCGCGGGCGACCTCGACGGCGACGGGCACGCGGACCTGTTCATGGGCAACGGCACGGACTACGACTACCACGACGTGCTCTACGGCCCCTTCAGCCGGAGCGGCGCCCCGGCCCGCGATCAGCAGGTGAAGGTCTACAGCACCGACAACTCCATCAACTCGACAGCGACGGGCGACTTCAACGGCGACGGCATCGAGGACCTCGCGACGTTCTACGTCTACGAGAACCACGCCGAGGGCGGCAAGCTGTGGCTCGGCACCAAGGACGGGCTGTCCACCGTTCCGAAGCCCCTGAACTCTTCCGCCGGCACGGCCGTCGCCGACTTCGACCACGACGGCTACGCCGACCTCGCCACCCGGATCTTCCCGAACGGCGACACGGAGGGCACCGAGGAGGACCCCGGCACCGTCAAGATCTACTACGGTTCGCCGTCCGGCCCCAGCCAGACCCGCACCCAGACGATCACGCAGAACACCGCGGGCGTCCCCGGGGCGAGCGAGAAGGGCGACCAGTTCGGCGGACGGCTGGCCACCGGCGACGTGAACGGAGACGGCTACCCCGACCTGGCCGTCGGGGTGCCCGGCGAGGCGATCGTCTCGAAGGCCAAGGCGGGCGCTGTCGTGCTGCTCAAGGGCGGCAAGAACGGGCTGACCGGCACGGGAGCGCAGGCGTTCCACCAGGACACGGAGGGTGTGCCCGGAGTCGCGGAGTCCGGCGACGTGTTCGGCGGGTCGCTGCGCGTGCTGGACATGACGGGCGAGGGCAAGGCGGACCTGGTCACCGGGGCCCCGGGCGAGAACCTGGGCAGCGTCGTGAACGGCGGCGCGGTGTGGTTGCTGCGCGGTGCCGCCTCGGGAGCGACGGCCTCGCAGTCGGTCGCGTACAACCCGGTGGACATCGGTGCACCGGCGGCGCGGGCGCTGTTCGGCGCGAACCTGAGCAACGACAACGGCTCGGGAACGGTGATCCCCTAGGGCCGCGCCGGTGGTGGGGCCGTCGGGCCGGTGGCTTCCGTGTCACTCGTTGTCACTCATTGAGGTGCAGTACGGCCGCGTCACGCGGGTCTTTGGGCAGCCGTTTGTTTCTGTTCATCCTGTTATGGGATGAACGGAAGGTGCCCTGGTGAGGAGCACGTCGGTGCTGGAACACCTGTGGGCCCAGAAGACCAGTTGCCGGTCGGCAGCTGGTCGCTCTGACGTCCCGCCGCGCTCACGCCTCAGGAGTCCTTCCGTGTCTGCTCCCCGCTCTCCGCAGGTCCGCCTCCCTCTGGTCGCTGTCCTGGCCGCTGCCTGCACGGCGGGCCTGGTGCAGGCACCGGCCCACGCCGCGGATGGCCCCGCCCACGACGAGCGCGCGCTGCAACGGCAGTTGCGGGAGCTGACCGCCGCGCCCGGCGGGCCGCCCGGAGCGATCGCCGTCCTCAAGCGCGGCGCCCGCACCGAGGTCTACCGGGCCGGGGTCGCCAAGACCGGCACCGACCGTCCGATCAGGGCCACCGACCACATGCGTATCGCCAGTACGGCCAAGGCGTACAGCGGCGCCGTCGCCCTCCACCTCGTCGACTGCGGAAAGCTGCGCCTGAACGACACCATCGGCAAGGTGCTTCCCCGGCTGCCGCGCGCATGGCACCGGGTCACGCTGCGCCAGCTCCTGAACCACACCAGCGGGCTCCCGGACTTCAGCGCGAACCCCGAGTTCTTGGAGCTGGTGACCGAGAACCCGCGCCGTCACTTCGACTCCCGCCGCCTGCTGGACTTCGTGGCCCACGAGCCGTTGGTGTTCCGCCCCGGGGCCCGGTACACCTACTCCAACTCCGACAACGTCGCCGTGGCGCTGATGGCGGAGGCGGTGACGGACCGCCCCTACGAGGAGCTGCTCGCCGAGTTCGTGTACCGCCCGCTGGGCCTGCGCAGCACCAGCCTGCCGCAGGGCTACCGGATGCCGAGGCCGTACATGCACGGCTACGACGTCACCCCGCCGAACCCGCCCGAGGACCTCAGCGAGGTACTGAGTGCGTCGGGTGTGTGGGCATCGGGCGGGATCATCTCCACGCCGAAGGACATGACGGCGTTCATCCGCGGCTACGCGGGCGGAAAGCTCATCTCCGACCGGACACGCCGACAGCAGCTGAAGTGGGTGAACGGCGCCTCCGAACCCGCGGGCCCCGGCAAGAACAAGGCCGGCCTTGCCATCTTCCGCTACACCACCCGGTGCGGCGTGGTGTACGGCCACACGGGCAACTTCCCCGGCTACACGCAACTGATCGCGGCCTCCCCGAACGGCAAGCGGTCGCTGACCATCTCCCTGACCACCCAGATCAACAAGACGAACAAGCCGGAACTCCTGAAGCGGCTGCGGACGGTGGAGGAGAACTTCGTCTGCGCGCTGTTGCGCAACCGGTAGGCGGGAGACGGTCAGTTTGACGGCGTGACCCGCACATGGAGGCGCGCGGCGGCGCGACGGCCGGTTCAGGGGGCCTGTACGTCGCCGTGTGCCGAGGAGGCGACCGTGTCCCGGTGGGCGAAGTCGCCGGGCGGGATGCCGGGGTGGTGGCTGGGTGTCTGTTCCGGCGCGGTCGTGGCCGGGCCGAGGGTGAGCCGGGAGACGATGCGGTAGCGGTCGCCTCGGTAGAGCGAGTGGACGTACTCGACGGGGCAGCCGGAGTGGTCCGAGGTGAGGCGCTCGACCAGCAGGGCGGGGGAGAGCTCGGGCACTTCGAGCACCTCGGCCTCGGCCCGGGTCACCACTGTCGGCTCGATGGTCTGGGTCGCTTCGCGGACGTGAACGTCGTGGTGTTCGCTCAGATGCTCGTACAGATCGCCGCTCTCCAGTTCCTGCGCGGACAGGCCGGGCACCAGATCGGCGCGGATGTGCAGGTGCTCGATGGCCATCGGGGCGCCGTCGACGAGCCGCAGCCGTGCCACGTACACGATCCGGGCGGCGGGGGAGAGGCGCAGCTTGCGGCCGACGCGGGCGCCGGCCTGGATGGTGGTGAACTCCAGGAGACGGCTGGACCAGGCGCCCCCCGCGCGCGGAACCTTCAGCCCGTGCGCGGGCGAGATCAGTTCCTGGGTGATCTTCTCCGGCGCGACGAACATGCCGCGGCCGTGTTCGCGGACCAGAACGCCCGCCGCGACCAGTTCATCGACGGCCGCGCGCAAGGTGGGACGCGAGACACCCAGGTCCGCGCAGAGCGTGCGTTCGGAGGGGATGGGATCGCCGGGGTGCTGTGACTCGACGAGTTGCAGCAGGTGGTCACGGACCCGCTCCCGCTTGAGCACGGCTCCTGAGGAGCGCCGTCCGACCCCCGCCTTCGCCGTCCCGTCCGCCTCGTTCGCGTCGGTGGTCACCGTCCGCCCCCTCTTGCCGTACGACCAGCTGCCTGACCAGTTGACCACGAAAGCGCGGAGATCGACAACCAAATCCTTAACTCCCGTGCGTGCGAAGGGGGTTGACGCGGTCATTGGTCTATGCCAGCTTTCTCCCTCACCAGAGGTCACCTGACCAGTTAGATGCTGGTTAGGTCCGGCACCCCAGAGGTGAACCGTGAAGTTCCGTTTGCTTGCCGGTGTGTCCGCGCTCGTCGCGGTCGCCGGGCTCAGCGCCTGTTCGTCCGGCTCCGGTGACGGGGATTCTGCCGGCGGCGGGAAGACAGCGATCGATGTGTGGCTGATGCGCGACAGTGTCTCGGCCGCCTTCCAGAAGGACTTCGAGAAGAGCTTCGAAGCCGCGCACCCCGACATCGACATACGCATCCAGATCCAGGAGTGGGACGGCATCGGCGAGAAGGTCACCGCCGCGCTGGCCAGCAACGACGCCCCCGACGTCATCGAGACGGGCAACACCCAGGTCGCACAGTTCGCACAGAGCGGCGGCCTGAAGGATTTGAGCGACAAGGTCGACGACCTCGGCGGCGACGCCTGGCTCAAGGGGCTCGCCGAGCCGGGGGCCTTTGAGGGCAAGCAGTACGGCATCCCGTACTACGCGGCGAACCGCGTCGTCATCTACCGCAAGGACCTCTTCGAAAAGGCGGGCATCGACGCCGCCGCCATCAAGACCCGTGACCAGTGGGTGGCCGCGACGAAGAAGCTCAACAAGGGCTCCCAGCAGGGCATCTATCTGCCCGGGCAGAACTGGTACACCTATGCCGGCTTCGTCTGGGACGAGGGCGGCGACCTCGCCACCGAGTCGGGCGGCACATGGAAGGGCACCCTGGACAGCCCCGAGGCGCTGCGCGCGATGGCCTTCTACGAGAAGCTGCAGGCCCTCGGCAAGGGGCCCAAGGACTCCGACGAGGCGCAGCCGCCGCAGGCCGAGGTGATGGCCAAGGGCCAGGTCGCGCAGGTCATCAGCACGCCGGGCGGAGCCAACGTCGTCGCCCAGAACAACCCCGAACTCAAGGACAAGCTGGGCTTCTTCCCGATCCCGGGCAAGACGGCCGACACCCCGGGCGCGGTCTTCACGGGCGGCTCCGACCTGGTGATCCCGACGGTGTCGCAGCATCATGACGCCGCATACACCTTCGTCAAGGAGTTGACCGGCGACAAGTGGCAGAAGAAGCTCGCCGTCGCCATGAGCTACGTCCCCAACAAGACCACGCTGGCCGGCGCGGTCGCCGACGATCCGGGCGCCTCCGCCATGGCGGTCGGTGCGGCCGTCGGCCACGCGACGCCCAACACGCCCGGCTGGGCCGCCGTCGAGGCCAAGAACCCCATCAAGGACTACTTGACCGCCGTCCTCACCGGAGGCGATCCGAAGAGGAAGGCCGCCGAGGCGTCCGACGCCATCACCAACGCCATGAAGTCCGGCTCCTGACCCGCCCCTTGACCACCCCGCGTCGAGAACCCACTCCGAGAACCCACCCCGAGAGGAGTGCGCCGTGACGATCGTCCGCGACCCGGTGGTGTCCCGACCGCCCCGGCGTACGCCCACCACCACCCGCCGCTCCACGATGTCCGGCAGCTGGCCGTACCTGCTCGTGGCACCCACGGTCCTCGGGATGCTGTACCTGCTCGTCTACCCGCTGGCGCGGGCCGTCCTGATCTCCTTCCAGGACTTCGGCCTGCGTCAACTCATCCTGGGTGAAGCGCACTTCACCGGCCTCGACAACTACACCGAACTGCTCTCCGACCCGCGGTTCTGGGCCGTGGTGCGCCGCACCTTCCTCTTCATGGCCGTCAACGTCGCACTGATCATGGTCCTGTCGACGCTCGTGGCACTGATGGTGGAGCGGCTCGGGCGCTTCGGCCGCACGGCCGTGCTCAGCGCACTCGTCCTCACCTGGGCGATGCCCGTGGTCGCGGCGACCACCGTGTTCCAGTGGCTCTTCCACTCCGAGTTCGGGATCGTCAACCACGCCCTCACCGGTCTCGGCTTCAGCTCCTTCGACGGATACCCCTGGCTGGCACACGGACCGGCGGCGTTCGCCATCCTCGTCACCCTGGTCGTGTGGCAGTCGGTGCCGTTCGCCGCGATCACCCTGTACTCGGCGCTGACCACCGTGCCCGCCGAGCTCTACGAGGCCGCGCGCATCGACGGCGCATCCGGATTCCGGATCTTCCACTCCGTCACTCTGCCGATCGTACGGCCGATCTTCATGCTCGTGCTCTCCCTCGAAGTCATCTGGACGTTCAAGGCGTTCGTGCAGATCTGGGTGATGACCCGCGGCGGCCCCGGCGACGCCACGACGATCCTGCCGGTCTACGCCGTGCAGACCGCACTGGCCCAGCAGCGCTACGACCTCGGATCGGCCGCGTCGATGCTGACCGTGCTGCTCATGTCCGGCGTCCTTGTCGCCTACTTCCGCCAGATGTTCCGACAGGAGAACGAGCTGTGACGACCACGCGCGCACTGCGCCGCCTGCCGCTCAACATCGCCGCCACCGTGACGGTCGTCGTCTGCCTCTTCCCCGTCTACTGGATGGTCACCACCGCCTTCAAACCGTCCCGCGACATCCAGTCCGACAGCCCTCAACTGCTCCCGCAGAGCTGGACGTTCGACCACTTCCGGCGGGCCGTCGACGCGGACGGCTTCGCCCTGTTCTGGCGCAACAGCGTGCTCGTCACCCTGGCCGCCGTCGCCCTGGCCCTCGTCGTCGCGCTCGGTGCCTCGTTCGCGGTGGCCCGGATGCGCTGGCGCGGGCGCCGTCAGTTCATGCTCATGGTGTTCATCGCGCAGATGGCGCCGTGGGAATCCCTGATCATCCCCGTCTACATCATCTCCCGGGACACCGGGATGCTCGACCGGCTGCCGACCTTGACCCTCATCTACTTCATGATGACGCTGCCCTTCACCGTCGTGGTGCTGCGCGGCTTCATCGCCACGATCCCCGCGGAGCTCGAGGAGTCGGCCCAGGTCGACGGCTGCACGCGATTCGGCGCGTTCCGGCATGTAGCCTTCCCGCTGCTCGCGCCGGGACTGATGGCGACGTCGCTGTTCGGCTACATCACGGCGTGGAACGAGTTCGCCTACGCCAACTTCCTCATCATCAAACAGCAGGACCACCGGACGCTGCCGGTGTGGCTGTCCTCGTTCCACAACACCTTCGGCACCGACTGGGGCGCCACCATGGCCGCCTCGACCCTGTTCGCGCTGCCCGCGCTGGCGATCTTCCTGCTGTTGCAGCGACACGTGACATCCGGGTTCGCCTCCGGCGCCGTCAAGGGCTGACCCGCACCGCGCCTGTCCCGCAATCCCCACGCCCGCACCGGAGGTGCCGGCATCCCCACGCCCGCACCGGAGGTCCGTCGTGCCCGCGTCCCGCCCCACGCTCGTGCCCGCACCCACCCAACTGACTCTCCGACCAGGCCACTTCACGCTCGACGCGGCGACCACGCTCCGTGTCACCTCGGGCGCCGAACCCGCCGCAGCCCTGCTGCGCACCCTCATCGCCCCCGCCACCGGGCTGCCTCTACCCGCCGCCCCCGACGGGCCCTTCGTCCTCGCACACGACCCAGGACTGAGCGGACTCGGCACCGAAGGCTACGGCCTGACGGTCTCACCCGACGCCGTGCTGCTGCGAGCCGCCCACCCCACCGGCCTGCTGCGTGGCATCCAGACGATCCGGCAACTGCTCCCCGTCGAGGCCCTGTCCGGCCGCGCCCGCCCGGGCGTGCCCTGGCGACTTCCCTGCGTCGAGATCACCGACGTACCGCGGCGTGCCTGGCGCGGCTTCATGCTCGACGTGGCACGCCACTTCCAGCCCGTGTCGTTCCTGCGCCGCTACGTCGACCTGCTGGCCCTGCACAAACTGAACGTGCTGCACCTGCACCTCACCGACGACCAGGGCTGGCGCATGCCCGTCGCCGACTACCCGCTGCTGACCGAAGTGGGCGCACGGCGCGCACAGTCCATGGTGGGCCCCGACGGTTCCGACATCTTCGACGGAACCCCGCACGCAGGGGCCTACACCGAAAGGGAACTGCGCGACCTGGTCACCTACGCCGCCGACCGCGGCGTCACCCTCGTACCCGAAGTGGAGATGCCCGGCCACACCCGCGCGGCCCTGGCCGCCTACCCCGAACTCGGCAACGTCCCGGGCCGCCGGCTCGATGTGTGGACCCGCTGGGGTGTGTGCGACACGGTCCTGGGTGTCCACGAGCCCGTCCTCGACTTCTGCCGCACCGTCCTCGACACCGCCATGGACATCTTCCCCTCCCCGCACGTACACGTCGGCGGCGACGAATGCCCCACGACCGAATGGGCCACAAGCCCCGCCGCACGGGCCCGCATCCAGGCCGAAGGCCTCTCGGGGCCAGGCGAGTTGCGCGGCTGGTTCCTCGGCAGGATCGGCGCCCACCTGCTGGAGCGCGGCCGGATCCCGACCGCGTGGGCCGAGACGGGGGAGGGGCTGCCGCCCGAGTTCGCCGTCATGACCTGGCGCGATCCCGAGCACACCCGCGTCGCCCTCAAACGCGGACACACCGTGGTCAGCAGCCACTACAGCGCCACCTACCTCGACTACGCCCAGTCCGCATCCCCGGATGAACCGCCCGCCCAGCCCGGAGCCGTGGTCGATCTCCGCACTGTCCACGACCACGACCCACCCGACGACCGCACCGCGGGCGGCGAACTGATCGGCGTACAGGCCCAGTTGTGGACCGAACTCACCCCCACCGCCGGTCACGTCGACTACCTGGTCTTCCCCCGGCTGGCCGCGCTCGCCGACCGCGCCTGGCACGGCGCCTCGCCCTGGCCCCTCGCACGCGCCCGCCTGATCGCACACGGCGCCAGGCTCACCGCACTCGGCGTGCGGCACGGACCGTTCGACCCGTACGTCCCCGTCCCCCACCGTTTCGGAGAGGAATCGAGATGAGTCCCGTACGAAAGCCCTCCCGCACCGCACTCACGAGATCGGCGCGCTACGCCCTCGTCGCCCTGATGGGCTGCACCACTCTCGCCGCGCTGCCCGCCACCGAGGCAGGCGCCGCCGCGGGCGCCGTATCGGTGCAGTACCACACCGGCTCCACCGGCAGTGACCAGGCCGAACCCTGGCTGAAGGTGAAGAACACCGGCTCCTCCCCGGTGGCACTCAGCGGCGTGAAACTGCGCTACTACTTCAAGGCCGACTCCGCGAGCGCCACCTACCGCTTCGCCTGCTCGTGGGCCGTGAAGGGCTGCGCCAACATCACCGGCACCTTCGGCACGCTCGCTCACCCGACCGCCACCGCCGACCGCTATCTGGAGATCGGCTTCACCTCGGGCGCCGGTTCCCTCGCCGCCGGAGCCGACAGCGGCGACCTCCAGCTCCGTTTCCACCGCTCCGACTGGCAGTCGCTCAACCAGCGCGACGACTACTCATTCGGCGCCGCGCAGAGCTCCTACGCGAACTGGACCAAGGTCACCGCACAATTGGACGGCGCGACGGTGTGGGGCACCGCCCCCGAGGGCAACGACCCCACCGATCCGACGGACCCCACCGACCCCACCGACCCGCCCGGCTCCGGAGCGAGCCTCTTCGACGACTTCAACTACACGAAGTACGACGACCCGGCCATCTCGGCCCACGGCTGGAACGTGCGCTCCAACTCGGGCGGCCCCGGCGTGCCGGGTGCGACCTGGGCGCCGCAGAACGTCACGTTCTCCGCCTCCGGCGGCAACTCGGTGATGAACCTGGAGACGTCGACGGCCGGCACGGGCGAAAGCACCAAACACACCGAAGTGCTCACCAAGGCAACGAAGTTCAAGAACGGGACGTACGCCGCGCGCGTGAAGTTCAGCGACGCGCCCAAGAGCGGACCGGACGGGGACCACCTGGTGCAGACGTTCTTCACCATCAACGACCTCAAGGCGCCGATGGCCGACGACTACGCCGAGTACGACTTCGAGTACCTGCCCAACGGCGGCTGGGGCGAGCCGTCGAACATCCTCTACACGACGTCCTGGGAGACCTACAACCCGGACCCCTGGCAGGCCGTCAACCAGCACACCGAGAGCCGGCAGAGCTACGCGGGCTGGCACGACCTCGTCGTCACCATCGACAACAACTCCATCAAGTACTACGTCGACGGGCAGCCGTTCGGCACGCACGACGCCGCGTATCTGCCGGAGCGCCCCATGTCGATCAACTTCAACCAGTGGCTGATCGACCTCGCCGGACAGACCAGCACCACCCCGCGCGCGTACGACCAGCAGGTCGACTACGTGCTGCACGTCAAGGACCAGGTCCTGAGCCCCGCACAAGTGGCCGCCAAGGTGGCCGCCTACCGCAGCGCGGGCACCGCCTTCGAGGACACGGTGCCCTCCACGTGAGCTGAGAGAGGACCACATACCGCTACAGACAGGCGTCGGGGTGGAGAGAGCTCGGCTCTCTCCACCCCGACGCCTGAAGTGATTGGTTTTATGAGGCAGAAATCAGATACGGCCATGCGTCAGTCGCGTCAGCGGTCCGCCCTGGATCTTCGCTGTCTTGCGCCCGGCGGTGAAGGAAAGGCCGACCACACTGACCAGGCCCGCGGCAGCGCCCGCGGCTATGGCCTTGCGGTTCTTCACCAGCGTCCAGCCGGCGACCGCCGTCGAAGTGACCTTGCCGGTGGCCGCTGCCACCGTCTTGCCGCCGCTCTCAAGCCCCGCGGCTGCCGCCTGCTTCGCCCGCTGAGTCGCCAGACCGAACGACTGCGCACCCGAACCGGCGGCGTCGGCCGCCTCCCCGGCGGAACCCTTCGCCTTCTCGGCGGCCTCAGCCGATTCCTGCTTGGCCTTCTGTGCAGTGCTGTTCACCTTGCGCGCCCCTGTACTCGCGGTGGACCGCCCCTTGGCGGCTGCTGTCTTCGTGTTCTGCCGGGCGTTACCGGCGTTGTCATCAGAGTTTCTTCTCTCTTCAGCCATGCGCTCCGTGTTGCCACTCAACGGCTCATGAAACTTCCGTCGTCCGTCAGGGTACGAACGGGCAAGGGAGGCAAGGGATCAGATGCTGATCGTGGGGCTGTAATAGGTGTCGGCAGTGATCTGCCATCCGAAGGCGCTGTCACGAAACCCGGAGGGGCAGGTGATCGTCCCGGAAAGGTACCCACCGCGCGCCGAGAGGTTCGTCTTCAGATCGTAGACACGCTGCCCCGACGAACCCGCACACGTCAGGCCGAACCGTCCTTTGACGGCCGTGTACGTCTTGTTGGTGAAGTTCACCCGCACCTTATTCGCGGCGACCTTCTCGATGCACCGCGAGATCTTTGCGCCTGAGCAGTGCCACCCGCCGGCGGCCGCGGCACGGGGCGCCTGCGCTTCGGCGACGGTGACGCACGTCCCCATCAGCGTCAGCGCGGCGACACCCGTGGCCATCATTCGAGCTGCAGTCTTCACGTTTCCCCGAGCTTTCTCTGTGTGCGCAAGAGTGCTCCGACGGCGGCGTGCGTGCCGGAGCTTGTACCAACATCATCGAGCAACTGCCGAGTTAATCACGGGCGTTGGCTCGATACCCGCGACGGGGGAGTCGAAGAACTCAGCGTTCGCGCGGCGAACGTCCGCCCCCGGTGGCTCGTCGATGGGCTGCGACGCGTTCGCGGGTCGCGCATCGGCGGGAGCAGTAGCGGCGTTCCGGGCCGCTGCCCTGGGTGATGAAGACGTTCCGGCAGCTGGGGGAGGCGCAGATCCCGCCGGGCGGGCGTTGGCGGTCCCAGATCAGGACGGCCAGGGCCATGCAGGAGGAGGCGAGGAGCCACTGGTCCCAGGGTGCGTCGTCATCGCGATCGAGGTGCGGGTGCCAGGGGGTGCTGCCGCCGTGCGAGGTCAGGCGAGGTGATCCGGTGTGGTCCCGCAGGAGAGCGTTGAGGGTGGCTGCGGCGTCGTCGACGTGCTCGGCGGCGAAGACTTGCCGCAGTAGGGCGGCGGCTGCCTGCATCCCCGCGACCTCGCGCGGAGTGAGGTCGATGAGATCGGTCTCCCCGTACGCGCGGAGTACAGCGGCGACCTCGTCCGGGTCAGGGTGGTCATCGGCAAGGGCGTTGAGCAGAACGGCGGTTCGCCGAGCCGTGGTCAGCACCGAGTGCCGGGTGGACCAGTCGTCGCTAGGTGAGGGCACTGGTGGAATGTAACGCATCTTGCCGAGTCTTGAGTTACCTCCGTAACGTCTCGCCGATGGAAAAGCGTTACTCACTCCGCCTCTATCTCGCCGGCGCAGTGGTGGCTCGTGCGGGGGACGAGATGTCGGGACCGGCGCTGATGCTGACGGGATACGCCATGGCCGGGTCGACCATCGAGGCGTCCTCGCTGCTCGCAGGCATCACGCTCTCCGCAGCGGTGGGCGGGCCGGTGCTCGGGGCCCTCCTGGACAGAGCGGAACGGCCGGGACGCCTGTTGGGCGGGGCCCTGCTCATGTACGCGGTGGGGCTGACGGTGATCCTTGCGGGGCTCGGCCGGATACCGTTCGCCGTCACCATCCTGATCGCCTTGGTGACAGGGCTGCTGGGTCCGGCACTGTCGGGGGGATGGACGGCCCAACTGCCGCGTGTGGTGCGCGGCAACTGCCTGCCCCGGGCGAACGCGCTCGATGCCATGACCTTCAGCGCCGCGAGTCTGGTCGGTCCGGCTCTCGCCGGCGGTGTCGCGGAAGTGTGGGGAGCTCCGTCGGCCATGGTGGTCTCCGTGGCACTCATCGGCCTGGCGCTGCCCGCTGCATGGCTGCTGCCCGCACGTCCCATTGGAGCGTACGGCGATCAGGCGACCACTTTGGCGCGGAGCAGGCAGGCGACCTCGGTGCTCACCGACCTCGCCGCCGGACTGCGCACCGACCTCGCCGCCGGACTGCGGACCATCATCAGCAGGCCGGCCTTGGCCCGAGCGACCCTCAGCTCCGCCATCTCCTGTGTCGCCACGGGGATGTTGACGGCGTGCATGCCGCTCCTGGGTGAGCGCGTCCTGGGCGAGGCGGGCCGCGGTGCGATGCTGCTCTCCTGCGCGGCTGTCTCCGCCTTGGTGGCCAACGCGGCACTCGTACGGTTTCCGCGTTTGCTCGCCCCCGACACGATCATCTGGGCGGGCGCCGTTCTCCAGGCTGTCGCGCTGGCCCTGGCGACCACGGGGTCACCCGTGGTGCTCATCGCCGCCGTACTCATCGCGGGGGCAGGTGAAGGCCCGCAACTGACCGCCTTGTTCACCATCCGGCACCGGGAATCCCCAGGACACCTGCGAGGCCAGATCTTCACCACCGGCGCCAGCTTGAAGATCACCGGATTCGCGCTGGGCGCGGCGACTGCCGGCCCCCTGGTGACCTGGTCCCTACCGGGCACCCTGACCATCGCAGCGAGCGCGGCCGCCCTCGCGGCGCTGGTCGGCGGGGTCGGTCGGGGCGGTTGAGCTGCTGCCGGTGGTGGGCCGCCCAGTCGTCGGGTGGGTAGGTCGCTTGGAAGCGGCGGTGAGAGCCTTGTCCGTCCCTGTTTGCCTCGTCCAGGTCCCTCTGGAGGAGATCCGTTGGCGAGCGCTGCGCACACGGCCGCACCGGTGGGTGTGACCAACGGTCCAGAGTGTGCAGGTGCCTGACGGAGTGGCCACCCGTACGCGAAACTGATCTCGCCCGCGGCACTCCATCCGCGAGCAGGACGGGGCAGCGATGTTCCGAAGCGGGGGAGGCGTAGCCGTGCAGGACCAGCTACTGGCGGGCCGTTACCGGTTGGTGCGGCAGCTCGCCGAGGGCGGAATGGGCGAGGTGTGGGAGGCGCAGGACGAGACGCTGGGGCGCTCTGTCGCCGTCAAGCTGATCTACCGGCTCGCCGGCGGCGGAAGGCGCGGCAATCAGGAACGCGCGAGGTTCCTGCGTGAGGCGCGCATCACTGCCCAGTTGCAACATCCCAACATCGTGACCGTCCACGATCTCGGCGAGACCGGCTCGGGGAATGACCAGGTCCCGTTCCTGGTGATGGAGATGGTCCGTGGCGAGGGTCTGGACGCAGTGTTGTGCAGAGGCCCTGTCGCCCTGCCGGACGTGGCCCGGTGGGGCGCGCAGATCTGCGAGGCGCTCGATGATGCGCACAAAGCCGGGATCATGCACCGGGACATCAAGCCGTCCAACATATTCGTCACACCGTCCAGCGTCGTGAAGGTCCTCGATTTCGGCATCGCCAAGGCAGCGGATCCCATCGCGACCCGAGTCACCAGGACGGGCTTCATCGTGGGCACTCCCACCTATATGTCACCCGAACAGGCGCGCGGCTACCCGGAACCCAGCAGTGACCTCTACGCTCTGGGCTGCCTTCTCTTCGAGCTGCTTACTGGGCGGCCGCCGTTTCAGGCCCCCGATGCCATCGGCTACCTCACCGCGCACTCCACCGAGCAGCCGCCCGCGCCCAGTTCGGTGTCCGAGGGCGTCCCGCCCGCCTGGGATGATCTTGTGCTGACCTTGCTCGACAAGGACCCGGCGCAGCGGTACCCAGATGCCGCCGCCCTCGCACAGGCGCTGCGGAAACTCGCCAGTGACCCGTTGGGCCCATTCCATATCTGGACCTTCGCCAACAGGTGCTTGGACGTCTGGGGCATCAGCACCGAGGACCATGCGCGGATCGTCCAGCACAGTTGCCACGGTGGGCCGAACCAGCAATTCACCTTCCACCCGGTCGGTGACGGGCTGTACGAGATCAGGACGTTCGCCGACAAGTGTCTGGACGTCTGGGGGGCCAGCACCGACGACTTCACACAGATCGTCCAGTACAGCCGCCACGGTGGGCCGAACCAGCGGTTCACTCTTCACCCGATCGGCCAGGGCTTGTTCGAGATCGGCACCTTCGCAGGCAAGCGGTTGGACGTCCTTGAGGCCCGCACCGACGACCATGCGCCGATCGTCCAGTACGCCGGTCACGGCGGGCCGAACCAGCTCTTCCGCCTTGTGTTGGTTGGCTCGGAGAATCTGCCTGGATAGCAAGGCCCCCGCACGCCGCACGCCGCACGCCGCACGCCGGTGAGTTGATGGGTTGGTGAGTTGGTACTGGGGCCTTGCCAACTGATCGTTTCAGGTGTTGGTGGGTTGCTGTTGTTGCTGTCGCCAATGCCTTCGGTTGGCGATCAGGAGGCAGGCGAACGCCACGCAGATGAGGGCGGTGGTGGTGATTTTTCCCGCTGTGTCGCCGTCCACGACTCGCCACACCAGGACGGCGGTGCTCAGGCAGAGCATCGGCCAGTAGAACCAGGGCACCCAGCGCGCGCCCGGCCGTGCCCAGGCCGGCGGTTCGGAGTGTCTCGTCACCATGCACCTCCTGCCGACTCGTATGCCCGGGGGACCTCGCCACAACCGCCCTCGGCAGCCTCCCGTACCCGGTGACACCCGCTGGGGGACCGTACCCGAGTCCCCGGGGGAGCCCATCTGCCCGCTTTGTCGTGACCAGCTGGGCGGTCCCGGCGTTGGCAGCGGAGAACCGTTTCTATCGCCGCCCCACCCTTCACGGGGGCGGCCCCGAACAGATCAGGACAGCTTGTGAACGCGCAGATCATCTACCTTGCCGACGACATCGAGAGCGAAAGCGGCGGCGTGATGGCCCTCGACCAGAAGACCGGGGCCGTCGCCTGGGGGCCGACCCGTGCCGAAGCAGAGACCCGGGTCCGTGAGAGCCAGCACGCGGAGCACCCCGGCAGCTGAGGGCGGCGCCTGCCCGACCTGGCGAGCCTTCCTCCCCGAGGGCCTTTCGTCGGCTCTCTGCCGGGTGCGGCCTGACGCGATGTCAGTGCGGCGCGCCACACTGGTCACTCGTCGATCAGTAAGGGGGCCGGTGTGGCGTTCAGGGCGGTGCACGCGGAGTGGGGGACTGTGTTCGCTCATCTGCCCGATCTCGGATGCGGGCAGAGCTGGGAGGCAGTGTGGAAGGTCCGGCCGCCCGCACCGATCACCTGCGACGAGTGCCGTCACCCGATGTACGCCAAGACCTCCCGCAGCGGCCTGCGCTTCTTTGCGCATGCTCCGGGCGCCCCCGCCTGCGCGCTCGGCTTGGAGTCCGTCGCCCATCACTTGCTCAAGCTCGAACTTGCCACGGCTGCGCGCGAGGCGGGTGCGCATGCTGAGCTCGAGTTCCCCGGCCCCGGAGGTGCTTGGCGGGCCGATGTGTTGGCCAGTGATCCCTCAGGTGGCTGGAGAATCGCGCTCGAAGCCCAGCTGTCCCCCATCACCGGCGCCGAAATAGTCACCCGCACCGAGCGCATGGGTGCCGACGGTGTCTCCTCGATCTGGTTCAGCGACCGGCGTCGGCCTCCTTGGCTGGGCACCGTGCCGTCGATACGCCTGGAAGGGAAGGACGGCAGCAGTGGCCTGACGGTCGCTGAGGGGCTGGCGAAATTCTCCGATGGAGGATGGTCGGCGGTCGAAGCCGCTCTGCCCGACTTTCTCGACTGGGCGTTCACGCGTCGCATCGTTGCGCACGCCCCGCGCATTCCACTGCGGCCCCCGCAGCGTGCCCTCGCCACGGTGTGGACAGCGCCGCGGTATGTCGGAGCTGAGCACGCCCAACTCCCGCCTGCTTTTCACGTCCACGTCTGCACCTGCACTGCCCCGGAACTCGTCGCGAGGTTTCAAAACGCCCTGTACGCCGCGCGACCGAGCGATCAGATGGGCCCGGGAGCCGCACATCTCCGGGCGCACTGCCGGGCATGCGACGGGAGGTATGAGAAACCATGGCGCCGCACCGGCAGCGAACCCATCCCCATGGTGTAGCGGTGGAATAGCGAGTGCTGGGTCGCCAATGCAAGGGGGGCGCCCGAACGGGCCGAGCTGGTCGAACAAGCCGCGTCACAGCAAGACCCCGCGGCTGCAGTCCAAACCTGAACGGCCGTGGACCCACCGGAAAGGACCTCATGTCAGCCGTTGTCGTTGTCGGTGCGGGAATCGTCGGCTCCTCGGTTGCCTATCACCTTGCGCGCAGCGGCGTCCCGGTGACGCTGCTCGAACAAGGGCCCGCACCGGCCGCCGGGGTCACCGGAGACTCCTTCGCCTGGATCAGAGGCGCAGGGGGCCATTGGCCCGGTGGTGCTCAAGACCTCCGTGAGTACGTCCTGGCGGACTACCGGCGCCTGGAGAAGGAACTGCCCCAGGTCGAGGTTCGCCGGACCGGCTCGCTGTCCTGGGCCGGCACACCGGATGAGGGCTCGCTGCTGGGGCCGGGCCAGTTCCGCATAGGGCGGAGCGACATCGCGGTGCTGGAGCCCAACCTCCGGCGCCCACCCGACCAGGCCATCCACACTCCGAGCGATGCGGGCGTCGACCCGGCGGCGCTGGCCCGTGCTCTCGTAGCAGCCGCCGAGGCCCACGGAGCAACTGTGCACCACGACACCGCCGTTACCTCCCTGCAGGCGATCAACGGACGCGTCGAGGGAGTGCTCACGTCGGCGGGGCTCCACGCCGCCGCAACGGTCGTTCTCACAGCCGGGATCAATGTCCCCGAGCTGTGCGAGCCCCTCTCTGCCGGCCTGGCCATCGAGGCCTCGCCGGCCACCCTCGCGCGGGTCACCGCCCCGCCTGGCATGGTCAAGGCCATCGTGGCCAGACCTGACTTCGAGGTCCGAGAGGTACGGGATGGCGAGCTCGTGATGGTCGTGCCGCACGATGAAGGCACAGCTGCGGTGTCGGGGCAGGCTGCGCAGCACACGCTCCGGCGCCTCAAGGCAACCTTTCGGGGGAGTGACCGGTGCCGCCTGCTGGGCTACCGCACCGGCATGCGCCCCATGCCTGCGCAGGGGCCTGTCATCGGATACGCGACGAGCGATCGATCCGTGTACGTCGCTGTCATGCATTCCGCCATCAGCCTGGCGCCCACTGCCGGTCGGCTCATCGCAGACGAACTCGTGACCGGCAATCCGCCCTCTGAGCTTCGGAACTGTCGCCCGTCGGCCGGTACCACCCCGTAGGGACGTGCTCAGCATCTTTGCGCTGGTTCACCTCGCCACTGCGTCGTCCAGCTGACTCTGTTCTGCTTCGCTCAGTTTGAGCTCGGCCGCCTTGGCGGAGTCCTGGATCGATGCCGGGCGGCTGGCGCCCGGCACGGGGATCATCGCCGGGGAACGCCCCAACAGCCAGGCCAGGGTGACCTGTTGTGGGCTGACGCCGCGCTCGTCCGCGATGCGGTGGAAGGCTGTGCCGCCCCCGGTCGCCCCGGAGGGGCCGTCCAAGGAGCTACGGGAGATGCCGCCCAGGGGGCTCCAGGGCAGGAAGGCCAGCCCCAGCTCCGCGCTCAGTTGCAGCTCGGGCTCGCTGTCGCGGACGGCGGGTGAGTACTGGTTCTGTACGGAGACCAGGCCCTCTCCTACGATGGCGTACGCCTCGCGGATCTGACCGGTGGTGACGTTGGAGATCCCGGCGGATCGGATGGTGCCGGCGTCGAGCAGTTCGCGCAGCGCGCCCACGGATTCAGCCCAGGGCACAGCCGGGTCCGGCTTGTGCAACTGGTAAAGGCCGATGGCTTCCACACCCAAGCGCCGGAGGGAGTTTTTGGCGGCGCGCTTGAGGTGGGAGGGGGCGGCGTTGATGGTCCAGCTGCCGTCGCCGGGGCGGCCCCGGCCGCCCTTGGTGGCGATGAGCAGGTGGGAGGTGTCGCCGCCGTAGCGGGTCAGGGCGCGGGCGATGAGGAGTTCGTTGTGGCCGGCTTCGTCGGCGTGCCAGTGGTAGCTGTCGGCGGTGTCGATGAGCGTGATTCCGGCGTCCAGGGCCGCGTGGATGGTGGCGATTGCCCGCTGCTCGTCCGGGCGGTGCTCGATGGACAGTGGCATGGCGCCCAGGCCGACGGCGCTCACGGAGAAGTCCCCGATGGTGCGATAGCGCATAGCTGTCTGCTCCTCAGGCGGCGGTGGTAGGGGCAGTGATGGTGGTGGCGGACCGTGGGTCGAGGGTTTCGGCGCCGGCTTCGGCCACGGCTTCGGGGAGCCAATGTGCGGTGTGGGAGAAGGGAAAGCCCAGTTCCTTCGCGCGGGCGTTGCTCATGGCGTAGTGGCGGTCGAAGGAGAACGGCGAGGCCGGCTCGCCCACCGCGACGCTGCGGTACGTGGCTTCCGCGCCGGTCTGTGCGGCGATCACGGCAGCCAGGGCGCGGACGTCGAGTTGGCCGTCGGAGCATGCGTTGAGCGGGCCCGTGAAGTCGGAAGCCGTGGCTGCCCACAGCAGCAGGTCGGCCAGCTCCCGGTAATGGATGAAGACCGTGGGCAGCGCCTGGGCGTGCACGGTGATCTGCGTGCCCTGGGTGATGTGCTCGACGTAGTGGGCCAGCCGGCCGGTGAACTCCTGAGGGCCGCCGCCCAGCACGTGGGCGCTGCGCACGGCGGCGAAGTCGAACCCGCCATGCTGCGCGAAGACGGCCTCTGCCTCACGCTTCCCCTCGGCGTAGTGAGCTTCCAGGTACGCCGTGTCGTGCCAGGGCAGGTCCATCTGCACCCGCCACGTGGCCGGATCCACCGACTGTTCGGGGATCGGAGTTCCGGCCGGGATGTCGGGCAGTGCGGCGGTGGCCGGATCGTAGACCTCGATCGTGGAGGTCATGACGTAGCGCCGGGTGCGGCCGCTGAAGGCACGGGCGGCGATGGCGGCCTGTACGGGTGTGTAGCAGACCTGGTCCACGACCACGTCGAAGCTGCGGTCGCCAAGGGCGGCGGTCAGGGCAGCCTCGTCATCGCGGTCGGCGACGAGGTGCTCGACCCCTGTCGGCGGCGGAGTGGAGCCGCGGTTGATGACAGTGACCTGGTGGCCTGCCGCCTGCAGGAGCTGCACCAGGAGCTTGCCGAAGTAACGGCTTCCGCCGATAACGCAGATTCTTTGCATGCCCCTCATCCTGAACACCTAAGGTCATCAGCAGAAGTACCTGCTTACTGGATACGTAGTAAGGAATACTGTTGATCGATGTGCAGCGGCTCCGAGTCCTGCGGACGGTGGCCGAACACGGCAGCTTCAATCAGGCGGCGGCAGCCCTCCACCTCACCCCCTCCGCCGTCTCCCAGCACATCGCCGCACTCGAACGCAGCCTCGGCGCCCAGGTTGTCGCGCGCAGCACCCGTGGAGTCACCCTCACCCCGGCCGGGCGGATCATGGTGGGGGCGGCCGAGTCGGTCGCCGCGGAACTCGTTCACGCCAAGCAGCAGGTCGACCAACTCGGCGGCGGCCGCTCCCAGATCACCATCGCCACCTTCACCAGCGGAGGCAGGCACCTGCTGCCCGGCGCGCTCGCCCGCCTGGCCACCGCACACCCCGACACCGTGGTCCACGTCAGGGAAGCCGAGCCCGAAGACAGCTTGCCGCTGGTCCGCCAAGGCGCCGTGGACGTCGCCCTCGCCTACCACTTCGACGGCCCGCTGCCCGGCCGGCTCGGCCCAAGCAACAGCCTGGCATGGACGGCACTCATCGAGGATCCGCTGCACGTCGTCCTGCCCGACGGCCACCGGCTGGCCAACCGCACCTCGCTCGACATCGCTGAACTGGCGGCCGAACCGTGGGTACTTGGCTGCCTCAAGACCGAGGCGTACCTGCGCCGCTACGCCGAACGCGCCGGCTTCGACCCGGAGGTGCGCAGCACGACGACCGACTACTTCTTCGCCCGCTCGCTGGTCGCCGCGGGCGTGGGAATCTCACTGATCCCTTCCATAGCCCTGACCCCGCGGATACAAGGAGTACGCACCATCCCCATCGCAGCGCCGACTCCGACCCGACACATCGGCGTTGCCACGATCCTCCGTCGCCACCATCCCCAGGTCGTGACACTGATCCAGGCACTTCAGGAACAAGCAGAAGCGCTGGAGGCGATCTGACCTGCAGAGGGTTGTGGCTGGGTCTCGTGCGGCCCGGCGGTGTTCCGGGGTACTGACGGCGGCATCCGTACGGTGGGCTAAGCTGCGCGGCGATGACTACCGGGACGGCATTGCGCCACACACAGACTGGTTACCCGGTGCTCTCCTGAGCGCCGAACGGGCCGGAACGGGCCCGTTGTTCTGCCGAGGGTCTCGCGCCACCGCGCGGGCTCCGCCTCCGTCGTGTTGATCTCAGATTCTGCACATCAACCACGACAGGAGAAGTCATGTCCACCAAGACGTTGCAGATTCCCACCGCGGACGGTCAGGCCGACGCTTTCGCCGCTTTCCCCGACGACGGCGAGCGGCACCCGGGGGTGCTGCTGTACGCGGACGCCTTCGGGATGCGGCCCGTACTGGCGGAGATGGCCCGCGAACTGGCCGGGCACGGGTACTACGTGCTCGTGCCCAACTACTTCTACCGCCATGGCCCGGCACCGCTCGTCGACCTTCCCGAACACATCGGAGAAGAGGCCCGGCCTGCGATCCTCGCCCAGCTGATGCCCTTGATCGAGGAGCACATCGCCGACGACCGTGTCGCGAGTGACGCAGAGAGCTACCTCAGGTTCCTGAGCGCGCAGCCCGAGGTCTCCGCGGGACCGGTTGCCGTGACCGGATACTGCATCGGCGGTCTCCTCGCGATACGCACCGCCTCGGCCCATCCCGGCCAGGTGGCGGCCGTCGCCGGATTCCACTGCCCCGTGGTCGCGGACGGGCCCGACGGCCTGCACGGCCTTCTCTCAAGGATCACCGCCAAGGTGCACCTCGGCCACGCCGCATCAGACCTGACGCCCGAGGCCCTCGGCGAGCTCAACCAGGCTTTGGACGCCGCAGGTGTCGACCACACCTCCGAGATCTACCCCGGCACCGTCCACGGCTTCACCATGGCCGACACCGACGCTTTCGACGCCGCCGGGCTGAAGCGCCATTGGGAGCGCCTGCTCGACCTGCTGGAAGGCACCCTGGCCGACAGCTGAGCTTGCAGCACCCCCGCGCGCCGTCGCCTGGACGCCTATTTGCGGGTCTTCACGTGAGCCGAAGGGGCGGCATCCCTCCTGTGGCCCGTCGGGTCATGTGTGGCCCGTCGGGTCATGGGAGGGACCGGGGGTGTTCACGTGATCGTCTGGCCGGCACCCGGCCACATGTCTCGCGGGCCGGACTGCGCCCGGTTGCGCGGTGCGCGGTTCTACTGCCCCTCGGGCCTGGGCAGGACCGCCAGTGCGGTGTCCGCGACCTTCCGCAGCGTCTCCGGATCCAGGCCCGCCTTGCCGACCGCCTCGATACCGCGGACCACCGTCAGCAGCAGTGCCGCCAACTGCTGGGGATCCGCAGCGCCGTCGATGTCGCCGTGGCGCTGGGCGGCGCTGATCTCCGTCCGCAGCAGGGTCAGCAGCGCCGTCATGGTCTCGCCCGACCGGCCGGCGACCGTCGCGTCGTGCTGGGCCAGTTCCGCCACCCCCTTGGCCATCAGGCACCCGCGGCGCTCGGTGTCGGAAGCGGTGTTCTCCGCCATGAGGTGCACGTACTCCGCCAGCCGGGCCATGGCCTCGGCGTCCGGGCCCCCTGTCAGCCGCCCTTCGGCCACCTCGACGACCGCGGTGCACCAGTCACCGAACACCCGGTGGAACAGCTTGCCCTTGTCGCCGAATGCGCCGTACAGGCTGCCCTTGCCCAGGCCGGTCGCCCGGGCGATGTCGTCCATCCGGGTCCCTGCGTAGCCAGTCGCCCAGAACTGTTCCCGGGCCCGCTCCAGGACTTGGCGTTCGTCGAATGCGCGTGGTCTCGGCATGTCATCAGACTAGCCATTCTTGACTCGATCGTCCATTACTGCTTACGTTGTGGACGATCCATTCCATAACTGAAGGGGTTCGACATGCCAGGCGTGTTGCAGGAGAAGGTGGCCGTGATCACCGGCGGAACCAGCGGGATCGGGCTGGCCATCGCCCACCGCTTCGTCCGGGAAGGCGCACGGGTCTTCGTGACCGGCCGGGACTCCGACCGCCTTGAGGCGGCAGTCAAGGAGTTGGGCCCAGCGGTCACCGGCGTACGATCCGACGTCTCGGTCCTGTCCGACCTGGACGCGCTCTACGCGCGAGTCCGCGAGGAGGCCGGACGCATCGACGTGCTGGTGGCCAACGCGGGAATCGTCGCGGACGCCGCGCTCGGCGCTCACACCGAGGCGAACGTCGACCTGACGCTCGCAGTCAACGTCAAGGGCCCACTGTTCACCGTTCAGAAGGCGCTCCCGCTGCTGGCGGAGAACGCCTCCATCCTGGTCGTCGGCTCGAGCAACAGCGTGCGGCCCAGTGAGCAACTCGAGGTCTACAGCGCCTCGAAGGCGGCAGTGAGCAACCTCGTGCACAACTGGTCCCGGCAGTCACGGGAGCGCCGATTCCGGGTCAACGTGCTCAGCCCGGGGCCCACGCGGACCCCGGGCCTGCTGGGCGCCGCGGGGCCCGGCGTCGACCAGTTCGCCGAGGCCGTCGTGCCACTGGGGCGACTGGCCGACCCCGAGGAGATCGCCGAGGCAGCCCTCTTCCTGGCCTCGGACGCGTCGTCGTTCGTCACCGGCGCCGAACTCTTCGCGGACGGCGGCTACACCCGGGCCTGAACGCGGCTTGCCCGTGAGCATGCCGACGAAGAAAGGCTGGGGCAGCCACAGGCGACGCACGGGACACTGGAGCCGGTGGCTGTGGCCATGGTCGGAGTAGCCATGGTCGAGATGGCCTCGGTGCCTGCGTGATGACGGCGGCTCCGTCGCGCGGGGGAGGCGTTCGGCCTCAAGAGGTGATTCCCGCCGGCGCCTTCTCCCTCAGGGTGGGGCCATGCCACTGAAGATCTTGCACATGCCGCCGCCTCACAGCGACACCGAACGGCCGGTTCCCCGCTGGGTGACGCGCCTTGCCTACTCTCTCCCCCTGCTTCTCCTGCCGTCGTGCCTGTGGCGGCTGCCCTTCGCCTTCCACTTCGAGATGGGGCAGATCCAGGAGCACGGCATGCCGCCGTACTGGGCGAGCATCCCTTACGTGCTCGCGCTGAGCGTGTTCACAGAAGTGACCGCGGTCCTGAGCATCGGGCTGGTGCGGCGGTGGGGAGAGGTGGCTCCCGCCTGGCTGCCGGTCATCGGCGGCAAAGTCATCCGGCCGATGGCGGCCGTCGTACCCGCGATCCTGGGCGGCCTGATCCTCACCCTGCTGTTCACCGACATCCCGATCGGTGGCGGCCGGAGACTTGGCCTGTACGGAATCATCGACACCGTCGACTACACCAACGGCGCCTGGCAGACACTCGCGACGGTCTGCGTCGCCCCAACCGCCCTGTGGGGCCCCATCATCATCACCCTTGCGGTTGCCTACTGCCGCCGCAGGACGAAGCCGGCTGAGGTTCCAACGGTGCATTTCGCCGAGCATTCACGCAACTGAAAGTCCGAGCTTCGAAGTTCGTGGCTGGGGAAGGCGTCTGCGCCGCGGCCCGGAGTGACCCTTTGCAATTGAGCCATGTGCAGGCACTGATTCGGCCCCAATGCATCCATCTGAGCAATCCGCTTCCCGGCAACACCCGCCACTCCTATGGTGGTAGGTACACGAAAGCGTGCCTGGGGGGTGAGACCGATGGCTTTGACCGAGATCGCCGTAGCTGTGATCACGACGGGACCTGCCTACATCGCGGTCTGGCTGACCGTACGCAAGGCCCCTGCCCAGCCGACGCAGCCGCAGACGTGCGCGCAGGCTGCCCTCTGTCAGCAGCAGTGCGAGGGTCGAACCCCGCCGGACAGCATGCAGGGCATTCGTAAGGTCTGGGCTCTCGCGGTCTGACCTGACCCGTCGCCGCATTCCCCCCGAATAAGCACACCTGGGCGGGCGAGCGTGGCCGCTGAGTGGGCCGATCACGTCCGTTCGGGCTGCGTGGGGTGGCTCCAATGGGGTGCCCAGACACCGTTGTCGGAACGGCCGGGATACGCGGCGGTGAGATGACGGCGCAGGACAGCCAGGGAGGGATGCGGATTCCGAGTGCGCCAGATCAGCGAGTGGGGATAGACCGGGATCGGGTCTTTGAGGGGAATGCGGCGCAGGGTGTGGCCGACGGGCCACACCAGGGGGGTCTGTTCGCTGACGAAGGTGGCCAGTGTCGTGGAGCCGGCGATGGTGTCGAGCAGGGCCTCGATGCCGAAGTCCGGCCCCACTGAGTCAATGACGATGCCGAAGGCCGCGGCGAGTTCGGCGTAGTAGGCCTCCCACTCGGTGCCGGGCAAATTGCCGGGCATCCAGATGTGCCGCCCGGCGAGTTGGCCGGGCGTGAGCGCGGGGGCGTTCGCGAACTCATGCCCTGATCCGGTGAACAGGTGCAGTGGTTCGTCGAGGACGGGCGTGGCCTCCACGCCGTGGGGCAGTTGCCGGCCCGGCATGCTCACGGCACGGAACGTCGCGTCGATCGTCCCGTCCCGCACCGCGGTGATGGCCGCGTCGGAGTCGAAAAGCGTCACGACGTCCAACTCGACCTCCGGGTGGGCGCGATGGAAGCCGCGCAACAACCCCGCCAGGGAGAGCTGGCGGCCGATCACGTCGACGCGCAGGGCCCGATGGTCCGGCCGCACGGACGCGACAGCGCGCTCCGCTGAGTCGAGGAAGGAGCGGGCGTGCGGCAAGAACGCCTGCCCGTCGATGGTGAGCCGCGCCCCGCGGGCGTCACGGGTGAAGAGCTGGACACCGAGCTCCTTCTCCAGTGCGGCAACGCGCTTGGACACGGCTTGCGGCGTGATCCGCAGATCGGCGGCAGCTTCCTGGAATTGTCCCGCGTCCGCTACGGCGACGAAGGTGCGCACGGCCATGACGTCCATGCGCCGCAGTCTAGTCAGACAACCACAGGTTGTTCGTGTCCGTAATGATCGTTGTTTGATTCCCAGCCTCTCCGGCCGCTTTGATGATTCAGGTCAACCTCCGGTCAACGTCTGGTTGTGCAGTCGCCGTGACCGACAGGTGTCACCCAACGGCTACGCGCCCTCGGGCGCCCCTTCGTGAGGACCTTTCATGCCTGATCTGAACCGTCTCTACGTCCGTACTCCCGAGTTCGCGCGGGTGGCTGAGCGGATCGAGCACGTGACCACGCTCACCTCCCGGCTCAACGTCCTGCCCTTCGACGACAAAGTCACCCGCGCGGCCCTGCTGTCCGAGATCATCGGCAAACCGATCCCCGACTCCGTCACCATCTATCCGCCCTTCTACACCGATCACGGGCTCGGCATCGAGTTCGGGGAGCGCGTCTTCGTCAACCAGAGCTGTACCTTCCTCGACCAAGGCGGCATCTTCCTGGGCGATGGCGTCCTGATCGGCCCGAAGACCAACCTCATCTCCTCCGACCATCCCCTGACGATGCCGGAGCGAAGCGACTTCATCACGCGTGCACCCATCACCATCGGAGCCGACGCATGGCTCGGCGCGGACGTCACAGTCCTCCCCGGCGTGACGATCGGACACGGTGCCGTGGTCGGCGCCGGATCAGTGGTCACCCAGGATGTTCCCCCGAACACCTTGGTGACCGGCCCGGCCGCGTGTGCGCGCAAACATTGGAACGACTGAGGGCTGAGGGTGCGGGAACGAAGGAGCAGGGCGGGAGGCGTCCGGTACGAGTGGCTCCACGCGTCCCTTGTTGGCGACGGCGGACGGTCACAGTCCTGACGGATGACCGGAAAGCCAGTCGGCGTGCCGATCACGCATTTCGTCCCGCTCCTCGGATGTAGGGAGGAAGACGTCGGCGCCACCGTCGTAGGGGTGATGAATGCGCCGCATTTGAGTGTCGGTGATGAGGACGCCCCCCACCTCTTCGTCGGCGACGTTTCGCAGCAACTCGTCGATGCAGCCATGGCGCCAGGGGCGGCGGGTGCTGAACAGGTGGCAGTACTTGCGGAACTCAGGGTCAGGATCGTCCATCACCAGCAGACTCTGCCAGTAGCCCGCGCCCGGATGGCCTGGCGGTACTTCGGCTTCGGTCGTCCAGAGGGGAAAGATCACATATACGTCCCCACCGGCGAACAACTCATCGAGGACGGTGTTGTAACGCTCCAGGACAACGGCGTACTCGCTCGCGTCCTCCGCGTACCGCTTCGACTCGGGCAAGCTGTGAAAACGAACCCAGACGTCCCGATACGGGTCACGGAGCTTGTACCCAACTGGAGGGCAACTGGGCCATCGTTGCTGCCACAGCTCCGTCAGCGCTTCCTGTCCACCTTCAGCCACGGGCTCAGGCTCCCTTCTGGGCGGAGAATCGGCCGGGTCACTTCGTGTGGTCCTCGGCGACGGCGATGTCACCGAAGGATGCGGCGAGCGCTTGCGTGATCAGATCGGGTAGTTTCGCCCGGCCGTTGTCCTGCGCCCAACGGGTGAGTGCCGTGTGCATCGCGGCCAGGCAGGCGCTGGTGGCCGCGTGGGCGCTGAACGCGGCGTCGGGGTCGGTCGCGTCGTACCCGAGGGCGTCGACGATGGCCTGTTGCAGCGCGTACTGGCTGTCCAGGTGCCGGGCCCGCAGTGCGGGCGTCGAGATCATGAGGCGCAGGCAGTCCAGCAGGAACCGCTCGTTCGTCGCCGGTTGGTCGCCGTTGTCGGAGGTCAACGCCGCGGCGGCGTCGATGAGGGCGCCGCCGACGCGGCGCACCAGTGGGTGCGTTGCCTGTGACGCGGCGACCCGCTCGGCGATGAGCCGGGCCGGCTGCTCGACGAGGACGAGGTCTTCCTTCGTGGGGAAGTGCCGGTAGACGGTCATGGCCGAGACGCCGGCGGCTGCGGCGACGTCGGCCACTGTCACCGTGTCGTAGCCGCGGTCGGTGAACAGCCGTACCGCGTGCGTCTGGATCACGCGCCGCGTTTCGGATCGCTGTCGCTCCCGTAGGGTCGGTTCTCGCTCGCTCATGTGATAGACACTACCGCAATGTTAGTGACTAACATATAGATGGGGTGGGTGGCATGAGTGGTCCTGCCGGCAGGACGGCATTGGTGACGGGTGCGTCGCGTGGCATCGGGCAGGCGATCGCGGCACGGCTGGCAGCTGAGGGAGCCATGGTCATCGTGCACTTCGGCACGGACGAGAGCGGGGCGGCGGCGACGGTCGATGAGATAGAACGCGCCGGCGGGAGTGCCCTCGCCGTCCGGGCCGAACTGGGTGTGGACGGCGACGTCGAGACGCTTTTCGCCGGTGTGGAGGCTGCATTGGCGGGGCGGCCGCTCGACATTCTCGTCAACAATGCCGCGGCCGCGCCGGCCGGTCCGCTCGGCGTGACGACCCGGGCGCAGTTCGACCACCTGTTCGCGGTGAACGTGCGAGCCCCGTACTTCATCATCGAGCGTGCGCTGCCCCTGCTGCGTGATGGCGGTCGCATCCTCACCATCTCGTCGGTGGCGACCCGCATGGCCAACCCCACGCAGACCTCCTTCGCGATGACGAAGGGCGCGGTCGAGACCATGAGCAAGACCCTGGCCACCCAGCTTGGGACCCGGGGGATCACGGTGAACGCGGTCGCCCCGGGAGCGACCAAGACGCCGACCAACGGAGCCGCCTTCGACCTGCCGGGCCTCACCGAACAGATCACGGCCATGACAGCACTCGACCGGCTGGGCGGGCCCGGCGACGTCGCCGACGCGGTCGCCTTCCTCGCCTCCGACGCAGCCCGCTGGATCACCGGCCAGGTCATCGACACAAGCGGCGGCCTGTTCCTGGGGCCACGCGTCTGAACGGCGAGCGGTGGGGAATGACGCGCCGATGTGAGCCTGTCAGCGATCTGTACGGGGTGCCGAGCCGCCCTCGTGTCTGGCGACGCGACCACTCGCTACGTCCGCATGCGCAGGGCCAGTTGGGTGCGTGATGTCAGGGAGAGCTTGCGGTAGATGCGGCTCAGGTGGGACTCGACCGTCTTGACGGAGATGAACAGCGAGTTGGCCACCTCCCGGTTGGACGCGCCGGAGGCGACCTGCCGGGCTATGTCCGCCTCGACCTGCGTCAGCTCCGGCCCAGGGCCGGTCGTAGCGGTGCGGTCGTGTCGGTGGAGGAGGTGGTGGGTGCACTCGGCGCGGTAGGTCGCCTGGGCTTGCGTGTAGAGGTCGTGGGCGTGTTCGCGGTGGCGGCGTGCGGCCGCGGCCCGGCGCCGCTTCTGCTCTGCCTGCCCCAGCAGAACCAGAGTGTGTGCGTACTCGAGGGGCAGCTGGGACTCGTCGAAGGCGAGGCACGCTTCGGTCAGACGGTCGGCGGCCTGGTCGGTCCGGTGGTGGTGCAGGTCGATCCGCGCCCGGCTGCGCAGCAGAGCAGCGGCGACGGACGGGACCGGTGGCGGGTGCTCCTCGGCCAGCCGGGTGAGGAAGTGCTCGGCCTGGTCCGGCCGACCGGCGAGGGTGAGTGCGTCGGCGTACAGATGGTGCCACTTGAAGGCTGCGAGATCGGCCGTGAGGTGCTGCTGTTCGAGGCGGGCCACCTCACCCAACGCGGCGGCTGCCGCGTCGAATTGGTGGAGGCAGAGAAGCGCTTGGGCCAGGGCGTGCAGGTTGCGCGCCGTGAAGATGCTGTCCTCCTCTTCCTTGGACTGCTGCAGACCCCATCGGGCGGTGGTGGCGGCGTATCCCGGACCTTCCCTCTCGACCTGTACGAGGGCATGCGTGGAGCAGGCGGGCCCGGGGGAGAGGCGCAGCGTACGGGCGAGATGCAGGGCGCGCCGGCTCCAGCCTTCGGCGGTGGCGACATGGCCCCGGCGCAGGTCGCTCTCGGCGAGGCTGCGCCAGATCTCCTGGAGGTCCTCGGTGCTGCCTGTGGCCTCGGCGTGCCCGAGCAGATGGTGCAGGCCGCTCTGCGCGGTCGAATGGTCGTCGTCGTAGAGTGCGTGACGCAGTTTCAAGTAGTGCGGGCTGTAACGGAGTTGCCCGGAAGGCAGGCCGGGGCTGACGGCGAGAGCCCGGGCGAGGGTGGCCTTGGCGTCACCGCGGTGGAGGAGGCGTTCGATGCGGGCCTGCATGGTCAGGGCGGCCGCCTCGATGTCCGGCCGTGCGGAGGACCGGGCGTCCAGCGCCGCTTGCTCGGCCGCGGCCAGGGACTCCTGGGGGCGGCCCGCGATGTTGTGCCGTATCGCCGTGCAGAGCCCGAGCCGGGCGCGCAGCGAGGGGTGGGAACGGGTCAGGGCCGCCAGACGGGCCAGGGTCGCGCTCTGGTTCTCGAGCCCTTGGCCGTGCGCGTCGAGGAGCGCCAGCAGTGCTTCCGCCTCGGCGTCGGGGGAGCGCAGGAGAGTCAGCGCGGCGACGGCACGTGTGGCCAGGTCGGAGTCTCCGGCGTCCGCCGCGTCCCGGCAGGCCTGGAGCCAGCGTTCCAGGAGGAGGGGCCGGTTGTCGGTGGCGGTGCGGCACGCCGCCAGCTGCATGAGTTCGGCGGCCAGACCCGGCTCGGCGCAGGCCCGGGCCGTGCGGGCCGCGGCCACACCGTCCTGGGCGGCTTGTTCGTCGGGTCCGGCCGTGGCCAGCAGTCGATGCCGGGCTGCGGCGAGTGGGTCCGGGGTGGCGGCGGCCAGAGCGTGATGGAGGGTCGTGCGCTCGGTGGGGCCGATCGCGTACTCGGCCTGCGTTCGCAGCAGTTCCGAGGCGAAGGAGACCGTTCCTGCCGGGCCGCGGGAGAGGAGCCCGGCTCTGCCTGCCCGATCCACGTCGCGTTCGGCGTCGGTGTGTCCGCAGGCACACAGCAGCGCGGCATCGGCCGACCGGGCCAGTGCCAGCGCGGTGAGGGTGCCCCGCCAAGAGGAGGGGACCGACTGCCACCATGCCTGCGCCAGGCGAGACGGCTGGGTGGTGGGCCCGCGGTCCGCGCTCAGTGAGCTCGCAGCGGCACGGGCGAGCAGTGGATGGCCGCCGCTGTCGCGGTGTACGGAGGCGGCACGCACAGCGGAGATGCCCTGAGCCACCAGAGCCGCGGCGACCTCGGCCTCGGTCAGCATCCGGAGCTCGACCCAGGGGATGTGGCCCCCGCCGAGCACCGCACTCTGCTCCGTGGCACAGCGGGTGGACGGAAGAGAGGCAGCTACTCGCAGGCGGGAGGGGGGAAGCGTGCGGCAGCAGAAGTCCAGTACCTCCAGGCTCAGTTGGTCGGCCAGGTGTACGTCGTCGATCAGAACCGTCCAGCCACCCGCGCCGTCGTCGAGGCACAACTGACGTACAGCCCTGGCCGTGGCGGCGACGGTCGGTGGGTTCGCCTCGCAGAGCTCCGGGCGCAGGCCAGTGGGCGGCGCCGCGGCCTCCAATGATGGTGGCAACATCCCGGCCAGCTGCGCGAGCAGTCCGTACGGTTCGCACGCCAGCTGCCTGCTCCCCGCCAGCGGCAGACACCGGGTGTCCGCCGCTGCGCCGGCGCGCCGGGCCAACTCCCGCAGCACGTAAGTCTTTCCCGTGCCCCAGGGCCCACTGACGACGACGCGGCCCAGCGCACGCAGGTCAGCCTCCGCTTCCCGCACCACCCGGTCCCGCTCAGGCCACCACACGTCGTTCGGGTCGCATGCCTCCCGCACCTCGGTCACGTCCGTGAGCCTAGGTTCTGGGGGTGCGGCCCAGCCAGTACGGATCTCGTGTGCAAGGGAAAACCCTCAGGCCCTTGGCGGAGTCGGCACCCCGGCCACGGAGTCGGAGCCCCCGCGCATCCCAAGGTCACCGTACGCACGGACCCGCCACATGGCAGGCGAGGCCCGCCCGGGGCCGGCTGTTCCGTGTCGGCGTACCCGATCGGTTGGCTGCCCTGGCCGAGGGCGGGATGCCAGGGACTTCTCTGATGGTCGGTGACGGTCGGAGCCACGAGGCTGCACGGCTATCGGTCCACGTCGCGTCGCGGCAGTCACCTCGCCGTCGCGTCGCGGCAGTCACCTCGGCGTCGCGTCGCGGCAGTCGCAGCAGCGTCGTGTCGCTGCAGACACAACAGAAAGGCCCCCACCGTGCCCATCACCCCCCGCAGTATCACGCTACGTGCCGCCCTCGCCGGCGCCGTCGCGTGCCTCACCCTCGCCGCACTTCCCCAACTCGCCGCCGCACAGGGCGCTTCCGCCCCCGAGCCTCCGGCTCCCGGCCTCCTGTCCGCCCTGCAGCGCGACCTGGACCTGACGCCGGAGCAGGCCCGTACCCGCCTCGCCGACGAGAGAGCGGCCAGGGAGGTGGCCACCCGACTCGGCTCCACCATCGGTGACCGGGTCGTGGGCCTGTGGTTCGACGGAGCGTCGGGACAGTTGCACGCCAACCTCAACGGCTCCGCCGACGCGGCCACCGCCGAGCGGCTCGGAGCCATCGCCCACCGCACCGCCTACACGCCGCGCCAGTTGACCGAGGCCCTGGCCGTGGTCCGCGGCCAGGTCCGCGACGTCCCCGGGGTCGTCTCCTGGGGCGTCGACCAGCGCGCCGGCCGGATCGGTGTCGTCACCGCCGCCGACCGGCACACCAAGGAAACCGGGCGTCTCATCGAGCGGCTGCACAGCCTGGGAGGCATCGTCAGCCACTCCACCGTCGCCGACGCACCGCGTCAGCAGCAGGGCAGCGTCGTCGGCGGCGAGAAGTGGATACCCGGCAGCGAGAGCCCCTGCTCCGTGGGCTTCTCGGTGACCGCCTCCGGCGGCACGAAGGGCTTTCTCACCGCCGGACACTGCACCAACGACGCCAACCAGCCGGCCTACGGCAAGGACGGCACCCGCCTGGGCACCTCCAACCAGGGCGGAAGCCACAGCATCAACGCACGCGAAGGCGACTTCGGACTCGTGGCCGTCGACCAGGCCGGATGGGACCTGTCACCGAAGGTCTCCGGCCACGGGCAGGGTGATGTCACGGTCACCGGCTCCGCCGAGGGCGTCGTCGGGCAGAGCGTCTGCCGATCCGGCCAGACCAGCGGCTGGCGCTGCGGAGAGATCACCAAGGTCAACCAGAGCGTCGACTACGGCAATGTCGTCATCGACGGCCTCTCCTGGACCGACGCCTGCTCCTCCGGCGGCGACTCCGGGGGTTCCTACGTCACCGCCGCCGGTGGTAAGGCCGTAGGGCTGCACTCGGGTGGCGGCAGCGCCACCTGCGGGAGCTCCGGCGCGACCAACACCATCTTCCAGCCGGTCAACGAAGCCCTGCAGAAGTGGAACCTGACCCTCGCCACCAGCAACCCTCAGCCGGGCGAGGTCACCGTCGGTGCCGTGAGCGACCAGAGCGGCACCGTGGGCCAGAGCGCCACGCTGAACAACACCGCTCAGGGCGGCACGGCCCCCTACAAGTGGAGCGCCTCGGGCCTGCCCTCGGGCCTGCGGATCGACGCGGGCACCGGAACCGTCACCGGGACACCCACCACGGCAGGCACCAGCACAGTGACCCTCACGGCCACCGACGCCGCCGGAAAGACCGGCAGCACCACGTTCGCCTGGACCATCAGCGCGCCCGGCGGCGGCACTCTCGCCCTGACGCATCCCGGTAACCAGACCGTCTACACCGGGCGCCCCTACTCCCTGCCCCTGACCGCCAGCGGCGGCACCGGAGCCCGCACCTTCACCGCCACCGGCCTGCCCGCGGGCCTGGCCATCAACTCCGCCACGGGAACGATCTCGGGGACCCCCACGGCCTGGGGCATTCACACCAGCCGGATCACCGTCAAGGACGGTGCGGGGAAGACCGCGGCCATCACTCTCAGCTGGTACGTCTTCAACTAGGAACGCAGGCTCGCGTCCACCGGCAGGCTGGTGGCCCCCCACGTGGGAGTGCCACCAGCCTGTGCACGCGGTGCCCTGCGATGCAGTGGCATGGTCCTCGCCTTACCTCAGCGCGCGGCGCCTGTCCGCGCGGCGTCGGCCAGAGCCCGACCGTACGCGCGAGAGCCGGCGGCGGTGGGGTGCAGCGGAAAGGCGTCGCGGAGGGAGAGGGCGCCCGCGATGTAGCGGTCGGCCGGGGTGGCGCAGGAGTCGTGGCCGGTGCCCAGGGCTTTGGTGTCGACGAAGGTGGCACCGTGCTGTTCGGCCGCGGTGCGCAGTGTCGAGCCGAGCTGGTCGATCTTCGCCTGGATGTAGTCGGCGTCCTGGCCCCAGTAGGGCTGGAGGGGAAAGCAGCCCCCGGCGCGGAAGTACATGCCGTAGCCGACGACGAACACCCTTGCGTTGGGGGCACGTTGTCGGATGGTGTCAAGAACCACGTCGAACGTGGGCGCCCATGCGTCGATGGCCGCGCCGTACCGGTCGGTGCCGCCCTCGGTGTTGGCCTGCGCGCAGCTCTTGCCGAGCGGCTTCGGCAGCAGGTTGAGACAGTCGACGGGGAGTTCGGACAGAGCGTTGTCGTTGGCACCGATGGTGATGCTGACGAGGTCGGTTTCGGTGGAGAGCGCGTCGTACTGGGGCGCGGTGCCGGGGTGTTGCGCATGGGTGAAGTCGTCGGCGGTGGCGCCGGAGCAGCTGACGTCGGTCAGGTCGGCACCGAGTATTCCGGCGGCGAGGTGCGGGTAGTCGGCGAGCGAGCGTACGCACTTCGGGTCGGAGGGGTCGGCGGGGCGGACCAGCGGGGCGGCGGCGTAGGAATCGCCCAGTGCCACGTACTGCAGTCGATCCGCCTGCGCCGCAGTGGCGGGCGGCGCCGCGAGGGCGGTTCCACAGATCAAGGTGGTGGCCAGCAGCGTGCCCAGAGGCGTTCTCATGGGGCGTCCTTTCCGTGGCTCAGCGGTTGGCGGGCAGTGCGGGTGACGGGCATGGCAGGTGTGCGGACACCGCGAGGCGTCGGTGTGTCGAGCGGTGACAGCGGCAGTGGTGATGCGTGCGGCGTCCGCGCCCCTACGACCACAGGCCGCGTTCCCGCTCCCGGGGTGCGAGCACGATGTGGGCGCCGTCGGCCCCGTAGGTCATGACGGGCCGCTCGGGGCTCCATCGCGGCCAGCCCGGGTCGCCGCCGCAGGCGAAGCTGACCCAGGCGCGGTGCATCAGGTCGGCCAGGTGGCGTGGTGCCGTCCGGCCCGCGAGGAGCAGGCTGTCCGGTGTGTCGAGGGTGTCGAAGACGAAGCCGATCTCCAGGGCGTGGCAGGCGCCCAGGTCGTGGCGCGGGGACGGCCAGGCGAACTCGTAGAAGTAGGTCCGGCCGGGGCGGGGCGCGCGGGCGTCGGCGAGACGGTTGAGGGGGACCCGCAGCATCTTGTCGGTGACCATGGTGCCCAGGATCTCGCCGGGTGACGCGCCGGGCCTTGCGGCGCGATAGACGCCCGGGGCCCGCAAGGGCGCACGGTTTTTGAGGACGGCGGCCCACAGCGTGGTGTTGCCGATGCGGTCGACGAGTCCGCCGGGGACGAACCAGAGCCGGTACTCGTCGGTGTTCGCGCCCATCAGGACGTCGATGCCGTCGGAGGCGCCCCGCGCGAGCGCGGTGGCCGGGTCCTCGGGGATGACGTCGCCGTCGACGACGAGGTGGAAGCCGCGCCCGCCGGTCAGCGGGGTGCCGCCCTCGGTGGCGGCCCGCTGGGCGGCGAGCAGTCGGGCGCGGTCGATGCGGGCGAAGTCCCGTGCGGTGGGCGGGACGTCGAGGTGCTTGGCGATGGCGGTGGTGGTGCGTGCGGCCGTGGCCGGGTCGACGGCCGTGGGGGCTCCGCTCTGTAGCACCGCCCGCCGGAGAAGGCCCTTGGCGTGCGGAGCGGCGAGCAGGGCCGCGATGCTGATGGCGCCCGCGGACTCGCCGAAGACGGTGACATTGTCGGGGTCGCCGCCGAAGGCGTGGATGTTGTCGCGCACCCAGCCGAGCGCGGCGATCTGGTCGCGCAGGCCCAGGTTGGCGGGAGCGTCGGGAAAGAGACCGAACCTTTCGATGCCGAGGCGGTAGTTGACGGACACCAGGACGATGCCGTCGCGGGCGAAGGCCCGGCCGTCGTACGTGGACACGGCGGACGAGCCGTTGCGCAGGGCTCCGCCGTGGATCCACACCATCACCGGGCGGGCGCTGTCGCAGGGCGCGGCCGTCCAGATGTTGAGGTTGAGGCACGCGTCGCCGGGCACGTCCGGATCGGGCAGGAGTGCGTCCAAGGGGGGCGCGTAGGGGTTCTTGGGGCAGGTGGGCCCAAAGGCGGTGGTATCGAGGACGCCGTCCCAGGGCGGTACGGGCGCCGGGGGCGCGAACCGCAGTGGGCCGACGGGCGCCGCGGCGTAGGGGATGCCCCGGAAGACGGCGATGCCGTTCTCCACGGTGCCGCGCACCGGGCCGCACGCGGTGTCGACGACGCTCATGCGCACGCTTCCTTCAGCTCCCGCTTGAGGACTTTGCCGCTCGGTCCCAGCGGCAGCTCGCTCAACAGCCGTACGACGCGCGGGTACTTGTGCTTGCCGAGGCGCTCGCGCGCCCACGCGACGATGTCCGCGGGTGTGTCGAGGGCGCCGGGCCGCAGGACGACTGCTGCGCAGATCTCCTCGCCCCTGGCCTCGTCGGGCAGGCCAAGGACGCTGACCTGGGCGACGGCGGGGTGGCGGGCCAGGGTCTCCTCGACCTCGCGCGGATAGACGTTGAACCCGCCGCGGATGATGAGGTCCTTCTTGCGGTCCACGATGCTCAGATATCCGTCGGCGTCGTGCGTGCCGAGATCGCCGGTGCGGAACCAGCCGTCGACGACGGCAGCCGTGGTCGCCGCGGCGTCGTCGAGGTACCCGGCGAAGATGTTGTGGCCGCGCAGCACGACCTCGCCCACCTCCCCGGGCGCGAGGAACACGATCCGCCCCTCGGTGTCCGCGTCGGCGATGGCCGCCTCGACACCCCAGATGGGGTGCCCCACCGTTCCGGGGCGGCGGCCGGTGGCGAGTTGGTTGAACAGGGCGGCAGGTGAGGTCTCGGTGAGCCCGTAGCCCTCCAGGACGATGGTGTCGAAGGCCGCCTCAAAGCGTTCGAGCAGTGCGGTGGGCAGGGCCGCGCCGCCGGAGACGGCCATGCGTAGCCCGCCGGGACGGCTGCCGCCGGGCTCCATCGTCTCGGTCAGGGCGTGGTACATGGTGGGCACGCCCATGAAGACGCTCACGCCTTCGGAGGCCATCAGGTCGAGGACGGCGGGCCCGGTGAACCGTGCGCACAGGACGAGTGCGGCGCCGGCCCGCAGGGCGGCGTTCATGGCGCAGGACTGGCCGAAGCTGTGGAAGAGCGGCAGGCAGCCGAGGACCACGTCGTCGGGGGTGAGGGCGAACAGGTCCTGGGCGCAGACGGTGGCGTTCATGACCAGGTTGGCATGGGTGAGCAGGGCGCCCTTGGGCCTGCCGGTGGTGCCGCTGGTGTAGAGGATCACGGCGGTGTCCTCCGCGTCGCGCGGCTCGGCGCGCTCCAGGGGCTCGCCGTCGGTGGCCACGTGCAGCACGTCGACACCGACCTCGGCCGCCGCCTCTTTCGCGACGGCTTCGAGGGCGCCTGCGGTGACGATCGCGCGGCAGCCGCTGTGCCGCAGCACATAGGCCACCTCGTCGGCCACGAGAAGTGCGTGGACCGGGACGACCGTGCCGCCGGCCGCGAGGATCGCGTAGTAGGCGCGCGGAAAGTCGGCGGTGTTGGGCAGCAGCAGGGCGACCCGGCTCCCCGGCCCGATGCCGCGGGAGCGCAGCCGTGCAGCGAAGCGCAGGACGTCGAGCCACAGCGTGCGGTAGGAGACGCGTACGTCGCCATCGACGACCGCGGTGCGGTCGGGATAACGGGCGGCGGATTCCCTGAGGATGGTGGCGACGCTCAACTGCACGGTTGCTCCCTTGCGCGTACGAACGGTGGTGCCGACGGCCTCAGCTTCCGGCACCCCGCCGTCGCGGGGCCATGTGCAAGGGCCCAGTCTCGGCGTGCGTACGGTGGGCAGCGGCACCGCGCGGCCCCTGGTGTCAGCGTTCGAGCTCCAGGGCCCGCAGGGCGAGCGCCCAGCCGAGCCGGGCCTCACCGGAGTCGGCGGGCCAGCCGGTGAGTTCGGCGACGCGGCTGATGCGGTTGAGGATGGTGTTGCGGTGGCAGAACAGGCGCGTGGCGGTACCGGACGCCGAGCAGCCCGAGTCGAGCCAGACGCGCAACGTCTCGAGCAGCACCGGGCGTTCGGCGCCGCTGCGCAGGACCGCGTCGAGATAGCGGATCGCCAGCCGGTCGGCGATCTCCGGCTCCGCGCCGAGGGCTGCGTGCACCAGTCGTTCGTCGAGGGAGGCGACCTCACCGCTGCCCGGCGGGAGGGTGTCCAGGGCGCGCCGGGCGAGCCGCAGTCCCTGGGCGGCGGCGGGCAGTTCCTCGAAGGGCGGCGATATCCCGGCCCGGCAGACCCCCTGGCCGCGCAGCGCGTCGACGAGCTGCGTGGGGCCGGCCGCCCTGACCCGGACCAGGCCCGCGACTGTCTCCGCCCTCGGCCGCCAGAACGACCACATGCCCAGGGCCTCCAGTGCCGGGCCGGGGTCGGGCGGGGAGGCCGGGTCGTGGGCGTCCTGGGCGATGACGACGACCACGTACCGGCCGTGCCGCGGCACGCCCAGGGCCGTGGCGGCCGCGGAGGCCACGGCGGGTTCGTCGCCCCGCCCGTCGAGGAGGGCCTCGAAGAGGGCGCCGCGCCGGGATGCCTCGCGGTGTTCCAGTTCCAGGGTGCGCAGCCGGTAGGCGTCCGCCATCGCCGAGGAGAACCGGTCGATGGTCTCCCACACCGCGCCGGCCATGTCCCCCACCAGGCGTTGCTGGGCGGGGGAGCGGTCGCGCATCCAGTCGGCCATCGCCTGCCACAGGACCCGTCCGCCACGGCGGTAGGCCTGCAGCACCGTGGCGAGCGGCATGCCCTGCTCGGCGCGCAGTCGTCCGTTCTCGGCGGCGACCGCTTCGAAGCGGTCGTCGGCGGCCGTCATCCCGCCGAACTCGTGCAGGGCCAAGTCCATGTTGCCGCGCAGGACAAGACGCAGGTCCTCGCGCGAGACCGGGCTGCCGCTGGCGTAGCTCGTGCTGTGGGCGCAGATGTCGGCCGCAAGGCTGTCGACGAGCCGGTCGATGTTGTCGACCAGTGTCACGGCCAGCTCGCGGCGCAGTGCCAGCTCCTCGTTCATGGCGGAAGGATAGGCGCGCGCCACCGTGGCCGAAATCCTGCGCCCGCCCACACCGCGGAGCAGGGCATTGGGCAGATGCACAGCGCGAGCCCCTCGGAGCGCTTCCCTGTTCCGCCCGTCGTGCGGCGGGGAGCGGCGCGCCGAGGGGCGTACGGGCCGGTGTTCGGTAGGCGGCGGGTCAGTCGGCGATCGCCGGGACCCGCCCCGGCAGGGCTTCGTCCTCGCGGCCGACGGTGCGCCTGAGGAGGCAGGCCAAGGCGATTCCGGCCAGGCCCGCGACGATGATGAAGACGAAGGGGGTGCGGTCGCTGCCGGTGCGGCCCTCGATCAGACCGAACACCATCGGGCCGAAGAAGCCGCCCAGCAGGCCGACGGTGTTGATGAAGGCCAGGCCCACGGCGGCCATCAGGCCGGACATCCGCGACATCGCCACGGACCAGAACAGGGGCAGTGTGCCGGTCAGGAAGAAGTTGGCGGCGAAGAGCAGCGCGTAGCGTGCCGCCATGGAATCGGTCGGCAGGTAGGCGCCCATGGCGGCGGTACCGGCGACGGCGCAGAGCACGATCAGCCCGGTGTCGTTGCCGATGCGGCCGTGCAGCCACGGGAAGAACAGCACCCCGGCGAGGATGGCCACACCCATGCTGCCGGTGACGAGCCCGATACGCAGCGAGCCCTCCACGCCGAGCCCTTCGACGATGGACGGCAGGTTGAAGCCGACGGCGGAGGCGACAAGCTGGTTCACGAAGTAGGTGCCGGCGAGCAGCAGCACCACCGGGCGCCCGAAGGCCGCCTTGAGGTTGCCGCGCAGCCGGTGCGGTGACGGCTCGCCGCCGCCGGCGGCGCGCTCCGACAGAGCGGTGGCCTCCTCCGGCGAGAGCCAGCGCGCGTCCTGCGGGCGGCTGGGCAGAGCGACCCAGACCACTGCGCCGACGGCGACGGTCACCAGGCCCTCGACCAGGAACATCCATTGCCAGCCCTGTAGTCCCGCGACGCCGTCCAGGGCCATGAGTCCCCCGCCGGCCGGGGCACCCAGGATGGTCGCGGCCGCGGGCGCGGTGTAGATGAGTCCGACGACGGTGACGCGGTGCCGCTGGGAGAACCAGAGCGTGACCGTGTACATCAGGGCCGGGTAGAGACCGGCCTCGGCGGCGCCGAGGGCGAACCGCAGGGCGTAGAAGGAGGTCTCGCCCTGGACGAACATCATGGCGGCCGACACCAGGCCCCAGGTGACCGCGATGCGCGCGATCCAGGCGCGGGCCCCGACGCGGTAGAGCACCAGGTTGCTCGGGACTTCGAGCAGCGCGTAGCTGACGAAGAAGACACCCGCCCCGAGCCCGTACGCGGCGGCGCTGACGCCGATGTCGGCCTCGAGCTGCGTCTTGGCCAGCGCGACGTTGGTCCGGTCCACGTACGACATGAAGTACGCCAGACCGAGCAGGGGCAGCAGCCGGCGCATCGCCTTGCGGGTCGCGGTGGCGTGGACCGCTTCGAAGGATGTGGGCATGGGAGTCCTTCCCGCGGGCGCGGGTGCGCGCTGCAGGCCGTGGTGGTGGGGGAGCGGTCCGCGCCTCGCCGCTCAGCGGTTACGGGGGCGCGTCGCTCGTGGACGTTCAGCTTCGGGGACGTCCACGCACCCCGGCCATGTGCATGTGCCCACCATGCGCGACGACCGGATGGGCACCGGCACCCCGGGCTCAGCTGTTGGGGGGGGCGTGCCGGAGCACGGAGGCGAAGGGCGCCGTCGATGAGGGGACTCGGCGAGGAGCCCGAGGTCGTTGCGGAGGGCAAGGAGCCAGCCGTTCGAAGAGCTCGCGGGCCTCATGGACGCCGCGTTTCCGGGGTCGGGGGCCGAGTCGGCGGGGTGCCGGGAACGCCCGTTGACCGACGGGAGCCAACTGCCGGGCGCACACGATGGGTTGTCGCGCGTCATGGGTGGGAGTCGTGAAGAGTTCGCGCACCGTTCTGGGGATTCGGTCACGGGAGCGAAAAGATCGGGGAGCTCACTCGGCGCTTTCGAACACGTCGGGCGCCGACCGTGCGATGGGAGACCGATCAACGATGTTCACTCTGGTACGGAGCAGAGTGCGGACCGCCGCGCTCGCGCTCTCGGCCGTCGCTGCCCTCGCCTTCGGCGCGACCGCCACGACCGGCGCGGCGGCGGCCCCGGCGCCCGCCCCCGCTCCCGCTCTCGCGAAACAGGGTCCGACCTCGGTGGCGTATGTCGAGGTGAACAACAACAGCATGCTCAACGTCGGCAAGTACACGCTCGCCGACGGCGGTGACAACGTTTTCGACGTAGCCGTGATCTTCGCGGCGAACATCAACTACGACACGAGCAAGAAGGCCGCGTATCTGCACTTCAACGAGAATGTGCAGCGTGTCCTCGACAACGCTGACACGCAGATACGGCCGCTGCAGCAGAAGGGCATCAAGGTCGTCCTCTCGGTCCTCGGAAACCACCAAGGCGCCGGATTCGCCAACTTCCCGTCCCAGCGGGCCGCTTCGGCATTCGCGAAGCAAATGTCGGACACCGTGACCAAGTACGGTCTCGACGGCATCGACTTCGACGACGAGTACGCCGAGTACGGCAACAACGGCACCGGCCAGCCCAACGCGAGCTCGTTCGTCCACCTGGTGTCGGCGCTGCGCGCGAACATGCCGGACAAGATCATCAGCCTTTACAACATCGGTCCGGCAGCATCGCGCCTGTCGTATGGCGGCGTCGACATCTCCTCCAAGTTCGACTACGCCTGGAACCCGTACTACGGCACCTGGCAGGTCCCCGCCATCGCCCTGCCCAAGTCGAAGCTGTCGCCGGCGGCCGTGGAGATCGGCCGGACCTCGCAGAGCACGACCGCCGACCTCGCCCGCCGCACCGTAAGCGGGGGTTACGGCGTCTACCTCACGTACAACCTCGACGGCACCGATCGCAGCGCCGACGTCTCCGCGTTCACCAGGGAGCTCTACGGCAGTGACGCCGTCTACACGCCGTAAGGAGACCGCTCGCTCCGGTGCGCGGTGCTGCCCCGGGGCCTGCCACCTCCCCTGAGGCTGCGGCGATCCGCCCAGACCGCGCCCTCGACAACGATGTCGAGGGCGCGGTCACTCTGCACTCCCGTGAACTCGTGAACCCGTGAGCCCGTGAACCCGCGAAGACCTCAGTGTTGCGATTTCGGTCCGCACGACCGCAATTGCGACCACGGTGAGGGATGATCGACCGCAGTCGGCACGTCACCATGCCGACCCATGGGGTTTCTTTCGACTGCCGTTATTGACAGTGATCGACTTTGGGGGAGTCTTGACGAGCTATTCGATCTCGGTTCGCTTGCAGCGCACGACGGTGGAGGAGGCCTACGTCTCCGTCCCGGTCACCGATGCTCTGATGCAGGAGGAGCGCGCCGAAGACGGGTCGTACCGCCTTGACACGCAAAAATTTGTTGCCGCGGCGATCGAACTCCAAGGCGGAGCGGATTGGGCGCCGGAGGATCAGCAGGTCGCACTGCACCCGATCCAGCAGGCTCCCGACAACGCATAGCTGATCAGGCCGACGGCTCTGGCCCGCCGGCCCCTCAGTAGCCGTTGCGTCCGCACTCTGGCCGGCCGACCCCTCAGCACCCACTGCGTCCGCGGCAACCGTTGCGCACTCAGTGGCTGCTCAGCGGCTTGCCGTACTTGTGCGCCGTCGTGAGGTACGGGAGGGCGAGGGTGCGGGGAGAGAAGGCTGCCGAGCCATTGGCCGCGCCCTTGGGGAAGAGCCATGTGGCGCCCAGGGCAGAGTTCTCGCCCGGGGACCCGACCGTGACATCCGGTACACCGTCGGCGTTGTAATCGCCCGCGGCGACCGCCGCGCCGAAGGCGTCACCCGCCTCGGCGACGCCTGGGACACCGGACGTGTCCTGGTTCCAGGTGAGGGAACTGGCGGCGCCCTTGGCGTCGACCAGGCCTTGCGCGCCGCCGCGCAGCAGCCACCCGGCGCCCGCCCCCGCCTCGCTCCCGATGCCCTCGCCGGGAGCGCCCGCGATCAGGTCGTCGCGGCCGTCGCGGTTGACGTCGGAGACGGCGAGTGAGGCACCGAAGCGGTCGCCGTCCTCGGCCACCCCCGGTACGCCCGCGGTGTCCTGGTTGAGGGTCTGGGCACGGGTGCCGAAGGAGCCGCTCGCGGGGCTTCCGTAGTGGATGTGGATGCCGCCGCCCTTGGCGAGACCCTCCGGGCCGCACGGATCGTCGATGTTCTCGTCGGCGATCTCACGGCATTCACCGAGTGCCAGGTCCGCGTGACTGTCCCCGTCGAAGTCACCGGCGGCCAAGGCGGTCACCCCGGCGTTGTCCGTGTTCCAGAAGTTGGCCATCTCGGATGCGTCGGCGTCCCACTTCCACAGCCGTACGTGGGACTGCGTGTTGGGGACGCCCTTGGTCCAGTACGCCACGGCCAGGTCCGCCGTGCCGTCGCTGTCGAAATCGCCGGTGGCCAGGACGGGCGCGCGGCCGCCCATGGGGGCGGCGACGACGGTGGTGACCATGCTGTCCTCGCCCACGATGACACGAGCGACGACCTTGTCCGTGCCGCCGACCACGATGGCCTTGTTCTCGCCGCCGGTCAGGTTGGCCGCAGCGATCGACTTGCCGTAGGCGGCCGACGGCGACGGCCCGGTCAGGACCGTCGACCCCGGTCCCGGCCCGGTCTTCGAGCCGCCTACGACGATGACCATGCCCGCGTCCGTTCCGCGGTCGGTGACGTCCTCGCCGGGGGCGCCGGCGAGGAGTTCGGCGATGCCGTCGCCGTTGAGGTCGGTCAGGGTCACGGACGCGCCGAAGCGGTCGCCCGGCTCCGGGGAGCCGGGAACTTCGGGTGTGGCCTGGGTGACGCGGATGCTTCCGTGGGCGCCGACGCCCTTCTGGCCGCCCCAGACGATGTTCACGTACCCGGCCTTGGCCTGGTCGGCCACGGTCCCGTCCGGGACGCCGACGGCGAGGTCCGCGTAGCCGTCGCCGTTGAAGTCGCTCGTGACGGTGTCGGGGGCGGCAGCGGTGGCACCGGGCGGGAACACGAACCCGGCGGTGGCCGCAGCGGCGGCCGCGATGGCGTACGTCAGGATGCGGCGGCTGTGTGGCACGGTGGCTCCCACTCGGTCGACGGGGTTCAGGTCTGTCTGATGTGACCGTCGAGGGGCTGGGCTGGTTGTACGGAGTTCACCAGTGGTCTTCTCCTGGTTCATGATGAGGGTCACGGCCCCGATGCCGCGGCCGCCACCGGACTGGACAACTGGCGGTGCGAACTGTGCCGCTGCCTTGTCGATGGCGGTCCTGTCCAGCCCCTTCACCAGGTGGCCCGGGTCGCCAGGGTGGCCGCTTCGGATCGCGGTCGAACGTCGAGGTCGACCAGAGGTAACCAAGGGCCGCGAGGCCCACGCACCAGGCGACGGCGAGCCGGCCGTTGTTGCCGATCTCGGTGGCGAGGGCGCCGCGCAGGGTCTCGATGGCCGCCCCGTGCTCTTCAGCGAGCCCCGCGCACTGATCGTCCCCCCCCCCTCGGCCACCCCTTCGCCGAGCGGGAGACGGTCTCCCTGGAGGATCTTGCCGAGACCTCCCTGATGACGGTCACGAACCAACCCCAGTACTTCCTCGACTTCCACTACCCCCACCGCACCCCGCAGGGCCGGCCCATTCCCCGGGGCCCGTCGACCACCGCCTGCCAGGAAGTACTCACCATGGTCGCCGCGGGCAAGGGGGTCTCCCCGACCTGCGCACGCGCGGCGCACTATTACTCCCGCCCGGACATTGCCTAAGTCCCTTCAGCGACGCCCCGCCGGTGGAGTGCGGCCTCCTGTGGCCGGCGCCGCGAACACCCCGGGCTTGCGTGCTTTCGTCCAGCCCGTCCTCGAAACGGCGGCCCTGGAATCAGCCAGGGTCTGACGGCACTCGGCACGTCGCTCGTCACGCGTCGTTGGACAGGCTTGCTTCAGGCCGGTCCTTTCTTCACGACATTGCTGATGATTGCCGTCACGAGTTTGCTGACGGCTGCCGTGGACGGCGGGCCGGGGTCGCGGTCCGCGAACAGGAGATGTCCGCCACCGACCAGTGAGAGGGTGAGCGAGTCGATGTCCGCGTCGGCCTCGATACGGCCCAGTTCACGCTCGTCGCCCAGATAGTCGGAGACCGCCGTCGTGGCCTGGGCGAGGATCGCGATGCCGCCGCCGGGCCTGGCTTGTCGCAGCCGGGCGCGCAGCTCGTCCCGGAAAGTGATGAGCGGGATGATCGCCACCGGGATCGGTCCGAACAAGGCGGTCAGCGCGGCAGTGAGGTTGCCGGCCACCGTGCCGGTGCCGGCGGACGCGCGCAGTGCGCTCGCCTGAGCCTCGAGCTGCGCGGCCCGGTCGAGCACCAGGTCCGTGAGGAAGGCGTCGAAGTCGGTGAAGTGCCGGTGCAGGACCCCTTTGGCGTAGCCCGCCTCGTCGGTGACGGCCCGGCTGGTCAGCCGGTTCGGCCCGTCTCGCAGCAGCACGCGTTCGGCAGCCTCGAACAGCTGCTGCCGGGCGTCGCGAAGGTGCACCCCAGTCGGCACTGACAGATCCTCTCGTTTCGTCTGCCCGCCGGGCGACCGTTGCCTAGTGGGCGTGCGCCCACTAAAGTGGGCGCATGCCCACTTTACCCCGAGAGCAGCCGGGGCCGTCCCCGGTGGAGCCGCATCAAGTCCGGTGTATGGCCCAGTCGTTCGGCGCGGACGCGCAGCGCTACGACCAAGCCCGGCCCGGATACCCCGATGCGTTGGTGGAACGGATCCTCGCCAGGTCGCCCGAGGGTGAACCGTTCGACGTGCTCGACGTCGGCTGCGGCACCGGCATCGCGGCCCGCCAGTTCCAGGCGGCCGGCTGCGCCGTGCTCGGCGTCGAGCCCGATGCGCGAATGGCCGACTTCGCGCGAGCCCACGGCCTGCCGGTCGAGGTGGCCACCTTCGAAGACTGGGAGTCGGCCGGCCGGACGTTCGATGCGGTCACCGCCGCCCAGTCATGGCATTGGGTGGATCCGGTTGCCGGAGCCATGAAGGCAGCGCGTGTACTGCGTCCAGGGGGACGGCTGGCGATCTTCGGCCACGTGTACGAGCCGCCTGCCGAGGTGGCGGAACCGTTCGCCGCCGCCTACCGCCGGGTGGCCCCCGACTCTCCGCTCAACGCCCGACCTGACCAGTCGTCCCGGCGTCCGCTCGACCCCTATCAGGCGGGATACGCCCGGTTCGCCGACAGGATTCGCGAGACCGAGCAGTATGACGAGCCCGAACAGTGGCGCTTCGACTGGCAGCAGCTCTACACGCGCGACCAGTGGCTGGACCTGCTCCCTACCACCGGCGGCCTCACCCAACTCCGTCCCGAACAGCTGGCCGAGGTGCTGGACGCGGTCGGAGATGCCATCGACGTACTGGGTGGGCGCTTCCTGATGAACTACATCACCCTGGCGACCACGGCGATACGCGCCGGCACCTCCTGAGCCGCCTGCGCACTGGCGGCTGGAACCGCGCCGACATCGGTGAACTGCTCCTGAGTGTCTACGAGTTGACCGGCAGGCGCCCTCCGTGCTGGTCGGGAGCGCCCCCCGGCGTGTTCAGATGCCGCAGCTCGACGCCGACCAGAAGCGGCTGGGGCGGTGATCGAGGTGCGTGTGGTCGCCGTGGCCCGGATAGCCGGGGCCGAGAATTCCGTTGAAGCCGTGGTTGCGGGCCTGCTGGGCGAGTCGGCACAGTGAGTGCGGACCCGAACCGAGGTCGGCCGCATCGCCGTACAGGTGGCGACTGCTCGCTGCTCCGCCGACCGCGTCGTTGCAGGCGTGCGAGCGGAAGCCGCTGGTCACTCGAATGGGCTGGTCCCCGAGTGCGTGCCGCAGCGCCTCAAGCTTCCACATGGTGCGCAGCGCGTTCGACTTCGCGGTGCTCGCGCTCACTGCGCCGCCCGCCCAGGTGGAGTTGCAGGTGTTGAGTTCGGCGTAGGTGAAGTGGATCGGTGTGCAGTCGTTGTCCTGGAGGGCGTAGATCTTGCTGAATGTCGCCGGACCGGCGACACCGTCCGCGGCCAGTCCGTAAGCCGACTGGAACCGTTTGACCGCGGCAGTCGTCGCTGGTCCGTAGGCGCCGTCGATGGCGAGCACGCCGCCGTTGCCGGCGTGACCCGCCACGCGGATCTGCAACTGCGTCACGTCGGCACCCGAGGCTCCTTGGGACAAGGTGCGCGACCACGTGTAGCAGCTGTCGGCCTGAGCGGTTCCGGTGGCGGCGACAACACCGCCCAAGGTGGCGGCAATGAACATGACAAGCGACAGGATGAGTCGTGTGGTGCGTCTGGTCATCAGAGCACTCCATGGGGGGGGCAGAGGAAGGGGGATGCGCACGTGCCCTCCGAGCGTGGCGGGATGCACGGCGCACGTCAACGGGACGTCAACGTCCGTCATTTGTCGGCCCATTGGCGGCGCCCGACTCCTCCTGTCACGCCATGGTCGGGGGAGAGGCGGTTGCGTGCCGGGCGTTCGGCCTGCGATTCACTCGGCTTTCCGGGGGCATCCGGCAACGTATGACGACTCATGACGAGCATGGTGCATCGCCTGACATGGGCGAGATGGAACGAGGTACTTCGCAGCGTCTTGCGGCGCGCAACCAGATGTGGACGGTCGCCTGGACCGCCCTGTGTGTCTTGCTCTCCATCTGGTCGATTGCCTGGGCTGTCGGTGCGGCCAGGGGCAGCACCAACGCATGGGCCTACTGTTTCGCCGGCCTGGTGCTGCTGGCCTGCGCGCTGTGGGCCCGCCGTTCGGCCATCCGTAACAGTCCGCCGCGCCGTCTGTGAAACGGGAGGGGGACTCGGGCCGACCGCGAGTGCCGTCACTCCACCGTGTTCACCGACCGGCGGCCAGCACCGCCGCGAGGCCCTCTTGCACATCCTTGACGAAGAACTCGGGAACCTCCAGCGACGGGAAGTGCCCCCCGGCTTCGGGCGCCCTCCACCGGACGATCTGCCTGAACCGTTCCTGCGCCCAGGGTCGCGGGCACTTCTCGATGTCGCGGGGATACACACTGATCGCTGACGGGACGTCGACCCGGAGTTCGGGGTCGAGCGAGTCGTGGCTCTCGTAGTAGATACGGGCCGCCGACGCTCCGCTCCGCGTCAGCCAGTACAGGGTGACGTCGTCGAGAACGCGGTCCATGGAAAGTGTCTCGAACGGGGTGTCCTCGGTGTCTGTCCACTCGGCGAACTTGTCAAGGATCCAGGCCAGAAGCCCGACCGGTGAGTCGACGAGCGCATAGCCGATGGTCTGCGGTCGGGCCGCCTGCTGCTTTGCGTACGCAGCGCGGGGGCCGTTCCAGAAATCGCGGGTTTCCTCGGTCCATTTGCGTTCGGCCGCCGTCAGCCCGTCCGTGGTCAGCCCGGGCGGTGCTTGCGGGGTCGTGGTGTGGATGCCGAGGACGTGGGCCGGGAACCTGCCGCCGAGGACCGTGGTGATCACACCTCCCCAGTCGCCGCCGTGGGCCACGAACTTGCTGTAGTCGAGCCTTCCCATCAGTTCCACCCACGCGGCCGCGATCTTCTCGATGCCCCACCCGGTGGTGGCCGGCTTGTCGCTGTAGCCGAAGCCTGGCAACGACGGGGCCACGACATGGAATGCCGGTGCGTTCGCGTCCTTCGGATCTGCCAGCTCGTCCACCACATCGATGAACTCGGCAATGCTGCCTGGCCACCCGTGCGTCAAGACCAGGGGAGTGGCGTCGGCGCGCGCGGATCGGCGGTGCAGGAAGTGGATTCCCACATCATCGATGGTCGTGCGGAACTGGCCGATCTCGTTGAGGCGCGCTTCGAACGACCGCCAGTCGTACCCGGTGCGCCAGTAGTCCACGACGTCGACGAGGTCGGCGAGAGGGACGCCCTGTGCCCAACGGCGAGGGCCGGGTGCGGCGCGGTGGACCGTCTCGGTCTCCGGCAGTCGCGCCGCGGCCAGTCGCGCGCGCAGATCGTCGAGGTCGGCGTCGGTCGCGTGGGCTTCAAATGCCTGTACGTCGCTGGTCAGACGGTTCATGAGACCTCCTGGGCAGGGTGGATCCAGCGAACCCGGCTAGAACCGGCTTAGACGGTTCTAGCAGCCGCCGAGGTCTGCCCGCAACCTGCTAAGGTGGTTCAATGCGCGCCGAGTTCCCTGAATTTCGCCTCGGTAGGGTCCTGGCGACCAGCTTCACCGCGACTCTGACGGAACGTCGTGGCGATGCCGTGGAGCGCATTCCCACGCCGCACCGACTCGTCGACTGGCTGGCAGTGAGCGACCTGACCGTGAACTCCTGCACCACCGCCCAGCTCGAACTCGCCCGGAAACTGAGGGAGTCGATTCACGCCGCCGCGACAGCGGCCGCGCTCCAGGAGCCTCTGCCTGCATCCGCTGTCCGATTCATCAATGACTGCAGCGCGCAGGGGAAGGCCGCGGCGATCCTGACGCCCGAGGGCAAGCGTCGATGGCAGCTCAGCTCGGCTTCCCGCGTGGAAGATGCCCTCAGCGTGATCGCCGCCGATGCGATCAGCGTCATCGCGGGCGAACGAGACGGAAAACTGGCCTTGTGTGCGTCACCGACCTGCCAAGCCGCCTTCTTCGACACCAGTCAAAGTCGCACCCGCAGATGGTGCGACATGAACACGTGCGGGAATCGGCAGAAGAAGGCGCGCTTCCATGCCAAGGAGCGCAAGAACACCATGCCGGTGGAGTGATCGTTACCTCGGTCCCTGTGCGAGGGCCCCACAAACCGAGGGTTGAAGAACCTCTCTGGTGGGTGTGATTGACGCCAAATCACCGCAGAGCGCAGGTGTTTGACGGTACGGAGGCACCGGATTGCTCTTGCCTCGGCCCGGTGAAAGTGTTCTTGTGTCTCATGATCCCTCTCACACCACGTCTCACTGAACTGGAATCTTTGTCATGAGCACTCGCAGAATCGCAGGAAAGTCATGCACCGCCATCACTCTGGCCTCCGCGACCGCAGCCACGCTGATGCTGTCGGCCACACCGGCCTCCGCCACGGATTGGGACCGGAGCTGCTACAAGATCTCGGCTCCCTACAAGGGCATCAACGAGATCATGGGCCAGGTCAGCAAGACCAGCAGTAACTGCGAAGACGCCACGATCGGCCTGCTGCGCCACCGTGCATGGGGCTGGGAGGAGATGGACTGGGCCACGCTCGAGAGTGGCACTGCAACCACGTGGTGGAACTGCGCGGGTTCCGGCACCTACACCTACAAGGTGGCCGTGGGCGTCGACTACGGCCTCGCCGAGTACTACAGCGCCGAACGCCGTTTCACCTGCTGAGGACGGACGGCGGAGCCCGGCGGGCCGGCCAGGACTCGTCCTGCCGGGGCGTACCTGAAGGCCGCCCCAAGTAGCCAAGCGCATGTCAATGCAGGCAGCGGGGACGCGAGACGAGCAAGGCTAGGACTCGGTGGCCAGGCGCACCCCCAGCCCGATCAAGAGCGCCCCGGAGACCTGTTCCATCCGGCGCCGCACGGATGGTCGCTGAAGCACTCCTCTGACCCGTCCCGCCAGCCAGACCACGGGCAGGTACCAGACGAGGTCGACCGCGGCCCATATCACCGAGAAGGCGAGCAACGTCGGCAGAACAGGGGCCCCGTGGGGCACGAACTGCGGCAGGAAGGACACGGCGAACACGCCGGCCTTGGGATTGGCGAAGTTGGTGACCAGGCCCTGCCAGCAGGCTCGACGAAGTGACACCGCGGCTGGCACCGCCGATTCCTGATCCGGTTGGTTGGCTCGCCTCGCCTGCCACAACGCACGCGCTCCCATCCACACCAGGACCGCGGCGCCGGTGATCCGGATGGTGTCGTAGGCGATCTGCGAGGCCAGCAGCAGGGCGGAGAGACCGAAGGCCGCGGCGAGGCCCCACAGGAGCACCCCGCACTCATTGCCCAGGACGGTGGCCATGCCGGTTCTCCGGCCGTTCACCACGGCTCGGCGCAGGATCACGACCGTGCTCGGCCCGGGAACCATGGCGATGAGGAACGCCGCACCGACGAACGTAAGCACTGAAGTCATCATCGAGGCAGCATCGCCACCCTTGTCGATGTGCCACAAGCCCTTTCTCGGTGCAAACGCGCGTGACGCCGCGCTGCCGAGAAGGCCACTCAGGACGCGTCGTCGATCAGCCCGAATCCCTCCGGGAACCCTGCCAGGAACTCGCGACGGGCCGGGTCGGACTCGGCGGCTGCCATCTCGCCGACCAGTCCGATCAGCTCTTGTCGTTGATCATCAGGCAGCGTGCTGACCACGTGGGCGACGCCTTCAAGCACCTTGACCGCGTCATCGGGATCGACCTGCTCGTCTTCGCTGCCGTCGATGAACCGCAGGACATCGACCAGAGCCTCGGCCAAGGCATGGGCAAGGGATGGGTACGAAGACGTCACGACGGCGGCCTCCCGGCAGATGGACGGCGGAGTCCGGCCATCCCATCACAGCGGGAAAGGGCTGGCCGCAGGCCCTCGTCGAAGGCCCGGCTGATGTCGGGCGATGAAAAATTTGGTGTGCGGGGCCGCCGGGACCGGGTAACGTCTAGGGCATGTTCTTCCAGACGCCGATTTACGAGTGAGAGCGTGATGGGCCCCTGCTGACGTCCCTGGACGTCGCCGCGCCCGTCCCCCACCGATGAATCCGTAGATCACTTCACATCATCCCGGGAGAACCCGTGAGCAAGAACATCAATAACCCCGTGGGCATGGGCGGCGGCAAGCGCAAGAAGCTGTCCCGCGCCGAGCGGCAGAACAACGGTCCGCACCGCAACCTCGACCGCCAGGGTGCCGCCGACCAGAAGGCCGAGCTGGTGCGCAAGATGCGCGAGAAGACTCAGGCCGCCGAGGACGCCGGGCAGACGGACGGCGACACCGCACAGAGCTGACACACCGCCGCCGCAGGGCGGCACAGCACGGGGCAGGGCCCGGACCGCGACGCGCGGTCCGGGCCCTGCCCTTCTGTGCGGCGTGATGCCGCGTGAGGCGTCATGTGCCGGCGTCCGCGGAGTTCTCGGCCGTCGCCCGTTGCAGGATGCCGACGACCACCTCGGACTTGGCGTCCGCGTAGTTCTGCACGTACTCCCACTGTTGCTGGGACAGGGAGCGCTTGGTGTCGGCGTACAGCTTGCGGTCGCCGCCGTGCTCGCGCAGCCGATCACGGAAGAGCAGCATGCGGTCGGCCTCAGGGCAGCCCGCTGACAGGACGTGGAGGTTGGCCGTAGAGGCACTCGGGTCAAGGTCGTGCTTGCGCAAGAGGCGGTGCTCGTACCAACCGGGCTCGCGTATGACGAGCTCGAAACCGAGTGCCTCCAGGACCGGTACGTATGAGGCGTCGGCGGCGGAATCCGGGACGGTCAAGAGCATGTCGATGACCGGCTTGGCGGGAAGCTCCGGCACCGAAGTGGAGCCGACATGATCGATACGGTGCTCGATCTGGTGCTCGGGGCGGCCGAGATGCTCACGTATCCGCGCGGCTTCCCGTTCGAAGACCAGAGGCCAGCGTGGGTTGTAATCGCGCAGGGTGATCTGGCCGTTGAGCTTGGACGGGGCGACGAGGTGGGCCGCCTCGATCTCCTCGGCGGACATAGGGACGCGCGGGATCTGCTGCTCGGACATAGGGGCTCCCGTTCTACAGGCCGAGGGACATGTGACGCCGATTGGAACCGGATCTGAGCTGATGCATCGTCATCGTAGACGGCCCGAAAGTCGCCTGTGCGAGGGCTGGGCCGCACGCTGCCTCGGCCTCGGCGTGCAGTGATGGGCACGCGATCTGGGCACGGCCGTGACGAAGCGGTAGAACCGTGCCATGCCAAGCTTCGAGGTCACATCGATAGGTACGGTCCGGAACGACCGTACGGACATCCAGCACACGGACCACTGGGGCGCCGTCCGTAGCACGATCACCGTCGACGAGCGCTTCGGCGAGGCGTGCCTGCAGGGTCTGGAGGACTTCTCCCACGTGGAAGTCCTCTTCGTCTTCGACCAGTTCCCGGTACGCGACGACTACCGAGAGCCTCGCCCTTATCGCGGCCGCTCCGACCTTCCGTCCGTAGGTGTCTTCGCCGGCCGTGGCCCCCGCCGACCCAACCGCATCGGGGTAACGTGCTGCGCGATCGAGTCGGTGCAGGGCCGCGACCTCACGGTGGTCGGGCTCGACGCGGTCTCCGGCACCCCGGTCATTGATCTGAAGCCGACGATGGCGGAGTTCTGTCCGGTGGACATCAAGCAGCCGGAGTGGGTGAGTCAGTTGATGTCGGAGTACTTCCAGCCGTAGCCGGTGGACCTCAGCCGGCCAACTCCACCGCAGGTGCTGGGTGCTGGGTGCTGGGCGCTAGATGCCGGGCGGTGTGCCGCCCGGCCCTGTCATCTGCCGTGCCCCAGGAAAGCGATTGACGCTGCGGTGTTCGTTCGTGAAGCATTCCGGACCGTGATGACGAACATCGACCAGGACCACCTTGCCCACGAGCAGGACGCTGCGGTGGACCGCCCGCTCGCCCTGATCACCGGGGTGGGCCGCACCGTCGGTATCGGTGCGGGCATCGCGCGTCGGCTGGCCGCATCGGGCTGGGACATCGCCTTCACCTACTGGACTCCGTACGACACCCGCATGAGCTGGGGCAGCGAGCCAGGAGCGACCGAAGCGATCAGGCAAACGCTGGCCGAGCAGGGAGCGGCCACCACCGCGATCGAGGCGGACCTCGCCGACCCGGCCACCCCGGCACGAGTCTTCGACGAGGTCGAACAGCGGATGGGCAACGTCACCGCGCTGGTGATGAGCCACTGCGAGTCTGTCGACTCAGGGCTGCTCGACACCACCGTCGAGAGTTTCGACCGGCACTTCGCCGTCAACGCGCGCGCCCCCCTGGCTGCTCATCCGCGAGTTCGGGCGTCGCTTCGCCGCGGAACGGGGAACCGGCCGGATCGTCAGCCTCACCAGCGATCACACCGTCGGCAACCTGCCCTATGGGGCGAGCAAGGGCGCCCTGGACCGCATCACGCTGGCCGCCGCCCACGAGCTCGCTCACCTCGGCGTGACAGCCAACGCGATCAACCCCGGGCCGGTCGACACCGGTTGGATGCCCGAGGAGGTCCGGGAGCACTGCGTACGCAGCGCCCCGCTCGGCCGCCTGGGCACCCCGCAGGACACCGCACACCTGGTGGACTTCCTGTGCTCCCGGGAAGGTGAGTGGATCAACGGCCAGCTGTTGATGAGCAACGGTGGCCTCGCGTAGGCGAGCGCCGCAGCGTCCAGGACGGCACTCGCTCGAGTGCGGACCCTACGAACCAGAGCGCAACCCAAGAACGCTGTGCTGCACCACACCCGAAGAGACGTCGCTCTTGCCCGAAGCCCGAGCGGACAACTCCACCAGACCGGCCCGGAGATCGTCAGCCGGCTCACCAAGGATGATCGCGCTGATGATCAGCTCCAGCATCAGACAGTCGTACTCGTCGCCCCTGCTGCGATAGCGCTCCTGGTCACCCTCCACCACAGCGGAGGCGATCCTCCTGCCGCCGGTGGTGGGTGCGAAGGTCGCCTCGTAAACGCCGAGGCCGGTCCAACTCCGGTGCATGAAAAGGACGTTGCCCTCAACAAGGATGTTCCACTTCTGATCCATGTCCTGGGCGCGATATCCGCGCTGGATCCGGTCCCACTCCTCGTCGGTCCAGACACGCTCCGGCAACTGGGACACCGGCCGGGGCGTGTTGATCGGGCGAAGGCGCCGGAACGACTCACGGGTGAGCGGGGCATCTGCAGTCATGACGTGATCCTACGGAAGCACCACTCGGACAGGGCAGTGGATTTTCCTCACGAGTTCGTAGCCTCGTCGCACGCAGCCCGGGGGGCAGAGGGCGACGGTCTTCTGCGTACCCGTCCCAGGCAACTGCACCTGCTGAGCTGGTGGAACCCTCCAAGCTCGGTTGGGCATCGTTGTGCCGGTCAAGATCACGTCACTCCGTTCCGCGGTCGCAGACTTGCAGGACGCGGTGGCCTGGCGGCGGCCGCGTCCTTGTTCGTGACGACAATTGGGGGACCACACTGTGAGCGAACGCGTCATTGCGCCCAAGAGCCGGGGCTTCCTGTTCCTCGATTCCCACCCTGGCGGCTGTCGCCAACTGGTGGAAGAGATGTGGCAGGCCGTCCCCGCCCCGGCCTCCGTCGGGGATGGAGGGCCGGTGGCCCTGGTCATCGGCTCGTCCGCCGGGTACGGCCTGGCGGCGACCATCGCGGGCCTGGCCCGTATCGGTATCCGTGGCATCGGCGTGTGCCTGGAGAAGGCGCCTGCGCGGCGCACCGGCACCGCGGGCTGGTATCGCACCGCTGCCACTGACCGGCTCGCCCAACAGCACGGGCGGGACATGATTTTCGTCAACGGCGACGCGTTCAGCGAGGCGGTGAAGGAGCAGGTTGCCGATCTCCTCGCCGAGCGGTTCGGGGGACGACTCGACTTCCTGATCTACTCGGTGGCTGCGCCTCGCCGCGCCGACCCCGACACCGGAAAGATGTACGCGTCCGTTCTCAAGCCGATCGGCTCGCCGCACACCACCAAGACCCTCTTCTTCGACGAGGGCGGTTCCGCGGAGGTGAAGGAGGTCACCACCGCACCGGCTGAGGGAGACGACATTGAACAGACCGTGGCGGTGATGGGCGGGACCGATTGGGAACGGTGGATCACATTCCTGGCCGACCGGTCCCTGCTCGCCGAGGGCTTCACCACTGCCGCCCTGTCCTACATCGGCTCGCCGCTCACCGCAGGGCTCTATAGGCAGGGCACGATCGGCGCCGCGAAGTCCCATCTGGAGGCCACCGCTCGCACGTTGGACGAGCGCCTCAGCAAGACACTCGGCGGCCGTGCCGTGACCTCGGTCAACGCCGCTGCCGTCACTCAGTCCTCCACCGCCATTCCCGGCATCGCCCTGTATGTCGGGCTGCTACGCCGTGTCCTGGGGGATGCCATGGTGACTCCGATCGGTCAACTGGTGGAACTGTGGGACCAGTTGACCGGGGCGCGCCCTCTCGACCTCGATGACGAGGGCCGGGTCCGCCTGGACGCCTGGGAACTCGACCCCGCCGTGCAACGTGCCGTCGGCGAACGCTGGAGCGATGCCACCAGCGACACCATCACCGAACTCGCCGACCTCGAGTGGTTCAGCGACGAAGTCCGCCGCCTCTACGGCTTCTCCGTCCCCGGCATCGACTACACCGCCGCCGTCGAGACGGACGCCCCTTGGCCCTCGTTCACCCGCTGACTTCGGCCACGAACAACGTCAGATCGCGCCGTGGGAAGAGCTCGCGGCGCCAACCCCAGCGGCCGGTAGGGCTACCTGACGAATGGGTGACGAGAGGACTGGTCGGGGTGGTGGTAGCAGGTACCACCACCCCGACCACTGGTTCTCGACCGTCACGAGCGACGCAGACGGGTGGGGACCGACGAACAGCCAACCTTCCGGGCGAACGCCGTTGGGGCCGTGGTCGACTCGTACACCCGGTCCAGGCGATGGGGCACCGGTCAGCCAGGGCGGGTCAGCGCAGGCCCGCGAAGAGGTCGTTCTCGGGTACGGGGGCGCTGGTGGCGTCCTTGACGCGTACGAACGTCTCCATGCCCATGAGCTCGCCGAACCGTTCCTTGCCCATCTTGAGGAAGAAGATGTTCTCGCCCTGGCTGGCGTGCGCGGCCAGGGCGTCGAACTTCTGGCCGCTGAACGGGGTGGTGTCCACCCACGTGGTGATCTCATCGTCGGGGAGGCCGATCTCGGCCAGCGCGGCGGCCTCGGCAGGATCCGGCTCCGGCATGTCCTCACCGAACTCGCGCATGGTCTCCCCGAAGCGCTGCATCGCCGAGCGGGGCATCGTCGTCCAGTACACCTTCGGCGTCAGCGTGACCATCTCCAGCGCCGCCATCGTGATGCGGTGGGCCTGAATGTGGTCGGGGTGGCCGTAGAAGCCGTTCTCGTCGTACGTGACGACCACATCGGGTCGGTAGTGCCGCATCAGCTCCGCGAGCCGGGCGGCGCCCTCCTCCACGGGGGTCTGCCAGAAGGATCCGGGGGCGTCGTTGCTCGGCCAGCCCACCATCCCGGAGTCGGCATAGTCCAGCATCTCCAGATCGCTGATCTTCAGGACCTCACAGCTCTCCTCGAGTTCCCGGCGGCGCATCAGGGCGACGGCCGCCGGATCGTGCCCGGGTTCGCCCGGCTTGACACCCCCCGGCCCATCACCGCAACCGCCGTCGGTACATGTCACGAGGACCGTGCGGATGCCCTCCGCCGCATACCGCGCCAGGACCCCTCCGGTTCCGGTGGCCTCGTCGTCGGGGTGGGCGTGTACTGCCATGAGCGTCAAGGGACGGTCAGTCATGAGGGAATCCTTCGGTAGGAATAGACAGTGAACGAAGTGCGCGGGGGTGTGCCGCGGCCTTGAGGGCCCGGGCCCTGGTGGGGCCGTCTGGCCCTGTGGCCTCCGTGTTCCCCGCCCGTACGGCGCCGGTCCCTCGGTCGATGCAACCGTGCCGACCGGACTGGATGTTCCCGGCACCGCTGATGGGATTGCCGGGCGCAGGCCGGTGACGGCGTCGACGCGGTCCCCGATTCAGGCGGGGCGCTTGGCCATGACGACCACGCCCGGCCCGGTCTGCTCGTGCGCGGGCAGGCGGAGCTCGGCGACGGGGCGCAGTCCGGCCCGGTCGATCAGGTCGAGGAGCTGTTCCGGGCGCCACTGGTGTGTGGTCCAGCGAACGGGTACCCCTCCGTAGGCCTCGGTGCGCACCGTGTCCTGGTCGCCGACGTGTGTGGCGGTGATGAAGTGTCCGCCCGGCTTCAGGGCGCGGGCGAACAGGGCCAGGACCTGCGGGAGGACGGCACGAGGCAGGTTGAACAGTGACCACCATCCGAGCACCCCGCCCAGGGATGCCTCGTCGAGGTCGAGCTCGGTGGCGGAGGCGACGCTGAAGCGGCACTGCGGATACAGCCGGCGCGCGTTCTCGATCATGCGGGGGGAGAGATCCACCCCGGATATGTCGAGTCCGCGTTCGGCGAGATAGCCGGTCACCGTGCCGGGGCCGCAGCCGACGTCCAGGACGGGGCCCAGGTCGCCCACGGAGTCGGCGAAGGCGTCGATGGATGCCTTGAGCCAGGGGTGGCGGCGGATGTCGCCCATGCCTGTCGTTGCCACCATGTGCGCGTAGTTGTCGGCCACCTGGTCATAGGACTCCCGGACGACGTCGAGATCGGCGGGGCGGTCGATACGGCGTGTGTGCATCAGCCAACCATAGGGCGGCCGCCCTGGCGTGTGAGCTGCCCGGTGCATGACTCCGGCGGGCCCCGTGGTGGAACTCGCCCCGCACGGAGTCGTGTTCACCGGGACGCAACCTTCGCACAACCCTTCGTACGCCTCGTGAGTCACATTCCCGCAAGCCCTTCCCCCCGCATTTCCCCTTTGACCAACGGAGTTCCACCGTGCGTGTACGTAACCTGGCCGCCACCGCCGTCGTGGCGGCGCTCACCGCCACCGGTCTGACCCTGCCGCTCGCCGGGAGCGCCGCGGCGGCGGACACGACGACTCCGCGGTTCGACTTCAACGGTGACGGATACGCGGACATCGCCGTCGGCATGCCCAACGCCACGGTGGACGGCAAGGCCAAGGCCGGCTACGTCAGCGTGATCTTTGGCGGGCCGCAGAGCCCCAGCGGGTCCACCGGCGTCATCAGCCAGGCAGAGGCCGGGATACCCGGCACGCCCGAGGCGGGCGACCGCTTCGGCTCCTCCGTGGCACCCGCCGACGTGAACGGCGACGGCGTCTTCGAGCTCGTCGTCGGCGCGAGCGGGGAGTCCCTGACCTCCGAGCAGCTCAGGGACGAGGGCACCATCACCGTCCTGGACGGCTCGGGCTGGAACATCAAGGGCACCACCGTGGCCCGAGGCGCGGGCGAGTTCAGCAGCATCGGCAGCACCATCGCCACGGGCGACTACGACGGCGACGGCGACACCGACCTCGCGTACAACGAGAACGGCGAGGAGCAGGGCTCGCTCCGGTTCAGGCCGGGCCCGCTCACCGCCGACCCGGTGACCCCCACCACCTTGCGCAGCTACAGCATGGGTGGGCGCACCCACGACCTGGCCACCGGCGACTTCGACGGCGACGGCCGGGACGACCTCGCCACCACCTGGCAGGCCATGGAGGACTCGGGCACCTTCATCACGCGCTGGGACGACCAGGCCAAGCCCGCCCAGTGGTGGGCCGACGCCGACCGCGGCAGCGCGCTCGCCGCCGCCGACTTCGACCGGGACGGCACGGACGACCTCGCGGTCGGCCTCGTACAGCCCAACTCCGAGTCGGAGACCACGCATTGCGAGAACCGCCTCGGCGGTGCGGTACTCCTGCTCAAGGGTTCGAAGACCGCGGACTTCGGCACCGAGAACGAGTGCATCACGCAGGACAACCCTGAGGTCGGCGGCACCGCCGAAGAGGGCGACGACTTCGGTGCCGCGCTGTCCGCCGGTGACCTGAACGGCGACAGCCGTCCGGAACTGGTGGTCGGCGTGCCCGGCGAGGACGTGGGCACCGTGAAGGACGCGGGCGGATACGTCACCATGAACGGCACGGAGCACGGCCCCTATGGCGGTCTGGCCCGCAGCCAGAGCACCGCGAACATGCCCGGCACGGCCGAGGCCGGCGACCGCTTCGGTGCCCAGGTGGCCGTCGGGGACTACAACCGCGACGGACTGTGGGACACCGCCATCAGCGCACCCGGGGAGAACGCCGGTGAGCCCCGCTCGGGTGGCGTCTGGTTCGCGCCGAGCAGCACCGAGGAGACGTACCCGGTGGGCAAGTCGCTGACCCCGTTCGGCTTCGCGCTGCCCAACGGCGCCATCAAGTACGGCGAAGAGCTCGGGCTGTAGGTCCGCTTGCCCCGTAGCACCTGAACTGACCTTCCCGCCTTGCGATGTGGAGTACCTGTGCGCAGTAAGAGACTCTCGGCCGCCCTGCTCGGCGCCGCCACCGTCCTCGTGTCGGCTGGGCTCGCCCCCACGGCGGGTGCGGCGCCGGCGGCGGCCGGCCAGGGGCCCGACTTCAACGGAGACGGGTACGCGGACTCCGTGGTCGGCGTGTATCGCGGGGACATCGACGGGCAGAAGTCCGCCGGCTATCTGCACGTGCTCTACGGCGGAGCCGGCGGGGCCGGCACCTCCACCGCCTCTGTCAGCCAGGACAGTCCAGGTGTCCCCGGCACCAGCGAGAAGGACGATCGTTTCGGCCAGGCCGTCGCGACGGCCGACGTGGACGGTGACGGCTTCACCGACGTCGTCGTCGGGGCGCCGGGCGAGGACGTCGGCAGTGACCCGGCGGCGACGGGCCACGGTTCGGTGGTCGTCCTGTACGGCTCCTCCAGCGGCGACTTCGGGCGCGGCCGGACGATCGCGCAGGGCCCGGTGGGCGGCGGTGCCGGTGCCTCGCTCGCCGTGGGTGACTTCACCCAGGACGGTGCCGTGGACGTGGCGGTGGGTCTGCCCCGCGGGGAGTTCGGCGAGGTCGCGCTGCGGCCGGGTCCGCTCACCGAGGACAAGCCGCTGACGTCTTTGCTCCGCACCGGCTTCGGCGGCACCTCGGGCAGGTTGGCGGCCGGGGATTTCGACGGGAACGGCAAGACCGACCTGGCGATCTCCGCGTACTCCAACGACTACTCGCGCACCGCCCTGTGGCGCTGGAACGGCTCGGCACTGCAGGAGTACTGGAAGTCCCCGGCCACCGGCTACGGCATCGCCGCGGGCGATTTCGACGGCGACAGCGTGGATGACCTGGCGCTCGGGCACTGCCTGATCATCGCCGAGGCCGACCGGCCCACCGGAGCCTGCGGACCCGACGAGCTGGCCAAGGGCGGCAAGGTGCGGGTGTTCTACGGAGGTGGGGGCGCCGAGGGCTTCGGCACCCGCACCCACACCGTGAGCCAGGACACCGCGGGCGTCGCGGGCACGGCGGAGGACGCGGACAACTTCGGCATCAAGCTGGCCGCGGGCGATCTCAACGGGGACGGCCGGGACGACCTGGTGGCGGGCACGCCCGCCGAGGCCATCGGGACGGCGGACCGAGCCGGCTCGGCGACCGTGCTGACCTCGGGGCCAGAGGGTCTGCTCGACTCCTCGGGCACCGCCAAGTCGACGGCCTGGCACCAGGACTCCGCCGGGGTCCCGGGAGCGGCGGAGGCCAACGACGAGTTCGGCTCGGCGCTTGCGGTCGGGGACTACGACGGTGACGGGGACGGCGACGTCACGGTCGGCGTCTACCACGAGAACGGCTCGGAGTACGAGGAGGACCTCAGCACGGGCGGTGTCTGGACCCTGCCCAATGGTGCGGGGGCGGGCTCCAAGGCTCTGACACCACGGCTGTTCGGGCTGCGGGGGGCGTTGTACTACGGGCAGATACTCGGGCGTTGAGAGCATGGTCCCCCCGATCACCTGCCCGATCACCCACCGGATGCGCCCAGTCCGGCGTCACGGGCTTTGGCGACCGCGGCTGCCCGATTGGTGACGCCCAGTTTGACGAGGATGGCTGAGACGTAGTTGCGGACGGTTTTTTCCGAAAGGACGAGCCGCCGCGCGATCTCGTAGTTGCCGAGGCCGGTGGCGATGAGTTCCAGGACCTGTCGCTCCCGCTCGGTGAGTTCGGGGAAGATCTGGGCTGCGTAGTCCCGGTGAGCGCCCGTGAAGAAGGCTGTGATCCTTTGGGCGACCGTTTCCCCGTAGACCGCGTTGCCGGCTGCTACGGCCAGGATGGCCCGGACGATTTCCGTCCGGTCAGCTCCCTTGAGGAGATAGCCGCGTGCACCCGCGCGCAGCGCACCGAACAGGGCCTCGTCGTCCTCGTGCATCGTCAGGACCAGCACGCCCACCTGGGGGTGGCGGGCCAGTACCGCCCGGGTGGCGGCCGCACCATCTAGGCCGGGCATGGCCAGGTCGGTCAGCACGACGTGGGGCGTGGTCCGCTCGACGACGGCCAGTAGCTCGTCGCCCCGCGCCGCCTCGCCGACGACCTCGACCTCGTCACTGGTGGAGAGAGCGGCCGTCAGTCCGTACCGGAACACAGGATGGTCCTCGGCGAACACCACGCGGACGGGGGAGGGGAGGGTCATGTCGGCTCCAGGGGAAGGACGGCGGCCAGGACGGTGCCGCTCGTCGTGGAATGAACGGTCAGTGAGCCGGAGAGGGCCTGGGCGCGTCGACGCATGGAGGACAGGCCCACGCCGGCCGGTACGTTCGGGGCGATGCCACCACCGTCGTCCGTGACGGTGATGTGCAGCGCACCGTCGTGGACGGCCAGCGCGACGTGGCAGCGTTGAGCATCCGCGTGGCGCACGGTGTTGGTGATGGCTTCGGTGACGATCCGGTAGGCGGCGGTCTCCACCTCGGGACGCAGCTCGCCCAGGTGGGCGACGGTCACCTCGATGGGCAGGGTGCTGGAGACGGTTCTGGCGTGGCGGTTGACGGCATCGGCCAGGCTCATGGAATCCAGTGCGGCAGGGCGCAGGCCGTCGATGATTCTGCGGATCTCCAGGACGGCAGCGGCGACCTCTTGGCTGATACGGGTGAGCAGCGTGGCACAGGAGGCGTGGTCGCCGGTGTGCAGAGTGTCGTGAGCGGCCTGCAGCCCCAGCCCTATTCCGGACAACGACGGCCCCAACCCGTCGTGCAGGTCGTGTCTGAGCCGGTCGCGTTCCGCGCGCGTGGCGCCGATGACCCGGTCCCGCTCGATCTCCAGGTCTTCGGTGAGTTCCAGCGCGCGCACCAGGACAGCCACCTGCGGGGCCAGCGCGGCGAGCAGCCGGGTCTCGGTATCGCCATAGGACTCGGTGGGTGTCCGGTCGGCCACCTGCAGCGTGCCCACGAAGCGCCCCCCGACGCGCAGCGGGAAGGCCGGGCCGGTCTTCGTCGTGTCACCCGTGGCGCCGATGCGCTGCCCGCCCGCAGCCGTCACGGAGGCCGCGGGCGCCTTGACGGTGTCGGTGACGGCCTGCAGAGCAGTCGGCAACAGGTCCGATTCCTCCGCGACGGCGACCTGATCGCCCAGTTGCGCGAGGGCGCGCAGCGGATCCTTGCGCGCGCCGTACACCAGGCGATCCACCAGGCGCTGCAGCCGGTCCCTGGCCGGCGTGAGCGACACCGCCACCAGCGCCGCGGCAAGGACACCGGGCAGCGGCCGCTCGTCGAGGGCGGCTCCGACCAGGATCGTGACCGCCAGATAGACGACGACCACCGCCCCGGTCAGCGCCCCGTAGACGAGCCCACGCCGCAGCACGATCTCGATCCCCAGCATGCGGTAGCGCAGCACCCCGATCGCCACCACCACCGGAATGAGCGCGACGCACAGGCCGAGCACCTGCTGAGGCAGCAGGTCGACGTAGGCACAGGCGAGGAGCGGGCCCGCGGCACAGACGAACCACACAAGCTGCTGCCGCTCGGGGGACTTGGCATGCAGCAGGCGGACAAGGGTGCCCACCCATATCACCAGGACCGAGACCACCAGCAGCGTGAAATGGCAGCCGATCACCAGGCCCAGCACCCGGGGCGGCAGGGTGGCAGGAGGAGTGTGCCCGGGAGCGACGTCGTCATAAGCCGTCGGATCGAACGGCATCACCAGGACAGGCAGGACCATCGCCACGGCCACACCGATGACCGGCCATCGCCACCATCGGCTCGGCAGCCGACCGTCCGGGTAGAAGGCGAGCACGATCGTGGGTGTGGCCAGTACCGGGGGAATCCACAAGCCGGTACTGGCCGCGGCCGCCCACGCCGAGGCAGGCCACGCCGGTTGTGCCGCCACGACGCCGTAGGCTCCGTATGCGGCCAGGATCACCTGCCCCACGGACAGAGTCCCGGCCCCCAGAAACAACCACCCCAGGACGTTGCGGGGCCGCAACGTGATCAACGCCGCGCCCACGACGGCCCATTCCAGTCCGACGGCTCCGATGAACCCCACAAAACTCCCGAAGTCATCGAGTTGCTCGGAACGGGGCAAGGTCACGATCCATACGGCGCAGCCCAGCGCCGTGGTGCCGCACAGCACCACGCTCCAGGCGACTGCCCGCGCGGCCATGCACTCAGTGTGCTGTGCCGCCGGTCCCGTGCGGCATACAGCGTGTCCCGACTGTTGCGGGAATTTTCTTGGCTCGCCCGGGACCTGAGCCTCAGGCCGGCCGCCACCCGGGCGGTACAGGATGCTCGGCGACTGGATCCCATGTCAGGCGTGATGGCCCGCCGACAGTCGCAGCGGTATGTCCACAGCGCGGCAGGGATATCCGGCCGCCCGTACTCGGTCCGCGGCCGGCAACAGCACGATCTCGGGGGAATCCGCCATGACTTCAGTGCACTCCACGGCCGAGCGGGGCTCGCGCGTCGGTGCGGCCTTCACGGCCCTGATCCCGTTGGTCGCCGGCTCCGGCGCCGCGATCGCCTTGCGCAGGGCGGGTGCGGGCGAGGTCGCTGATGCGGCCGGAGCAGTGACCACCACCCTGGTGGGGCTGCTCTTCTTTCAACAGTCCACCCGCCACGACGGGGAACGTGCCTGTGCTTCCGCGGCCGGGCTCACGGATGCGGCCGCCACCACGGGCAGGCGTATCAATGTCGTCCCGTCATCCACCACCGTGGCGCTGAGTGTCGTCCTGGCCACGGCCGCGTTCTGGCTGACCTATCTGCTGACCACCTGGATGGGCATCGGCAGCCTGGGATATCTGAACGGAGAGATCCCCGATGACCCCTCGGCGGTGGCCCGGCGTGTCGCGCTGCGGGCCTCGCCGGTGTTCATCCCGGTCGTGTTCCTGATCGCAGTGGCCGTCGGTCACCGGCTGCGTGCCCGGGCGGTGATGGCGCTCACTGCCGCGGTCACGTTCTTCACCACCGCGGTTCTGGTGTTCCATCAGCTGTTGCTGCGGCACTGGGAGAGCGTTGCGCCCTGGCAGGTCGTGCGCACCCCCGAGGACTTCTACGTTCCGGTCGTGTGCGGGGTCCTCTCCTGGATTGTCTGCCGTCTGGGGCTGTGGTTCGCGGCCCGCACCCAGGGCCGCTACGACGCCATGCAGGAAGCGCGCCTCAGGGCGCCTGCCCCCAGCCGGACTTCGCGCGCACGCGTTCAGGGCTGAGGGGGTGCTCCGCCGTCGACGGGCAGCTCGACGTGCACCGTGTTGCCCCGCCGACGGGCAACGATACGGAAGGTGCCGTTGAGTTCCTCGGCACGGTGGCGCATGGAGACCAGCCCGACCCTCTCCCCACGCATCCGGTCCGGGTGCAGGCCACGCCCGTCGTCGTGCACTTCGAGGGTCAGGACCCTGCCGAAGGTGAGGCGGACCAGACAGCGGGTGGCCGCGGCATGCTTGACCACGTTGGTCAGGGCCTCCTCGGCTATGCGAAAGGCCGCGTTCTCCACCGGGTCCGGGAGCGGGGGGACGGCGTCGGGTGCCTCCACTTCGATCTGCAATTCCCCGCCGGTCGCCAGGGTCAGGACCAGAGCCCGCTCGCGCAGAGCGGGCACCAGACCGTGCAGGTCCAGGGCCGATGGCCGCAGGGCGTCGATGACGCGTCGTACCTCGTCGACCGCGCGCGTCACCTCCCCGCGCAGGCGGCGCACGAGTTCCTCCAGGGATGGCGCCTGGCCGCTGACGGATGTCTGCATCGCTTCCAGGCCCAGGGCGACCCCCGCGAGTGAGGGCCCAAGACCGTCGTGCAGGTCCTCGCGGAGGCGTGCCCGTTCGGCCGCGGACACGTCCATGGCGTGCCGGCGGGAGGCCCGCAACTCCCGGTTGAGACGGTCGGTGTGGACGATCAGCGCCACGGGAGCCGTCAGGGCTTCGATCATGCGTGCGTCGGCGGGCGGGAACCCGTCCGGATCGGCCGGGCACAGGGCGAGGTCGCCGATGCGGGCACCGGCCACGATGAGCGGTCGTACCGTCGGCGCTGCTGACCTCGTTCCCGTCTCGGCCAGGAGTGTGCCGTCAGGCGCGGTGAGCGCGGCATAGGGGGCGCGCACCGCGGCGGCGACCGAGGCCACCGTGGCCGGCAGTACGTCGCTCAGATCGGCGGAGACGTGGCTGCCCAGCCGCCGGAACAGGCGTAACGGATCGTTCTGCGCACCATAGACGAGCCGGTCCACCCCCTTCTGCAGCCGGTCACGCACCGGGGTGAGCAGTGCGGCCACCGCGGCCGCCGCCGCGACCTCTGAGGCCGGACCCGTCGGCATGGCGACGGTGACCATGGCGGTGACCACGGCGTAGGTGAACAGCACCACGGCGGTGAGTGCGCCGTACAGAAGCGTGCGTCGCAGGACGAGGTCAATGCCCAGCAGCCGGTACCACAGCACTCCCACCAACACCGCGAACGAGACCAGGCCCAGGGCCATCGGCAGCAGCCATTCCCATGCGGGAACGAACGACACGGCAATTAGCAGCCCCAACGCAACGAGAAGCCACAGCAGTTGCTGCCGCTCCGGTCGCGGTGCGCGCCGTACGCGCACGCAGGCGCCTCCCAGCACCACGGCCGTCGCCCCGGCCGCCAGCAGCGCACCGCCCTGCGTCAGCGTGTCGGCCCAGGCGGCCGGCAGCTCGACCGCAGGCCCCTCACCGCGAAAGTACTCCGATGCCGGCTGCGGCGCCGTGGCCAGACCCAGGGCGGCCGACAGCGCGCCGGTGGCCAGGGCGCGATTCACCCAGCGCCACCTGGCGGTGGGCAGCCGCCCCTGCGGGTAGAAGACCACCAGGACGATCAGCAGACAGAACGCCGGGACCCACAGGGAGTTGCCCAGCGAATAGGCCAGGCCGCCCCAGGGCAGATGCTCCCCTGGCCTGGCCTGTGCGCGTACGGCGTAGACGGAGCAGAGGTCCTGGGCCGTTCCGAATACCGGCACCCCCAGCAGCAGCCACCCGATGGGATTACGTGGCCGCGCGAGGATCAATACGACACTCGCCGGAATCGCCATCACGACGCCCACCAACTGGGCGTAGGGCACCGGCTGTTCGCCGGCCTGCGCGGGGAAGCGCAGCCCGCGCCCGACGTAGGGCGTCAGTGCGGCGGCTGCCAGCGCGACGCCGGCCAGCGCACAGCCCGTACGACGCAGGATCGCGTCGGACAGGCGCCGTGGAGAGGGCACGGCCACAGTGTCCGGCAGGGTGCGCGGCCTGTCATCCGTCCGAGACCCGCCTCACGTCCTTTGCCGCCATGCAGCGTTCCCGACGAAGTCAGGACTACGGCCTCAGGCAGCGGGGACGCCGGGCACACCAGCATGAGGCCTTGCCGCATCCGGCGAGAACGGCTCGGGGGAGCGGTTGAGGCAGCACAGGAGAACTCATGAACAAGGGCGTAGCTCACCTCGCACTGGTGGGTCTTGTGGAAGGCGTTGCTCGTTCCATCGGCCTGACGGCCGCTGCGGTCGACTCCGGTCGGGTCTCCGGTTTCCGCCGGGGCGCCGACGGCGAGACGGGGGCCGAGGCGCGTGAGGACAGCGCGACTGCCGACCGGTCGGCAGCGCAGGTGCAGACACGGTCGGCCGCGGTTCAGCTGAACGGCCGGGGAGACAACACCATCTTCCCGACGTGGTTCTTCGGGTCGACGATGCTGGCCGTGCGCAACGACGGCTCGTCGTACGGCGAGGCCCATGTGCAGACGGTTCTGGGCGCGGACCCGGAGTGGCTGCCGTTGTCTCCTGGTGAGACCAAGTCGGTTCGGCGGTGGTGGGGAGCCGTACCGATCCGTGTCACCAACAACGCGGACTCAGCGCTGACCGCATGGACCAGGTGATCTGTCGAACACGGAGGCCTCGTTCGGTTCCCGCAATAGCCGGGAACCGGACGAGGTCTTCCGATGCCGGGCGTCCCGATGCCAGGCCTCCCGGTGTCGCCCGGATTTCGCTAAGCCGCGGGCACCGAGAAGCGGAAGAGTTTCCCGGACCACGTGGCGTACAGGTTGTCGCCGTTGGCTTGTGCGGACCAGGAGCCGGAGCCGCCGGTGGCCCGGTGGTGCCAGACTTGCTTGCCGGTGCCGGCGTGGAAGGCGTACAGGCCCTTGGTGCCCGCGGCGACGAAGAGTCCGGGCAGGGCGCCCAGCAGGTCGAGGTCACCCAGACCCGTTCCTGCCGTCCAGCGTTCGGCGCCGGTCTTGGCGTCGAGCCCGTGCAGGACCTTCTTGTCCAGGTAGCAGACGGTCGCCCCGGCGCGTGCGTAACCGCGGTTGCCGTGGGCGGCGGTCTGCACCGACCACAGGGTCTTGCCCGACGCCGGGTCGAAGGCGGCCAGCAGGCCCCGGGTCGAGCCGCTGAATCCGGTGCTCGGATAGCAGAACAGGATGCCCCCGAGCAGGCTCAGGGATCCCGTGAAGCCGAGGATCTCACTGTTGGTGGGCGGGAGTTGCGTGGACCTGCTCCAGAGCGTGCGCCCGTCGTCGGGGTCCAGGGCCAGCAGCTTCATGTCGGCGTCGATCCCGTAGAGCACCTTGCTCTTCTCCGGTGGGTAGAGGGTGACGAGGTCCTTGCTCCACACACGCTCACCGGACTTGCGGTCGAGGGCGGAGTAGCCCCTGAGCATCGCGGCCGGATTGATCTTGGACGGGCCGCCCCAGGCGAGCAGTGCGCCCGCCGGGGTAGCACCGATGATCATGCTGACGTCCTTCACGTCACGTGAGGTCCACCGCACCTGGCCGCTGGACGTCTCCAGGGCCCGGAACCGCCCGCCGCTTGTCGTCATCAGCAACTCGCCGTCCGAGAAATCCAGCTTGGCCGTGTCGTTGCCTGCCTGGGGCGCCTCCCACACCTCCTTGCCGGAGCGACCGTCGAACGCGTGCACCTTGCCGTCCGTGCGAACCGTGTAGACGCGCTTGTCGTCCGGCAGCGCGTCGGTGTTCTGGCCGCCGAGGTCCTTCCACAGGAGCTTGCCGCTGCCCCGGTCGAAGCAGGCACCGGAGGCCTTCTCGGTGCACAGCAGCGTGGATCGGGTCACCGCGCGCAGCGACATGCCGGGCTGCGGAAGCTCCTTGGTCCAGTCGAGTGCGGGAGCGGCGACCGTGCCCGCGCCGTTCTCGCCGCGGGAGCGAAGGAACCAGGCGGTGCCGCCCGCTGCCGCGCTCACGGCGCCTACACCGCCGCCGGTGAGCAACCTCCGGCGGCTGAGCAGTGGGACGCGGAGGGCGCCCTGCAGCATGCGCTGGTCCTCGGTCACCTGCTGCTCGACCGCGCCGAGCCAGCCGGCGGTGGTCTCCGGGCGCAGCCAGGCCTGGAGCTGCTCGACGGTGGGGCGGCGGGCGGGGTCCTTGTCGAGGCACGCGGTGACGATGCCGAGCAGGCCGTGTGGGACGCCGTCGAGTTGCGGCTCTTCGTAGGCGGCCCGGTAGAGCAGGGCGTGGGCCGCGCCGGTGCCGAAGGGCGGAACGCCGGTGGCGGCGAAGGCGAGCACGGAGCCGAAGGCGAACACATCGCTGGCGGGCGTGAGTTCGCCCCCACGCGACTGCTCGGGCGACATGAAGCCGGGCGAGCCCGCGACCTGTCCCTCGGCGGTGAGCACGGTTCCGTCGACGGCCCGGCTGATGCCGAAATCGATGACCCGGGGGCCGTCGCGGGTGAGCAGGATGTTGGACGGCTTGAGATCGCGGTGGATGAGCCCGGCGCGGTGGATCGCGGCCAGCGCCTCGGCCAGCCCGCCGCCGAGTACGCGCAGGGTGGACTCCGGCATGGGGCCGTGGGCGGCCAGGGCGTCGGTGAGCGAAGGGCCGGGGATGTACGCGGTGGCCAGCCAGGGGTACGGCGCCTCGGGGGCGGCGTCGATGACCGGCGCGGTGAAGGCGCCGGACACCGCGCGGGCGGCGTCGACCTCCGCCTTGAATCGGCGGCGGAAATCAGGGTCGGCGGCCAGCTCGGGACGCACGACCTTGACGGCCACCGCACGGCCGCTGCGCGACGCGGCGAGGTGCACGCGGCCCATGCCGCCCGCACCGAGCTCTCGGATCACCCGGTAGGGGCCGATGTACGTGGCGGGAGCGGGGGAGGCGGCTCGCGGAGGCGGCGTCGGCCCGGACGGCGCCGGTGCGGACGGCGGCACGGGGGGAGTGGGCGGTGTGGGTGGCATGGTCACGGCGCGTCGCTCCGGAAGGCGTGGAGGGTGGTCTCGGATGCGGCGAAGAGGGTGCTGCCGGAGATCTGCAGCCGCCAGTTGCTCTTGCCCCCGGCTTTGGCACCGGTCTTGTCGCCTGATGGCTGGTGTGCCCACAGCGTTTTGCCGTCGGAGGCGCGCAGGACGACGAACCCCGGGACGTCGCCGGAGGCCCACGTGGCGATCGCCAGCACGGACGAGGAGACGGAGGGACCCTCGTCCTGCGCGCCGCCGGTGGTCGTCAGGTGCACCGGGCTCGCGGTGTGCCACACCTGCTCACCGCTGCGCATGTCCAGGGCGAACACGGTGCCCGGACCGTCGTAGAGATAGGCCCGCTCGCCGCGGACCCTGGCCGCGCTGATGGTGGTCGTCTCGTTGACGGCCGTCCACAGCTTCTCGCCGTCGGCGGCGCCATAGGCTTGCACCTTGGTGCTGGTGACGAGCAGGGTCCTGCCGTCGGTGGACAGGTGGGGGTAGGCGCCGGGTTTGATGACGTCGCGCACCTCCCACCGCTCGGTGCCCGAGCGCAGGGCAAGGCCACGGAGTGTGCCGTTGTCCTGGAGGAAGCAGCGGCTTCCCTCGGCGTACGCCTGGAAATCGCTGCCCTTGACCTTGCGCGACCACAGCACCTCGCCCGAGCCGAGATCGACCGCGAGCACCCCGTACCCCTGGTGACCACTGGTGCCCACGACCGCCACTGAACCGGCGACGGACAGGACGCTCTCGACGAAGTCGGCGGACTGAGCGTCGGCGCCCTGCTCGGTGACCGCGTGGGTGAACTTTTGCTTGCCTGTGGCGTCGACGCCGAACAGATAGCCGCGCTCGCCGCTCCAGGCCGAGGCGAAGAGCGTCGGCCCGCGCACGCCCAGCCACTTCGGGTCCCCCGAGACGCCGGAGGGCAGACGCAGCGACCCCGCCCAGCGTTCCTTGCCGGTAGTGGTGTCGTAGGCCGTGGCGCGTCTCTGCTCCCAGTGCACCAACACGTCGCCGTGCAGGTGCAGTTGTCCGCTCGCCAGCTTCTTGAGCGGGACCGACCAGCGCGGCTTCGGGCCGGCCGGGACCTTGGGCCGGGGCCGGCCCGTGGTGCCCGCGTCGGCGCGGGCCGGGGTGGTGCCGGGCTGCGAGCGCCACCCGGCCAGCGCCGCGGCCCCTCCGCCGGCCGCGATGGTGGTGCCGGCCGAAGCGATCCACAGGAACCTGCGGCGGCTGGGCCCCCTGGAGACGGTGGCGAACGGGTCCGCGGGCGGCGCGAGGGACACCAGGGGCACGGGCGGCGCGGACACCAGAACGGCGGCGTGCGCCTCCCGCCGTGCCAGGTCCTGGCGCAGGCCCTGGGTGAGCAACGCGGCAGGATCGGCGCTCCCCACCTCGGACAGCACCGATGCGGCGGACGGTCTGCGGGCGGGGTCCTTGTCCAGGCAGGCACCGACCAGCGCTCTCAAGGCCGAGGGCAGACCGTCGAGTTGGGGCTGGTGATGGACGACCCTGTAGAGGACCTCGGTCGTCCCTCCGGAACCGAAGGGCCCCTGCCCGGTGGCCGCGAAGACCAGCACGCAGCCCAGGGAAAAGATGTCGGCTTCCGGCCCGAGCTTGCGGCTCGACATGATCTGCTCGGGGGCCATGAACCCGGGCGTCCCCATCACGGCGCCGGTCCGCGTCACCTGGGTGGCGTCCACCGCTCTGCTGATGCCGAAGTCGATGACCCGGGGACCGTCCTCGGCGATGAGTACGTTGCCGGGCTTGAGGTCGCGATGGACGATGCCGGCCGCATGGATGGCCAGCAGCGCCTCCGCGAGGCCGGTGCCCAAAGCCCGCAGAGCGGCCTCGGACAGGACACCGAAGCCGCTCACGGCATCGTGCAGCGACGGCGCGGGGACGTAGGCCGTGGCCAGCCAGGGCTGTGGGGCATCGGCGTCCGCGTCGAGCACCGGCGGAGTGAAGAAGCCGCTCACGCGGCGGGCGGCTGCGGCCTCGCGCCGGAAACGACCGCGGAAGTCGGGCGCCTCGGCGTACTCGGGCCGGATGACCTTCAGGGCGACCAGCCGCGACCCCGGCGACCTGGCCAGGAACACCCGGCCCATGCCGCCCTCGCCGAGGAGTTGGAACACCTCGTAGGGGCCGATACGGGTGGGGCTCGGCTGCCGGGCGACCTGACCCGGCAGGCGCGGGAGATCGGTGAGCGGCCGGGTCGGTGTGGCCGGAGGCTGCGGCACGGTCGTGTGCGCGAGCTGTGCGGCCGTAAGGTCGCCGTCTTCGTAGGGATGTGGGTGCACGTCGTCGCGGCGGTCAGCTCAGCGAGCCGAGCACATCACGGGCGGCGGTGATGGCGGCGTCCTCGGCCTGCTTCGGAGTGGTGTCGGTGCTGTCGCGGCTGTAGGTGAAGTCCACGCTGAGCGCGGCATTTCCTTCCATGACGACCACCTCCGCCTGGGCCAGCGTCCCGTCCTGGGCATCGACGGTGTTGACGACGACAGACTCCTCGCCGAGCCCGCTCACCGGCCGGGAACCCTCCACCTTGCGCATGCCCTTGAGATCGCTGAGAGCGCTCGTCTTCTTTACGTCGTACTGGCCCTTGACGCTCGCGCCGACGGTAAGGCTCACACTCAGGCTCTGGTAGACGCCGTAGTCGTCCGGCTGCCACTCCGGCATCCTGGTGATCATCGAGGGCAGATCCTTCTCGTCCATCAGGCCCGGCGTGCACTTGCCTCCGGGCGCGATCTTCTCGATGGTCGACGCCTTGATCAGCTCGCACCCCTTGGGCACCTTGGTGAACGCCTTGCCCCCCGACGGCTCCTTGGGCTTGGAGACGCCTCCCGGCAGGCCGGAGGGCTTGTCCGATGCGGTGCTCTTGTCGTCGTCCCCTGAGGTGGCGACGACCACGCCGATGACCACGGCCACGGCGAGCGCCGCGCTGCCACCGATCAGCCAGACGCGAGAACGGCCGCCGCGAGGGCCTGAGCTGCCAGGACCGCCAGGGCCGCCGGGTGGAGCAGGCTGCGACCAGGCCGAGGGTGTGCCCGGCGCCTGCGGCGGGATGGGTGGCGGCGCATGGCCGGGCATCGGGGGAGGCGCCTGACCGGGTCCCGGAGGGTGTTCGCCAAGGCCCTGTTGCGGGCCGACCTGCGGGTTCTCACTCACGACACAGCTCGCTTTCCTACGGTTCACGCCCTTGGGGCAGGCAGGACCCGTCCCAGGGGAATAGGCCGGAACGGATCGACCGGGACCGGACACGACGCGCCGAACCCTCTCGCGAGACACTGCAATGCCGATGAAATTCTGCTGAAGCAGAGGATTGGGCTGCCGCAGGGAAAACGGGGAACTGCGGTGAACCGCTTAAAGCATGGGGGAGTTCGGAGTGGACACGAACAGAGCGGACGCAGCGGAAACGGCGGACAAGGAAGACACGGCAGACACGGCAGACACGGCCGAGGCGGGCACTACGGCAGCCGCAGGCACGAATGGTGCGGAGGTCACGGCGGAACGACTGCGTCTCGCCCTGCTCGGCCCGCTCGGTGCCCACCGCGGCGAGACACCGCTCGACCTCGGGCCCGTCCGACGTCAGGCGGTGCTGGCCGCACTGATCCTGCGTACGGAGACGCTCGTCACCCATCAACAGCTCCTGGACGACGTATGGGGATGCGAACCACCGGGCACGGGCCGCCGGGTCCTGCCCAGTTACGTCTACCCTCTGCGCAAAGCACTGGACGTGCCCGGCGTCGGCGCCACCGCATCGGTGATCCGCGGCGAACGCGGCGGATACCGCTTCGTACCCGGCCAAGCCCGCACGGACATCAGTGAGTTGAACCAACAGGCCGCAGCCGTACGCGGGGCGAGAGCCGCAAGTGACCTCACCGCCGCCCTCGACTGCTGTACGCGGGCCCTGAACTTCTTCCGCGGAGAGCCGTTGGCCGGCCTGCCCGGCCCGCTCGCCGACGCCGAGCGGCAACGTCTCTCCCGGCAGCGGCGCACCCTCCACCAGGAGCGGGTGGAGTGCCTGGTGCTTCTGGGCCGCCACGCGGAGGCACTGGACGAGTTGCTGGCCGCGCCGATGGCGCAGCCGTACGACGAACCGCTGGCCGCCCTGCGCATGCGGGCGCTGTATGGCAGCGGCCGACAGGCCGAAGCACTCGCCGCCTACCAGGAGACCCGCAATCGGCTGCGCGACGAGCTCGGCGTGGAGCCGGGCGAGGAACTGCGGCGGGTACATCAGGGCGTGCTGCGCCGGGACGATCCGCTGCTGCTCGGCCAGGCCACATCGCCCCGCGCCACCGGCTCCACCGCCGCGCCAGCAAGGCCCCCGGCAGCCGCACCCACCCAACCACCGGTACCCGAGCGCTCCCCGTCCCCGCCCCGACCTCGCCGCAACGAACTCCCTGGCGACACCGCCTGGCTCGTCGGCCGGGAGCCGGAACTCGCCCTGCTCACCGCGCCGGTCCCCGCCGGCTCCGTGTCCGTGGCCGTCGTGGACGGCACGGCAGGCGTCGGCAAGACCTCGCTGCTGGTCCGCGCCGCTTGGACACTGCAGGACCAATACCCGGACGGCTGCCTGTTCGTGGACCTGCACACGCACGGCGCGCCCCACGAGAGCCTGCGTCCGCAGCGCGCACTGCACCAGTTGCTGCGCGCCGTGAACGGCGCCGACGACGAACTCCCCGACGGCTTGAGCGAGTTGGTCACGGCCTGGCGGGCTGCCACCAGCTCCTTGCGGCTGCTGGTGGTGGTGGATGACGCCGGCAGCGCCGAACAAGTACGCCCCTTGCTGCCCGCGGGCCCGGGCAGCCGGGTCCTTGTGGCCGGACGGCGGCGCCTGCCCGGCCTGGACGCCGACCGGCGCCTCACCGTGGAGCCCCTGGGCACCGGCGAGGCGGTCACACTGCTCACGTGCCTGCTCGGCGAGAGGCGCGCCGGACAAGAGCCGAAGGCCGCGCGGGAACTCGCCCACCGCTGCGGCGGGCTCCCGCTGGCGCTGCGGATCGCGGGCGCCCGGCTGCAGAACCGCCCGACCTGGACAGTGGCCCACCTGGTAGGCCGGATGTCCGACGACCAACGCCGCCTGGGCGAACTCAGGGCGGAGGACCGCAGCGTGGAAACCGCCTTCCGGATGTCCTACGACCTGCTCGTCCCCGAACTGCGCCGCTGCTTCCGCGCGTTGAGCCAGGCTCCGACCGCGGAGTTCGACGGGCTCACCCCCGCGGTCATGCTGGGCCGCTCGCTGCAGGACACCGAGGACCTGTTGGAGCGCCTGGTCGACGCGAGCCTGTTGCAGCAGCCACGGCCCAGCCGCTACCGGCTGCACGATCTCGTACGCGACCACACGCGGCGTCTGGCCACCGCCGAACCCGAGGAGGCGGCAGCGGACCGCACCGCCGTGCTGCACCTGTACACGGCCGCCGGACGCATCGCCAGCGACTGGGGACCGGAGGGCTACCCGACCGGCCCCGATGTCTCCCACTCGCCCTTCGCGGACTGGCGGGAAGCCGACGCGTGGCTGGAGGCCGCGGGCGGGCAACTGCTCGACGTGGTCGCGTTCGCGGTGGCCACCGGGCAGCTCGACCACGCCTGCTGGATCGCCGAGTCCCTGGTCGACCCGCTGGTGCGCCAGGGCCGCTTCCACGAGTGCCGCTCGGCCCTGGAACTGGCGCTTCCCGTCGCAGACCTGGCCGACGACCGGCGGATGCCCTCGTCCTTGCGCAACTGCCTGGCCATCGCGGACATCTACCAGGGACGCTTCCAGCAGGCGCACGCCTGGTGCACCGACGCGCTGCGTCTCGCCCGCCACCAGGGAGACCTGCGCGAACAGGCCCGGGCGATCGCCGTCATGGGGGCCGCGGAACGCGCGCTGGGCCGCCTCCCGGAGGCGGCCGCCCACCTGAGCGAGGTCATGGGACAAGCGGCCCGGCTCGACGACGACTGGCTGGCAGGGATGTCGAGCTGCAACCTCGGCGCCCTCCACGACCAGCAGGGACGCCATGAGGAAGCGCTCACGTACTACGCCACCTCCCTCACCTTCGCCGAGAAGATCGGCCGCCCCAGAATGATCAGCAAAACCCTGTGCTTCACCGCCGAGGCCCACCTGGCGCTCGGACGGCACACCGAGGTCAAGGACCTTGCGCGGCGTGCGGCGGACCTGGCCCAGGAGGTCGGTGACCTGCAACTGCGCGCCACGAGCCTGTCCCTGCTCGGCGCCGCCGAACACGGCCACGGAGACCTGCCGTTGGCCATCACTCTCCAGCGGGAAGCACTGGCAACGCTCACCGAGCACACCAGCAGACCGCTGGAGATGGAGGTCCGCCGCCGACTCGGACACACCTACGCGGCAGCGGGCCATCCGGACGAAGCCGAGCAGCAGTTCCACCTCGCGCGGTCCTTGGCCGGCGCGATGTAGCGGCAGCGGCCCTGTCGAAAGGGGGGAGCGGCCTCACCACGGGAGCGGCCTCACCACCGGGATGATCGCGTGGCTGCGTTGCGGGGGATGCGCGTGACGTCCGGGCGGGTGGGGCAGCGGGCCGGTTCGGCGGTAATGAGTGCCCGCACTTCCGCGTACCGGGCTTTCCCCGGGTGTTGTGCGGTGGGAGCGTGTACTTTTCGGTCGGTGTCCCGGACTCTGTTGTGGTGGACTCACCGCTGACCACCTATCTGCTTCCCGCCGTCCTCGCCGTGATCATGTTCGGTCTCGGACTCGGTCTGGCCGTGGCCGACTTCCGCAGGATCGCGGCGTTCCCGCGGCCGGTGGCCTGCGCGCTCTTCTGCCAGCTCGTCCTGCTGCCCGCCGCCTGTCTGGGCCTGGTCCTCGCCTTCGACCTGGGCCCCGCGCTGGCGGTCGGCATGATGCTGCTCGCGGCATCTCCCGGCGGCACCATGGCCAACATCTTCAGCCACCTCTTCGGCGGTGACGTCGCCCTGAACGTGACGCTGACGGCCATCAACTCGGTGATCGCGGTCGTGACGCTGCCAATCGTGGTGAATCTTTCCCTGAACCACTTCATGAGCGGCACGGACGAGGCGCTGGGTCTGCGGTTCGACAAGACACTGCAGGTGTTCCTGGTGGTACTGGTGCCGGTGGCGGCCGGGATGCTGGTGCGACACCGCCGACCGGATTTCGCCGAGCGTTCCACCAGGGTGGTGAAGGTGACGGCGGTGGCCGCCCTCGTCGGGATCATCATCGCGGCGCTCGCCGCCGAGCGGAAGAACGTGCTGGGCTACCTCGCCGACGTGGGCCTGGTGACCTTCCTCTTCGGCGTCATCTCCCTGAGCGTCGGCTACGGCGCGACCCGGCTGGTCCGCGGCGATCACCGGCAATCCGTGGCCACCTGCTTCGAGATCGGCATGCACAACACGACGCTGTCCATGGCGATCGCCCTGAGCCCCTCACTCCTGGACAGCACCCGCATGGCGATCCCCTCGGCGGTGTACGCGGTACTGATGTTCGCCATGGCCCTGGCCACCGGCTTCCTGCTGCGCCGCATGGCTCCGGCAGGAACCGCCCCCACGTCCGCTGCAGCTCCGACGCCGCAAAAGCCGGTCGGCCCGCAATAACTTCTCCGCTTCGCCGCCCCCACCACACACTCCCGCAAGACGCTCTAGTCTGCCCGAATGACCTCAGACGCTATATCAGCGGCGGCTGCGGCTGCGGGCGCGGCTGCGGACACGAACCAGGCCTCGAAGGTCACCTCTCCGGTGATCCTGCCCGGGCGGCGTCGCGGCTCTGTGACCCGGCTGGAGCAGGGTGTTCTGATCGTGCGGTCACGGGGATCCGAGAGGCGTGTACCGGTTGCCGCGATCGAGCGGGTGGACATCAAGGGTCCGAAGGGGCGTCGGCTTGTGGTGGTCCTCACCGCGCCGGAGGCGGGTGATCGGGAGTCCATGACGGTGTTCAGCCGCAGCACTCCTGCTGTGCTCGCCTTTGCCCAGACGCTGAGGCAGGCCCTGCCAGTTCGCGACGCGACACAACCCCGGTCAGACGGAGCCCTGTCGGTGACGCGGTCATCGGTGGCGAAGCCGGCCGGTGACTGGCGTCGCGCCGCCGTGCGTTGCTCGGTGTCGCTCTACGTACTGGCAGCGGCGACGATGCTGATCTCCGGCATTTGTGGTGCGGTCGAGTGGTACGCGGCCCTGGCGTGCTGGTTGATCGGCGCTGTCGCGGTTCCGTTGCGCCACGGCGTGCGCGCGGGGTGGGAGATGATCCGCGAGACGTGGCGGCTCCGTACCTGCGGCATCCTCGTAGAGGGGCGCAAGCTGCACTCCGGCACCTACGAGTTCACCGACATCGACGGCCGGACCCGGCAACTGACGGACCACTACGAGTCCGCGGAGCAGGTGAGGATTCTTTACGATCCGACGGCTGCCGGGCAGATCGCCCAGGTAGGCAGCCGAACTGCCGGAACACTGATCTTCGCCGTCCTCGTCTGCCTTCTGTCCCTCGCCATGACCGTGGCATTGGCGGTCATCGGGGTGGCGGGGCCGCTGGCCGCTCTGGACGTCCTTTCTGTCGGCCTGTTCTGAAGCCAGAGGGTGCGAGCAGGATCGGCGCCGCGCCGCCGGTTTCCGGAACCAGCAGACGCCCAGGTAGCAGTGGATGGACGGTCGTTGATTGTGTGAGGGACGTCAGCTGTGACGACTCTTGGGAGCCATCGGGCCGCTCGGAGGCTGGTCATCAGGTCGACCCGGCGCGATGCTCGGGGCAGTCTCCCCACCAGGAGGGCCCATGAAGGCCATCGCCCAAGACTCCTACGGCACCACGCACGGCCTGGAACTTCGCGACATCGATCGTCCCCTTCCCAAGGACAACGAAGTGCTGGTCCAGGTGCATGCCGCGGGGGTGGACCCGAGCATCCTGCACCTCATGACCGGCAAGCCCTACATCGCCCGCATCGCTCTGGGACTGCGCAGGCCCAAGAACCCGGTCCGCGGCTGGGATCTCGCCGGAGTGATCGAGACGGTCGGTGCGAAGGTGACGCGCTTCAAGCCGGGGCAGGAGGTCTTCGGCAGCGGCGACGGCTCGTTGGCCCAGTACGCCTGCGCCAGGGCCGACAAGCTCGCGCCCAAGCCCGGCAACCTCACCTTCGCACAAGCCGCGGCTCTTCCCGTCTCCGGCGTCACCGCCCACCAGGCCCTGAGCGGCAAGGCGCGCCCGAAACCAGGACAGAGGATCCTGATCATCGGCGCCTCCGGCGGCGTCGGAACCTATGCCGTCCAGCTTGCCGTCTCGTACAAGGCTGAGGTCACCGCCGTCTGCGGCCCGGGCAGGGCGGACTTCGTGCGGGCCCTGGGCGCCACCCACGTCATCGACTACACCAGCGGAGAGATCACCGACGCCCAGCAGCTGTTCGACATCATCCTGGACACCGCCGGCAACCGCCCGCTGTCCTTGCTGCGCCGCGTACTGGCCCCCAGGGGCGTCCTGGTGATGGTCGGGGGCGAAGGCGGCGGGGACTGGGTGGGCGGCCTGGGCCGCCAGCTCGGCGGCTACGCACTCTCACCCTTCCGCGGTCAGACACTGAGCAGCTTGATCGCGAGGGTCCGTCACGAGGATCTGCTGGCCCTCAAGCAGCTCTCCGAGAACGGCACGATCGCACCGGCCATCGACCGCACCTACCCGCTCGCTGAAGCCGTCGCCGCCATCGAGCACCTGGAGACGGGCCACCCCCGGGGCAAGATCGTCGTGACCATGTGAGCTGACGGCAATCGCGGCGAGGGCCGCGATCACGGGGGGGCTGCCGTGGGCCGCGATGGTGCTGCGCGCAGCAGTGAGGATCATCGTCTAGGTACCGGTGTGCGCCACCCTCCTTCCCGCTTCTCCCTCTTTCCCGTCTCTCCTACTTCCCGCGGCCTCGCAAGAGGCTCACCGCGAAGAACACGGCTCCGACGACCACGATCACGCCGAAGGCGATCCCGAGCCATGGGGGACCGTCGGGTCCACCGCCGGGGGCTGCCACGACTCCTGCGTACATCTCTCAGATCCTCTCCGTTGCAAGGTCTCTTCTGTCTTCGCCCAACATCCCGGCCTGGCACTGCGCGCAGGGGGGGCGCCGGCCGAGGTCTCGTCCCGGGTACCCGCCGGCGCACGTTAGTTGCGGACGGAATACGCGACCTCGCCTGCCCGGCTTCACCGTGCACGGCACCACCGCTGGTGGCTGAACGATTTTCTGGCCGCGCGGCCCTGCTTCGGCGGGCGAACGTTTCTGCGGTGAATTTCCTTCTCCACTTGGCTGAGGCTTCGGCGCGCGCCCGCAGGCCGCGCCCGGGAGCGGTGGACGCTGCCAGGGTGATCAAAAACGTTGCCCGCGGTTTCGCCGCGCTCACGCTGTCCCTTGTCCCGCTCCTCGCCCCGGCTTTCGCGCCGACGCAGGCGCGGGCGCAGACCGTTGACCCCCAGACCGTTGACCCCCAGACCACGACCCTGGCCGACGCCGTGCACCGTCTCCCGGTCTCCGACGAGCGCCGTCAGGGCTATGCCCGCGCTGCGTTCAAGCACTGGAATGCCGGGGCGGAGAAGGACGACGGCTGCGACACCCGCGCCGAGGTGCTGATCGCCGAGGCCGCCGAGGCGCCGTCCGTCGGTGCGCGCTGCGAACTCTCCGGCGGTGAGTGGCTGTCGTACTACGACGCCCAAGAAGTCGAGGACACCGGCAAGGTCGCCGTCGACCACATGGTCCCCCTCGCCGAGGCGTGGGATTCGGGCGCATCCCAGTGGAGTGAGGACCGGCGCGAGGCCTACGCCAACGACCTGGGAGCCCCGGCCTCCCTGGTCGCGGTCACCACCCGTACTCACCGTGCCAAGGCGAGCCAGGACCCTGCCCAGTGGCTGCCGCCGTTGCCGGCCGCGCACTGCCGCTACGTCTCGGAGTGGGTGGCCACGAAGCTGCGCTGGGACCTGGCCGCTGATCCGGCCGAGATGGATGCCATCGCCGTCTTCGCCTCCGGCCAGTGCAAGGACACCGCGGTCACGTACACCGCGGCGTCCTAGAGCCTGAGTGATGTCGTGATCAGTCAGCGGTCTTGAGTAGGCCGTCGATCCAGAGTGGGCGGCCATCTCCCGGCACTGGTTGCCTGCGCGCCACGGGCAATGGCTACCGGGTCGCACCCCCCACGACGAAGGCGACACCCGTAACTGATCACGACGTCACACGGGTTCAAAGGCGGCAGCTGATCTCCATTCCGTCCTCCACGGGAAACGTGACGCTCTGGTAGCCGTTCCGGGGGTCGCGGACGTAGTCGAGGTAGGGCGCGAGGTCCTCCAGATCGACGTCGTCGGCGACGACGAGGGTGCCGGGCGCGAGGCGTGGTTCGAGGAGTCGCAGGACGGGCAGGCACAGGTCCTTCCAGCCGTCGAGGAGGACGAAGTCCGCGGAGCCGGCGACTGTGGCGAGGGTGTCGCGGGCGTCTCCTTCGAGGACGGTGATCAGGTCGTCGAGACCCGTCTCGGCGAACGTCCGGCGGGCGGCCGCGGCCTTCGCGGCGCTCAGTTCCGTACTGATCACGCGCCCCGTCCCGTTGTCGCGCACCGCGGCGGCGAGATGGAGCGTGGAGATGCCGAAGGACGTGCCGAACTCGACGACGGTGGCGGGGCGGACGGCCCGGATCAGGTTGTAGAGGAGGCGGCCGCCCTGGGCCGAAATCGGCATGTACACCTCCGCCTTGGCGTCGGCCTGCTCCTGCGGGCCGAGGGGCGCGGAACCCGGGAGCAGTGCCGCCCGGATCCGCCTGCCGGTCTCCTCGTCCTGCTCGGCGTGGCGGAACATCCGGTCGAGGGCGGAGGCGACGCGGGGGTCTTCGAGGGTGTTGGTGGGTGACATGAAACCTAGACTAGACGCACCGTTGCGTAGCGTCTAGCGGTTCTGGCCTACTCTGACCTCAGGAGGCAGACATGGAACGAGGAAGCACGGCCGCTGCGGCGGCCGGGCCAAAACCGGCGGCACGCCACCACGGCAACAGGCACGGCCGCAGCGAACAGGCCCGGCAGGCAGTGCTTGAGGCGGCCGACGACCTCTTGGTCGAGAAGGGCTTCATCGGCGTCACCATCGAGGGCATCGCCGCCCGGGCGGGTGTCGCCAAGCAGACCGTCTACCGCTGGTGGAAGACCAAGACCGACATCCTTCTGGACGCCTTCCTCCAGGACGCGGCCGAAGCCCTGGCACCGCCGGACCACGGCGACCTGGCCCGGGACCTGCGCGACCACCTGCGCCAACTGGCCCTGTTCCTCACCCGGTCCGACGCGGGCGCCGTCTTCAAGGCCCTCGTCGGACACGCCCAGCACGATCCCGCGTTCGCCGCGGCCCTGCGGTCCGGCTACCTCGACGAACAGCGCCGACGCGACCGACTCCCGCTGGAACGCGCGACGGAACGCGGTCAGCTCGCCGCCGGACTCGACATCGCAGCGGAGATCGACCAGCTCGTGGGACCGGTCTACCACCGCGTCCTGGTGACGGCGGAACCCGTCGACCAGGCTTTCACCGACCGCCTCGTCGAGGCGTTCCTGCACCGCGCGGACGCGGCCGACACAGGGGAGATGGGGAGCAGATGACTCTGAAGGAAGGCCAGCGGGTGATGCTGGCAGCGGACACCCGGCTGACCGATTCGGCCGAGGTGTCAGGGGTCGTCATCGGGTTCCTCTCCCTGGCGGCAGGCACCGGCGGGACCGTCGAGCACGTGGTCGGCCTCCAGGACGAGAGCGACGACGTGCGCGAGTACGAGCGGCTCAAGTCGCTGCTCGACGCCTTCGGGCGCGAGATGCCCACGGAGAGCAGGAGGCAGCTCGAAGAGAAGGTCGGCGCCCTGGAACCCGCATGGACTGCCTACCAGGAACGGGGACTTCGCGTGAGCGTGCGGGTCCGCTTCGACAACGGGTTCATCCTCGACGGGGCCCACGAGGACGTCTTCGTCCCTGCCTGAGGGAGCGTCCGGGGCAGACCAGTGGCCCCGGCGGCGGTGTTCGCGCCACCGGGCGCACGGCTCGGCTGGGGTGCGCGGCGTCGGCGTGGGCTCACCCGGGCCACCGTTCGGCCCGGGTGGGCATGCCCGCCGGTATACAGGGAGCACAGGGGTTCACCGCCGGGGATGTCCGCGTGCTCGACGCGAACCGTGAAGGGGCGGCAGCTCACGATCACAGCACTACCGGATCGATCCGGGGGAGCACCTCATCGCTGCTCGAAGGCGCTGAGGCCCGGTCAGGGGCGTCCCCGAAGGCTCAGCGACGACGTCCACGTCTACGTGTGGACCAGCCCGACCCCACGCCGCCGGAGTGCAGAGCGAGAAGGGCAAGACCGACGAGCATGAGGCTTGTCGGGCTGAAGACTGCCTCCGTCGACGTCTCTGTTGCCTGGATGAGGAAGGCAATGACGAACAACACGGCCGCCGCGAATGCCAGCATCTGTCTTCTCCTGTCGACGAACGGCGAACCACCAGCGATTCCGGTGGCTCCGCCGCTCCTCGACGAGTGCCCCGCGCAACGCTGATCACGCGTGGCGGGGTGGTGGCGGGGTGTCCGGGGTCGGCCGCGGGGCGCGGATGACTTCCCGTGCAAGTGCACCCAACTGTGCGAGCGGAGATAGGAGTTGGGATTCAGTACGCCCGCGTTGCTGTCCCCACCCAGGCCCCATTGAGTGGTCTCGGCAGGTGTCGAGGAGGAATCATGGAGCCCCGTTGCGTACGCCCACTGCCGGACGCCGCACCAGATAGGTGCCGGCGGCAGCGGCGAGCAGCACCATGACGCCGATGAAGACCAGCCCGGCCTCCTCGAGGCCGAGTGGCTCGGAGAGCACACCGATGCCGATGACGGGGATCGAGATGCCCGTGTACGCGACCACGAAGAGCGACGAGATGACGCCTGCCCGATGCGCTTGGGGGGCGGCGTCCGCGACACCCTTCACCGCGGCCCGTAGGGCAAGTCCCTGTCCCGCGCCGCCCACCAGCGCGCTGAGCACCACCAGCGGGAGCTTTTCCCAGGCCAACGCCCCCGCCAACAGGCCCAGACCGGCGATCAGCAGGAGGCAGCCGAGCGGCAGCGCCCGTGCCACACCGATCCTGCTGACCAGGAGCTGGCCGATGGTGGATGCGAAGAACGCAAGGAAGACGATCAGTCCGACGAGGGCGAGGTTCGTGACGTCGAGGGTGTGGGTGAGGAAGGCGGGGGACACCGAGGTGAACACCCCGAGCAGGGAGAAGCCGACGAAGGCCGCGAGTGAGGCGGGTACGAAGACCTTGCGCACCTCCGGCGGCAGGCTGGGTCCCTGTGGTCGTGCCGTATGCAGGGGCCGCGGGGCGCGTACGGTCTCGGCCAGGGACCAGATCATGGCGAACGCGAGCCCCACCAGGACAAGATGCACCACGAACGGCAGGGACAGCGGCATCGGGGCGTACTGGGCCAGCAGTCCCGCGAGCAGCGGGCCGCAGCCAAGGCCCCCCATGTTGGCCGCGGTCGACGCGAAGGCGGCCCGCCCCTCCTTGCCGGGCGGGGCACACTCCATCACGTACGCGGTCGCCGCGCCGGTGAACAGCCCGGCGGACAGTCCCGACAGCAGGCGTCCGAGGTAGAGGAGCGGCAGGCCGCCTTCCAACAGGAAGCACACGGCGCTGAGCGCGGCGAGCACCAGTCCGCAGAGCAGGACCGGTCTGCGGCCGACGGTGTCCGAGACGTTGCCGGCGAGCAGCAGGACACCGATCACGCCGAATGCGTAGACGGCGAAGACCACCGTCACGATCAGCTCGGAGAAGCCGAGCTCGTTTTGATACAGGCCGTAGAGCGGGGTGGGGAGCGTGGTGCCGGCCATGCACACGGCGAAGGCCCCGGCGGCCCGGAGATAACCACCCCGGGGACGGGCCGGCACGGTGTTCTGACGATCAGTCACACCCGGAACCGTAGTCGCCGTCGGGTGGAGGCAGGCGTTTTCGGATGCTGACGTGGTGTCGTCCTCCCGCGGACGGAGGCGGCAGCGCCTGCAGGCGGAGGCGGAGGCGGAAGTGCCTGCGCTGCCCCTCGTGCCGCGTCACGCCCGTGGCCCGTTCGGCCAGGGCGCTGCGCCGTGCCATGGCGTGGACGGCCGCCGATCTGGCCTCGAAAGCGCGCCAGGTGTCGCACTCCGATACCTGCCAGACCGGCGGCGGATCACATCCGGCTACGCGAGAAGGAGTTACGAGGTGGCTGTGGCGCCCGGGGGTGTGTCATCGGCGTCGGGCTCCAGTGGTGTGTCGCTGAGCTGTTCGCGCAGGTAGTTCCAGGTCACCGCGATCACGGCGGTTGCCGGTACGGCCAGCAGGCCGCCCACGACGCCGGCGAGATTGGTGCCCAGCGTGACGGCCAGCAGGATCACGGCTGCGTGCAGGCCGAGCCCGCGGCTTTGGATGATCGGTTGGAAGACGTTTCCCTCGAGTTGCTGGACCACGACGATGATGGCGAGCACGATCAGCGCGTCGGTGAGGCCGTTGGAGACCAGGGCGATGAGTACGGCCACCGCACCGGCGAACAGGGCGCCGACGATCGGCACGAATGCCGTGATGAAGGTCAGCACGGCCAGCGGGAGGACGAGGGGCACGTCCAGAATCCACAGGCCCAGGCCGATGAAGACGGCGTCGAGCAGGCCGACGAGTGCTTGGGAGCGCACGAAGGCGCCCAGAGTGTCCCAGCTGCGGGCGGCCACGACAGGGATGTGGGTGGCGAGCCGGCCGGGGAGCTGACGGGTGAGCCAGGGCAGGAAGCGGGGGCCGTCCTTGAGGAAGAAGAACATCAAGAAGAGGGCCAGGATCGCGGTGATCAGTCCGTTCAGCACGGTGCTCACTCCGGTGAACAGCGTGCTGACCATGCTGCCGACGCTGTCCTTGATCCGGTCGGTTGCCGAGTCGACTCCTCCCGAGATCTGGGCGTCGTCGATGTTGAGGGGCGGCCCGGCGGCCCAGTGGCGCAGCTTTTCGATGCCTTCGGCCACGCCATCGCTCAGTTCACCTGACTGGGAGGCCACCGGCACCGCGATCAGCGCCACGATGCCCGCGGCGGCCACGAGGAACAACACGGTCACCACCGAGGCGGCCAGGGCGGGAGGCCATCCGCGCCGGCGCAGGAAGTGGGCGAGGGGCCAGGTCAGAGTGGTGAGCAAGAGGCCCACTATGAGCGGCCAGATCACTGACCACATCCGACCCAGCACCCACAGGGCGGCCGAAGCGGCCACAACGACCAGCAGCAACTCGGCGCTGACCCGGGCCGACCGGCGGAGCGCGGCGGCGGTTTTCGTGGAACTCAGCGTGGCAGGCATGGGGGACACCCTATGGATACTTCCGTCACACGGGTGCACTGCAGTCCCGTAGAGCGATCTCGAAGTAGTCAGCTGCCGAGGGGGCCGAGAGGGGGGGGGGCGACCGGCACGCGCAGCAAGTCCTGGGATGGCCGCAGGGCGTGCGCGTGGCGGGCGGTGAGTGCCGTTGCCGCAGGGTCCGGCCTTGCCGGCGCGGTCAGCGGGTGATGAACGGCTCGGTCAGGTGGGGGGTCGCCAGGTGGAGGGTGGCGGCCGGGCTGTGGAGGACCTGTTCCCTTGAGGACCTTGCCTGGTGCGGGTTCATCTCGTGGGCGTAGGCGAGTTCGGGGTGGAGCAGTTGGATCGCGTGGACGAGCAGGTCACCGGTGACGGCGACCTGCTCGTGTCCGGCCGTGACGAGGACGCTTTGGTGGCCGGGTGTGTGGCCGGGTGTGGCGACGATGCGTTCGCCGCCGGGCAGCGGAACGTCGCCGTCGAGCAGACGGAGCTGGTCGGTCTTCTGGAGTGGGCCGATCAGGTGGGACCGCAGTTGCGGGTTGATTTCTTCGAGCGCGTCGAGTTCGGCCTGCTGCAAGAGGTATTGGGCGTTGGGGAAGAAGGGCCGCGGCTGTTGGCCGCCGAGGACGGCCCAGCCCACGTGGTCGGTGTGCAGGTGGGTGAGCACCACGGTGTCGACGTCGGATGGTTCGATGTCCGCGGCGGCCAGCGCAGCCGGCAGCGCCCCGGGCACGGGCGCCCAGGAGGCCGCCGGGCTGTCGGCCGGGCCGATCCCCGCATCGACCAGCGTCACCCCGTGGTCGCTGCGGATGGCGAACGCGCGGAACTGCAGCCGCCAGCGGCCCTCGGCGTCGAGCGCTCCGGGGTCGAACTGGTCGGCCGCCGCCCACTGCTGGGTGGTGGCGGCGGGAAACGCCTGCGACCTCGGGGAGAAGAAGGGGCCCACGCCGTCGGTCAGCGCGATGACGGTGTAGGGGCCGACCTGTAGAGAAGGGGGCATTTCACAGATGGTGCCACCGGCGGGCCGGCCCAAGACCATTGGGGTGCCCCTGAGTTGATTCACGACCGAGGGGACGTACGCACGGGCAGTTGCACCGTGATGCGCAGGCCGCCGGTGTCGCGCGGCGTGAGGGTAAGGGTGCCGTCGTGTGCGCGAGTGATGCTGGTGACGATGGCCAGGCCGAGGCCGACGCCCGTCTGGTCGGCGTGGATGCGCTCGGTGCCCCTCTGGAAAGGTTCGGTGAGCGTCGGGACCAGGTGTGGGGCCAGTTGCTCGCCGGTGTTCTCCACCGTGAGCATCACAGTGCCGGGTCGGGCGCTGGTGGTGGTGACCCACACCCTGCCCTGTGCGGACAGATTGTGGACGATCGCGTTGTGCACGAGGTTCATGGTCAGTTGCAGCAAAAGCGTCGGCGATCCGCTCGTGGGGGTGAAGTCGCCGCAGGTTTCGATGGTGACGCCGTTCTTCTCGGCGAGGGGCAGCAGTGTCTCGGTGGCTTCTTCCGCCATGAGGGACAGGTCGACCTGTTCTCGGGTGAAGGATCGCTGGTCGGCTCGGCTGAGCAGGAGCAATGCTTCGGTGAGGTCGATCGCGCGGGTATTGACGGCTTGGAGGCGGGCGAGGACTTCGCCGGTGTTGTGAGCTGGATCGGTGCGGGCCACGTCGAGAAGTGATTTCGTGATGGCCAGTGGTGTGCGTAGTTCGTGCGAGGCGTTGGCCGCGAATCTCCGCTGCTCGGCGATGTGTGCTTCAAGCCGTTCGAGCATCGCGTCGAAGGCGTCGGCGAGTTCGCGGAATTCGTCCTGGCGGCCGGGCAGCTGGACGCGGTGTGCGAGTGACCCTGTCGCGGCGGTGCGGGTGGCGTCCGTGATACGGGTCAGAGGGGCGAGCATGCGGCCGGCGAGGACCCATCCTCCGAGGAGGCCGAACACCAGAAGGAACACCATGACCGCGGCCGCGATGGGTGTGAACCCGCGCACGAAGGTGGTGCCCGGGGTCGCTCTCCACGACCCCTCTTCGTTGGTCTGCAACCACCCCTCCTTCAGGAGCCACCAGCTCACGGCGGCGAGCAGCAAGGCACCGGCGAGCATGAGGAACCCGGCGTAGCTGAGGGTGAGCTTGAGGCGGACGCTGAGGCCGGGAGACCTATCCACCGTCGCCTCCGATGCGGTAGCCGACGCCGGGCACGGTGGCGATGATCCAGGGTTCGCCGAGCCGCTTGCGCAGCGCCGAGACGGTGATGCGGACGGCGTTGGTGAACGGGTCGGCGTTCTCGTCCCACGCGCGCTCCAGGAGTTCTTCGGCGCTGACGACACCCCCCTCGGCGGCGATGAGGACCTCGAGTACGGCGAACTGCTTGCGCGTCAGCGCGACGTAGTGGCCGTCGCGGTAGACCTCGCGTCGGAATGGATCCAGCCGCAGCCCCGCGATCTCACGGACCGGAGGCCGGCTGTGGGCACGTCTGCGGTCGAGGGCCCGGAGCCTGAGGACGAGTTCCCGCAGTTCGAATGGTTTCGTGAGGTAGTCGTCGGCGCCGAGTTCGAAGCCGGATGCCTTGTCGTCGAGGCGGTCGGCCGCGGTGAGCATGAGGATCGGCATCCCGCTGCTCGAGGCGACGATGCGTTTGGCGATCTCGTCACCGGAAGGGCCGGGGATGTCGCGGTCGAGGACGGCGATGTCGTAGCTGTTGATGCTCAGCATCTCCAGGGCGCTGTCGCCGTCGCCCGCGAGGTCGGCCGCGATGGCCTCCAGGCGCAGGCCATCGCGGATGGCTTCCGCCATGTAGGGCTCGTCCTCGACGATCAGTACGCGCATGCTCTCGATGGTACGAGCGGGCACATATCGTGCGCGTATCAAAAACCGCCTACGCGCGGACAGCATGGCGGGCTATGTGCCGTCACGGACGTCATGCAGGGAATGGATCATGTTCTGCAGGATCCGGAATGCGCTTCGCTGCTCGGTCTCGCTCAGGCCGCCCAGCATTCTGACCTCGACGGACCGGACCGCTGCGGTGGCCTTCGCAAGGCTTTGCCGCCCGCGGGGGGTGAGCCGGGTGGGGAGGGCCTTTCCGACGGGTGCCTGTGCGGGTCTGCTGACGTAGCCGTCTCGTTCCAGCGCCTGGAGCAGCACGTTCATCGTCTGCCGTGTCACGAACGCGCCGCGCGCGAGCTCGGAGTTCGACAGGCCCGGCCGTTGGGCCAGCAGCTCGAGGCAGGAGTAGTGCGTGACGCTCATTCCCAGTGGGCGCAGCACTTCCTCCATGGCTGTGCGCAGGGCGCTGGAGGCCTCCTTGAGCAGGTAGCCCAGTGACGTTTCCAGGTCGACGCCGACACCTTCTTGGCTCATGTCAGGATTCTGACATACAGTGACCCGTGTCAGAAAACTGACACGAAGAGTAGGAGCATCCTCATGCCCGTCACCGGCCCCGACTTCCTCTCCCTCCAGGTACGCGACCTCGACGCTTCGCAGGCGTTCTACGAGCAGTACCTGGGCCTGGTCCGTGCGCAGACCGGGCCCCCGCACGCGGTGGTCTTCGACACGAAGCCGATCGCGTTCGCCCTCCGGGATGTCGTCCCCGGCACCGATCTCGCATCGGTTGCCCAGCCCGGCATAGGCGCCGCGATCTGGCTCCACGCCACCGATGTCCAGGCCATCCACGACGCCCTGGTCGCCGACGCACACGCCATCGTCTCCCCGCCGGTTGATGGCCCCTTCGGCCGGACCTTCACCTTCGCCGACCCCGACGGCTACCAGGTCACGCTCCACGACCGCCCGTGACCGGCCAGATCACCACCGACCTGGCCGAGCAGACCGTGCACGTCCCCGGCAACCGCCCGCCGCAGCGGCCGGCTACTGCTGCAGCTATTCCTCCCGCCGTTGGTTTCCGGCTGGGAGAATCAGGCCGGTGAGCTTGTACCGGGTGCTCACCGCGGCGGCCTCCTGGCGTACCTGCTCTCGCAGGTCGGACAAGGCCTGGTTGAACACCTCATGGCCGTCGACGTCGCTCGCGAAGCGCCGGCCCTCATGACCGCCGGTCTCGATGAAGTCGGTGAACGCGGTGCGCAGAGCGCGCAGCCAGGTCCGCAGATGGCTCTTGGGCTTGTGGATCTGCTCGAGGAACTCCGAGAGCCGCTGCCTGCACTGGGACGCCGAGGCGAGGCAGGAAGCGGCTTCGATCTCGGGGCGCCCGACCCCGATGGTCAGGACGCGTCGATCGGCCAGGAAATCCATGACCTGCTGCGCGATCAACCTGTCCGACTTGGTGAACTCCCAGTTCGCGCCGATGCCCAGCGCGCTGAACGCGGTCCCTCTGATGCCCATGCCGCAGCCCCCTTTGGCCGATGTCAGTGGTCTATCTCTATCAGGGGGCCGGCGACACCATTTGGCGCAAGCCGATCAGCAGGGGCGAGGGCCGGGCAAGGCCCCGGGGAGGGGGCCCTGCCCGGCCCGGTGTGCACGGAGTTGCCGTCAGCGGGGCGTTACTCGAGCAGCTCCGCGTACGAACCCATGGCGAGCGCGATGTCCGCCTGGGCCCAGAACCGGTGGTAGGTGAACGTCGGCGCCGCCCCGCCCGCCAAGTAGGCCTCGACCTTGGACCAGTTGGGGTCGTCCTTGTAGAAGGAGCGCAGCGAGGAGAAGGTCGACGAGGAGTCGATCTTGTCGCCGTTGGGCATCGTGCCCGTCCAGCCGCTCGGCACGTAGACCGGGTCGTCGAAGCGGCTGTAGTCGGCCCGGGTCTCGGGCACGGCGACGCCGAGTGCGTCCTGGTTGTGCTCCCACATGCCGTCCAGCAGCGCCTTCGCCGTCGTCTTCGCCCGCGTGTCACCGGACTTGGCGGCGTAGTACGTCAGGGTCTTGGCGTAGGCCGCCGCGACACCGACGTCGTTGGTGTAGTCGGCGACCGTGACGTGAAGGCCCGTGTTCGCGCCGGGATTTGAGGCGTTCCAGGTGTCGGGCTTGCCCGACCACTGGAGCGTGGAGGGGATACGGAACGTGCCGTCGGGGTTGATGGTCGTCTTGGACAGGGCCCAGTCGACCCACTTGTCCAGGACCGCCTTGGCGTCGGCGTCGCCCGACTCCTTGTAGTACTCGGCGACGCGTTCCATCGACCACGCCTGGAAGCCGAACCACTGGTTCGACGGCGGGTCGTGGTAGACCGGTGCCTCGTCGTAGTGCATGCCGTAGAACGTCGGCGTGCCGGACGGCGGGGTGCCGTAGCTGCCGCCCCAGCTGTTCGTCGCGCCGCCCGCGATGGCGCCCTCGTCCGACTGCAGCCAGCGGTAGAACTCAAGTTGCCGGTCCAGGGACTTGGCCCAGTCCGCCTGCCCCGTCGCCGACTTGGGCTTCAGGTCGGCGGATGAGGAGAGCGCGTAGGCGGCGAGGGGGTTCTGGTAGCCGCCGTGCGTGTGGCTCGAACCGATGCGCCAGGACCAGCCCGCCGAGGTGTCGGTCGCGCCGCCCCAGGCGTAGTACCAGGACATCAGGTAGTGCGAGGCGTCCTTGCCGGTGCCGGCCGGGCAGGTCGTCGGCCCGGTGCAGTTGCCGACCTTCTTGAAGTATTTGTCGTACATCGAGTACCGCAGGTAGTCGCCCATCTTGGCGGCCTTGCCGACGGTGGCTGAGACGTCGGAGCCCTTGCCCTGCTGCTTGGCCCACACGTTGGCCCAGTAGGCGGCCTGCACCGCACGGGCGTCAGCATCCGGGGCGTTGGTGAACTTCCACTGCTTGGCGTAGGACGCGTCACCGGTGAACAGGTCCAAGTACCCGTTCTTGCCGCCGTACTTGAAGGCATCACAGGTGGGCTGCGGCACCGTCTCCCACACCGATTCCTGCGCGCCGCGCTGGAAGGTGTTGATGTAGGAGGGGCCGGTGGCGCTCGGGCCCGCCTCGCACTTGCCGGGTTCGTTGCCGTAACCGTAGATGTTGTCGACGTCCTGCAGCCAGTGCATGCCGTAGATGTCGTCGGTGCCGTAGGCGCTCTTGAGTTCTGCCGCGATCGGGTCGCTGCCGACGGAGACCGACGGGTCGAGCTTCGCCGGGTACTGGGACGGCAGGTCGTGTTCGGGCGCGTACGTCGCGGGCTTCGAGGCGTTGTAGGAGGAGTTCGTCGGCTGGTCCGCGTGGGTGGGGATCATGAACTTCTCCATGAGGCCCCACGCCCCGTTGAACTTCGACCAGTCGCCGCTGACCTTGCCGTACATCGCCTGGAGCCACAGGAGGTAGCTGTAGGCCTCCGACGTCGTCTCGTGGCCGTGGTCCGGTGCCTCGACGATCAGCGTCTCGACCGAGTGGTAGGGAACGCCCTCCGGCGAGAAGTAGCCGTTCGCCGGGTTGGTGATCTTCCCGTAGAGATCGAGGAAGCGGGCGTCGTACGTCTTGGACGCGGCGAGCTGCGTGACGGTGACCGCGGCCTTGGTGTGGCCCGGGGCCGTCACGCCGAAGGTGGCCGCGCCCGTGCCGGAGGCGTCGGCCGCGATCGTCACCTTCTGTGCCGTGTTCCAGTTCGACGGCGTGAAGGTCAGGCTCGCGCCGGAGGAGACGGACAGGCCCGTGTTGCCGCTCGTGCGGGCCACCGCAACCGTCACGTTCGACGCCGGCTGGGTCGACAGCTTCACATCAAAGGTGCCCGACGTGCCTTGCTGGACGCCGAGGTGGGAGGGGGTGGCGACCAGGGCAGGGCCCGCCGCGACGGTGATGCCGACCGGTGTCGATTCGCCGGACGCGCCCTGACTGTCGTACGCCTTCGCGTACAGGGAGTGCGTTCCGGCCGCCAGGGTGTCCGCGCTGAGCCCGTACGGCGCGGTGGTGTCCGTGCCGAGCAGGGTCGAATCGTCGTAGAACTCGACCTTGTCGACGCTCGCTCCGTCGGCTGCCGCCGCGGTGGCGGCGAGCGGGACGGCGTCGCCGGCCGAGTAGACGGCTCCGGCCTTCGGGCTGGTGAGTACCGTGATCGGCGGCTGATGGGCGCCCGCGCATGTGGTGCCGTTGACCGCGAAATCGGTGGGCGCTGCATTCGCGCCGCTGTAGGTGAATTGCGCGCCCGCGGTGGCGGCGGCGCCGGGCGCGATCTTCGCGTTGTACGCGAGGCTTTTCGCGGTGATCGCTTTTCCGGACTGCGACCAGGTCGCGTTCCAGCCGTTGGCCAATTTCTGATTGCCGCTGTGGGTGTAGGTGAGGGTCCAGCCGTCGATCGCCGTGGCGCCGCGATTGGTGATCGTCAGATCGGCGGTGAAGCCGGAGCCCCAGTCGTTGGTCTTGTAGTCGACGCTGCATTCGACTGCCGCTGCGTCGGCGGTGGTGGGAAGAGCGGTAAGCGTGGCGAGCGGTAGTGCCAGGGTGGCCGCGACAGCGGTCCACAGCCGCCGGGCCCGTCTTTGTGGCATGCCCTGGTTCCTCCTTGCGGTTCGGAGAGCGAGGGGTGGCGTTGTGATGTGGGCGTCACAACCTGTGAACCAGTGGGAGCGCTCCCAAGAATGGGGACGGAGGAAATAGGGGTCAAGAGGCTTGAAGAGTCGAATTAATTCGACAGCAGGGAATTCCCAACGCCTCTGTTGCTTGACGGCAGTTCATTCTCTACAGTCCACCAGCAACCAGTGGGAGCGGTTCCATCAGTCGACGCGACGGCCCTGTGCCGGTCGCGCCAGAGCTGCAAGGAGTCGCTCATGCGCCACCCCCCGCGTCACGCGTTACACGTAATCCTGCTCGCGTGCGCCGTCTCGGCGGCCACGCTCGTCCCCATGACCGACGCCGCGTCCGCGGCCGCCCCCGCATGCTCGGTGGAGTACTCCGTCACCGGCCAGTGGGACGGCGGCTTCCAGGCCGCCGTGAAGGTCACCAACCACGGCGCGGCCAAGGACGGATGGAGCCTGTCCTTCGCCTTCGCCGACGGACAGAAGGTCACCCAGGGCTGGTCCGCGAAGTGGTCCCAGTCCCAGGCGTCGGTGACCGCCGCCAACGAGTCCTGGAACGGTGCGCTTGCCTCCGGCGCAAGCGTCTCGGCCGGGTTCATCGGATCGCGGTCGGGCACCAACTCCGCTCCCGTGGCCTTCAAGCTGAACGGCACGACCTGCAACACCGACGTCACCGACCCGACCGATCCCACCGACCCCACGGACCCGACCGATCCGGGCGGCGAAGGCGAGGCCCCGGCCCTGAAGGTCTCCGGGAACAAGCTCGTCGACGCCTCCGGTGCCACCCGCCGGATCCTCGGCGTGAACCGCTCCGGCGCCGAGTTCATGTGCGTACAGGGCCACGGAATCTTCGACGGCCCGGTCGACGACGCATCCGTCGCAGCCATCGCCGACTGGAAGGCCAACGCCGTCCGCATCCCGCTCAACGAGGAGTGCTGGCTCGGCCTCGACAACATCAAACCCGAATACGCGGGCAGCAACTACCAGTCCGCCATCAAGGAGTTGGTCACCAAGGTCAAGGCCCACGGCATGACGCCGATCCTGGAGATGCACTGGTCCTATGGCCAGTACACCGGGAACTCGGCCGGCTGCGCGGACATCCACGCCACCTGCCAGAAGCCGATGCCGGACGCCCGGTACGCACCCGACTTCTGGACCTCGGTCGCAAGCACCTTCAAGGACGATCCGACGGTCGTCTTCGACCTCTTCAACGAGCCGTATCCGGACCGCGCGACCTCCGACATCAACGATGCGTGGGCCTGCTGGAAGGACGGCGGAACCTGCCCCGGCATCGGCTACGAAGTCGCCGGCATGCAGGACCTCGTCGACTCCGTCCGCGCCACGGGCGCCAAGAACGTGATCCTCGCGGGCGGCCTCGCCTACTCCAACGACCTCGGCCAATGGCTCGCCCACCGGCCGTCCGACCCGGCCGGCAATCTCGCCGCGGCCTGGCACGTCTACAACTTCAACGCCTGCTCCACCGAGAGCTGCTGGGACTCCACACTCGCGCCCGTCGCCGCCCAAGTACCGCTGGTGGCAGGGGAGATCGGTGAGAACACCTGCTCGCACGGGTTCATCGACCGCGTCATGAAGTGGTTCGACGACCGCAAGCAGTCCTACCTCGGCTGGACCTGGAACACCTGGGACTGCTCCTCCGGACCGTCCCTCATCAGCTCCTACGACGGCACACCGACCGCGTTCGGGACCGGCCTGCGCGACCACCTGCGCACCGTGAACGGATGACCGCCCCGCACCGCACGACCACCCCGCCCCGCTTCACCCTCCTCACCTCAGGAAAGGGACACCCCACACCATGAGCCGTATCAGATCGAGAGCAGGCACCGCCGTGCTCACCGCCCTCGCCCTCACCGGCGCTGCCTGCGCCGGCACCGCCGTCGCACAGCCCGACGTCGGGGCCGCGGCCCCGGCCTGCAGCGTCGACTACAAAGTGCAGAACCAGTGGGACAGCGGCTTCACCACCGCCGTCACCGTCACCAACAACGGCGCGGCAATCAACAGTTGGGACCTCACCTGGTCCTACGCGGGCAACCAGAAGGTCACCAACGGCTGGAACGCCGGCATCACCCAGTCCGGCGCCGCCGTCACCGCCAAGAACGCCTCCTACAACGGCACCCTGGCCACCGGCGCCTCCGCCTCCTTCGGCTTCAACGCCTCCTACAGCGGCAGCAACGCGATGCCCACCACCTTCAAACTGAACGGCGTCACCTGTAACGGGGACACCGATCCCACGGACCCGACCGACCCCACCGACCCGACCGAGCCCGGAGACCGCGTCGACAACCCGTACGCCGGAGCCAAGGTGTACGTGAATCCGGAGTGGTCGGCCAAGGCCAAGGCCGAACCCGGCGGATCCCGCATCGCCGACCAGCCCACCGGTGTCTGGCTCGACCGCATCGCCGCCATCAACGGCGTGGGCGACGGCATGGGCCTGCGCGACCACCTGGACGCGGCCCTGGCCCAGAAGGGCAGCGGTGAACAAGTCGTCCAGCTCGTCGTGTACGACCTGCCGGGCCGCGACTGCGCCGCTCTGGCCTCCAACGGCGAACTCGGCCCCACAGAGATCGACAAGTACAAGACGGACTTCATCGACCCCATCGCCGCGATCCTCGCCGACCCCAAGTACGCAGACCTGCGCATCGTCACCACCATCGAGATCGACTCGCTGCCCAACCTCGTCACCAACGTCTCCGGCCGCCCCACGGCCACACCCAACTGCGACGTGATGAAGGCCAACGGCAACTACCAAAAGGGCGTCGGCTACGCCCTCGACAAGCTCGGTGACATCAAGAACGTCTACAACTACATCGACGCGGGCCACCACGGCTGGCTCGGCTGGGACGACAACTTCGGCGCCTCCGCCGACCTGTTCAAGGCGGCCGCCTCCGGCAACGGCGCGAAGCTGTCCGACGTGCACGGCTTCATCGTGAACACGGCCAACTACAGCGCACTCAAGGAGAACAACTTCGCCATCGGCGACAACGTCGCGGGCAAGTCGGTGCGCGAGTCCAAGTGGGTCGACTGGAACCGCTACACCGATGAGCTGTCCTACGCCCAGGCCATGCGCACCAAGCTGGTCTCGCTCGGCTTCGACCAGAACCTCGGCATGCTGATCGACACGTCCCGCAACGGCTGGGGCGGCACCGCCCGGCCCGCCGGACCCGGCGCCACCACGGACGTCGACACCTATGTGAACGGCGGGCGCTACGACCGCCGCATCCACCTCGGCAACTGGTGCAACCAGTCCGGCGCCGGCCTCGGCGAACGGCCGCAGGCCAACCCGGCCACCGGGATCGACGCCTACGTGTGGATGAAGCCGCCGGGGGAGTCGGACGGTTCGAGCAAGGCCATCGACAACGACGAGGGCAAGGGCTTCGACCGCATGTGCGACCCCACGTACACCGGTAACCCGCGCAACAACAACAACATGTCCGGGGCGCTGCCCAACGCACCGGTATCCGGCCACTGGTTCTCCGCACAGTTCCAGGAGCTCATGAAGAACGCCTACCCCGCGCTGTAGGCGCACCGCACCCCGCCGGGGCCCGGCAGCGTACCTCCCCGGGCCCCGGCGGACACCATCGTCCACTCGTGAAGGCATGGCGTGAAGGCGTGTCGCGAAGGCATGCCTTCCGCGTCATGCCGACTGGATCAGCCCCGGGACGTACGCCCGCGGGCTGATGCGATCTGTGTGCAGGTGATCGACGGACCGATGCCGCGGGGGCGGGGCACGTGACAGCGTCGTCCTGTGCCCGCGGGTCGGCCGCGGGGCACGGTTGACGATCCGTCACCAGGGGAGGGCCCATGACCACCACGCCGTTCATCCACCGGAGAGGCTTGACACGCCGCCACATCCTGGGAGCTGCCCTGGCCGCCGGGGCGGCCGTACCACTCGCCGGCGTTGCCGGCTCCGCGTGGGCCGGGCCGGGCGCGAGGCGGTTGGTGCTGCCGGGGCCCAGGGGGCCGTACCCGGTGGGCACGATCCCACTGCACCTCATCGACCGGTCACGCCCGGACGACATCGCGGGCCCCGGCCACTACCGCGAGCTGATGGCCACGGTCTGGTACCCCGCACGGGATGCCCGACGGTATCCGGTGGCGCCCTGGATGCCGGCCGGCGCTCTTCAGGCGTTCCTCACCGACGCCGGGTTCAGCGATCTGGCCCCGCTGGGGCCGCTGACCGCCGGCCGCGTGGGTGCTCCGGTGCACCGAACGAGAACTCCGCTGCCCGTCGTCGTGTTCTCACACGGCGCGCACAGCCACCAGGGCGACCACACCGTCATGGTCCAGGAGCTCGCCAGCCACGGGTACGCGGTGGTGACGGTGGCCCACCAGTACGACACCTACACCCAGTACCCCGACGGCCGTATCGCCGTCCCGCTCGACGACAGGCAGGCGCCGACCCTGCCCGGGGACTTCGCCGCTGACCTGCGGTTCGTCCTGGACTGCGTCGAGCAGCTCGCCGCCGGGCGCAATCCCGACGCCGGCCACAGAAAGCTTCCGGCCGGACTGCGGGGCTCCCTGGACGTGCGGCGCATGGGGGTGTTCGGCTGGTCCAAGGGTGGGACGGCCACCGCCTGCGCCATGCTCGCGGACGAGCGCATCCGGGCCGGGCTGAGCCTGGACGGCCCCATGCAGATGAAGCCGCCGCTGGCCGGCGACCTGCACCGGCCGTTCATGATGATGTCGGCCGAGTTCACCCGGGCCACGGTCCCTGAGGCCGCCGCCTTCTGGTCGCACCTGCGGGGCTGGCGGCTGGACATTCAGGCGCGGGGCGCCGCTCACATCTCCTACGGCGACAACGAGGCACTCTTCCCGCAGGTGGCAAAGCTGTACGGATGGAGCAAGGAACAACTCCAGGACACGATCGGCACCCTCGACCCCGCGCAGGCGATGAAGATCCAGCAGGCGTATCCGCTCGCGTTCTTCGACGAACACCTGCGTCAGCGCCGCAGCCACCTGCTCGACGGCCCGTCCCCGGCCTTCCCGGCAGTGATGTTCCTTCCCTGAGGACCCAAGACGGCAGTTCCGTGGCGCATACGTGGGCCAGCGATGTGTTCACCGAAGATCCGAGTGCCGCCGACCAGCTGCGGTTGACCTTCGGGCTACTGCATCTCCTCGACGACTACTGGGCCACGTGCGAGATCCGGTTCGCGAACGAGCGGCCCGAGGGCCCCCTGTCGGCCGACGTGCTGTGGGACGGCTACGCACTACCGCAGCCCCGGCGCCGGGGACGGTACGGTTCACTCTCTCCGCTGTCGTGACTCTCCGTGATTGTTTCAAGAAGGTGTGGCGTCCATCCGCTCCTTCAGGCGAATGGTCACGGCGTCGCCTTCTTCCTTGCCGATCGCCTTGCGTACGTCCGCCTTCACGGGCAGTTTGTGCGTGCCGTTCCCCAGAGCCATGAACGAGCTCTGGAACGGATGGCCGTCGATCGTGCCCCGCACCTTCACCAGGCCGCGGGTGCCGAAGTACTCAACCGACCGGGGCCACACGACGTAGGTCCAGCCCCCTTTGTTCGGGCTCTTCTGCAGGGTCGCGGTGAACTGCTCGTCCATCTCGGATACCACCTGTTCAGGAGTTTTCGATCAGAAGCGCAGGCGGAATCGCCCATGGCTTGCCTCTGCTTCCCTTGGCGTTCACCAGGTCAGACAGAAGCAGGCGGCAAAACTCATCGCTGGCCCACGAAAACGCCTCACGGGGGTGCTTACGGGGGGGGTGCTCACGTCATTGGAAGCACCGCGCGGGGCAGGGCGGGGCAGGAGCAGTGACCCGTCACCCGCCGTGCCGACGGGTGGAACTGGTGCGCTGCGTCTCGTTCCCGGATCCGCCCCCGGTCATGTCACCGATCAGATCGGGCAGACCTGGACGCTGGGCCGGGCCCCCTTCCAGGTCGAGCCGGTTGCAGGCTTCGGCGAACCGCAGGTAGGTGTCGACGCTGGCGATGACGATCCGCACGTCGATCTTGATGAGCTCGATGCCGATGACCGAGATGCGGATCTCCGCATCGATGACGAGCCCTCGCTCAAGGATGAGCTCCAGGACGTCGTACAGTCCGCTGGATCCCCGTGCGGAGCCACCCTGCTGTGCCGGGAGCATCGCAGCTACCTCCGTATGCCGTCTGAGCCGAGTGGTTCAGGTCCTCGTGCGTGGTTCTGGGTCTCGCTCCCTGGTGCCTGTGACAGGGCTTCGGCTGGCCGGGGGCCGGGTGGGCGAGGCCGCCGACTGACGCGGCACACTGGCACGCTGGGCCGGTACTCGTGTTGCACTGTCTGTGCTCGGCGTGATGTTCCCCCGGCCGGCCCGGGGCAACTCGCCCCGGACCTCCGGGTGTTCGGCGGGGGCGGGCCGGCGGCGCCGGTGACGGCCGCGGGCGCTTGAGGAAGCGTAGCCAGGGTGGCTGCGCCCCCGCCGACAGCACGGACGCCATCTGCCATCGTCTTGAGCACGTCCGGGCCTCCACACTGTTTCTCGGCTGAGCGAGCGAAAGACTTCGCCCCTCGCCGGGTGCTGCCTCTGCCGGTTGCCCTGCGAGGAGAGCCGGAAACAAGTTCACGCAGACTGCATCGCGAGACGCCTTCCTCACGGAGCGGGAAGAGCAGGCCCTCGCAGAGGGTGTCGTCGACAGTCGTGGAGGATGTCGTCGACGGTGCCCCACGGCTGCCCCTGCCGGAATCCGGATGGTTGTGGGGTCGGCAGGGGCTCGTGGCGGGTCGTTTGCGGTCAGGCGTTCTTCCTGAAGACAAGTACCTCGGTCGAGGCGACGCCCATGGGGGCCAGGAATCCGGCCTCCAGGCTGCAGCCGAGGGTCGCGAAGAGGTCCACGCAGGTCCGGCGGGGCATGGCGGCGGGGTAGGAGCCGTGTCCCGCGCCGCCCTTCGTCGCCCAGGTGCGCATCGTGGCCGGGTCCAGGCAGTTCTCCGTCATCACGTCGAAGACGATCAGGCCGCCGGGACGCGTGACGCGTGCCATCTCGAAGTAGTAGCGGGAGGCGCAGAGGAAGGTCACGGTGTTGAAGACCTTATGGGCCTGGACGAGATCGATGCTGCCGTCAGGTGTGGGGGCGAGACTGCAACCTTCGGTCGGTCGGGCGACCACTTTGTATGTGTCCACGAGGTAGTCGGCCCAGGGGGCGGCGGTCTCGTAGATCTCGTACCTGTCGGGTGAACACGCCTTCAGCGTTTTCTCCAGGTATCGCCCGGAGCCGGGCCCGATTTCCAGTACCGTGCCGGGGTTGGCGGCGAATACGCCAAGGGCGCGTAGTTGGTCGATGGTGGACTGGGTGGCACCGGGTGTTCCGTTCATGACCTCGTCGACGTAGTCGCCGACTGACAGATTGGCCGCCCGTGCAGCTCGCATCGTGGCCTCGAACGGAATGAAGTCATCCACTCCGCCACGGCTGTTGGTGCTCCGAACGATGTCGAAGCCGGCACGTCCCAGGAGACGCTTGACCCCTGCCCTTAACACTGACTTTGCAGACCCTGCTGTGCTCATCAGGCGTGACCCCCCGGGTCGTAAGATCGCGAACGCAGACGCGCAGTTGTGACGACGACATACGCCACGCGCGGCTACCTACCCGCGCAAACCGTGCCCGTACACCTGCCGACACCTCCACCGAACATCTCGGCCCCGACGTCGGCTTCCTGTCCCGCGGTCTGCCGCGCAGACCCACGCGATAAATCCGGTGACGCCGACGACGATCTCGCGATACTGGTCGCCATGGATGAAGTCAACGTCATCGTCGCCCACCACGAGTGCGCGACGTTGCGGGTCGGCGACGTGTTCCTGAAGATCGACGCCGACCAGGGGCGCACCGACGTAGAGGTCGAGGCGATGGAGCTGGCGCCGGTCCCGACCCCGGAGGTGCTGTGGCGCAAACCTCCCGTTCTCGCGATCGCCGCGCTCCCGGGAGTGGCGCTCGGCCGCTTGGGCGAGCCGTCGACCGCGTCCCCGGCGGCGTGGGCGGCGGCGGGCGCCGCCCTCCGCAAGCTGCACGATGCGCCGCTGCCTCCCCGGGCCGGCCGGGCCGGCCGGGACCTCGACGAGCTGACGGCGGAACTCGACGGTGAATGCGAGTGGCTCGTATCAAACGGTGTCCTGCCCGCCGACCTGATCACCCGCAACCGTCAGGTCGCCGAGGCAGCGCTCCGTCCGTGGACTCCGGCATTCACGCACGGCGACCTGCAGATCGCCCACCTCTTCGTCGACGGCGACGAGATCACGGGCATCATCGACTGGACCGAGGCAGGTCAGGGTGACGCCCTGTACGACATCGCCACCTTGACGCTCGGACACGAGGAGCACCTGGACGACCTCGTCGCGGGCTACGGCACTGACGTCGACCTCGACGTGATCCGCGCCTGGGGCTCGTTGCGAAGCCTGCTGGGGGTGCGCTGGCTGGTGGAGCACGGCTTCGACCCGTCCGCGCCGGGCTGCGAGGTCGACGTACTGAAATCCCGCATGTGAGGTGCGCGGACCCTACTGTTGCGAATAGGTCTTCGGCTCATCCATCGCAATATTTGTCATGGTCCGGGGGCGCAACGAGTGACGAACGGGCACTGACGAGGCGTTGGCCCGACGGCTAACCTCGCCGGACCAACGCCGCGTCTGCAGTTCCCACCAGGTGCGTGCCCGTTCAGGCAGCGTTCCCGTCGCCCACCACGCGGGTGAAGCCGAGCTTGTCGACGGCTTGGTAGTACGTCCAGGCCGTGCCGTTGCAGGTGCTCTTCGTCGCGCCGCTGTACCTGGCGCACACTCTTTTCAGATCCTCGTAGAAGGCGCTGTCGACGCGGGCTTTGTTGGTGTTGAAGGTGCCCGCTTCCTTGTAGTTGCGGTATCCGAAGTCGTGGCGCGCGCAGGCCGTCTTGAAGGGGAAGCCGAGGGGGTTGTCGGGGGAGCTGGAGCAGTAGTCGGTGGACCAGTTGAACTGATACGCGCTCCAGGCTCCTTGGTTGCCGTTGGCCGACACCCAGGCGTTGTAACTGCCCGCGTCGGTCTGGGTCCACTGGCTGAGGACCTGGGCCTTGTCGGCGGGCACGGCCGATGCGGGGGAGGCGGCTACGCCTATGGCCAGGGTGAGGGAAGCGGTGCTTACGGCGAGAGCGGTGAGTCGACGGCGCATGGGGCCTCCTGTGGGGGATGACACTTCCGTCTCAACAAGCCTCTTCATTCCCGCAGTTGGTACTTCAACAAACAAGACGTTCGCGTGAACTCCGTTGGGCGGGCGGGGGTTTGAGGTGGCTTGCAGCCCACCAGGTCGGTGCATGAGGCGGCCCCGCGCCTCTCACGCGGGGCCATCCGTGCGCGTACTGCCAGCACCCCGGATTGCCGGGAGGCGTCCCGCTGGACGAGCGTTCAGCGGGACGCCTCCCGGCCGGGGCTGTTGTTGTCAACGGCTGTTTACGGGTGCTTCGTTGGATGCGGTGACTACAGCCGGACCAGTGGAATGTTGTGGCGCGGCGGAGTCTTCCGCGGGCTTGGACCGTGCCAGCCACAGGCCGGTGAACACGGCGGTGGCCAGGGTGATGGCACCGGCTGCGATGAAGGCACTGTTGAGACCTGTTTCGAAGGAGGCGCCGCCGCTGTGCCGGGTGCGGACGATGGCTCCGAGGACCGCCACGCCGAGGACCGCGCCGATCTGCCGGGTGGTGCTGCTGATGCCTGAGGCGAGGCCGCCTTCCTGCGGGTTGACTGCTTGGATGGCGGCTCCCGTGAGTGGGGACAGGGTCAGGGCGAAGCCGATGCCGATGACTCCCAGCCGCCACCACACGTTCTCGTAACCGGTGTCGGCGTGCACCGTGCCCAGTGCCAGCAGCCCTCCTCCCGCCATGGCCAGACCGGTCGTGACCACGATGCGGAAGCCGTACCGGGCGGCGAGCCTGCCTGCGAAGGGGCTGACGATCACCATGGCGAGGGAGAGGGGGAGTGTCTGCAGGCCGGCGCGCAGGATCGAGCTGCCTTGGACGTACACGAAGAACTGGGAGAAGAAGAACGACGAACCCATGAGGGCGAACCCGACCACGACCATGGCGGTGTTGGACACGGTGAACAGCCGCTGCCGGAAGAGCCGTAGCGGCAGCATCGGAGCGGAGGCACGCGCTTCGAGAGCGACGAAGGCGGCGAGGAGTATCGCCGCGGCGGCGAAGCTTCCCAGGTTCACCGGCGACGTCCAGCCGCGGGCGCCGCCCTCGATCAGCCCGTAGGTCAGTACCCCCACCCCCAGAACGGACAGGACCGTTCCCGGGATGTCGATTGCGGGAGCGCTGGGGTTGCGGGTCTCTTCAAGGCTGCGCAGACCGACCAGGAGCAGGATCACTCCGATGGGCAGATTGACCAGGAAGATGGCGGGCCAGCCGAAGGCCTCTGTCAGTACGCCGCCGGTCACGGGCCCTGCGGCCAGGCCGATTCCGCTGAATCCGGCCCACAGCCCGATCGCCTTGACGCGTTCTTGCGGCGCGGGGTAGGCGGCGGCGAGCAGGGCCAGCGAGGCTGGGCTCAGTGCCGCGGCCCCGATTCCCTGCAGCACCCGGCCGGCGATCAGCCAGCCGACGGACGGCGAAAGGCTGCACAGCACCGACGCGGCGGTGAACACCACCACGCCGCTCAGGTACACCCGCTTGCGGCCGAACCGGTCGGCGAAGATGCCGCCGGACAGCAGCAGCATCGCGACGAGCAGCACATACGCGTCGACGATCCATTGCAGACCGGTCAGCTCGGTGTGCAGTTGGTGCTGCATGTCGGGCAGTGCCGCTCCAACGATCGTGTTGTCGAGCAGGACCATGAACTGGCCCAGGCAGGTCACCGTGAGCAGCACGGCCCGGTTCGACCGGCTGCCTGCGGCCGCATGCGATGCAGTGATGAGGGTTCCCTCTCAATCGTTGTTTGCGCCCCGCCACGGCCGACGCCGGTGGCAATTCACCCGAGCGCTTTAACGCAGCCAGCGGCTGCGTTAGGCGACTATAGGAAGGCTCTCTCGTAAACGCAAGAACTGACTGCGTTAAGGTGGAGGGCATGAACGAGCGACAGCGAGCCCGACGGCCCGGCGGGCGCAGCGCCCGCGTCGGCGCGGAGGTGCACCAGGCCGTCACCGACCTGATCAGCGAGCGCGGTTACGGCAACTTCACCGTCGGCGAGGTCGCAGCCCGCGCGGGCGTGGCCGACAGCAGCATCTACCGCCGGTGGGGCAACCTGGAAACGCTGCTCACCGATGTGGCGCTCACCCGCCTCAACGCGCAGTCCCCGATGCCCGACACCGGGAGCCTGGCCGGTGACCTGCGCACGTACGCGGCCCAAGTGGCCCGCGAGATCACCGGACCCGACGGTCTGGCGGTGGTGCGCCTGGCCGTCGCCCTGTCCGGCAGCGGTCAGCAGGGCATGCAGGCGCGTGATGACCTCCGCGCCGAACGCACCCGGCAACTGCAGTCCATGCTCGATCGCGCCCGCGAACGGGGCGAGAACGCACCCGACGCGCTCGAGGTGCTCGACCACATCCTGGCCCCGATGTACATCCGCATCCTGTTCGGCATGGGCCCGCTCACCCCGGACTACACCGACGGACTGGTCGACCGATTGCTGTGACCCCAATGCGGCCCCCAGGACCAGCTCTTGGGGGCCGCATGGCGGCCTGCTGTCCCGGTGACTTCCGTCAGGCGCCGGCCCGCTCACGGCGGACCAGATGGGAGGCGGCCAGCTCGGCAAGGGCCGGGCCGGTGCTCTCGTAGGCGAGAGGTGCGAGGTCGGGCGGCGGAATGTAGCCGTCGGGCATGTTGGCATAGGCGCGATCCAGCAGGCCGGCATAGCCGTCGGCCAGTGCCTGGGGCCACGCGCCGGTCAGCGGGGGCCGCATGCGCGCCTCGGCGGCGAGAGCCGCGTGATGTGCGGCGGCCTCGGCGGCCGCCTCTTTGACGGTGAGGTCGGCGATCAGCTCCCGGCATGGCGCGAACTCGCCCAGCAGGCCAGGCAACGGGCCGACCGAGGCGGTCGAGGCAAGGAGCGCGACTGCCAGCGTCGCAGCGATCACGGGGGAGGCGTGCAGACCGTCGCGGTGAGTGCCCGACGCCACCCACAGCCCCTCACGCGGCGTGGGGCCGATGACAGGGTGGCCGTCCAACGTCAAAGGCCGGTTCCCGTGATGGGTGTGCGTAACGCTCGCGGCAGCCAGACGATGGTCGAGCTGACTGAGGGCGGCGTCGAGGAGGAAGCGCAACGCCCCGGCGGTGGGCCCGGCTGTGGGGGCGAGACAAGGGTGCGCGCTGGCGCCGAGGTAGAGCGTGCCATCCGCCTGGGGGACAGTGTGCAGGCCGCAGGCATAGGCACGGTTGGGTGTGCGGATCACGGCGGGCAGCGGCTCGGGGCCGCTCACGCTCAGCGCGGTGCCGGCCGCGGCCAGGACCGGGACGACGGGCAGTTCCGGGTCGAGGGCCTCAAGGGTCGGCGTGGTCCAGGCGCCCGCGGCCACCACCGCGCGCGAAGCAGTGAAGGTGCCCGCGGGGGTCTCCAGGAGATAGCCGCCTCCTCGGGCCGCGGTGAGGGTTCCGGCCGGAGTTCGGGTGATGCCGGGTTGCGCGGCCAGGGCCGCGTCCAGGGTGGCCAGCCATGCCCGGGCGTCGAGAAAGCCCTCGTTGGGCAAGTACCAGGCCCGCAGGGCACGATCGTTGTCCAGCGGCCGGTACCCCGGAATATCCGCCGGGGCAGTCTCCTGACAGGGCAGACCGTACTCCTGGGCGGTACGGGCGACGGCGGTGAACGAGGCCTCGTCCAGAGCGGAGGAGACCGAATTCAAGATCATGAAGGTGCCGGTGCCGTAACCATCGTGCCGCGGAGCATCGGACGCGCAGGCACGGACCTGCTCCCGCCAGGACGGCCAGCGCCCGGCCGCCTCGATCGCAAGTTCCGTACGCAGTCGGCCATGCCGGGTCCGTACTCCAAGGCCAGTGACCTCACCCAGCCCGCTGAGCATCGCCCCCGCGGCACCCGACGCCGCCGGCGTCCCACCGCCCGTGTCACCGGCCAGCACCACCCGAACCGAAGGCTCCGCCGCAGCGAGCGCGAACGCCAGCGAACGACCCACTACGCCCGCCCCCACCACCAACACGTCCGCCTGTCGTGCAGCCACGCCCACACCTCTCGCCACCGGAGCCGCCAGCGCCCCTCCGTCAACCAGCCATCCTTGGACGCCAAGATCAGACCACTGCCGACCCACGCTTTGCCAGCCACCTCGCCGCCCGCAGCCGGTATCCGCATCGGCGGCGACGATCAGGCTCCGGAGGGTGCCGGCGTCGGCCTTGAGGGGCTCGTGCGATGCGGGCACGCGCGGGCTGCTCGGGGCGGGTCTCACGGTGCCGGATATGGAGCGCGCCGGCAGCATGGGCGGGCAGCAAGGGATCATTCCTGCCGAGTTGAAAGCGCGTAGCTCAGCAAAAGGGCCCTTCGCTGCTGAAGGCGTGGGCGGCGAAGCGTTTGCCCATGCGCCGGTATGCGGGCGCGGTGGGGTGAAGGCCGTCGGCGAGATCGTCCGTCTCGTCCGGGCCGAGAAGGCTACGGCCGTCGAGGTAGTGCAGGTTGGGGTCACGTGCCTGGCGCAGCGTCACGATCCGTTCGAGCTCGGCCCGGACGACTGCCAGTGACAATGCGCCCGCGGCCACCCCGGCGGGGTCCGCGGCGGCGGTGATTCTCCCGTTCGCGCCCATGGTGGTGGGCCCGGGAGTGTCTTCGAGTGCCGGGCAGCTGATGGGGGAGATCAGCAGCAGCGGGGTGTCCGGGTGCCCCTCCCTGATGGTGTCCAGGAACCCGTGGACGGCCGGGCCGAATGTCCGCCGCCGGAAGGCGGCGAGGCTGACGATGTTGATGCCCGCCTTGAGGCTGATCAGGTCGGTGCGCATGTCGCGGATGGTCCGGGCGACATAGGGGTCCAGCAGCGCGTTGCCCGGCTGGCTGATGTTGATGACCTCCACTCCTCCGAGCGAGGCCGCCACCACCGGCCAGGTGCCGGTCGGGCCATCGGCCTCGAGGCAGTGGCTGATGGAACTGCCGTGATGAACCCAGCGGCGCCGACCGTCCGCACCTGGCGCCAGCACATCGCCGTCGGCGCGCAAGGCAATCAGTTCCGTGGGGGTCTGCTGCGGCAGCCACAGTTCGATGTCCTTCATGCCGGCCGGCAGGCCGGTGAACCGCACCGTCCCCGGCTCGCCCGGTATCAGGCGCTGTGCGCCGCCGGGGCCCGCCATCCGCATCACATGGCACACCGGCGCTTGCCGACGCTCCATCAGAGCGCCGTTCACCAGCAGTTCGAGCATTCCGGTCGGGCGAGGCTCAGGGTCGTCGTCGAGCTGCCCTGTATAGGTGAGCACCTCGAACTCCAGCACACGGGCGTCGGTGCGAAACACCAGCCGCACGCCCGAAGGCATCACGCTCACCCCGTCGACCGACGGGTCTTGATACTGCTCCTTGGTCCACGCGGGCAACCGGCGCGGCATCACCCCCGCCGAGGTGGTCTCCACATCCAGCGCACCGCGCAACTCCACCGGCCCGCCCGTCAGCGCAACCACCCGCATTGCCACCGTCACCGCTCCCGCCCACGATCAACCTACGTGGAACTCGCGAACGCACCCACCGGCGCCCGCCGTCCCCTGGCCTGCAGGCGCTCGGGCGCCATGGGGCCAACGTAGCCGAGAGCGACCAACGGGGAGAGCCGCACCCTCCCACCCTCCCCTGGGGAGGCAAGTCGCCGTATGCGGGCGCGGATCGCGCGTTCGTTTGGCAAGCGGTCAGTAAGGGGTGCCTGTACGACGTGTCCCCGAAGGTGGCCTCGGCTCACGGTCCGCGCCAGAGGTTGGCGTAGGCGGCGTTTTCGATGGTGCGCCTTTGGCGTACGGCCTCCAGTTCCATCACTGCATCGTGGATGGCGGCCAGCACGGCGGTCACCGCCTCGTCATCGGGGCCGGGTTCGTCGTCGGATTGTTCGTCGCCGATGCCCACGATGGAGGCGAGGGCCGCCAGAACGGGTTCCTTCTCCTTCCAACGGTCGACCGCACGGCGGCGCGCGGGCGTATCGACCGGTTCCAGGCGTTGCCGGCCGAAGGACAGCCGGCCGCTTCGCTGCGGCTTGAGTTCGTCGTTCTCCTCCAGGGCGGCCTGGTAGGCGGCCGCGAGGTCCCGGCCCCGGCGCCACAGCCAGTCCTCGATCTGCTCGTGGGGTGCCTGTGGGGTGAGCTGTGCCGCGGCCTGGCCCAAAAAGCGGTCCTCCGGCGCCGGCCGGCCGGTGGGCACGATGCGGTCGCCGTCCACGGTGATGGCCCCCGCACCGACGAGGTCGATCAGTTCGGCTCCCGCGAGTGCGAGGGACAGATCGCCCTGGCCCACGGAGTGCTTGGGGTCCGTGGCGATGAAGAGCAGGTCTTTCGCCGTGGTCATGAACGGCTCCCCTCGAAGACATCGACAAAGGCGCGTCCCCGCGAACCGGGCCTGTGTCCGAGCCGGTTGGCGGGGCGACTGTTCCCATCAGTATCACCCCGCCCGCCCACGCGGCCCGGCCTATACAGCGATGGCCGTCGTTACCTGCATCGGCGCGCTCGGCCCGCTGCTCTTCTTCCCGCTTCCAGCGGCGCCGAAGAGCTCGCACCCGCCCTCACCATCAGAAGGCCTCGCAGGTGAGGACGCGTGTGGTGGCGACGCCTTTGTCTCCGGCCAGCGCCGCCGCGAGCATCAGTTCGGAGAAGATCATGGCCGGGGCCAAGAAGCTCCAGACCATGCGCCATAGGGCCTATGGCGCATGGGCCTGTTGTTGCACCACATCAAACGTCTACTTCGGGCCCTACGTGGCGAAGGACCGTCTCGTGCTCGCCCGCGGCGACGAGCCCGTCGATGACCTTGACCATCGACGCCACACCCGCGTCGCGGACGATGAGGCCGTCCCAGCACCACCAGTAGTCGCCTTCTGGTTCGCCTGCCCGCCGTTGGCGATCCATGATGCGGTGCACCTCGTCGAGCGTGAATACGGTTGCGGACCAGCGGTCGCCGTCATCGCGGATGATCCACATGTCCACGTTGCAGACTGCGTCGAGGTCCTCTCCCGCACCGGGCACGAAACAGATCTCGTATCCATCACGCCTGACGCGGTAGAAAGGGCCGTCCCACATGCTGGCTCCGTAGCACTCTCTCGCACGCCGTCTCCATGAACCAAGCCATATGGCCGACCTGGTCACCACGCCCCGCCGAAGCGCGAAGTGGGTAGGGCAGGTTGAGGGACGAGGTTATGGGGTGCGGGGTGATCCAGTGGCCGGTTGGCCCTCGGTGCTGTGGGGAAACGAGAGGTCCAGAGCACAATCGGCCGGGATCTCAGCTGCGGAGGTGGCGCACTCGGGACGGGTGGCCGCGTCTGGTCCGTTGGTCGTCGTGGGCGCTGTCGCCCGGCGTTTGCCCGTCGTGATGCCACCCTTGACGTCTTGCGCGGGTGTGGGGTTGGTGGCGGTGTGACCGGGGGGTGACTTGGTCTCTCCTGTATCCGGCGTGGACGAGCAGGCTGTTGTGCCCGCTGTCGCGCACAGGACGACGAGAACGGCGCAGGCGGTGACAGAACGAAGACGCATTGGATCCCCCTGGATTGATGCTCAGCATCCGCATCGTTAGTTGATCCACAATGCCACACTGCTTCACGCGGACGGCAGCCGATGGATGATGAAGGCGACTGTGGGCGGGGCGAGGGATGCGCTGAGGGGTACCTGCGTCACGCGGTCGAGTGCGGGATCGACCGCCTCAAGAGGCGCTGCGCCGTTGCGAGACCGTACGACGAGTCCTCGGTTCGCTACGAGGCGACCGTTCTCGTCACTGTCATCAACCAGTGGCTGTGACATGCCGTCGCGCCGGGGTGGTCTCCGTCGTCACGCCGCGGGCAGAAAGCTGCCGCTAGGGGTTGGGGCATGGTCGTCCTCGCGCGGGAGATGATGCTCCCGGCCGCGGGGCGGGGGGCCGCCGCCGGGAACATCGCTGCACAGCGAAGCTGGAGGGCCGACTGGGTTCAGGCGGCCGGGATGGTCCAGTCCTGCTGTGCTGCCCACTGCTCGAAGGTGGTCGTGGTCAGGCCGTAGCGGGCCGCGTGGTGGGGGCGTGCCGGGTAGCCGACGAGGTCGTTCCAGACCTGGCTGTCCGCCAAGCCACCGTGGCGCTGCTCCTGCTCCTCCCGGGGGACGGAGACGGCGGTGATCTCGCGGCCGGCGGCCTTGGAGAGGGCGTCGGCGATCTCGGGGTGTGTCAGCGCGTCGCCCGCGAACTCGATCTCGGCTTCGTGGAACTTGCCGGGCTCGGCCACGGCGGCGGCGACCGCGGCTCCGAAGTCGTCCGCGCAGATGAGCGCCAGCACCGTCTGCGGGCTCGTCGCGGTGATCAGCTTGCCCTGAGACAGCTCGGGGAACATGAAGTCCTGCCTGGGCGAGAGGAAGTTCTCCATGTAGAAGGCGGGCTTGAAAATGGTCCAGTTCTCCAGGCCCGACTGCCGGACCGCTTCCTCCGCGGCCTCCTTCTCGTCCCAGTACGCCATCGTCGCAGGGGAGAAGCCCTTGATGTCCGGGTGCTGACTGCGCCACCCAGTCGCGGACACGGACGTGTGGATGATCTGCGTGACACCGGCTCGCTTGGCCGCGGTGGCGATATTGCGGGCTTGGCGCTGCTCGGCGCCGGGATCGACCGGGTCGACGCCCGGCATCTGCACGGAGAAGACCACGTCGTGTCCGGCGCCGGCAGCCTCAAGGGATGCGAGGTCGTCCATGTCTCCGGTCGCGAGGGCGACGCCCTGCCGGGCGAGCGCCTGAGCGGGTGCGGAGGAGGGGTTGCGCACGAACGCGGTCACGGGGTGCCCCGCATGGAGGAGTGCCCGGGCGGCGCCGCCGCCCTGCATCCCTGTTGCGCCGGTGACCAGCACCTTCGCCTTGTCGTTGTGCGTCATAGCGGGCCTTGCTTTCGGTTGATCACGTGACGTCGGTATACGGGCACGTAGACCCGCTAACTAGAGACCGTACAGTATCGAGTCACTGATGTACCTAGTTGGTGATCTGCTCGGGCGGAGATGTGAGCGGTGCGTGACCCCGGTCCGCTGACGGGTCGGAAGGGCCCGTGGCAGGGGGAGGGGATGGAGTACGGTCGTGCGTATGACCAGGTCGACCCGCCCCGCTGGACGCCAGCGCCCCAGTGGTGCCTTCGGGCCCGTCCGCGACGAGGCGCGCAATGCCCGCATCATCGAAGCGGTCCTGGATCTGATCGTCGAAAGCGGGTCCGCGGATCTCACCATGGCTGTGGTGGCCGCGCGCGCGGAGGTGGCCAAGGCCACCGTCTACCGTCGCTGGGCCTCGCGCGATGACCTGGTCGCCGACGCCCTGGAAAGCCTCATGCTCCCTGCCGCCGTCCCAGCCGAGGTGGCGGCCGCCGGAACGCTGCGCGAGGACCTCATCGCCACGCTGACCCGCAGTTCCGCATGCCTGCAACCCCAGGGGCGTCGCTTCTCGGCCGTGCTGGCCGCCGCCACGGGCTCTCACCCTCAGATCACCGACACCCTGCGCGAGCGCTACATCGCCGGGCAGCGCGAGGGAATCGCCGCCTGCCTCCACCGCGCTCAGGAACGCGGCGAGATCACGGCGGAGAGGGTCGAGCTTCTGCTGGCACCGGGCAGGCTGGAGATCGCCGCAGTCGTCGGGGTGATGGTCCTGCAGGAGGACCTGCTCGGTGCCATTCTCGACCTCGACGGAATAGCCCGCCTGGTGGACCAAGTGCTGCTGCCCCTCGTCGACGGCACCCCCAGAGGCTGAAGCCCGGCGACACGGTCGGCCGGTCCGCGCATCCGTCCGCACCCGTACGAGATGGCCCGCGTCTGTACGATCCCGTGAGCCGAGTTCGATGGCATCTGCATGGCCCTGACCTTCCTCCGGACCAGCAAGCCGATGCTGCTCGAGCGGGGCAGCCCGTGGAGTTGCCTACCAGTTGGCCGCCAACATCCAGTTCAAGCTGCCGCTCACGCTACCGCGCCACCAGTTGAGGTCGCCGCGATAGTGGAAGAGCAGATCGGTGCGCCCGTCTCCGGTGAAGTCCCCTGCCCAGACCGGGCGGCCGTCAGCAAGTGTCCCGAATCCTGCTGTGTTCCCGATCAGTGACCAGACCAACTGCAGGCCGCCTGGGTTGGGGGTGACCGGGCAAGCGAGCGCTGCCATTTCGGACTGCTTTACCGTGATCGTCTGGCGAATCGTCGTGATCTGCTGATTGATCTCCTTGATTTCCGCCCGATCGAGCCTTGGGTCAAGGCTGTTCCTTGTCTGTTGGAGAGCGCGGATGGCCGCGTAATGTCCGGTGATTTCCGAGCGAAGCACCGCGCACCGAGAGTTCTCGGCAGGCACCAGCTGGATGGTGCCGAGCCACCAGTTCTGGTCGCCCGGATAGTGGAAGACGAGATCGGTCTTTCCGTCACCGGTGAAGTCCCCGGTCCAGAAGGGGTTGCGGGTTACGTCACCGAAACCAGCCGTGTTCCCCACGAACGACCAGCTCAGTTGTCCGTTGGTGATTGAGCCGAGCCACCAGTTCTGGTCGCCGGGGTAGTGGAAGATGAGGTCGGTTTTTCCGTCGCCGGTGAAGTCGCCCGTCCAGAAGGGGTTGTGGGTTACGTCGCCGAAGCCGGCTGTGTTGCCTACCAGGGTCCAGCTCAGTTGTCCGTTGGTGATTGAGCCGAGCCACCAGTTCTGGTCGCCGGGGTAGTGGAAGATGAGGTCGGTTTTTCCGTCGCCGGTGAAGTCGC
>NZ_JBSFUS010000014.1:0-79460 GCF_053591915.1 Streptomyces sp. NPDC002853 | reverse complement strand
GAAGCCGGCTGTGTTGCCTACCAGGGTCCAGCTCAGTTGTCCGTTGGTGATTGAGCCGAGCCACCAGTTCTGGTCGCCGGGGTAGTGGAAGATGAGATCGGTTTTTCCGTCGCCGGTGAAGTCGCCCGTCCAGAACGGGCGGCCGTCGGCCAGGTCCCCGAACCCGCTGGTGTCGCCGACGTCACTGAACGCGAGTGTGCCCGTACTTGTTCGCCCCAGGTACCAGTGCTGGCGGGCCGGAGAGTAGTACAGGACGTCGACCCCCGGCTGCCCGCGAAAGCGCCCCAGCCACACGTTTCGTGTGCTCGGGTAGACGCCGGGGTACATCGTGGCCACAGCCCCCCGGTCACCCACGCTCAGGCCGTCGCGCTGGCCCATGAGGACGCCGGGCGGCAGGGGTTGTTCCGCCACGATGGTCGTCTTCGGCTGGCCCGTCGCGGGATTGATGACACCAAAGTCGTTTGACCCGTAGTGCATTATCGATCCGTAGTCGTACGGCCCTACGTCATCGCCGTCGGAGATGTGCTGGTCGAAGTTGTGGCCCTTGCCGGGCTCGACGTTCGCCCAGATGATGCTGACAAAAAGATCGCGGTCCTCGCGGCTCTGCTCGTGCCAGAGCCCCACTGCATGGCCGACCTCATGGATGGTCCCACCGGTGCCGCAGCCGTCGCCGATCTCGATGTTCTGGGCCCCGCCCTGACGGCCGATCAAGGACCGGCATACCGGGGCATCACGGAAGTTCACCCAGGCCGCATCGGAGCCGGTACGTGGGCGCAGAGCGAGGCGAGTCCGGTCGTGCCAGTGAGCGATTGCCTGTTGTATGGCGGTCCGGGCACCAGGTGTCAGGGAATCGTCCAGGACGAACGGCACCACTCCGCCGGGCCACCGTTGCCCCTGCCAGGGGACTACGACCGCGGCTGGGCCGACGCGCTCGTGCTTCGTCAGGTCGACGGCACCGCCCTCCACGACCCCGTCCCCGACACCGACCCCGCGCTGTGCCAGCTTCTCCCGCAACTCGGCTGTTCGCCTCTGAACGTCCTCGTCCAGGCCGAGAACGATGTCGCCCTCGACGATGGCTTGACCGTCGACCACCGCGTACCGGACGGCGCGCACCTCGAACGTCTCGCCAGTGATGAGCGCCGTCCTGACGACCGTCCCGCCGTCCTGCTCACCGGAATCGCCCCCTGGCGTCCCGTTGCGGACCTGCTCAGGCTGCAGCTGTTCGTCGGCCATGACAGCCCCCTTCGATCGCCCTCCAGGGTGGTGAGAACGAGACAAGCACCGCTGCCGCCCGGCCGATAGCTGCGAACAGGCCACCGTGGAGGGCACGGGGCCAGAGCCTGCTCTGCGGAGCACGTCTGGGCCCGGGACCGCAACGACTCGCCTTGAGTGGGGGTTTCAGCTGGCGGGTTGGCGGGCTGGCGGCAAGCAGGGCAGTCGTAATCATGTGACGTCCCCCCCAACTGAGCAGGGGCGAATACTGCCAGGCCTCGCCGGCCGTGTACGTACGTCTCGCTGTTCGGGCCGCCGGCAAACTCCAGCCCTTCGCGGTTGATGCGCGCATCGGAAGTGGATCGCTCAGGGCTGCTGGATACTCATCTCCGCCTTCTCCTCCTGTACGTCCGTGCTGCCGACCGCCGCGCCCGCGCCGACGAGGACCGCGACGGCCGTCGCCACGCCGACAGCCGCAAGCCGCAAGCGCGGCCGGCGTCGCTGCACGGGCGGTTCTGCGGCAGGTGTAACAGGCACGGCAGGTGTAACAGGCAAGACGGGCAAGACGGGCAAGACGGGCGGGGCGGACACGACAGGCGTGACAGAGGGCTGTGCGCCCATCGCCAGTTCCCGGCGAGCGGCCACCCATCGCCGGGTGGCGTCGGCGTCGAGACCGCATGCGACGACGAAGGCGACGAGGACGGCCTCACGGGGCAGGCTGTCCCGGCGCAGCATGGTCGCGGCAGTCGAGTACGGCAGCACCTCACCCGCCGTGGCAGCCGCACGTTCCAGTTCCCGGTAGCTGAGGCCCGACCAGGCCTTGAGGCGGCGCAACTCCGCCATGAACGCGGGTGTTTCGGCGGTGTGGGGCGGCACGGGCGGTGGCGTCATGCGGGTCCCTCCGGTTCCGGTGTACGTCGCTGACCTGTGTCTGAGCAGACTCGCACAAGCTCGAACAGCTCATCCGTTGAACGAGCCCGGCAGCGGCGATCAGCTAGGTCTCACATCTGTCGTCGTTGTCTTGGAGGCATACGTGGACCGCCTCGGTTCCCTCGCGCTGTCACTCGTGCTCGCCCTCGTCGGGTGCTCGGATGTGCGCACCGTGGGCACAACACGGTCCGGGCCCGGTGGCGGAAAGGCGGGAGAGGCCCCGGCGAGCCGGGACTCGGCGGATCCGGACATCGACCACTACCTCGACCGCGAACTCCCGCCAGGGGCGGGCATTACGGTGGCCGCCGCCCAAGGGGGCAAACTCAAGCACTGCGCGGGCCGCGGACTCGCCGACCATTCGGCGAAGACCCCCGCGACCTGCGACACCGTGTACGACGTCATGTCGATCACGAAGCAGTTCACCGCCGCCGCGATCCTGAAGCTGGAGATGAGCGGCAAGCTCCGGGTGAGCGACCGGATCGGTGCGCATCTGGGTTCCGTGCCCAAGGACAAGCGGGCCATCACCCTGCATCAGCTCCTTACGCACACGGCGGGCCTGCCCGAATCGCTCGGCGACGACTACGACCCGCTGTCGCGATCGGAGCTGTTGGCCGGGGTGTTGAAGGCCCGGCTGCGGTCGGCTCCTGGCAAGGAGTTCCGCTATTCGAATGTCGGCTACAGCGTGCTCGCCGCGATCGTCGAGAAGGTCTCGGGCGTGAGCTACGAACGCTTCCTGGCCGAGAACCTGTTCCGGCCCGCCGGGATGACCCGCACCGGCTATGTGCTGCCCGCCTGGAAGCGCGAGGAGGTCGCCGTCGAGTATGACCGGCATGGGCGCGCGCAGGGACGGCCGATGGATCATCCGTGGGCGGCCGACGGCCCGTCCTGGAATCTGCGCGGCAACGGCGGGATGCTCTCCACGGCCCGGGACATGTTCCGTTGGCATCGCGCCCTCACCGGCGACAGCGTCCTGTCCGCGACCGCGAAGCGCAAGCTGTTCGCCCCACAGGTGCGGGTGCCGGAGCTGGACGGGGCCTATGGCTACGGCTGGGTCGTCGTCGACTCCGATGACGGCCGGGTCGCCTGGCATGACGGGGGCAACGACTGGTCGTTGGCGACGCTCGCGAAGTTCCGACGCGACGGGATCATGGTGTTCTGGGTGAGCAATCAGGCGTACCAGAAGGGGAAGTGGAACCTCGAGGACGATCAGATGAAGCTGACTCATGGCATCGCTGAGCGGCTACGACGCCGCGCCTGACGAACGAACGGCAAGGGCCTTTGGTGCGGGCCCGGTTGGCACCGGGCCCGCTGAACAGCCAACGGAAAGACCAGCGGGTCGACACGCGTGAAGAAGGCGCCCGCGCCGGTGGCAACCCGTGGGGTGCTTGGCGCTACCCCCGAGGCGACTCGGGCGACTCGGGCGGCGTCGCAGCGTGCCGACGCCCGCGGCCCACTGCGAGGGTGGCCAGGGCGGCTACGGCGAAGGAGAGCAGGGAGGCGCTCATCCACGGCTGGACGGTGAGGCCCACGGCGTCCTGCAGCCAGGCCCAGAAGTCGGACCAGCCGGCGATGTTCGTGGGTGCGATCAGCTGGTAGGCGGCGAAGCCGAGTGTCCAGGGCAGCAGCATGACCCAGCGGGTGGGGGCCTGTTCGGAGACGTCCCAGGCGCGGTGGCCGCCGAGCACGAAGAAGTCCACGACGAGGACGGCGAACATCGGGATGAAGACCGCGCCGATCAGGTAGAGGAAGCTGGCGTAGCTGTCCATGTTCACCAGGAGGGCCAGGACGGTGGCCAGGGTGCCGCTGATCAGGCACAGGACGCGGCGGTCCGCCCGGGGGAGCAGGTTCTGGGCGGACACGGCGGTGGAGTAGACATTGGCGAAGGACTGGTCGACCTCGCGCAGCACCAGGACACCGAAGCAGATCACGCCGACGCTGGTGGCGGTGAAAGGGTCGAAGACCTTGTACGGGTCGGTGCTGTCGAACGCGATCACCGCGAGGGCGGCCACTCCGAGGACCGAGCCCGCGACGCCCGCGAGGGTCTGGCCGACGACCAGGCCACCGAACGCAGCCTTTTCGCTGCGGGAGTGGCGCGAGTAGTCGGCGACCAACGGCAGCCAGGAGATCGACACGGCGATCACGCTGTCGGCGGCGAACCAGAAGTCCTTCCAGGAGCCGCCCTCCATCGGGATGCCGCGGTCTACCAGGTCCCAGCCGAGGTAGCAGATGGCCAGGACGACGGCGATGGTGACGTAGCGGCGGATGAGCCGCAGCGCGCCGAGCGGGCGCAGCGTGAGCGCCGTCGTCACCGCGCCCGCGACGAGCACGTACAGCCAGCCGGGTCCCGGTTCGCCGAAGGCCTGGCGGGCCAGGATCTTCAAGCCGGTGGAGATGACCACCAGTTCGAAGACGGCCCAGCCGACCATTTGCAGCACGTTGAGGACGGTGGGCAGGTAGGACGCCTTCGCGCCGAACAGGCCGCGCAGCAGCACCATCGAGGGCGCTCCGGTGCGGGCTCCGGTGATGGCAGCCAGGCCGAGGGCGAGGGTGCCGATCAGGGTGCCGACGACGGACGCGGTGACGGCGGCGGCGAACGACAAGGTCGGACTGCCGGTGCCCAGCGGGTCGAGGACGACCAGCATGCCGCTGAAGCCGAGCAGGCTGACCCCCAGATTGGCCCAGAAGGTGCCTTGGTCCAGGGCGGTCAGGATCTTGGGGGTGGGCTGGTCGAGGGTGAGCGGCGCCTCGTTCGCCGGGGCCGCGGCCGGGGCCGGTGGTGGGGTCGTGGGTTCGGTGGTGGTCGTCACTTCGCGAGCTCCGAAACCTGGGCGGGAGCGGCGCCAAAGGGCCAGGACTCCACGCGCCAGGCGGCGTCCCAGAACATCCACTCCCAGGTGGAGGCAGTGGTGAAGACCGTACGCATGCGTGCGCGGGTGGCCGGGTCGGCCTGGTCCGCGAGCCGGTTGACGATCTGTCGGGCGTGTTCGGTGGCGGCTTCGAACTCCTCGTCGGCGTAGGTGCCGATCCAGTCGCCGTAGGGATGGGCAGTCAGGTCGCCGGCCTGTTCGAGGAGCTTGCGGCCCACCTCGGCGTAGATCCAGAAGCAGGGCAGGACCGCGGCGGCCAGCTCCGGGTAGCCCTGGGTGTGGGCCACGGAGAGCAGGTAGGAGGTGTATCCGGTGCAGGTGGGGGAGGGGGTCCAGGCATCTACGTCGACGACGTTGGTCTCGTGCAGGGTGCTTTCGACGGCGACGGCGTCGTGGGCGGACTTCGCGAAGAACGCGATGTCTTGTGGCCGGTCCGCCTTCGCGGCGGCGCTGGCCAGCGCACGAGCGTAGTCGCGCAGGTAGAGGGCGTCCTGGGCCAGGTAGTAGACGAACTTCTCCCGGTCCAGGGTGCCGTCGCCGAGACCGGTGACGAACGGCAGCTTGTCGATGGCCGAACGTATCTCGGCCGTGGCGGTCCACAGCTCGTCGCAGAACGTCGTGGTCATGGGTGCTCAGCTCCAGTACTGGTGGAAGTGGTGGACGGGGCCGTGGCCGTGGCCCACCCGCAGGGTGTCGGCCGCGCGCAGGGCCCCGGTCAGGTAGTCCTTCGCGGCGCGGACAGCGGTGTTCCAGTCGTTGCGCTGCGGGCGGAGGGCGGCGATGGCTGCGGAGAGGGTGCAGCCGGTGCCATGGGTGTTGCGCGTGTTCACGCGAGGCGCGGACAGCTCGGTGACGCCCGCGCCCAGGACGCCTGTCGCGTCAGAGGTGTCAGTGGCGTCTACGAGGATGTCGACGGATGCTGCGTCGTGTGTGTGGTGGCCGCCCTTGAGCAGGACGCGCCGGGCGCCGGCCTGGAGGAGTGCGCGGGCCTGCTCGACGGCGTCGGTCCGGTTCTGTGCGGCGGCGATGCCGAGGAGGTCGCAGGCCTCGGGGAGGTTGGGGGTGATGAGGTCGGCGAGCGGCAGGAGGCGCTCGCGCAGCACTGCCACCGCATCGGCCTCCAGGAGGCGGTGGCCGCTGGTCGAGACCATGACGGGGTCGAGGACGACGTATCGGGGGCGGTGCCGCTCCAAGGCGTCCGCGACGGCTGCGGCGATGGCGGCGTCGGCCAGCATTCCGATCTTGACGGCGTCCACCCGGACGTCGGCGAACAGGGTGTCGAGCTGCTCGGTGACGAACGCCGGAGGGACGGCATGGATGCCGGTGACACCTTGGGTGTTCTGCGCGGTCAGGGCGGTCAGAACGGCTGTTCCGTAGGCGCCGTTGGCGGAGAACGCCTTCAAGTCGGCTTGGATCCCGGCGCCTCCGGAGGGGTCGCTGGCGGCGATGGTGAGGGCGATGGGCGGGCTGATCACGCGGGGACCTCCTGGCGCAGGATGCGGACGAGTGAACGCGCTGCGGCCTCGGGGTCGGGCTGCCCGCAGACCGCGCTGACGACAGCGATCCCGGCCGCACCACTTCCCCTGACCGCGGCGGCCTCGGACAGGCCGATCCCGCCGATGGCCACGCACGGCAGCGGGCTGGCCCGGACGATCCGGGCCAGGCCGCCCAGACCGAGCGGGGCGTCCGCGTCCGGCTTGGTGGACTGCGGGAAGACCGGACCGACACCGAGGTGGTCGACGGCATCCGGTATATGTGCCAGTTGCTCGGGACGGCTGACGGACAGGCCGATGTAGGCATGGGGACCGAGGCGGCGCCGGGCGGTCACGGGGGAGACATCCCGCTGCCCCAGGTGGACGCCGTCCGCGTCCAGCCGGACCGCCACATCGAGGCGATCATTGACGATCAAGGGGACACCGGTGCCGGCGAGTTCGGCCTGGATCGCCTGGCCGAGCGCGAACAGCGTACGGGCGTCCGCGTCCGGATCGCGCAACTGGACAGCGGTGACACCGCCCTTGACGGCGGCTGCCACGGTGGCGGCGACACCGCGGTCGCCGCAGAGTCGGGTATCGGTGACGAGATACAGCGATAGGTCAAGTGGTGGTCGCATGGGTTGCTCCTTGGGGGTCGCCCGGCCGGGGAAAACCGCGGGAAACGCAGCGGGAGGTGCGGGGACAGAGAGGGTCCTGACGCGCAGGAACTTGAGATATCCGCAGGGGTAGGTCTGTGTCTGCGAGGGTGCTGAGGTCGCACCTCAGGTCGGGCGGGGGCTGTTCAGCAGGTGGTGTCCAGGCCGACCGATCGGCGCGGACCCCCACAACACGCTTGATCTCAGCGCAGGTTGAGAGCCTCGGCGAGCCGGTCCGGGCTGAGCTCGTACAGCGCGTCGATCAGTGCGACCGCGAACGTGCCGGGCCCCGTCGAGCGAGTGGCGGCGTTCTCCGCGGCCACGGTGAGCAGGCCCGACGCGGCAGTGGCGGCCAGCAGCGCGTCGCCGGTGACGGCGGTGCAAGCGGCCACCAGGGCGCCGAGTGAGCAGCCGGTTCCCGTCACCCGTTGGAGCAGCGGGTGCCCATTGGCTACTCGCACCACGCGCGTCCCGTCCGTGAGGACGTCCTCCGGGCCGCTCACGGCGACCGCGCAGCCGTAGCGCCGGCTCAGCGCGAGGGCTGCGGCCAGCGCCGCCTCGGGGGCGTCCGTGCTGTCCACGCCGCGCCCGCCGGAGCCGCCGCTGTCCAGGGCCAGGATCTCGGAGGCATTGCCGCGAATGACCGCTGGGGGTGCGCTATCCAGGAGTTCGTGGGCGAGGCCGGTGCGCCAAGGCAGCGGACCGACCGCCACCGGGTCGAGCACCCACGGGCGTCCGGACCCGGCCGCTTCTTTGACCGCGACGCGCATCGCCTCCGCCGTCACGGACGTCACCGTCCCCAGGTTGACCAGGACGCTGCCGGCCACTCGGGCCAGTGCTCCGGCCTCTTCCGCGCTGTGCACCATCGCCGGGGCGGCCCCCGCGGCGAGCAGCACGTTCGCGGTGAACTGCGACACCACGACGTTGGTCAGGCAGTGCACGAGGGGTGCGGAGGACCGCAGAGACGCGATCACGTCCGCCACGGCATCACGGGGAACGGCAGGGCCGTTTTGGGCAGATATGGAGGCAGTATCCATCGTCAGCACTCTTCCTACGCCGGCATTACCCGGTCCAGGTTCATGCGGTCGGCGGAAAGGGGAGCAAGTCCCGTCCGCCCTCTCAGCCCGGCTACTCCCGAGCTCCCGCGGTGGTCACCACGCAATGTACCTCCCTCGGGAACGGGAGTTCGCACTTGGGGCCGACGACGACGCGACACGGCTCTCTTGGAACGGTGTCGTGGAGCACCACCACCCTCGGTCCCTCAGTACGCGCCTGGCCCCGCCGGCGCGGCGAGGAGGCGCACCTGGAGGGTCACTCGGCGTTCTTCTGCAACAGGCAGTCGTACCCCAGCTGCAGGGTGTCGGAGATCGCCAGGGTGGTGAGTCCGCCCGTCACGGTTCGGGTGGCACCCGGCCACAGCAGGTGGGCCCCGGTCAGGGTGGTGGTCACCCAGACGCTGAGGCAGAACGGGCAGGTGACCAGTTCGCCCACGGTCGACCTACGAATCCCTCCGCGGGGGGATTCGCTCACCTCGGCGGGGCCGGTCGCCGACTCGTAGCGTGTGAACAGCGCCCGGAGCGGGCTTGTGACGGTTCCCTTGCTGAGCAGTCGGCTCAGCCGGAACACGGCGGTCGCCGTCAGCAGGATGTCCAAGGGTTCGTGGCGGTCCGGCAGGTCGGTCTTCCGCCGGGCGACCACCGCACCCCAGGCGGCTGTGTACGCGGCGAACGCGACTACGGCACCGGCATGCCCTCGCAGTTGGCGGTCCTCACTCGGCGCGTACGCGCGGCCGACGCGCCGGAGGGCTTCCCCGATCCGGTGGACACGGGTGTCTTCCGGGTGTGCATCGCGGTTCACGACATCCTCCGTCGGATGGGGCGGTGGTTGATCTGGTCGGGTCGGTGACGACCCATGTATCCGTCATGACCCGTAGGAAACGGTGCGGGCGGCCTGCTGGGCAGTGAGTGCGCTGTTCGTGCGCACCGACCACACCCGATTCCAGTTCCGTCGGTACGAGGGCCAGGACTGGGGGAGCAGAGACGGATACGCCCGGGGGAGGGCCGGGTGGTGACACTGGGTGCCCGGCGCCTCCCCGCGCTCGAAAGGGGGTCAGACCTTCGTCGGGAACCGCTCCCAGGCTCGGTGCGCGCCCATCAGAGCGGTCAGTTCACCGAGGACGCGGGCGCCGGTGGCGCCGCTGATGACGCCCGGTGCGTCCGCCGCGATGCCCGTCGCGGCCAGGGCGGTCTCCGCGCCGGCCCAGCCGCCGATGGCCTTGCCGTGGCGGAAGGCTTCCGCCAGCAGCAACAGGACCCGCGGGTCGGTGACGGCGGTCTTCTTTCGGGCGGCGTGCTTGCGGCCCTTTCCTGCCTTTGCGTCCCTGGCCGCGAACGCGTCCGCGCCCGAGCCGAGCGGGCCCGCCAGCAGCAGTGCGTCGTACTCGACCGAGCGGGCGGTGGCGTAGGTGCGCTGCACGGTGAGCGGGTCGCCGGAGGTGTCCAGCTTGCCGCCGGACGGGGCGATGACGAGGGGCACCATCCCGGCGTCGAGGATGTCCTGACGCACTTCCCGCACCCCGTCGAGGTCACAGTCGGCGTCGGCGACAATGCCGATGATCCGGCCGTCCAGCGGCCACGTGTGGCCGACCTGGGAGAGGGCGGGGCTCGGGGTGGGGTTCGCCAGCTTCACCGTGGGTGCCGGCACGGGCAGGCCGAGTCCGGCCGCGACCTGCTCGCTCAGCAGGGGGTCGATGTTGGCGAGCACCTGCAGCGCCCGCTCCTTGATGGCCTGCTCGTAGCACTTGCCCAGTTCGAACGTGTAGGCGGCGATGATGTGTTCGCGCTCGATGTCGCTCATGCTCAGCCAGAACAAGCGGGGCTGGCTGAAGTGGTCGTCGAAGGAGGCGGGAGCCTCGCGGACCTTTCGGCCCTTCGGGACCGTCACCGGCCGCTCGACGTAGGCCCCCATGTCTTCCCCGGCCATGAACGGACAGCCACCGTCGAGGGAGTTGGGCTTGTACGGGGCCGCTCCGCGGTGCACGGCCGTCTGGTGCATGCCGTCGCGCAGCATGTCGTTGACGGGGGCGTGCGGGCGGTTGATCGGCAGCTGGGCGAAGTTGGGGCCGCCGAGCCGGGTGATCTGGGTGTCGAGGTAGGAGAACAGGCGACCGGCCAGCAGGGGGTCGTCGGTGACGTCGATGCCGGGTACCAGGTGGCCGACGTGGAAGGCGACCTGCTCGGTCTCGGCGAAGAAGTTGCTGGGGTTGGCGTTGAGGGTGAGCAACCCGACCGGCTGCACCGGGGCCAGTTCCTCGGGCACGATCTTCGTCGAGTCGAGCAGATCGATGCCCTCAAACGTCTGGTCGGCGGTGTCGGGGAACACCTGGACGCCCAGCTCCCACTGCGGGTAGGCGCCGGCCTCGATCGCGTCGGCCAGGTCGCGGCGGTGGAAGTCCGGGTCCACGCCATTGGTGATCTGCGCTTCCTCCCAGACCAGGGAGTGCACACCCAGCTTCGGTTTCCAGTGGAACTTCACCAGCGACGTCGCACCGTCGGTGTTGACCAGGCGGAAGGTGTGGACGCCGAAGCCCTCCATCATGCGGTACGAGCGCGGGATGCCGCGGTCCGACATGTTCCACAGAGTGTGGTGGGTGGCTTCGGTGTGCAGGGTGACGAAGTCCCAGAACGTGTCGTGCGCGCTCTGTGCCTGCGGGATCTCCCGGTCGGGGTGCGGCTTGCCCGCGTGGATGATGTCGGGGAACTTGATCGCGTCCTGGATGAAGAAGACCGGGATGTTGTTGCCGACCAGGTCGAAGGTGCCTTCAGCGGTGTAGAACTTCGTGGCGAAACCGCGGGTGTCCCGGACGGTGTCGGCGGATCCACGGGAGCCGAGGACGGTGGAGAAGCGGACGAACACCGGGGTCTCGACGCCCTTGCCCAGGAAGGCCGCCTTGGTGACCGCGGAGGCGGTCCCGTAGCCCTCGAAGACGCCGTGCGCGGCGGCGCCGCGGGCGTGGACGACGCGCTCGGGGATGCGTTCGTGGTCGAAGTGGGTGATCTTCTCGCGCAGGTGGTGGTCCTGGAGGAGGACCGGGCCGCGCGGGCCCGCCTTGAGGGAGTGGTCCGTTTCGTACAGCCGGGCGCCCTGTGCGGTGGTCAGGTAGGTCTCGCCCTGTGCCATGTACTCGGGGTCCGCGGCGGTTGCCTGACCGGTCGGACTGACGGTGGCCGGGCCGCTCTGGTCGGGCTTGGGCGGCAGCGGGGGGCGCGGGGTGGTGGGCTCGGCGACCGGCGGACTCTCGGCGCCGGGTTTGCCCGGGACGCCGTCGGCGGGGCCGGTGCCCGGGGTCAGGGCGTCGACGGCTTTCTTGGCCACGGCCTTCAGGGGAGTGCGTTTGCGCCCCTGCTTGGGCTTCGCCGCCGCTGCCGACTTCTTGGCTGCCGATTTCTTGGCGGTTGGCTCTTTGGTGGCCAGCTTCTTGGCCGTCTGCTTGGCGGCGGTCGGCTTCTCCGCCACCGGTGGGGTCTTCTTGGCCGTCTTCTTTCCCGCGGGTTTGCCCGCGGCCGTCGCAGACGAGGCGGTCTTCTTCGTCAGCTTCTTGGCAGGTTTCTGGCCCGGCATGCGTTCTCCAACCGTGGGGGGTGCGTGAGGTGCAGCTGAGGGGGGCGATGTTCAGGTGTTCAGGGGACGGTGTCGCCGATCGGTTCACGCAGGGCCGTACGCCCCTCGCGCCAGGCGGCGAGAAGGTGCTCACCCAGCCGGCCCTCCAGGAAGCCGGTTGACCGGATGCCGAACGCGATGTCGGGGGCGAGCGCGGGCTCGTCCTCCAGGAGGCCGCCGATCACGTCGCGTCGTACGACTTGCTCATGGACGGCGTCCGCTTCCACATGCTCTTCGTAGAATCGCAGGGCAGTGGGCCCGGCGCCTGCCTTGTGCAGCGCCTGGGCGAGTCGGCGGGAGCCGGGGGGTGAGGTGATCTCGACGGTCGCGAAGTGCCCGACGAGGGCCCCGCGCAGTCTGCGGTGCAGGCCGAAGAGGGACATCTGGTTCACCGTCGCCAGGGCCTGAGCCGGAGCCGCGTCGAGGTAGCGCCCGTACGTGGTCTCCAGGCCGAGGTCGGCCATCAAGTCGGCGAAGAGCTGAGCGTGGATGTCCTCCGCGCGCCCGCCGCCGAACTCATCGAACTCGATGGCGACCATGGCGGCTTTGGCGCGCCCGCGCAGCCGCGGCACGACCCACAGATGGGGGTCGGCTTCCTTGAGGTGGTAGAGCGAACGCAGGGCTGCGTACTCGCGCAGTTTCCAGAGTTCACCGCCGGCCTTGAGATGGTGGCTGACGCTGTGACCGTCGTCGCCGACAGGTTCGACGAGCAGCTCTCCGACCGCCTCGTCCACGCTCGCGGCAATCGGCGTATCGGCCCGCAGTGCGGTGAGGAAGCGGTGCTCGGCCGCGGCCCGGACACGCAGCAGATCGGGGTCCCATTCGCAGAGCTCACCGACGCCCTCGAAGCCGCGGTAGTGCAGCTCGTACAGGAGGTAGAGGCAGAGCTGTAGGTCATCGCCGTACGGCTGGGCGCGGGCGACGTCCTCGGGACCGGGCAACACGGCGCTTTCGCCGGCAAGGGCGCGCAATACGCGGTGGGAGAGGTCCCCGCGCGGGGCGGGGAGGGCCGGAGCCATGGAGCAGGGCTGGTCGGTGACGGTCACGGCCGATGTGCCTTCCTGCGGGGGGCGGTGCTCGTGTCCGGAGCCGGGTTCCCCATGCCGGGCCGGACAGGCGTCCGGTGGCTGGAGTCGGGTGACCGTGACCCGGCGTGCGCAGTCCCTCGGTCAGCGCTTCTCGGCACGGATGATCACCAGTTCTTCCTTGTCCTCCCCGGGTCCGAGCAGCCCGCGCTCGCGCAACCAGGTGAGCCGCTCCCGCATGACGGGACCGAGCGGAACATACGCGCGGTCGCTGACTGCGGACCGCAACCCGGCCTCCCTCAGGCGTCGCAGGCTCGCTTCGGGTCCGCTGACCGCGGAGTGCACCAGCAGGAGCGTCCCGCCCGGACGCAGGGCCCGGGGTGCGGCTTCGCAGATCCGGTCCAGGAGGACGCGGCCGTCGGGGCCGGCGTTCCAGGCGCGGGCGGAGCCACGGTTGGGCAGGACCGCGGGCGGGGCCGGGACATAGGGCGGGTTGCTGACTATCAGGTCGAAGGTGCGCCCTGGCAGGGCATCGAGGAGGTCGCCACGGTGGACGGCGACCCGCTGCCGGGCGAGCAGGGCGTTGAGACGGGCCGTGAGGACCGCACGGCGGGAGATGTCGACGGCTGTCGCATGGGCCCCCAGCCGGGCGGCATGGGCGGCCAGTACACCGCTGCCCGAGCACAGATCGAGGACGTCCAGACCGGCCACGTTCTCACGGTGCATGGCCTCGGCCAGAAAATAGCTGTCGGCCTGCGGGGCGTAGACCCCCGGAAGCCGCAGAACTCTGCCAAAAACCGGTCGGCGGCGAGGGGCGTCGACGGTGGTCACAGGGCCTCCATGCTGATCAGGGCGGTCACCCACCGAGCCCCACGGGGGCAGCTTCAACAATCCAGACTCCGCCTGTTACCGGCGTACCACCACTTGAGGACCAGCCCGTCCAAGCCGTCCCACAACGCGTGGCTTCCCCCGGATGCCCCCTTCGGCCTGTCACACACCTTTCGCCGCATCCGCATCCGCTGCACCACGACCGCGGCGCACTGCGCCGCGCTGCGCCGGCCGGAGAGGCGGGGCGTCGACGAGCACCGCCAGCGGGCCGGCATGCGGTGAGGGGTGCGGGGTGCGGGGTGTGGCGACAGGCGCTTAACCTGCGGAGTCAGAGGCAGAGGCGGGCGGTGCGCCGCCGTCCCGACAGCGGCCGCTGTCTCCCGCGGCTGCACAGACAACAGGCGCTCGGCTGGGAGTTCCCGCCCAGCCGAGCGGCGCGCGCGGGCGACCATCATCGGTGCCGGTCGCGGTCCGTTCGCCCTGGCGTCTTGTCCACACCGCCGCGCCCGCCACCGCCAAGTCTCGATCGACCTCGGTCGGACAAGCACACGCGGTGCTACTCGAGATGCCCGGCCGCCTCTTTCACCCGGGCTTCCGTGTCCTGCCTGGGCTCGCCGTGGTTCTTGGCGTACTCGGCGACCGCGCTCTGGACGTCTCGCGTGAGAACGCGCCCCGCTCGCCACGCCGTCTCGTACGTCCGTGACTGCTGCTCGGACCACGGGTGGAGGGTTGGTGGACCGTACTGGTCGCGCAGCTGTTCCGCCTGTGCGTGCGCAGCGTCAGCGGCGCGCTGCATCTGGACCAACTCTTCGAAGGTGGGGGGCACAGAGGCTGATGGTAGGGCGGGCACGACGAAGCCAACGGCTACGACCCGCGCGGAACGGCTCCGTGCGTCTGGGTAGGAACGACGTTCACCCTTGACGCCGGGGTCTCTGATCCCGCGATTCAGGACGCGGCGCCCCGGACTCTCGGGCCTTCTCGCTGGTCACGTTGCTGTTGCCTTGAGGGCGACGGGGTGTGTGGCCTGTTCGGGGATGAGGCCGAGCGGTTTTCCGGTCGAGCGCTCGGCTGTACGGCGGGCGAATTGTCCGGCGATGTTGGCGGCGGGCTGGATCTCCTCGCGCGGTGTGCTGTGCGGGACTGTGGACGGTACGTGGGGTGGAGAGGCGAACGCGGCGACGGTGGGCAAGGCGCTCGCTGCGAGGGCGGCGACGACGATCAGAAGGGCTCGGACGTGGGCGGACACGAGGGGGGAGAGACCTTTCAGGCAAGGAGGGAGTGGTTGGTGCCTGCGGTCACGGCCCATCCGGTCGCTCATCCGGTTGAGTCCACCGTGCGCGGGCGGGCCTCGGCTGTGGCGAGCACGTCGGGACATCGCAGGACACCGCAATCCTGGCGAGGAGCCCGGCAGGACGTGCAGCGCGTGTGAGCACGTCCCTCACTCCGCGTGATGCATCGTCCTGCCGGGGGTTGGGGGTCCGGGGTCGGTCAGACGGCCGGGGCGGGCGCCGGGAGCGGGACGGCGGTCGGGTCGGTGGCCGGTGCGGGCTTCGGGACGTCGGGCTTGACCGGGTCGGTGTCCGGGGCCGGCTGCGGGTCGGGCTTCACGTCGTCGTCCGGGGTGGGCTGGGGGTCGGGCCGGACGTCGTCGTCCGGGGTCGGCTGCGGGTCCGGCACGGGGTCGACTGCCTTGTCCATCCAGGACTTGAGGGACCCGTTCGGTGACAGGGACAGGTGCATGCCGTTGTGTTCACCGGAAGCCGTACGGCCGTTGGCGTCCAGGGTCCCGGCGGCGGTGACGGCCTGCCAGTGGGTGGGTGAGAGCTTGTAGACGCGGGCCATGGAGCCGTCGGCGAGGGTGTCGTTGCGGACGTGCTGGCGCTTCTCGGGCTGAGGCTTGGGCTTCGGCTTGGCCTTGTCCATCCAGGAGGTCAGCGAGCCGCTCGGAGTGAGCTTGATGTGCAGGCCGTTGTGGTTGGCGTAGGCGTTCTTGCCGTTGGCGACGAGAGTGCCGCCCTTGGGGCCCGCGATGACGGCCTTGGCCTTGTGCTTGCCGAGCTTGTAGACCTTCGCGGTGGAGCCGTCCCGCAGCTTCACTGTCTTGACCTTGGCCTTGGTCTTGGTCTTGGAGTGCGCGATGGACTCGACGGTGATGCTCGCCGGGCTGGTGGTGTGGGGGGCCGTGGCGGCCATGGCGCCGGACGCGGCACCGAGGCTGATGCCTGCGGTGGCGACGACGGCGATGGCGGTGGTGCGCAGTGTGCGAGCGGTACGCATGGTGAACGGGGCCCTTCCGGGTCGGCTTCAGTGGGGATGCGTGGCCGCTTCGGTGCGGCGACATCTGCGAAGTTACGCAACTCACATCAAGACCGGACGTAAAGGATGTAACAGTCATCACACGCATTTCCCGCAAAATCTCCAAGAGGAGTGCGCTGTAGCGCAAAGGTTTACTGATCAACCTTGCAGGGGTGCCCTGACCTGCGGAAATGGCCGTGCGCCTGCAAGAGCGGGAAGGCTCAGTGAAACGTTCACCAGGCGGCGGCGACAAGCTCGCCTGCTCGCTCGCCCGCTGCAAGAGACGACCGCCAGACTCTGGCCCCGGCCTGCTCTCAGAAGCGGTGGCCGAGCGACGCTGACTCAGACCCCGTGGCGGCGTGTGCGGGGGCGCCGCACACCGCACTACACCCGTGACGGGCGTGCCTTCTTCATTTCGCACGGGCCGCGAGGTGTCAGCGCGCGGAATGTCCTCTTCCGCGGGCCGGGCCATTCGAGTGTTCCTGCGGACAGCGCGGTGGGTGGGAAATCCCTGCTCGGACCGGCATTTGACGGAATGGGGGCGATCTCCGTATCCGGCTTGCGTTCTTGGCGTCGAGTAACTTCTGGCGACCCGGGTATCGGAAGTGCCTGAAGGAATCTCGGAGAAGGGCGGAACACATGTCCGTGGGTCTCGGAATCGTCTTCAGCGTCGTAGTGGTGCTCATCATCGCGCTCGCGCTCGCCCCATCCGTGTCTCGGGAGCGTGCCGGGAGTGTAAGAGACCGGTTTGGGCCGGAACTTGACCGCGCTGCCGCGCACCACCACGGGGACACCAAAGCGGCGGAACGTGAACTGAAGGCCCGGGTGCGCCGGTTCGGAAACCTGCGCCTTCGCCATCTGACACCAGCGGAACGCGAGCAGTACGCCGCACAGTGGGGCGAGCTGCAAAGCACGTTCGTCGACTGCCCCGGCGTCGCAGTCGCACAGGCCAATCGCCTGCTGTCGAGCTTGGCTGCTGCCCTGGGTTACCCGGCAGATTCACACGCACGGCAGGTCGAAGCGCTGTCCGTCCGCCACCCCCGACGCGTTGACGGCATCCGGCAGTTGCACCAGGCGGCGCAGCAGGCTGCCGCCGGAGGTGGGGTGGCCGAGGAGATGCGTCAGGCTTTCGTCGCCGGCCGGTTGCTCTTCGACGAGCTGCTCGCGACGCATTCGCAAGAGGCCAGTGGGGGCAAAAAGCGGGCCCGACGCTTGGCGAATGTCCCGGCGCAGCGTTCGATCGGCCGGACACGCAGCATTGGCTGAGTAGCGAGAAGGGCAGGGTGGGCGCAAGCCTCCCAGGGGCGCCACCACTCGCTGCCAGATCGTCGACGAAACACGACAGCGCGAGAATTAAAACGGAGATCGACACCTCGAAGAAGTAGGTGCCAAGTTGGGCCAGGTCATTTCGATGGCCTGGCCCAACGCGTGCCTTGCAGGGCAGCCACGGGCCGCCAAGAGGTTTCTCATTGACGGCATAGGGCGCGGCGCGCGTACAGCAAATAGGAGAACGTCAAAGCGCTGGTGTGCTCGAGCAGCAAGTAGGCACACGGCAGCACAGTCTCATGCAGTGCTGGGACGGGCCAGCCTCCGTGACGTGAGGCTCGCCCGTCCTTGGCGCTACTTGTGGTGGTGGGCCGGTCAGTTGCGGAAGGGGCCCGTGACTTCGTAGGTGATGCCGCCCGATGAGGAACCGCTCGTGCCGCGCTGGCTGGAGAAGTAGAACCGTTTGCCGTCCGGCGAGAAAGCCGGTCCGCAGATCTCCGAGGACGACTGGCCGTTGATGCGCAGGAACGACGCGACCACGTCGTCGGGGGTGATGAGACAGATCTCCATGTTGCCCCCGTCCTCGGCGATGTACAGGTCGCCGTAGGACGAGCCGGTGATGTTGTCGACGCCGGTCAGCGGGGCTCCGCCGCCGACGACCAGGTTGTCGTCGTAGGCCAGCTCATAGGTGTTCGCGGCCAGGTTGAGCTGCCAGACGCGGCCATCGCCCTTGGTGGTGAACCAGACGGTGTCGTTGGCGTAGTGGCAGCCCTCTCCGCCGTTGAACAGCTTGGCGCCGGAGACTTGGTCGCGGGTCGGGGTGGGCGAGCCATCCGGGTCGGGCACGGTGGCCCAGGTGAAGCTGCCGGAGGTGGACGATCCGGCCTTGAGGACCTGGAGTGTGCCCGCTGACAGGTTGCCCCACGTGGACGGGACATACCGGTAGAAGCAACCGTCCGACGCATCCTCGGTCAGGTAGATCACCTTGCGGACCGGGTCGGCGGCCGCTGCTTCGTGGTTGAAGCGGCCCATGGCAGGGTGGCGCACCGCGGCTTTCACGCCCCACGGGTCGGTCTCGTAGACGTAGCCGGTGCTGACCTCCTCGCAGGACAGCCAGGTGTTCCACGGGGTCTTCCCACCGGCGCAGTTGCGGTTGGTGTTGGACAGGATCCGGTACGAGTCGGTGATGGAGCCCGTGGAGTTGAACTTGATTGCGCCCGCACCGCCGGTGGAGGAGATCTCCGAGTTGGAAACGTAGATCCAGCCCGTGCCGTCGGCGAAACAGGCGCCGCCGTCGGGGGCGTCGTGCCAGGTGTAGGCGGTGGAGCCGACCTTCTGGCGGGACCGGGCGATCACCCGGCTGGTGAAACCGCTGGGCAGTTGGATGCCGTTTGCGTCGGCCCCGCCGAGCGCACCGTAAGGGCCCGGGCCCTTCTGAGCCGGCGCCGCGTAGGCCGCGCCCTGCATGAGGGTGTAGCCGAATGCCGCTGCTGTGCCGCCGACAACCGCTCCACGCAGGAAACTACGACGTTCCACTTGATCACTCCAGGGGGATCGTGACCGTCCCGGCCGCTCCGGTCGGGCGGCGGGGTCGTGAGGGTGCTTCCGGAATCTATGTGTCCCGGATTGACGGTGAAGCAACGACCGATGACGCGCAGGCGTCTTCCGTCGGCTTGTTGCGCGCCCCCTGTGGCCGGAATCTGTTGGCCTGGCCTGGCGCGCCGTAGTCAGCACGCGGTCGCCCTGGCTGTCCCAGGTCGAACTGACACTGTGACCGTTGCGAGAGCGGGCGTAGAAGGCTGGACGACGGAGTCCGGAGCGAGTTCGGCGAGGCCCTGCCTCGCACCTCGTGGTGCGCGGGGGCGGCGACGGGGTCGGGCACCCGCTCCCACTGCGCGCGCCGATCTAAATGATGTGCCGCAGCGCTCGGTATGAAAGTCGTACGGCCCAGACAATCGTTCCGGCATTCTGGTGATTGGCTGCGTGCCGCGGGGCGTGCAACGCGATATTCGCCAAGTCGCCTCTACGGTCTCCCTCAACGCAAGGCGCCCGGCGCTCTTCAGATTGTCAAAGGGCCGGACCGACGAGGGAGAAGAGACGAAATGATGGTTCGCAGAGCAGTGGCCGGGTGCGCATCAGTCGCGCTGGTGTCCGTGGCGATGACGGGCTTGGCGCAGGCGGACGCGCACCCGACCCCGGCACCTGGTGCGTCCGCGGGGGCGCCGAGGGTCATGCTCGCCTCGGCTACGGCCAAGCAGAAGGACGCGGTGACGATGAAGGTCGTCGGTGCACCGAAGACGTGTCGTTCGGTGCAGGCCAGGTCCGATGCCTTCGTCAGTCCGGTGGCGTTGGTGAAGAAGGGCAACCCGCCGGTGTACTCGGGCCGGGCAGGCGTCAAGGCGAAGGCTGCGCCCGGTGTTCACCAGGTCATGGTGTCGGGCGTGGGTTGCGGCAAGTGGGTGGCGAAGGCCAAGCTCACGGTTCTTGCGCAGCCCAAGCCGGCTCCGAAGACCGTCAAGGGCACTGTCGTCTCGAAGGCGGGGCTGTACGTGCGCAAGCAGCCGACCTCCAAGTCGGCTGTCGCCGGGGCCTACCGGAACAAGCAGACCATCGATCTGATCTGCAAGAAGGCAGGTCAGCCGATCGGCGGTAACCGCACCTGGTACCAGGTCAAGACGCCCAAGGGCTGGGTCACCGCCCGCTACGTCAAGCCCAGCGGCCGGGTGCCCAACTGCAAGTGACCTTGTGAGGCTGACGCCCCGCACGCCAGGGGTGATGGCACATCCCCAACCGGCCGGGCGCTTCACGCGTCCGGCCGTTGGTCGTGGTGGTGCCGTCGGTGGTCCGCCCAGTGGCCGGGCGGACATTGTTCTGCGGGGCGGCGAGCGCCACGTCGACGGCGAGCCCGCAGCTTGCGCTGAAGAAGCAGTGACCGCAGGCATCAGTCCCTCGTGAACGTTGGCCGCGTCAACTCGTGCCTGACAGAGCGTTGTCCAGGAGGACCTCGGCTGCGGCTCGAGCGTGTCGTCCGTAGTCCGCCTCACCCAGCACCGTGGCACGGCTGGCGGCCCCGTCCGCGAGGGTGACGAGGTGTTCGGCGAGAGCGTCGGGCTCGCGGCAGCCCAGTTCCGTCACCAGTGCACTGACCAGCCGCCGACGAGGGGATTCGGTTCGAAGGCGTCAGCGGTGACGTCCGGATTCCCGACCGGCACGGATCCAGGCCGCCCCTGAACAAGGCGCCGGTGATGCTTCACCACACGAAGGAGGGGCAACGGATGGTCCTGCACTGCGGCGCGTGCAAGCAGAACGGCAACGGCCCGGTGGACCGATGGGGCCCCGAAGTGCAGTAGACATGCCCCCAGGAAAAGGGATGACAGCCCGTGCCGCCGTCGAGGCGCCAGGAGAACCACCGCATTGCCCCGTCGCCTGCCCGCCCATCTGTCGCCTCGGTATGCGTGCGACCACAGGACACCCCGCCGCGCCCGCAGCACCGTGACCCCGCCTCCTGTGTCCGTACGCCGCGCTGAAGCTCCTCCAGCCGGACACCCTCATAACTGTACCTTTCGGAAGGTACAGTTATGAGGGTGACGGCAGTGGGCGAGGAGAGGTGCGCAGGGATGGTTTTGAGTGCGCGGCGGCGATGGCTGCTGCTGGCAGTGGTGAGTGCGGGGCTCCTGCTGATCACGCTGGACAACTCGATCTTGTACGCGGCCCTGCCGACGCTGGTGCAGGAGCTCGGCGCGAGCAGTTCCGAAAGCTTGTGGATCATCAATGCCTATCCGGTGGTGATGGCCGGGCTGCTGCTGGGCAGCGGCACGCTGGGGGACCGGGTGGGGCACCGGAGGATGTTCCTGATCGGGCTGGTGGTCTTCGGCGCCGCCTCGCTGGCCGCTGCTTTCTCCCCGACTCCGGAGACCTTGATCGCGGCACGGGCATTTCTGGCCGTCGGCGCGGCGGTGATGATGCCCGCGACGCTCGCACTGATCCGCGTCACGTTCGAGGACGAGCGCGAGCGCAACATGGCCATCGCCATCTGGGGCACCCTGGCGATCGTGGGCAGCGCCCTGGGCCCGATCATCAGCGGGCTCCTGCTGCAAGGCTTCTGGTGGGGGTCGGTGTTCCTGATCAACGTGCCCGTTGTCATCGCGGCAGTGATCGCCACGCTGGTGCTCGCCCCGCGCAACGACGCCGACCCCACCAAGCGGTGGGACCTGCCGTCCTCGCTCCTCGCGCTCGTCGCGCTGGTCGGCCTCGTGATCGCGATCAAGGAAACCGCGAAGCCGGACCCCGCGCCCCTGGTCATCGCCGCCGCGGTCCTCGCGGCCGCTGCCGGCGGTTGGGCGTTCGCTCGCAGGCAACGACGGCTGCCCTACCCCTTGCTGGACTTCGCGATCTTCCGCAACCGGGCCTTTGTCGCCGGGGTCCTGGCGGCCGGGTGCTCCATGTTCGCCATCGCCGGCATCCAGCTGATCACCACGCAGCGGTTCCAGCTCGTGGAGGGCTACACCCCCCTGCGGGCCGGACTCCTGGTCGCGGCCGTCGCCCTGGGCGCGCTGCCGACGGCGATGATCGGCGGCGCCTCGCTGCACAGGGTCGGGCTGCTGCCCATCATCGCGGGTGGTCTGGCGCTCAGCACCGTCGGCTCGGTGCTGGTGCTGCTGAACTTCGACACCAGCATGGCCTTGCTCATCACCGGGCTGCTCATCACGGGCGCCGGTCTCGGAGCGGCCATGTCCGTCGCCTCCAGCGCGATCATCGGCAACGTACCGGCCCGTCGAGCGGGCATGGCCTCCTCAGTGGAGGAAGTTTCCTACGAGTTCGGCAGCCTCATCGCGGTGGCACTGCTCGGCAGTCTCATGACCGCCGTCTACACCGCGACCATCGACCTGCCCGCCGGGGCGCCGGACTCCGCGCGCGACAGCCTCGACACCGCGCTGGCGCTGTCCGGTGACGACCCGTCACTGATCACGGCCGCGTCCAACGCCTTCGACGGCGCCTACTTCGCCGTCATGATCGTGGTCACCGCCGTGATCGCCGTCGGCGCGATTCTGACCGGCCTCCTCCTGCGCCGCCATGGCCCCGGATCGGCCCTCTCCGCCCCCACACACCACTGAAACCCGTCCCGGGAGCACCCATGCGGACCAGTAAACGAACCCAGATCCTCGAAGCGGCCACCCGCGTCGTGGAGCGCGAGGGCGTCAAGAGCGTCACCTTCGACTCCGTTGCCGCCGAGGCCGGCCTGACCAAGGGAGGACTCCTGTACCACTTCGCCTCCCGCGAAGACCTCGTACAGGCCATCCACCAGCACCTCGCCGACCAATGGGAGGCGGCCATCGTGGCGGCGGCAGGAAAACCGGCCGACGGGGCGACCCCTGCCGAACGGCTCACCGCCTACACCCGCGTCGCCACACAGAGCGCCACACGGGCCGAGCTCCTCTTCATGCTCGAAGGATCCACAACGCCCGGACACGCGGCCCCGTGGGACGCGGTCATGCAGCGGTGGGCCCCGCCCCTGGCCGCCACCGACGCCGACGACCCGGAGGCGCTCGACCAGTTCATCGCCCGCCTGGCCGCCGACGGCCTGTGGCTGTACGAATCCCTGACCGCCGACCGACTGTCCCCCCAACTGCGCCGCGCCATCGCCGAGCGCATCGCCACCACCCTCAAGCGCGACGACACCTGAGCCGCGCGGCCGTGATCGCCAGGTGGGCAGTGGACGACGAACGGCCGGGGCCTGCGCGTCATGGTCAGCTCACTCGTTCGCCAGCTCTCCAAGGAGTTTCCAGGTGCGACGTCGGTCCGCGTCGCCGCCGAGGTCCGTCGACGAGAACACCACCTCCGTCGCCCCGGCTTCTCGATACCGGCGCACCTCGGCGGCGACGTGCTCCTCGTTGCCGATGACGGCCAGGTCGACGGCTCGGGTTGCGCCGGAGAGCCCGATGACACGCTGGTAGGAGGGAAACTGCTCGTAGAACGAGAGACTTTCGGCCGCGGTCTCCCGTACGGTCTCGGTGTCGGCGGTGACGACGCCGGGCACGAAGGCCACGATGCGGGGCGCGGGCCGGCCCGCGGCCTCTGCCGCGGCGGTGACGGCCGGGACGATGTGCTCGGCGAGCGCGCGCGGGCCGGCCAACAACGGCAGGATGCCGTCAGCGAGTTCACCCGAGACACGCAGTGCCTGCGGGCCCATGGCCGCCACCAGGACGGGCACCGGCGGCTCGGCGCCGGGTACCTGTGCTGACAGGGGTGTGGCGGCGGTGAGCAGCTCGCCGTGGAAGTCGGAGCTGCCCGTCTCCAGGAGTGGGCGTAAGGCGCCGAGGAATTCGCGGAGTAGGCCGATGGGACGCTCGTGCGCGATGCCGAAGGCCGCTTCGGTCAGCTTCTTCGTGCCGAGCGCGAGGCCCAGGTGGTAACGGCCGCCGGTCGCGGCCTGGGCCGTCTGGGCCTGGCTGGAGATGAGGAGGGGGTGACGGCCGAAGATGGGGATCGCCGCGGTTCCGACGTGCAGTCCCGGCACCGCGCGGCCGACGATCGCGGCGAGCGTGGGGGAGTCGTAGGCGAAGGTCTGGCCGAACCATGTGGAGCGCAGTCCGGCCTCGTGTGCCTCCCGCGCGAGGTGCACCGTGCTGTCGATGTGGTGTTGCAGTGAAAGCACTACTCCGATGGTCATGCTCACGGCAACCATCGTTCGATCGCCCGCCATTCCGGGTCACAGATGACAGGCTCATGGCGGCTTTGTAACCAGGGCCGCTGCTGTGCCAGGTGGTTCAGCTCGGCCGGGGGCAGGGTTGTCTCCATCAAGATCGTCCGGGATTCTTGAACGAGAACCGTCCCCAGACCCCGGAGGGCTCGCGTGTCGACCGATGCTGAAAACAGTGCCGCGAGCACCCCTTCATCCGGCCCCAAAGCCGAGATGGTGCTGGAGTTGCAGGACGAAGTGGAGCAACTGAAACAGGCGGTGTGGGCGCATGCAACGGTTGATCAGGCGATCGGCGTCGTTGTCGTACTCGGCCAACTGAGCCCCGACGAAGCCTGGAACGTCATCCGCCAGGTGTCGATGCGGACGAACACGAAACTGCGGGACGTCTCACAGCAGATCATCACTTGGGGGCGCACCGGAGTCCTCGATGATCGGCTACGTCACGAACTGCGGGACCAAATCTCACAACAACAACCGTAGCGGCCGCCGACTTTCAGGCTTGCAGCCAGGTTGATGACCTGCCGGTCGATGTAGTCGACGGCCCACGCGACGAATAGCAGAACAGCGGTGGTCCGGGTCGTTTTGTGCACAGGTGTTTCCCTCCCGCTCCGCGAGGTGAGGCTTGGCGGAAACCCTGCACCGCTCCTCGGTCGGCACCGTCGTATCGCCGGAATCCGGCGCCAGGTCCCCTGTGTCGCCGTAATTCGTCGCGGGGGGGGGCGGCACATCGGTGGGACGGGCCGCGGCCGTGCTCCGCCGCGGACGACCTCACCCAGCAACTGGCCGGCTGGCCGGTCATCGCCACCTTCCGCATCGCGGCCCCCGGACCCGGTGCGGACGCCGTGGCGCGAACCCTGGCGGCACTGCCCGAGACACGGGTGTGCTCCACGGTGCCGGGGACGGCCCATCTTTTGCTGTCGGTGTGGCTGCGTTCGCCCGCGGAGTGCGCCGCGCTGGAGGAGCGCATCGTGCAACGCCATCCGTCCATCAAGGTGAGCGACCGCAGCATCACCCTCCACACCGCCAAACGCATGGGACGGCTGCTGGACCAGCGGGGCCGCGCCCAGTCCCACGGGTCGATCACCTCGGCCCCCGAGGGTGTGGAAGAAGCCGGGCCCGCAGGCGGCGAGTTCGCGTGAGAACGAGGACCAGATGATCCCCCGCGACACCGCCTGGAACCGGCATGCCGGTTCCAGTCGGCTGCTCCCCTCTGAGGGCAGGCGAGCGCGGAGCAAGGCCGGTTACGGACGTTGGCAATGCTGTCACCGGCGGTGGCAGTGCCTGCCCGTGCGCAAGTTCGTGGTGGCGGCGGCAATGACGGCGCCCAGCCTGTCCCGGGCGCCCACCAGATCGTCGATCCGGCTGTCTATGCGGTCCCGTTCCGCCGAAAGCCGCTCGAGCAGCTCCGGTGTGGCCTCACCGTCCACGACACACGGCAGCAGATCCACGATCGACTTGCTCGGCAGCCCGGCGGCATACAGCTGCTGGATCAGCTGGACACGGTCGACCGCGCTGTCCGGGTAGTGCCGCTGGCCGCTGGGGCTGCGTTCCGAGGCGAGCAGGTCCTGTTCCTCGTAGTAGCGCAGTGCCCGAACGCTGACGCCCGTCCTGGTGGCGAGCTCGCCGATACGCATCATGTCTCTCCGATGTGAGCCGGACAACACCACTTGCCTCTGACGTCAACGTCAGGTTTTAGCGTATCTCGCGACGGCTCACCCCCTCGCTGCGAGGCGGAGGACGAGGCGAGGCCGTGACCAGCTTGTTCGACGACTCCCGTCAAGAACGCGAAGGAAGATCTGCCCATGACTGCATCAGATGAGGCGATCACGGACGTGGCCCTCACCGTCCCCGCCCCCACCCCCGTCGTCTCGGTGAAACCGGTGGTGATCGAAGTCCCGGGCCGTGGTGAGGGCCTGCAGGTGAAAATCACCGCGCCGACAACCGGGAGTCAACTGCCGATCGTGGTCTTCTCGCACGGTTTCGGGTCGTCGTTGGACGGCTACGGTCCTCTGGCCGACTTCTGGGCTGCGCACGGTTTCGTGGTGATTCAGCCCACCCATCTCGACTCCAGGACCGTGGGGCTTCCCCAGGACGATCCCCGTACACCGCGCCTCTGGCGCTTCCGCGTGCAGGACATGCGGCGCATCCTTGACCAGCTCGATCTGCTGGAGGCCGCCGTTCCCGGTCTCAGCGGGCGCATGGACCGAAGCCGCATCGCCGCGGCCGGACACTCCTTCGGCGGCCAGACAGCGGGCAACCTGCTCGGCCTGCGCGTCCTCGATCCGGTGAGCGAGAAGACAGAAGACCTGTCCGACTCGCGGATCAAGGCGGGCGTGCTGCTTGCCACGGCAGGCAGGGGCGGAGCCGACCTGACCCCCTTCGCGGCCGAGAACCTCCCGTGGTTGAAGGGTCCGGACTTCGCGCACATGACCACACCGACCCTCGTGGTCGCGGGGGACAAGGACGAACTACCGCTGTCCGTCCGGGGGCCGGAGTGGCTCGCTGACCCGTACCACCTGAGCCCGGGGCGAAAGAGCCTGCTCACTCTCTTCGGGGCGGAGCACTCCCTGGGCGGAATCGGCGGCTACGAAGCCCGGGAGACGACGGACGAGAACCCCGAGCGCGTGGCTCTGATCCAACGGGTCACCTGGGCCTACCTTCGCCACGCCCTCGGCATCGAGGACGCCGGCTGGACGGCAGCGCAGCAGGCTGTGTCGGAGAGCGTCGCTCCCATGGGGCGGATCGAGTCCAAGTGAGGCTCTGAGAAGAGAACCAGCCACGCCCCCCCCTGGTGCGCGCAGCCCTTGGCGCTGCGTCGGCGCCGCCCAACGCAACGACGGCGTCTCGCACACGGGGGTGCGAGCGCGGCGGCACGGCGCGGCAGCAAAGCCCCGCAGCAAAGCCCTGCATCACAAACCCCGCGCCCCGGCGCTCCCGCCGGGGCGGCCCGAAAGATCTGAACCGATTCCGCGAATCAGGCCGCGACGAGCTCCTGCACGCGTTCGCGCTCCGGCGTCTTGATCTGGGGCTTCTTGTTCGGCAGCGAGAGCCGGAAGACCTTGTGCCACGCGGAGAGCACCTGCTTGGGCAGCGGCCCGGTGACGTACTCCAGCTCGTACTTCTCGAACAGCGCGCGCACCTTCACCGCGACCTCGGCGTACCGATTGCTCGGCAGGTCCGGGAAGAGGTGGTGCTCGATCTGATGCGACAGGTTGCCGGTCATGAAGTGCATGGCCTTGCTGCCGCTGATGTTCGCCGAGCCCATCATCTGGCGCAGGTACCACTGGCCGCGCGTCTCACCCTTGATCGACCGGCGCTCGAAGACCTGCACGCCCTCGGGGAAGTGCCCGCACATGATCACCGAGTGGGACCAGATGTTGCGCACCAGGTTCGCGGTGAACGTGGCGCCCAGTGTGGACAGGAACGACGGGCCCGAAAGCAGCGGGTGGACCACGTAGTCCTTGAGCACCTGCTTGCGGATCTTGCGGCCAACGGCCCTGGCCCGCGCACGGAACTCCGGGCTCTTGCGGCGGCTCTTCTGCAGGTTCTTGCCGAGCTCCAGGTCGTACGCTGCGATGCCGTACTCGAAGAAGCAGGCGTTGAGGAAGTTCCACAGCGGCTGGCCGAGGTAGATCGGGTGCCACTTCTGGTCCTCGTCGACGCGCATGATGCCGTAGCCGAGGTCGTTGTCCTTGCCGATCACGTTGGTGTACGTGTGGTGCAGCTCGTTGTGCGAGTGCTTCCACTGCTCGGACGGCGAGACGTGATCCCACTCCCAGGTGGTCGAGTGGATCTTCGGGTCCCGCATCCAGTCCCACTGGCCGTGCAGGATGTTGTGGCCGATCTCCATGTTGTCCATGATTTTCGCCACGGACAGGCCGGCGGTGCCGATCAGCCAGGCGGGCGGGAAGTTCGAGAACAGCAGCACGCCCCGGCTGACCAGCTCGAGCTTGCGCTGCGCCGCGATGACCTTGCGGATGTAGGCGGCGTCCTTCTCGCCGCGGGCGGCGATCACCTCGTCACGGATCGCGTCCAGCTCGCGGCCGAGCTCCTCGATCTGCTCCGCGGTCAGGTGGGCGGTGGGGTCGATGGCGGTCAAGGTGCTCCTACCGTTCGATGTCGCAGGGGCCCGCAGCGGCGGACACGCAGGTCTGGATGAGGACGCCCGGCTCGGCCTCGGTGATCTCGCCGGTGCGCAGGTCACGGACGGCGCCCGCCTTGAGCGGCGTGACGCAGCCGAAGCAGATGCCCATGCGGCAGCCGGAGGGCATGAGCACGCCGGCGTCCTCGCCGATGTCCAGCAACGGCGTGGCGCCGTCCGCGTCGACCCTCTTGCCGGTGGCGCTGAACGTGACCTCGCCGCCGTCGCCGGCGACGACGACGCTGGGGCGGAAGCGTTCGGTGTGCAGACGCTCTTGTACGCCGTGCTCACTCCAGTGCTCTTCGGCGGCGTCGAGCAGGCCCGCGGGCCCGCAGGCCCAGGTCTCGCGCTCGGCCCAGTCGGGCACGAGTTCGTCGAGGCGGGCGATGTCGAGCATGCCGTCGGTGTCGGTGTGTACCTCGGTGAGCCGCAGCTTCCTGTCCGCGACCAGGTCGTGCAGTTCGTTGCGGAAGATCACGTCGTGTGGCTGCGGCGCGCAGTGGACCATGACGACGTCGTCGAACTCGGTGTCGCGCAGCATGCCCATCACGGGCGTGATGCCGCTGCCGGCCGTCAGGTAGAGCACCTTGGCGGGCTTGGCCTGCGGCAGCACGAAGTCACCGGTCGGCTGGTCGAGCTGGATCAGCGTGCCCGGTTTCGCCCTGCGGACCAGGTGGTTGCTGACCTTGCCGTCCGGGATCGCCTTCACGGTGATCGTGACGCGGCCGTCCTGGCGGTTGGTCGGCGAGGTGAGGGAGTAGGCACGCCACAGGCGCACCCCGTCGACGTCGACCCCGACCCGCACGTACTGGCCGGCGGTGTGGCCGCGCCAGCCTCGTCCCGGCCTGATCACGATGGTCGCGGCGTCGCCCGTCTCGGGGCGCACGGCCTCGATGCGCCCACGCAGGTCGGCGCCCGCACGCAGCGGGCTGACCAGGTCGAGGTAGTCCGACGGCAGCAGCGGCGTCGTGACCGTCTCCAGCAGTTTCCATGCCCTGCTGCGGAGGGCTGCACTCGTCATGGCTTTAGCTTGCTGTGCCGCAGGGCGTAAAGTCCTGACCGCAGGACGTAAATCTGGTCGACTAAATTGTTCGCAGGGAACAAAAACGTGAGCCATGCAATCCAGAGGGCCAGCGAACTGGACCTGGACAAGGCGACGGTCACCGCGATTCGGGCCGCGCTGAAGACCACCGCCGACGAGGTCGTCCAGGCGATCATCGACGAGGTCCCTCCCTACGCCAACGCGCTTTCGGGCCGCATGGGCGGCACCATCCGCCGAGCCGTCCGTACCGCCTTGGGGCACTACCTGGACCTCGCGAGCGGGCACGCCACAGGCGGCGATGCCGGTGACGCAGCCTACGAGCTGGGCCGCGGCGAGGTACGCGACGGTCGCTCGATGGACGCCCTGCTCAGCGCCTACCGCGTCGGAGCCCGTGTGGCCTGGCGATGCCTGGCAGCGGGTGCCGTACCCGCAGGTCTGCCCGCCGCCGAGGTCGCCAAGTTCGCCGAGCTGACCTTCGCCTACATCGACGAGCTCTCCGCCGCGAGCGCCGCGGGCCACGCCGACGAACTGGCCGCCCGGGGCAGGGCTCACGAGCGCCACCTGGAACACCTGGCCCGCGACCTCCTCGCCGACGCGAGCCCGGACGTCCTCCGGGCCTCTGTACAACGGGCCGGGTGGCAGCCTCCGGTCTCGCTGACCGCGGTCCTGCTGCCCGCCGCCCAGGCCCGGCCCGCCTACCGCACGCTCGACCAGAGCACCCTCGTCCTTGACGATCTGCCGGACGCCACCGGTGTCCTGCTCGTCCCTGATGCCGACCGGACACATCTCTTGCGGCAGCTGACCGACCGCACCGCCGTGGTCGGTCCGGCCCGGCCATGGACCCGTGCGTCCGCCTCGTACGCGCGAGCCGTACGCGCGCGCTCCCTGTCCGCTGATATCCGCGACACCGAGGACCACCTTCCCGAGCTGGTGCTGAGCGCCGACGCGGAGGCGTTCGCGGACCTGCGTGCCCGAGCCCTGGCACCGTTGCGGACCTTGCCGGCCACGACCGCACGGCGGCTGGAGGAGACCCTGCGGGCGTGGCTGCTGCACCAGGGCAGGCGGGACGAGGTGGCGGCGGCGTTGTTCGTCCATCCCCAGACGGTCCGGTACCGGATGGCGCAGGTGCGGGAGCTGTTTCCGGATCTCGGATCACCGCAGCGGGTTCTTGAACTGACGCTGGCGGTCGGTCTTCGGGGCAGCTGACGCGTACGTCGACCGTCCACGACGGCGTCCGCGAGCGGACCAGGAGTCGTGCCTCGTGCTCGGGGGTATCGGCTGGCTCAGGCGGTCCAGGCCGGGCTACCAGACGGTCCCCGTGCCTCCCTTCCGGCAGGCCGGCCGGACGACCGACCGGGTCGGCCTGGCACACCGCGCGGGGGATGATGGGGATACAACGACGGACCGTGAGGGCAGGAGCGTGCATGGTGAAGTGGGTTCACCGACCCCGTGAGGACGCGGAGTTCGATTTCATCCTCGGGATGAGCAAAGTTCCGGTGCTCGCCTACTTTACCGGGACATGGCCCAAGGCGATCGAGCCCTCCCGGGTGATGGACCTCGTCGTGGGTGGCCTCGCAGACGACTACATGGGCCGCCTGACCGCCGTTCGCACCGACATCACGCGTTGCCCGGCCGCAACCGAGCGTTACGGGATCACCGGGGCCCCGTCCTGCGTCCTGCTGGGGCAGGGAGAGGCGGTAGCGCACGGCACGGGTCCCATGACCAGCGCCGAGATACGGAAGTTCCTGGACGGCCACCTCTGAGCGGCCGCAGCGGCACGCACTGCTCAGAGGTGGCCGTCACATCTCGTCTCGTCTACGGGAGCTATGCCGCCTGAGACACCCTGGGGCTCAGACACCTCTACAGGTCACATAGGACGCGGTTGTGCGACCAGTACGGGTGTCTCCTGCGAGAGGTGTATCGGGCGCTTCCTCGTGATCCACCACGCGTTGACAGCGGGGCGGCGGCGCCCGGGATGCGGGCACCGCCGCCGTGGAACGTCGCTCAGTCGGCCTGGCTGCCCGCGTGTTTGGGCAGGCAGAACATCAGCGCCCACATCAGGGCGAGGAGCCCGCCGACCCACCACAACACGGTGACGAACGCGTCGCGGTTGACCGCGGCGTCGGGAGAACCGCCGGTGGCGGCGAAGAACACCACGCCGGTCAACGCGGTGCCCAGCGCGATGCCCAGGTGAATGGCGGTGTTGAACAAGCCCGAGGCCGAACCGGCGTCCTCATGCGGAACCCTGGCCAGCGACAAATCGGTGAGCGGGCCGGAGACCATGCCCAGGCCGAAGCCGATCAGCACCACCGGAGCCGTCATGGCCAGCAGGGTCAGGTCGGCCTGGTGGCTGCTGATCTGGAGCCCGTAGGCGGCCATCGCAGCGGTCGCGATGAGAGCTCCGGCCTGCGGCAGACGGCGGGCGAAACGTCCGGCGGACTTCGCCGCGATGGTCGCGCCGCCCAGTTCCCCCACGGAGAGCAGCACGAAGGCCACGGCCGCCTCAAGCGGGCTCATGCCCAGGCCGCGCTGCAGGTACAGCGTCCAGGTCATGAAGAACAGGCCGCACAGCAGGCCGTGCATCAGGTCCGCGGCCATACCCCCGGAGAACTGCCTGACCCGGAAGAGGGACAGGGCCACCAGCGGGGCGTTGCCCTGGCTGCGCCGCTGGTGGCGCAGGAAGACTCCCAGGACCACAAGCCCGGCGGTAAGCAGGGCGAAGCACCACAGCGGCCATCCGTGGGCGTGGCCCTCGGTGAGCGGGAAGAGGATCAGGACGATGGCCAGGCCGGAGAGCAGCATGCCGACCAGGTCGAGCCGGTCAGCCTTACGGACGGTCGATTCGGGGATGAATGTGCGCCCAAGAAGAAGTACGGCCAGCCCGACGGGCACATTGACCAGGAAGATCGGCCGCCAGGACAGCCCGAACAGGTCGGCCTGGGTGAGCACGCCGCCCAGGACCGGGCCCAGGACGTTGGCGAGGGCCAGGACCGCCCCGTACAGGCCGAACGCCTTGCTGCGGTTCTGGCCCTCGAAGGTGACGTGCATGGTCGCCAGGACCTGCGGGATCATCACGGCCACGCCGACACCCTGAAGCAGGCGGGCGCCGATCAGCACGCCCGGGCCGGTGGCCAGTCCGCACAACAGCGAGGCGGCGGTGAACACGACGGTGCCGACGAGCAGAATCCTGCGGCGGCCGTAGATGTCACCGAGCCGTCCGCCGGTGATCAACCCGACGGCGACAGGGAGGGAATAGGCGGTGGTCAGCCACTGCACCGCGACCGGCCCGGCACCGGTCGACTCCTGGATGGCGGGCAGGGCGGTCAGGACGACCGACTGGTCGAGCATGTTCATCAGCTCGGCGGTCAGCAGCACCAAGAGGGCGATCCAGGCCCCCATGGCCATCTTCGAGGGGACGAGTGATGGGTGGGGTGAGGTCTGCGTGGTGGTGTGTCGCTCATTGTCGAGCGCGGAGGAAGACAAAGCGGGAACTCCTGATCCAAAGGAATCGGGGAGCCCTGCCGCCAGCCGCACCGGGGCCGGAAAACACCAAAGCCCGGGGCAGACGGCAGAGCTGCACCCGGGACAGAAAACTGCGGGGATGGGTGACGCAACTCAGGCCAGCGCGACGTCCGCCCCCGGACACGTGCGACACATCAGCACGCGGGGAATACGGACGACTACATGGCCTGGTTAATAGGACGTCACCTCAAGATCGAAACAGATGGAACAAGAACTCCGGTCCCTGTAAGCGACACCTCGGCGCAGGGACCCGTCAACCTTACGGCATCCCCAGGTGCCGCCGCGCAGGTCCGCGTCGGCAAGGCCGGTGCGTCAGACGCCGAGCAGGAGCGAGTCCGGTGCCCGTTGACCGCGACGACGCCGGGCGTCGTACGAATGGTCAGCCGCCGGATTCAGCCGCAGGTAGGGGCGTTGCGCCAGGGCGCGCGGATCAGCGGTGTGGTGTTGAGGACTGCACGAGCAGCGCAGCGCCGGTGAGATGTTGGATGTCGTCGGCGGTTACACCGGGCGCTGTTTCCACCAACGAGCGTCCGTGGGCGGTGACATCGAGGACTCCGAGGTTCGTGATGATGCGGTCCACGCACCGTTCGCCGGGCAGGGGCAGGATGGCCAAGACCGCTGCCCGAGCCCGGGACCAGCGCCACTTTGCCGTCCAGCCGTCTCACGAGTCTGCATCGGCCGCTCGGATGGCATCCGAGATGGACTTCACCCCGCCGTGTGCGGTGAGCCCGCCGTCAACGGGAATGTCGGCGCCGGTGATGAAGGCGGCTGCGTCCGAGAGAAGGAACGCCACGAGCGCGGCGACGTCGTCGACGCTGCCGGTGCGCCCCAGCGGGGTCTCGCGCACATTGGCCTCGCGGAAGGCGGGGAGCGCGGAGGCGGTCATCTCGGTCTCGATGAACCCGGGGTGGATGGTGTTGACCCGGATCCCGCGTGGCCCGAGCTCCAGGGCCGCCGTGCGGGCCAGGCCGCGCAGCGCCCATTTGCTGGAGGTGTAGGCGACCGGGTAGTGCGCGGTGAGTGCGGCCGAGGAGCCCACGTTGACCATGGAGGCGCCGGGGCGCATCAGCGGCGCCAGGTGCTGCATGCCCAGCAGTGGTCCGGTGACGTTGACGCGATGGACGCGCTCGAAGTCGTCCGGCTCCACGTCGGCCAGGCGGGCCCGCCAGGTGATGCCGGCGTTGTTGACCAGCCCGTGAATGTGACCGTAGGCGTGCGCGAGTTCATCGGCGAGGTTCCGCCAGTCCTGCTGATGTGTGACGTCGAGCAGGCGGCAGCCCTCGGCCTGAGTCACGTCGATGGCGATGACGCTGGCACCCTGCGCGGTCAGCATGGCGGCTTGGGCCGCTCCCTGGCCGCGGGCGGCGCCGGTGACGACGATGGCCTTGCCCAGCAAAGGTTGGGGGTGCGGATTGCTCACGGCCGCTCCCTGGTGCGGCGCCGGCCGGCCGGCAGGGGGACCGGGTCGGCGCCCGTCACCACGGACGCGGACAGGGTCCCGATGCCTTGCACGGTGAGCGTGACGGTGTCGCCGGGCTTGAGGGGCGGCGGACTTTGTTCGCCGCGTACGCCCCACAGTTCGGCGAGGCAGCCGCCGTTGCCGCAGGTGCCCGAACCCAGCAGATCGCCGGGCACGACGCGGGTGCCCCGCGAGGCGTAGGCGACCATCTCCTCGAACGTCCAGCTCATGTTGGACAGCAGATCCCGGCCGATGACGCGGCCGTTGACCTCGGCGGTCAGGCCCAGGCGCAGCAGGCCCTCGCTGTCGCGGTAGGCCTCCAGCTCATCGGCGGTCACCAGGCACGGGCCGATGCTGTTGGCGGTGTCTTTGCCCTTGCACGGACCCAGACCGACGTTCATCTCGGCGGACTGCAGGTCGCGGGCGGACCAGTCGTTGAGGATCGTGTAGCCGATGATGTGCTCGCGTGCCTGCTCGGGGGTGAGGTCGCGGCCCTCACGGCCGATGACGGCGGCGACCTCCAGCTCGAAGTCCAGGGCGGCCGATCCGGGCGGCATCGGCACGGGATCGTGCGGACCGAACACCGCCTGGTGGTTGCTGAAGTAGAAGGTCGGCGCGGAGTACCACTGCTCGGGTACACCGCTTGCGCCGCTCACCGAGCGCCGCACACCCTCCACGTGCTCCTCGAACGTCACGAAGTCGCGTAGCGACGTGGGCTGCAGCGGAGGCAGCAGGCGTACGGCGGACACGTTCGGGCCGGGCGGCACGTCCAGGGCCGCAGCGCCCAGGTCGAGCAGGGCTTGTAGACCGCCGCCGTCCGCGATGGCGTCGGTCAGGGAGCGCACGCCGGGAAGCGGGAACAGGGTGCCGTCCGCTTCGAGGACGGCGGCCCGGGCGGACTGACGGTGGTGGTAGGTGACAAAGCGCATAGGGGGAGGGGTCCCTTCACATGGACCCGGGAACGTGCCCGCGTCGCGCAGGGCACGGCTGGAGCGGGCACGTTCCCGGGGGTGGGATCGGTCAGACCGGCGGGGCGATGAACACGCCGCGGTCGATGTCGTTGAAGGACTCCTTGGCGACCATCTCGTTCATCGCGTTGGCGGTGCCCCACTGGTCGGTGACCTCGGGCCGGGAGAAGTCGTAGACGTGCGGATGCCAGGTGTCCTCGTCCAGCTCCTCCAGCTCGGTGGTGTACTCCACCGTGTTGCCGTGCGGGTCGAGGAAGTAGGTGAAGGTGTTGTCACCGGCCAGGTGCCGGCCGGGCCCCCACAGCTTCTTGAACCCGGCGCGCAGCACGCGGCCGGAGCCGCGCATGTACTCGTCCAGGCCGCGCATCTCGAAGGAGATGTGGTGCAGGGCGGTGTGGGGGCCCTTGGCCAGGGCCATGGAGTGGTGCTGGTTGGAGATCCGCATGAAGTGCATGACCTCGCCCATGTGCGGCGAGGACAGCGTGTCGGAGAGGCGGAAGCCCAGGTGCTGCTCGTACCACTGCCGTGTGCGGTCCAGGTCGGGGGAGTTGAGGACGACGTGGGAGAGCTTGACCGGGATGGCCTCCTTCTCCTCGATCTTGCGGTGCCGGCGCACGGCGACGTCGGCCAGGACCTCGATGGTGCGCCCGTCGATGTCGAAGAACCGGAAGCCGTAGCCGCCGCCGGGGGTGTCGACCTTGCCCGGCCGGGTGATCAGCTCGACGCCGCCGGCCAGCAGTTGCTCGGCCAGGGTGTCGACGTCCGCCGCGGATGCGGCGCCGTAGGACACCAGGTCCAGGCGCTTCTCGTCGGCCTTGCGCAGCCGCACCACGTACTGCTCGGGTGATCCTTCGGCGGCCAGGAACGAGAGGCCGGAGTCGGCTTCGACCGTGGTCAGGCCCCACACGCCGGCGTAGAAGTCGAGTTGCTTGTCGTAGTCGGGCACCGCGAGGTCGACGTGCCGCAGATGGGTGAGCAGACGAGAGGTCATGGTGGTCCTCCTTCAGGAGAGATCGAGGAGCGCGGCGGCGGTGGCGCCGCGGACAGCTTCGAAGCCGTCATGGTCCAGGCGGGCGGCGCGCAGCGCGCCGAGTGGGTCGTCGCTTCCCATGTCGAAGGGGAAGTCGGAGCCCAGCAGCACCCGGTCGGCGCCTGCCACGCGCACGAGCTCGCGCAGCACGTGAGGGTCGTGGACCAGGGAGTCGAAGTACAGCCGCCTGAGGTAGCTGCTGGGCAGATGGGCGCAGGTGGCTCCCGCGTCCGAGCGGGCCTGCCAGGCGTGGTCGGCCCGGCCGATGTGTGAGGGCAGGTAGCCGCCGCCGTGCGCCGCGATGATCTGCAGTCCGGGATGGCGGTCGAGGACGCCGGAGAAGATCAGGTGAGACAGGGCGATGGCGTTTTCGGCGGGCTGCCCCACCGAGTTGGACAGGTACCACTGGTCCAGGCGTTCATCCAGCGTGCAGCCGAAGGGGTGCAGGAACAGCAGTGCCCCGGCCTGCTCGGCGCGCGCCCACAGCGGGTCAAGGGCGGGGTCGGACAGCTCGCGGCCGGGCGCATGGCTGGAGATCTCCACGCCCAGCAGCCCGGCATCCAGCGCGTGGTCCAGGGCCGCGACGGCAAGCCGGGGATGCTGCAGCGGTGCCAGGCCCAGGCCGCGCAGCCGCGAGGGTGCGGCCGCGCAGTGCGCCGCGGTGGCCTCGTTGCTCAGCCGGTACACCTTCTCGGCTGTCTCCTCGTCGGCCCAGTAGTGGTAGTGCGAGGGGGAGGGGCTGACCAGTTGGACGTCTACCTGCTGCGCGTCCATGGCCCGCAGCCGGGCCTTGACGTCGGTCAGGCACGCGAACCGCTCCCGGATCATCGCGCCGCTGACCTTCAGCGCGGCCGGTCCGTTGCGCCGCGCATCCAGCGCCCTGGCCGCTGCGAAGCCCGGCTGACCGGCGACCAGCTGCTCCACCTCGGGCAGCAGCAGGTGGGCGTGGACATCGACGGTCGGTGTCACGGGCGTTCCTGCAGCCGGGTCATGGTGCGGGCCATCAGACCGGGAACATCCGCGTCGCGGACCTGGTCGAGCTGCCACTGGCCGATCTGTACGGACGCCTCGACGACGGCCTGCACACGCCCGATGCGCCGTTGGTAGTAGGCGCCCAGCAGCGTGTCGTCCCAGGTGTCGCTGCCGGCAAGCAGCTCGGACAGGACAAGGGCGTCCTCGAGCGACATCGCCGCGCCCTGGGCGAGGGTGGGAGGGCAGCAGTGCGCGGCGTCGCCGACCAGGACCACGCGGCCGCGGTGCCAGGAGCCGCGGACCAGCAACTGGTCGAACCAGGTGTAGTTGACCTGCGCGGGGTCCGTGATGGTCTTGGTGATCTCCGGCCAGTGCCCGCCGTACGCGGAGGCCAGACGGACCATCTCCTCGGCGTAGCGTTCGGGCAGGATCGTCGCCCGGTCCCGGCTCGCCTCCACGACGTAGGCGTACAGCGTGTCCTGGCTGGTGGGGCAGTAGCCGGCGATGTAGGCGGGCCCGCCGTAGGCGAGGTCGGTGCGCGTCACGCCCGCGGGGCGTGGCGCGGCCACCCGCCAGATCGCCATGCCGGTGGGCCGGGGCTTGTCCGTGATGCCGATCGCCGCGCGGGTGGCCGAGCCCAGGCCGTCGGCAGCGACGACGAGGTCGTAACGGCCTTCGTGACCGTCACCAAGGCGCACGGTGACGCCGTCGTCGTCCTGCTCGACGATCGTCGCGGTGGTGCCCAGCCGGATGCGGGCGCCGCTGTCGCGGACGGCCTGGACAAGGATCTGCTGCAGTTGCGGGCGCTGCATGCCCACGGTTGCGGGCAGATCGCTGCCGCCGGTGCGCAGGTCGTCCTGGACGTGCAGCACGGTGCCGTCGGGCGTGGTGATACCGACCGAGCCGAAGCCGTAACCGGAGGCGCTGATCTGCTCCCACACACCCAGATCACGCAGCACTCGCAATGCGTTGCCCTGCAGGGTGATGCCGGATCCGGCGGTGGCGTTCCAGTCCTGCTTCGCCTCGACGAGGTCGACCGCGATGCCAGCCCGGCGCAGCAGGATCGTCAGTGCGTTGCCGGCCGCGCCGCCTCCGATCACGAGGACAGTGCGAGAGGGGGGCATGGAGAACTCCTTGATCCTGATGCTTACTTGACGGCGAGCGGGTTGATCGGGGAGCCGACTGCTCCGGTGATGGGCAGGGGCGGTGCCGCGAGGAAGAACTCGTGGATGCCGTCCGTGGCGCAGTCCTCGCCGAGGGCTTCCAGGTCCCACATCTCGCCGACGAGCAGGCCCATGTTGGGAATGACGACCTGGTGCAGGGGCTGGAAGGCGGACTCGAACTCGTTGGGACGGACCTCGAAGCCCCAGGTGTCCGTCGCGATGGCGGCGATCTCGCCGCGGTGCAGCCATTCGGCCGTCGTGAAGGACAGTCCGGGGGCAGGACCGCCGGCGTACTCGCCCCAGCCCTCGCGCCGCACCCGGGCCAGCTGGCCGGTGCGCACCAGAACGATGTCACCCCGCTCCACGCTGACGCCCTGCGCCCGCGCGGTCGCCTCGAGATGGTCGGCGGTGATGGCGAATCCGTCGTCGAGTTCGCCGTCGTGGCCGATTGCGCGTCCTACGTCCAGCAGCACGCCACGTCCCGCGATGTGCGCGGCCATGTGCTCGATTCCGGTGACGAGGTCACCGTCGGACGTGACCGTGGTCGCGGCATCGCGCCCGTTCCATGCCTTGCCGTGGTCGAAGATGTGGCCCAGGCCGTCCCACTGGGTGGAGCACTGCAGCGGCATGGACACCACGTCGTCCGCGCCGCCGATCCCGTGCGGCAGCCCCTGGGTGCCCAGCGCGGCGTCGGCGCCGGTGTCCAGCATGGTGTGCACCGGGTTGGTGCGCCGGCGCCAGCCCCGCTGGGGGCCGTTCATGTCGAAGGGCTGGGCGAGCGAGAAGCTGACACCACGGCGGATGAGGGCCGCGCCCTGGAGCCGCTTGGCCGGGGTGAGGAAGTTCAGCGTGCCCAGGCGGTCGTCTGCTCCCCAGCGTCCCCAGTTCGAGTACGCCTTGGCGGCCTCGGCGACGGCGCCCTCCGGCTCGGCACGGTTGAGGCTCATGCGGGCACCTCGGCGACGCACCGCGTGCGCTGGGCGCCGAGGCCGGTGACGGACGCGTCCATCACGTCGCCGTCGCGCAGCAGCCGGCCCCAGTGTATGCCGTTGCCGGCCGGGCTGCCGGTCAGCACCAGGTCGCCGGGCAGCAACTGCACGCTCTGCGATATGTAGGAGACCAGGCGCGCGACCGGGAAGATCATGTCCTTGGTCGACTCGTCCTGCATGGTCTCGCCGTTCAGCTTCAGCGTGACCTGCAGGTCGTCCGGTGTCGCGACCGAGGGCGCGGGCACGATCCAGGGACCCAGCGGGGTGAAGCCCGGGGCGTTCTTGCTGCGCATCCAGTCGGTGCCGATCTGCGGCATGTCGCGGCGGAAGACGGTGGCCCGGTCGGTGAGATCGTTGGCGATGGTGTAGCCGGCCACGTGCTCCAGGGCCTGCTCGACCGGAACCTGGAAGGCGGATCGGCCGATGACGGCGGCCAACTCCAGTTCCCAGTCGGGCTTCTTGGCCCAGGCGGGCAGCACGACGTCGTCGTACGGGCCGGTGATCGCGCTCGGCAGCCCGATGAAGACGTAGGGCAGGTCCTCGGCGGCACGCCGGTCCATGATCTGTGCGGCTTCGGCGCGTGCCTCCTCCTCGCTCAGGCCGTCCGAACCGTCCCGATGGGCCACATGCAGATCGATGACGTGCTGGCGGTAGTTGGCGCCGGACTGCAGCACCTGGCGCGGTGCGATCGGCGCATGCACCCGCAACTCGCTCACGAGCGGGTCATCGCGGGAGGGCCGGGCAGCCAACTCGGCGCAGCGGGCCGACAGTCGGGCCCAGTCCTCCATGACGCCCAGCATCGTCAGCCCTGCGTCGTCGAAGGCCAGGCGCAGGTCGGCCACGGTGCCGTCACGGCGGATCAGCGCGGGAAATGCCTCCTGGCCGGGGGCCGAGACGGTACCCAGGGCATAGGGGCCGGAGAAGAGCGCGGCAGCGGTTTCAGGTTCCACGAACATGTCCTCCTGATTGCGGTGTGACTAATCTGGCCCCCACACCCCTGATCAGGGAAATCGATTCTGTGGATACGCTTTATCCAGCAGACGAATACCTCTGGTGTCGTGCCCGAATGAAGGTGCCGTGAACCTCTCCAGCCTCGATCTCAACCTCGTCGTCGCCCTGCGAGCCCTGCTCGAGGAACGCAACGTCACCCGCGCCGGCCAGCGCGTGGGCCTGTCCCAGCCGGCGATGAGCGCCGCGCTGTCCCGCCTGCGCCGCCACTTCGACGACGACCTGCTGGCACGCTCCGGCGGCCAGTACGCCCTGACCGCCCTGGGGCAGGTCCTCATGGAGCGCACCTCCACTGCCTGCGACCTCCTGGAGCGCCTGTTCAGCAGCCAGGCCGACTTCGATCCGTCCACCGAGAGCCGCACCTTCACCCTGATCGCCTCCGACTACGCCGTGGCGGTCTTCGGCGCCGCTCTTGGCCGCCTCGTCCACGCCGAAGCCCCGCACGTCAGACTCCGTTTCACCCAGACACCGACGACCGTCGTGGAAGACCTCGGCGTCCTGCTCAGCACGACCGACGGTCTCCTGATGCCCCACGGCGTGATCGGCGACGTGCCCCGCACCGACCTCTTCCAGGACGAGTGGGTCTTTCTGGTGGCGGAATCCAACACCGAGGTCGGCGAGCGCCTCACCCGGGACCAACTGGCCGCACTGCCCTGGGTCACCTACCAGCGCACCTACGACGCGCCCGCCGTACGGCAACTGAGCATGCTCGGCATCGAGCCCCGCGTGGAGGTCTCGGTCGACAGCTTCGCCATGCTGCCCTTCATGGTGACCGGAACCCATCGGATCGCTCTGATCCAAAAACGCCTGGCCGAGCTGATGCACGACCTCTCCGCCGTACGTCTCGTACCGCCCCCCTACGAGGCCGTACCGCTGCAGGAAGCCCTGTGGTGGCATCCCCTCCACACGCACGACTCCACCCACATCTGGCTCAGACAGACCGCGCTGCGCGTCGCCGCGCAACTGGATGAGACCGGGGCGCTCTAACCTCGTTCTTTTGCCTAGGGTAAGGGCGGTCACCGTGCCGTGAACGCGAAAGTACCTCCTGGCCAGGGGTGTTGAGACTTGTCGAGAGTCTGTGCTGTCTCGGTTGGAGGCACTACCTACACGCAGGTAAGGGCTGTCCCTCAACTGATCTTTGGTACGAGAGTGGTCGGCTGAGATCGGATCCTGGGTCCCACCCTTTGGAAGAGGCGCCGATCTCGGTTCATCCCTGTGACCGCACGACACAGCAGCGGACGGCAGGGGCCGTCCTCCCGGCAACGTGTGGATCCACCCGCCGGGGAGATGAGCAGGGCCCCTGTTATCGTGCGCCGATGTCAACGATCAAGCAGTTCCAAGTGACCTTCGACTGCGCGGAACCTGCGCGCCTCGCCGCCTTCTGGTGCGAGGTGCTGGGGTACGTCGTACCGGCAGTCCCGGAGGGCTTTGCCACGTGGGAGGAGTACCACCACTCGCTGCCGCCTGAGGACGAGATCTACTTCGCGTGTACTGATCCCTCGGGTGTGGCCCCGCGCCTGCTCTTCCAGCGAGTTCCCGAGGGCAAGGTCGTCAAGAACCGGGTGCATCTCTGTGTGCGGGCCGGCGCCGGGCTCGTGGGTGACGAGCGCCTGGCCACCCTCGAGGCCGAATGCGCACGGCTGATGGCGCTCGGCGCGAAGCACGTGCTGACGCAGCGCGCCGATGGCGTCAACGAGTCGTGCATCACGATGCAGGACATCGAGGGCAACGAGTTCTGCCTCGGCTGATTCTCCTCCGAGACTGCGAGGGGGAGCCGTCTCCCGGGGACCTCTCAGGTCTCGTATGCGGCAGAAGCTATCCCGTGAGAGCGAGGTTGTGCAGTCGGACGGTGCCGAGCATGGCGTGTCGGACCCGGTCGCCCTTGAGACGGCAGTCGCGGAGGATCTTCCAGGTCTTCATGCGGGCGAAGACGTGCTCGACGCGGGCCCGGACCTGTTTGTGCGAGCGATTGTGCTCGCGCTTCGAGCCCGGCAACCCTTCGCCCGGGGTGCGGCGGTGGGGCATGAGGAGGCCGGTGCCCGGATAGCCGCCGTCGGCCATCGTGAGGGTCCTGCCCACGGCGGCCTTCGCGCCAGACTCCTCCCATGCCCGGCAGTCGTTGCGATTGCCGGGCAAAGGCTCACCGACCACAACGACCAGGCGGGAGCACGGTGTCCTTGGCGAACCGGCGCCGAGGCTGGAATGCGTGAGCGGGCCGAGCTGGTCGATGATGCGGTCGGCCCACTTCGAGATGCCAAACAGTGGGGCGAGTTGGCGCATCGTCAAGTTCCTGCGCCAGTAAGCGACTACCAACAGCACCCGGTCCTCCAGCGCCAGACCCCACGGCCGCCCCTTCCCAAGGTCCATGTCGCGGCGGACGGTTCGGGGGCGGCCGGGCATGCCGGCTCACGCCTGCTCGCGGATCTCTCCGATGCGACCGGGCTGACGGCCGCGCACGCGGCCGTGCTCCAGCGGGGGCTTTCGTGTCAGATCGTCGCGGTGGGCAGCAGCCCTTCCAATATCTGCATTCGGGGAAGACTCAGACCGAACCGTTCCTCCACCACGGACAGAGACCTGGCATGGGCAGCGTCACGATCCGTCTCCCTCTCGATATCGGCAGCCTGAACATCACGGAGGATCAGCTCCGGTGCCGTACCGCCCACATCCGGGAACGAACACAAGTCGAAACCGCACAGGTACGTCTCCTGGTGAAAGTAGGAGAAGGAGGGGGGCGGCACCTTTGGATTCTCACTCTCGTAATAGAGCTGGAAGATGTGCGCCTCCCTGGAGAGACCGTCGGTGAACCCCGGCCCCGTATGACCCGGCCAATCCCCGTACGCCACCACGAAGGACAGCCCCTCACTGGAGCCGTACCGCACCGCCGTCCGCGCGGGTGCATCCCGGTGCTCCAGGAGATCCTCCAGCGTCCCGCCCGTGTACTCACCCAGCGGAGGTCGGCTCACCCCGCGCCATGCGCCGCACCAGCTCATCCGGCTCCAGCCCGCGGGCCAGCGTCACGCAGTACCCCGCCCAGGTCACGTCGCTGTTCGCCAGCCACGTCAGTCCCTCACTCATACTCTCTCCCATGCCGAAGTACTGGCCAGGCAACCGGGCGCCGCCACCGTGGGCCTGCAGAGCAAGCACGTCAAGTTCTGGGCATTCGGCCTCCTACGGGTGGGCGGGACGGAGGACACGGAGCGCGGGGAGAGCAGTTCCGCAAGTAGTTCAGCACACCGATCACTGGTGAGCTGACGAAATGGGGCGAGGTTGCCTCTGGGGCAACGGCTCGTGCAGGAGCGGAACTTCGCCGTCCGCGGGCGCGCTCGCCACGGCCTTCGAAGGCATCCACCCGATGGATGTTCGGCATCACGACAGGCGATGAGCCGGGGGATTCCCTTAGCGCCGGGCGGACCGCACAGTTGCGCCTACGCCACTCAAGCCGCGAGACGGCGGGGACGCGCAGTCGTCCACGGTCTGGAACGAACGCGCCCGACGGAGCGCCGCGCCTCCGCGCGTGCATGCGGCCGAACACCTACTTACCCGAGGGGATCATCCATGACTGTCAGGACGATGGCGTCACGACACCAGCTCAGCCTTGCGCCCGCGCACCGTCTGCGCTCCGTCTCGCCCATGGTCATGCGGATCGCCGTCGGCACGGTCATGGCGGTCCACGGATGCGACAAGATCATTCAGGGGCCCACAGGGTCCGGTGACTTCCCCAAGTCACTCGATGTCCCCGCGCCGTGGGCCGTCGGCTGGGGCGTCTCCATCGCTGAGACGCTCGCCGGATTCCTGCTTGTCGTCGGCCTGCTGACCCGGCTGACCTCGGTGTTGCTGTCCATGCACCTGAGCGTGGCAGCCGTCCTGGTGAACGCGGACACCGGATTCATCACTCCACAGCAGGGCGCCGCGAGCGGAGCCGGTCTTGAGTTCCCGCTCCTCCTTGTGGCCGCGTTCATCGGCCTCCTTTTCACCGGCCCCGGGCCGCTCGCGCTGGACCGGGCCCTCGGAATTGAGCGCGCGGCTGAACCGACCAACCCCACGAAGACCAACCCGCAACGTGCTGAGGCCGCCTCGCCGCCCTCAGCGGTACGTGTTTCGCTCCTCAGTGGGGTCGTCGGCGGAGCCATCGGAGCGGGAATGAGCGCGCTGGCGAACTACCTGGTCGTGGGTGTTCCGGACAGCGCCGCGGCCAACGCCGTCAACCACGCGGTGTCGGGGCTCATCAGCGGCTTCCTGGCCGGCTTCCTGGGCCTGCTGATGCATCAGCGCAAGCACGGCAGGTCCTCGCGCAGCTCGGCCATGGCGCCCACAGACGGCGCCAGTGAAGCCGTCCACGCGGGGCCACCGAGCGCCTCCGCGACCGGTGCCTGACCCCCGGGCGGTGCCTGCCTTCGTCTCTTGGCCAAGCGCCGGCTCGTCGCCGTCTGCCCCGGCACCGCCGTCACTTGCAAGCCGGCACCCTAACGGCGTCTCCTCGAGTACACCTGCGGCGAAGGGGCCCCGCGGTACTTGACCTGCACTCCGCGCGGTACGTGGCCCGGGCTCGGAACTGGCTATGCCCGCAGGCGGCCGCGGTGAGTGGGCGGGCCGCCGCATGGATGGCGCGACGCGACGCGGCCACGAGCATTCGGGCGGCCACGGTGCCGAGTCCCGAGGTGGAGATGGTCCTGGAGAAGGGGGTGCGACATCCGGAGGGCTCCGCCGAAGCGGCCTGACGTAGAGGAAATGCGTCGGACGGTTCCGTTCTGCACCCCGTCGAGGGAGGAAGGTGGAACGCAGGGCGTACCGCCCGCGATGAGCTCCCTCCACGGACGGTGCAGCCCGACCATGGGTGCCGGCGCTGCGGGAATGCGCCGGCACCCATGGGCGAGAATGCGACGACGGCCGTTGCCTGCAGGCCTATGGCAGGCCTATGCAGACTCCTCACCCGTCACCAGGGCCTCGGCAAAAGGTCGTCCATCACCCGACGGGTGAAGAACGACCGCCTCAACCACGCCGGATACCTATGCGCCTTCTCATCCCTCCGGGCATCTGCTGGAGCAAGGACCCACTACCGGCGACGATGCGAGCGCGGGGACTGCGACAGCGGTAGCGGGTCTGGGTGGGGGTGGTGCTGGTTACAGCGCGGGGGATGGTGCTTGAGGAGTGGTGGGTCGGGGTTCATCGCATGCGTTCGTGCTGTGCCGCGGTGAGGGCTCGGACGACGATGATGCCGGTTACGGCCGCGCCGACGACCGCCGCGTCGGCCATCAACAGCAGGGGGGCGTTGGTATAGGCACGGGCAATGACAGCGTCGGTAGTGGTATCGGTGTACATCAAGCCCGTCCCGCTCAGGATGCTGAGCAGCCACAGGCCCCACCACCAGTTCACGACCCGCGGCATGCGGTGATCGGGGGCGCTGGCGTGGTGAATGTCCGCGATGATTCTGCGGGGTATCCACAGGTTGACGATGGGCACGATCCAGCCGGCGTAGACCCACGGCCAGGCGTCGCGCAGAGGCCGACCGGAGAGGGCCTGAGCGTTGATACGGACGCGCCACAGCCAGGCAAGGAAGGCGATGGCGCACAGCGCCCAGGCCACCTCGCCCAAAGAACTGACGAAGTGGTAGGTGTTCTCCAATTCGGTCAACGGCCGGTGTCGGCCATCTCCCTGGTCCGGTGGCCCGGACAGCGGCTGCCCAGAGGCGGCGAGTTGGATCTCCCCTACGGCCCGGGCCGTCCAGGCTGCGCCGGCCAGAACAAGGCCAGCTACGGCGCAGCGGGCCGCTCCGCGGATCGGGGACAAGGCAGGCGACACTAGGGGCTCGTTCACGGGTTGTCTTTCTGGGCTGGGCTGCAAACTGCGTCCGCGCACACTGACTGTGGCTGCCTTGGCTGACCAGGGGAGACAGTGGCTGTCCCGGTCCTGCGTTCGCAGTGGAGTGGCTGTGCCGCGCCGCCGTGCCGGCGGTCAGTGGCGGCGGAGGTGCAGCGGTACATTCTCACCCACCCGCTGTCGACTGCGTAATGAGGCCGTGGAGGCGACGGCAGGTGCGGGGTGTCGTGCGCGGCGTTGGGCAGCCGGGGCTGACCGCGGGCACCGGCTCTACTTGGTGGTGTGAGTGGGGTAGACCTGGACGTCGGTGTAGGCGCCCTTGATGTCTCCAGCGGCTGCGGGCCAGTCGAGGGTCACGGTGTGGGTCTCGTTCGGAGGCGTCACCAGGAGGTGGGTCGGGGACGTAAGGCTGTTGCCGCTGTTGTCGATGGTGTAGGCGAGGTTGAAGACGGCGGCGTCACCGGGCTTGAGGGTGGTGACGCGGGGCTGGGCGGGGCCGCGCTCGATGGGGCTTGAGGTGGTGTCGGCGTCCTTGATGTCGACGCCCGCGAAGCCGGTTGCCGAGCAGGTGGTCGAGCCTCGGTTGATCATGGTGATGTTGATCCTGCCGGTGGTCTCGTCGGGCGCGGCGTCGACGGCATCGATGGCCAGGTCCTCGGTCTTGCAGAAGGAAACCTTGGCGCTGGTCTGCGTCGCGTTGTTCGCGGCTGCCTCTGCCGCGGTGCCCTTCCCTGAGCCCGCCTTGGCGTTGTCGACCGTCGAGACATCGGAGCCCGAGCCGCCTTCCACCGTCCCGCCGTCGGAAGACGAGGTCGTGGTGCCCTTGGCGGATGCGTCCGTTGCGGTGTCGCCGTTGCCGCAGGCGGTGAGTGAGAGGCCTGCGGCCACGGTCAGGGACGCGGCGGCGAAGCGCAGCGTGCGGCGGCGGTTTCCACGGATGGTGGTGTTGGGGCGCATGGTGGGTCCTCCGGTAGGTAGTGGTTGGTAGTCCCTCCCTGGGAACAAGACCCACTCTGTTCGGGGCCGCTACTGTCTAGTTGCCGTCCCGCTAACGTCCGCCTAACGGAGATCATCCGCACGCGCTCGCGTCTCAGCTCGGTCCGTACATTGTGCGGCCGGGGACGGTGTGCCACCGATGTGTGTCCGTGCTCCTTGGCCAGTCCCTTGCTCCGGAGGGGCCACCCCTTCAGGTCTTAGCCGTTGGCCTTGGCGGCGAGGCTGCCCACGATCAGGGCGGTCAGTGCGGTGACCGAGTCGTCGGCGGTCGCCCGCTTCCTGTTCCGCTCGGCGGCGATCGCCTCGGCCGCTCCCAGGAGGCCGATGCAGTGCAGCCGAAGGGCTTCGGGTGTGAGGTGGGAGTACGGCAGCAGCGCGGCGGCCATCAGGTCCGTGTAGCCGTCGATCAGCTCGTGCTGGACCGCTTCCATGTCCGGATTTCCCTTCAACGCGGCGGAAACGGCGTTGAGTTCCGGCATATCGGTGGCACAGCCGACGTATGCGGTGCTGATGGCGTGGGCGACCCCGTCGACGGTGGGTGCGGCATCGCGCAACGTCCGCTCGATCTCGGCCCGGTGGCGTTCGTCGAGGCGTCGGTAGAGCGCGAGCAGCAGGCCTGGGCGCGTGCCGAAGTGGTCGTAGGCGATGGGCCGGCTCACGCCGGCGGCCTCGGCGAGGGTGACCAGCGTCAGGCCGTCGGCGCCCTGCGCGCGCACGAGCTCCACAGCAGCGTCGAGCAACTGCTCCCGCCTGGCCTGCTTGGACAGGCGGGTTGATGCGGTGGCCATGGCCGCCCTCCCTTGCGTTGCCTTCAAGCTTAGGCTACAAAACGTAGGTTACAAAATGTAGCTTCGTGGATGTGAGGGGAACTCACCATGGGACAGCCGGAATCAGTACTGATCTTGGGCGGCTCGGGCCAGGCGGGCTCGGGGGCCGCGGCCTTCCTGCGCCGTTGGCACCCGGCGCTGCCGCTGACGATCGCGGGGCGCGACATCGACCGTGCACAGCGGGTGGCCGACGAGCTCGGCGCCGCAACGGCCGTGACCGTCGACCTGAGGCGCGGCGATCTCGGCCTGCCGGCCGGCCACGAATATTCGGCGGTGGTCGCCGCGCTGTGGGACGACCATCTGCACGGGCTGCGCTATGCGCAGGACCACGCCGTGCCCTACCTCAGCATCTCCAGCGGCCTGGTGGAGCTCGCACCGGAGGTCGTCGCGAGCTCCCAGCGGGCGAGCGCCTCGCCGGTCCTGGTGGCCAGCCACTTCTGTGCCGGTGCCGTCGTCCTCGCGGCACTGCACTTGGCCCGGGAGTTCGACCGGATTGACAGCATCCGGATCGGCGCCGCACTGGACGAACTGGATACCGGCGGGCCCTCCGGAATAGCGGACCTGGAGCGCTGGTCCATCGCCACATCGGCGGGACTGGTGCGCCGCGACGGTGTCTTCACCTGGGTCTCAGGGGTCGACGCGCAGGCGGACGTGGACCGCGCCGACGGCACCGTCCTGCCCGGCCAGACAATCGCCATCCTCGACGTACCGAGCCTTGCCCTCGCCACGGGCGCATCGAACGTCCGCTTCGACTTCGCCGTCGGTGAATCCGCAGGCCGGCACCGCGGAGAACCCGCCTCCTTCGAGGCCCGGATAGAGCTCGAAGGAGCGGGCCCGAAAGGCACACCGCTCAGTACCAGCCACTACCTGCTCCACCCGGCCGGGCAGCGCCCCCTGACCGCACTCTCCATCGCCCTCGGTGTCGAGCGCCTGCTCGCCCTGCGCGGCGAAGCCGTCCCGCCCGGCATCCACACCCCTGAGTCACTGCTCGACCCGGCCTACGCGGTCGAGCGGATGGTGGAGACCGGCGCCACCTTCGCCAGCGCACCCGGCAACAGCTAAACACCCCTGCCAAAGCGGCCGTAGTGCCCCGTTCCGAGTTCAAGGAGCGTCAACAACCCGCCCTCGACCAGTACGACAGCGACCTCGGCACTTGAGCCCGAGCTTCACTTCAGAGCCCCGCCTCATGTGAATTGGCCACTGACCTGCGGAGGCCCGGGATGATCGAGGCATGGATATCGCGGATCAACTGGTGCGGTCGGCGGGCGACGGCGACGGGATCGAGGTAGCCCGGCTGCTGGGGCAGGGTGCTGTGGTGGATGCGTTGAGTCGTGGAGGGCGTACGGCGCTGGGTCGGGCGGCGGAGCAGGGGCACGCCGAAGTTGTGCGCCAACTGCTCGCAGCAGGCGCCGATCCGGGGCAGCAGGCGGGTGAGTATCGGGAGTTGACGCCTCTCTGCCTGGCGGCGGGCCGTGGGCGCACGGCGGTTGCCGGGGTTCTTCTCGATGCCGGTGCCTGCACCGGCGCCCAGGGTCGGCTGCGTTATACACCGCTGGTGCTGGCAGCCACCGCCGGCGATGAGGGGCACCCGGAAACGGTGGACCTGTTGCTGGACCGCGGGGCTGACATCAACGCGGTGATGAAGCACCGGACCGCCCTGGACTGGGCGGTCCGGTTCGGACAGGAAGAGATGGTGCACCGCCTTATCGGCCGCGGCGCCATGCTTTCGGCCGGCACTCTGGCCGCCGCGCGCGAACACCTCGACCATCATCCGGAGCATCGACGGACGACGCAGCATCTGCGGAAGACAGAGCATCGGCGGAAGGCTGGGCGCATCATCGAGGCCCTCCTTGCCTTGGATGACTCTCGCCGTACGAAACCGCAGCCCGAGACGGAACGTGGGGATCTGGCGTAGCGATCGCTGAGCACTACAACGGCGCTCTGGGCCGGGGGTGCCCCTACGGGGCAGCCGGGGACGTCGTCGGTCAGTCGCTCGGCCATGCGAGGGCTCTCGGCCGGATCACGCGTGCCGGCCGTCGGCGCCCGCCTTGCGGACCTGGGCAGGCCCCACACGTGTATGGAGTGCGGCAGGGGCACCTTCACGTGCTGGTACCCGCCCGGGGGCTCTCGAGTGACTTCCTGAAGGATCCGCCACGCTGCAAAGCACGTTCGATGCTCTCCAGGGACCTGCCCCTGGTTTCCGGTACCTTCGCCGCGACGAACGCGATGCACACGACGTTCATCAGCGCGTAGAAGAAGAACGTGCCGGAGCGGCCGATGGCCTGGATGGCGGTCAGGGCCGTGACCGCGATCAGCAGGTCGACGCCCCACAGGGTGACGGTGGCCAGGCTGGTCGCCGGGCCGCGCACGCTCAGCGGCAGGATCTCGGGGCCGATGAGCCAGACCACGGCCTGGATCCCGACTCCGTTGCACAGGATGTACGCGAACAGGGCGATGATGACCGTCCAGCGCTGTGCCGATGAGCCCCCGGGGCCAAGGAAGGCGAGCGCCATGACTGCCATGGCCAGGGCGGAGCCCGGCAGGAACCACAGCATCGTCCGCCGGCGGCCCACCCGGTCCACCGCGATGGCACCGATCACACCGGCGGCCACCAGCATCACGCCGATTCCAACGCCGGTGAGCAGGGCGGCGGAGTCGCCGAATCCGGCGTCGACGAGGATCGTCGGCGCGTAATAGACGACAGCGTTGATACCGGTGAGTTGGGAGAACGCCGCAATGCCGACGGCGATCAGCAGTGCGGGGCGCATCCAGCGCCGGCGCAGGTCGCGCCAGCCCCCGGCGGGGGTGGCGGCGGTGACGTCGGTGATCTCATCGATCTCCCGGCGGATGTCCGTGCCGGCGGGCCGGAGCCGGGCCAGCACCGTAGCCGCCTGCTCGCGTCGGCCTCGCTCGACGAGCCAACGCGGGCTCTCGGGCAGGAACAGCATGCCGATCCCCAGGGCCACGGCGGGAACGATCGCCAGGGCGAACATCACCCGCCAGCCGCCGCTGTCCGACAGCGCCCATCCGCACAGGTAGGCGATGAGCTGGCCGCAGGCGACCATCAGTTGGAACAGCACCATGAGCCGGCCGCGGATCCTGGCGGGGGCGGCTTCGGCGATGTAGACGGGCACCATGTTGGAGGCGCCGCCGACGGCCAGCCCGAGCACGAAGCGTGCGGCGATGAGACTGCCGACTCCCGGAGCCGCTGCCGCTGCCGCGGCTCCCAGGGCGAAGACGACCGCGACCCCGATGACGACCTTGCGGCGTCCGTGACGTACGGCGAGGCGTCCGGCGAGCAGTGCCCCGGCCATCGCGCCGAGCAGGATGACGCTGACGACGAACTCCTGCTCGCGGGAGGTCAGGTCGAGGTCCTCGCGCAGGTGCAGCAGGGCTCCGGAGATGATGCCGGTGTCGTAGCCGAAGAGCAGGCCGCCCAGGGCGGACACGGCCGCGACGGCGTACACCATGAACGGCGTTCTCTGCTGGTCTTTGGCGGCAGCCTCGGCGTGTCCGGGCTTCGTGGCCAGCTCAGGCATCGCCCATGACCAGACCCTCGATGGTGTGCTTCTGGGTGAGTGGTTCCAGCTCGTCGACGATCGGGCAGTCCAGGTGGCGCCGGACCCGTTCGGGCAGCAACTCCCAGTAGCCGCGGGTCACGGCCGAGTCGTGCCGCTCGCCGTTGGTGGCTTCGGGGCCGTCGACGCCCAGGACCAGCACGGGCCGCGATTTGGCGGAGTCGTTCTTGGTGCCGCGGTGGATGGTCAGCGCGGTGCGCGCCGAGATGTCGCCGCGCTGTGGGTACTTGCGCACGGCCCGCTCCTCATAGCGCGGGTAATGCGGCCGGGGCGGGAACATGCCGTGGCCGAACTCCGGACTGTCGTCCCACTGGGTGCCCGGGGCGATTTCGAAGGGGCCCATGTCTTCCTCGGTGTCGACGGCCGTGAGGTTGAAGGCCAGCGAGGTCAGCCGCCGGCCGGTGCGGGTCTCGTCGGGCATGGGGAAATCCCGGTGCCAGGGCTGGTTGACGGCGCCCTCCAGCGGCACGTCGAAACCGAGCTCGACGATGCGGTAGTCGGGGCCGAGCACCGCGGTGCAGACGGAGCGCACCCAGGGGTGGTCGACCAGGTCGACGAACCCGCGCAACTGCTCGGGGTGGATCTCCACGTAGTAGCGGTGCGGGCCGCGCCCGACCGCACCGCCGGGCCGGGCCAGCGCTTCGTGGAAGGCCGCCTCGATGTCCTCGCGGAGCCGGTCGGCCCAGTCGGGTGTGAAGGCGCCTTTGCGGGCCGTGATGCCGTCCGAGTACAGGGCCTCGACGTCGGCTGTCACGTCCAGGTCCAGGGCGGCGGGGGTGATGCCGGGGTAGGCGTGGGGGCTCATGCGTGCCTCCTTGCACGTGCAGTGGAGCAGTCCGAGACATGTTGCATCGTTGAATTCAACGTTGCAATACCTTCTCGGAGGGATCTTGGCCCGCTCCTGGATCGGCGTGCCACGATGTGCGGGTGAGCAGCAGCCTGAAAGAAGTAGCCGCACGCGCCGGGGTCTCCGCACGCACCGTGTCGAACGTGGTCAATGGTTCGGCCCGCGTCTCCGCGCCGACCCGTCAGCGGGTCCAGGAAGCAATCGACGAACTGGGCTATCGCCCCAACCTCGCCGCCCGCAGCCTGCGGGCCGGCCGCACCGGCGTCATCGGCCTTGCCATCCCTGAACTGCATTCGCCCTACTTCGCCGAGCTCGCCGGCCTGCTGGCCGACGGAGCGCGGCGCCGCTCGTGGACAGTGATCATCGACCAGACGCACGGGGACGCCGAGGCGGAAAGGCGGCTGCTGACAGGTGACAGCGGCCGGGTGATGGACGGCCTCATCATCAGCCCGTGGGCCCTGGAGGCGCAGGAGGTGGTGACCACCGCCCCTTTGCCCGTCGTGCTGCTCGGGGAGCGCAGCCCTCACGGCTTGGCAGACCGGGTGGCGGTGGACAACGTGGCCGCCGCGAACGAGGCGACCGCCCATCTGCTCGCGCTCGGCCGCCGCCGCATCGCCGCCATCGGACTCCAGCCGCACCTGTGCAACGGCACGGCCGAGCAGCGTGCCGACGGCTACCGCAACGCTCTGCGACGTGCGGGCATCACGCCCCAGCCACAGTGGGAGCGGACGGTCGACGCACTGCATCGGGCGGACGGTGCCCGCGCCATGGCCGAGCTACTCGACGGCAACATGGTCCCGGACGCGGTCTTCGCCTTCACCGATGAACTGGCTCTGGGCGCCCTGCACATGGCGCACGAACGCGGCGTGCGGGTGCCCGAGGAACTGGCGATCGTCGGGTTCGACGACATCGAGGACGGCCGCTTCAGCCACCCCGCACTCACCACCGTCTCCCCGGACAAGCGCCAGATCGCCGAGCGCGCCCTGCAGTGCCTGGCCGACCGCATCTACAGCCCCGACAACCAGGTGCCCGCCTCCGACCTGACGATCCCGCACCGGCTCGTCGTACGCGGCACCACCCTCCCAGGTGCGGCCATGTTCTGAGCCCTCCAGTCCCGGCCATCACCTGCGGCGACCTTGACCAGGAGGGCGGTCGCGTCATCGGCGCCGACGGGGTCGGTGAAGGCCCGAGCGCGGGCGCGGTGGGTCTGGACGTGGACTGACCGCGGGGCCCGGATCGGTATCGACGTCCGTCCTGTCCAACACCCGACGGGCGTCCGCGGGTTCACGATCATCCCGCGTCGCTGGACCGTCGAGCGCAGCATGCCCGCCAGGAGGCGCTCTATTGTGTTCCGGGCTCAGATGGGCGGAACTCGCAAAAAGTTTCCTGGGTGCTGCGACCGGCCCCATCGGCCACGCCTGGGGCGCCGCCTACGCCGTCCTGGCCCAGCTCTTCACGGCCCGCATCTCCAACGCCCTCGCGATGTGCCGCTCACAGCCGTCGCACCACCCCCGATGCTGCCCCAGGCCCCTGCCACGGACCGCGTCTTCCAGCTCACCGCGCTTGCCGGCCTCAAGGCTCAAGGGATCGTTAGGGACGAGGAGTTCGCGGTGAGGAGGCCCGGGTCCTCAACTCCTGAGAAAGCCGAGCCCGGCCCATGGATCAGCCGCGCAGCGCCGATACGAGGATGCCAGGCAGTCTGCTCACCTTCGGGTCGCACGTGTACGCCGTGAGGCGTTGCATCGTCGTACGACCGGTCCGGTTGGTGACGTAGTACGGAGGCCGGGGCGACAGTGAGGGTGAGCCGGTGAACAGTCCGCGCGGCGACGGCGCGAACGGCGCACGCAGCACCGTCTTCTCGACGTCCTCCAGCGTGAACGCGTTGTGCACGAAGCCGATGCCGCTGCCGATGTCCTGGCGGGTGTGGCCGGGGTAGGCGCCCCACGGGGTGTAGCCGAGCAGGAACCCGAAGGCCGACCAGCAGTTGACGCCGAGGGTGCCATAGCGGAGCTCCTCGATGGCCGTGTCCACGGCGGCGCGGTGGGCGCGTTCGGTCCTGGGGTGCACGAGGAGTGTGGCGCCGAGGGTGCCGGGCAACTTGTCGTTGGCGAACTCCGTGGCCGCGCGCAGGAACTGGGCCGGATCGTCGCCCGGCAGGCGGACCACGCCCAGGGCGCTGGCGAACACCTCGTCGAGGAGCATCGGGTCCTCGGGGTCGGTGATGTCCGGTATGAGCAGACGGCCGTGGTCGTCGCCGAGAGTCTCGGCGTCGGGGTGGGCCTCGGCGACGGCGGCCAGGCGGTCGTCGGCGCCGGGGTAGTAGTCGGCGCGGGCGGGGAGTTCGCGCAGAACGCGGCGGATCTCGGCAAGCAGGCGCTCGGTGCCGTCCCAGTGGCGGGGCACGAGCAGGATCTGACTGGCGACGCAGTTGTGGCCGGAGTTGTTCATCTTGCTGGTGACGATGTGCTCGGCCTGGAAGCGGAAGTCCGCCGCGCTCCACGGACCAGGCGCCACGATGCACGGACTGATACCGCCCAACTCGCTGGTGAACGGCTTTCCGCCCAGCGGGGTGTCTGCCCGTCGGCGCTCCTCGGCCTTGTCATCCGTGCCCCACACGATGGCGTCGTGGGTGCGGTCGCTGCCGGTGACGTGGATACTGTCGACGCCCTCGTGCGTGGCCAGGTAAGCGCCCCCAGCCCTGCCGCCGTCGACGAAGCGGACCCAGCCGCGCTCCACGAACTCGGTGAACACCTTCTCGAAGTGCGGGCGAAGGTAGGCGTTGACCGGGTTCATCTTGGCAATGACGACCTGGCCCTGCGAGTACAGCTTGTGCAGGATGTCGAGCGGTGTGATGGCCGCGACGTTGCCGGCGCCGAGCACCAGTGCGACGGCGGGATCGCCAGGCCGGCCCCGATACTCCCCGGCGGCCCGTGCGAACACCTGCTCACGGGTCGTGCCGGGCAGCGTCCACACCTGGGCGGTGAAGCCGCTCAGGAGCAGACGGTCGGGGGTAGTGGCGGGAAAGACGTCGACGACGGTCCGGCCGCCGCGATGGCGGACGGCCCTGGTGTCGAGAGGTCCGCGTCCGGCGGCTATCTCCCGCAGCACGTGCAGATGTGCGCTCACGGTCTGGGCCAGCGCCCACGGCGCGGTCACCCAGTCCTCGGCTGCCCAGTTCGAACTGGCGGCGTATCCCTTGGCGTTGGCCGCGTCGGCGACCATGGCGGGAGCGCCGTCGGCGATGCGCGGAAGCAGCCGTTCCAGAAGGCCGATCCGTTCCGACAGCGGCGTCGCGGTCCACGAGTCGGCGTGGTCACGCAGGTCGGCGACGGCGCGGTCGAGGGGAGCGGCGTCGAGTGCTGCTGCGGCTTTCATGAGTCAACTCCAGGGAACGTACGACACGGTCGGATCGGTCGGATCGGTCAGCGGCTCAGCCGGGTGATGTCCCGGGTCGGGTCGATGAGGAGGAAGGAGGTGGCGGCTCCGACGGCCAGGAGGAGGCCGGCGAGCAGTACGGCGCTCTGGTATCCGGCGTTGCCCTGGGCATCGACCAGGGCGCCGACGACGACGGGGGCGGCAAGCCCGGCCGCGGTGACCACCGCGTTCATGACGCCGAGCGCTCCGCCGCTCCTGGCGGGCGGGGCGATCTCGGCGACGGTGGTGGCGGCGATCGTGGCGTACGAGCCGCCGAAACCGAAGCCGAGAGCGATCAAAACGGTCTTGGCGGTCGCGCCGTCGACGAGCGGTAGAGCCAGACAGCAGGCGGCACCGGCCGCGAGTAGCCAGCCGCCCACCCAGCCGCGGGCGCGGCGACTGCTGACCCCGCGTCGCATGAGGCGGCCGGTGATCCACGCCTGGGCGAGCAGGACGACGGCACCGATCGTCCACGGCGCGATGACGACGGTGCCTGCCTCATCGGCCGAGTAGCCGAGGCCGTTGCGCAGGTACGACGGCAGCCACACCAGCATCAGGGCCACCGCCCAGTAGCTGGTGAAGTAGGCGAGGGTGGCGCCGATCCAGGTGCGGGTGGCGAAGATCCTGCGGTACGGGACGGATTTTTGTGGAGCGGTGGCCTTCCCGGACGGCTCCGCCGCGCCGTGCCGGCCGTCCGCGCCGGACACCGCCCAGGCTGCGGCCCACAGCAGACCCACTGCCGAGAGCACCCACAGCGCGGCCCGCCAGCCATGGTTCTGGATGATCCACGAAAGGCCCGGCGCGGAGACGATCACCCCGAGTGTGACGCCGAGCGTGATGAGCGCGCCCGGCAGGTTGCGCCGGTGGTCAGGGAACCAGGCCAGCGTTGCCTGTTGCGCGACAGGAAAGGCCGGCCCTTCGGCCGCCCCGAGCAGGACTCGCGAGACGACGAGGACGGCCAGGCCGCCGCCGATCGCCGCGGGCACCTGCGCCACTGACCACAAAAGGGCCATCACCAGAAGCAGTACCTTCGGTGACACCCGGTCGGCGGCGAGACCGACGACGACCGCGGCCAGCGAGAAGAGCAGGAAGAACGCGCTGCTGGCCAGCCCGAACTGGGTCGCGCTCAGGTGCAGATCGGCGCGGATCTCGTCGGCGGCCAGGCCGAGCACGGACTTGTCCGCGAAGTTGACCATCATGAAGACCACGAGCAACGCGGTCACCATCCAGGCACGGACGTCACTGCTGCCGGTGGCCTTGGTGGTCCCGGCGGAAGGATGAGGAACAGGTGGTGCCGCGGTCATCGGAGCTCCCGGGGAATCAGGTGGTCAGGAAAGCGGGACTCCGGCGATGGCGACGCGTTCCATCACCCGGCGCTGCGGGAAGTAGTCGTTGACCGCGTAGTGCTGCACAGCGATGTTGTCCCAGACGGCGACCGAGTCGGGCTCCCAGTGGAACCGGATCTGGAACTCGGGAATGCGCGCCTGGAGCACCAGGATGTCGAGCAGGTCGCGGCTCTCCGCGTCGGGCAGACCCTTGATGTACCGGGTGAACGGCTCGTTGACGTACAGGGTCCTGCGGCCGCTGCGCGGGTGGCGCACCACGACCGGGTGTGCGACCTGCGGCCAGTTCGCGCGGAATGCGGCCTTCTGCTCGTCGTTCATCAGCGCGCCCCAGCTGGCCTCCCAGTCGTGGACCGCGACCAGGCTCTCGATGCGCTCCTTGAGGTCGGCGGGCAAGTTGTCGTAGGCGGCAGCCATGTCGGCCCACATGGTGTCGCCGCCGGCGGCGGGCACTTCCACGGCGCGCAGTACCGCGCCGAGCGATGGGTTGGCCATGAACGAGTGGTCGCTGTGCCAGATGTTCTTGTTGCCGGCGGCCTTGGCGTCCTTGGCGAGCCGGGAGATGCCGACGGTGTCGGTCTTGGCGAAGAAGGGATTGGGCTCCGGCGGGCCCCAGATGCCGGACAGCGCGAGCTGGTGCTCGGCGGTGAAGCCGACCTGCCCGCGGAAGAAGATCACCTTCCACTCCAGGAGCGCCTGCCGCAGCTCCTCGGCGAGTTCATCACTGATCGGCCGTGTCAGATCGACGCTGCAGAGGACGGCGCCGAAGTGCGGGGTGAGCGGGGTGATGCCGAGCAGTTTGTACGTGGACTGTTCGGCGCCTGGAGCGAGGCGGTCCAGGGTCCGGCGCCCGTAGTGCATCAGGGGCTTGTCCAGTATCGGCTTGGGGTCGGCCACGGGGGCCGTCGCGACGTCGTGCATGGGGTCCTCCCAACAGCGAACTCTTATTACGTAACCGGCAGTATCGATATTGAGATGGGGCAGGGCAAGGGGTTGGGGCGAGTTGATTTCACGGATGTCCCAGGAGGCACCGCGCCGCGTCGCGGGCATGGCGAAGAGCGCGCCGGGACCGCGATTCGCCGGGCGCGCAAAGGATGTGGCGTGGTTCGGCCCCAGGTCAGGGGCCGGTGGCGACTGCCCTGCCGATCAGGTCGGCCACGGACTCCACGAGTTCGTCATCCGGCATCTGCTGCTCGGCGACCAGCCGGAAGACCAGGGAGGAGGCAACCAGTGTCACGGCCGCCGCCAGGTCGGCGTCCGCCCGTACGTCGCCGCGTGCGACGCCCCGCTCCAGGATGTGCCGTGTCTCGCTCATCACCCGCGCCGAGTACGCACGGAACGCCTCGCGCACCGCGCCCTCCTCCGCTGTCGCGCCGATCACTCCGGCGAGGAGACGGTCGACGCCGGGCTGCCGGTACGCCTCCATGCGCGCCGCGAGGACCGCATGGAGCTCGGCCCTGAAGTCACCCATGTCGGGCACGGTGAGCGGCCCGATCCGTGACTCGGCGGCGGCGATGACGAGATCCTGTTTGGTGGGCCAGCGCCGGTAGATGGCGGGCTTGCTCACCCCGGCGCGGGCCGCGACGGCGTCCATGGTCAGCGCACCCATGCCGCTCTGCGCCACCAGATCGACGACGGCGTCCAACACGGCCCGGGTGACCCGCTCCTCGCGCGGCCGCCCCCGCCCCCTGCGCGCGTGCTGCACCTGCTCATCGGCCATGCACAGACCCTACGCGGACCTCAGCCGTCGGGACCCGGGAGGTGGCACCCCCCTCGCTCGACCAACCGGCTCCACGAGCTCTGCCCGCAGCACCAGTTCAATGGGCTCCCGCGTCACGCGGGGCTCGTATTCGTGCTGGAGTACTGTGCCGCCGAGCAGCAGCGTGCTCAACGAAGTGGGCTGGTCGCAGGCGTCCGTGACCGCCGTAGCCGACTCGTACAGGCTCGCGGCAGACTCGCTCTACCAGCACTTTCCGTCCAGGGCCATGCTCGCCGTTGCGGCGGGCCGCGGAGCGCGAGGTCGACGTACTCGGCGGGCCCCGGACGGGTTACGCGCCCTTCACCGTGCAGGTGTCTGTATCCGAGGGGCACCAGTGCGTACGGCCGCCCACGAGATGGAGTTCGAGGTCCGCGTCAGCCATGCCGCTCTGGTCGAGGGCGGCGCGCAGCGCGGTGGGCGCGGGCTGGGGCGGCAGGCCGAGCACCCCGATGACGACGATGCCGTTGCGGGCCTCGACCGACGCGATCTGCCACTTGCCGGTGGCCGCCCATCGCTCGGCGACCGGCCTGGCGTCGGCGGCGAGCACACGGTCCCGGGCGACGGTGATCGTGCCGGTGGTGAGCGGCACCGCGATCAGCAGGACCACCGCCGCCACCACGACCAGGGTCCGGCCGTGGAACTCGCCTACGCGCAGACCGGATTCCTGGGCCGCGCCCCGGATTCCGTACACCAGGAACACGACGGTCCCGGTGGCCACGATGGCAGCCACATTGGTCGCGAACAGCAGCGCGGACTCACTGGCGTCGTGATAGCGGCCGACCGTGATGAGCAGCCCCGTCACGGCGAGCGGCGGCACGAGAGAGATGGCGATCGCGACGCCGGGCAGGGTGTCGGAGATATCGGCACGGACGAGGGCGAAGGCGCCGACCGTGCCGGTGGCCAGGGCGGCGAGCAGGTCGATGAGGCGAGGACTGATCCGCGAGGACACCTGGCCGTTGGAGGCGAACTCGTCGGGCGGGGCGGCGATCCAGCCGAGCAGCATCCCGATCGCCACCACGGCGAGCGCGCCGCCCAGTACCAGCAGAGCGCATCGCATCACCTGCGACCGGTCGGCCAGGACCAGGGCCAGCGCGCTGCCCAGGATCGGCGTCATCAACGGCGCGACGATCATCGCGCCGATGACGGTCGCGGTGGAGTCGCCCACGACGCCCGCGCTCGCGATGACCGAGGCCAGCACGAGCAGCCCCCAGAACCGCGTCGAACTGGGGCTGCGGAGCGGGCGCTCGATGAACAGGGTGTCGGTCATCCGACGGACGGCGACCGCGTCTACTGATGCCATGCCCGATCCCTTCAGACGGTACCGTCGGCCGCCGGCCGTTCCCTGCCCGGCCGTCCCCCGCCCAGGAACTCCACGACCGCCAGCAGGAACAGCAGGCACAGGACGATCCCGACGACAACCCAGCCCGTCGGGTAGGACCACAGCAGGTAGGTCAGGAGCGCGGCGGCCACCAGCACCCAGGCGATCCAAGTCTGATGGCGGCGGACGAAGGGAGCGACCGGGCCAAGACGCATCCCGGCGTGGTCCGCGGTGGACCGTACGGCCGCGATGCCGGCGGTCCACAGCCCGCGCACCAGGCCGGCCCGGCGGCCGCCCCCGGTGAGCCAGGCAGCCAAGGCGATCACGACACCGAGCGCCACGATCACGCGGACCGTGGTGAACAGGAAGTGGGTCATGGTGTCGTACACCGCCCCGGCCGCGTCCTGCGACACGTTCGCGGGCAGCCGGTCGAGGTAGAGCACGCGAAAGACGCGCAACCCGATCCCCAGCAATCCAGTGGTCAGGGCGACGGCCAGCGCCGCGGTGACCAGGGTCCTTCTCCTGCGTACGGAGAGCAGGACGCCGGCGACGACGAGGACCAGGGCGATGACGGGGAGCCAGTTCCCGGTCAGTTGTAGCAGCCGCACATACGTCTTGGCTTTGCCGATGTCGTCCGACCTGACGAGGGTGAAGTCGGTGTGGACCTCGGGGATCGTGCCCGCGACCGTCATTCCCTCGTCGACGAGGCGCTCCTTGACGCGGTCGACCAGCGGCGCCAGATCCAGGGTGACCGTCTCTCCCTCCAGCTTCACCGCGCCCCCTCCGCTTCCGGTCAGCGCCTTGTCGAGTGAGCTGTGAGCCTGCCGGTTGACCTGCTTCCAGATGTTCTCGAAGGCCCCCGACCCGGCCACGGCACGTGCCTGGTCGTGCACGAAGCTGCGGACGGCGCCTTCCAGGGAGTCGCCGAGCTTGCCCAGAGCCTTCTCCAGGCGGGGTCGGTCGGCGGCGGGGGCGTCGGACAGGAGAGTCGCTAGGTCGATGCGGTTCATCAGCGCGTCCGTGGCACGGTCGGCGACGGCGTCCTGCACATCGGGGTCGGAAGCGAGCGGGCCGATCGTGTCGACGTAGCGGTCCGTGTCGCCGACCGTATCGGCCGCCCACGAGGCGACGACGGCCGGCGGAGCCAGCACGCATCCGATCACGATGAGCACCGCGGCCAGGAACGACCGGCGTCGGTGCCGCCGGCCGCCCCTGGCGCGCTCGGACTCCAAGGCCGCCACCCGACCGCGCAGCGCCGTCAGTTCGGCCTGGTCCTGCGGGCTCGCAGGCTCATTGCCGTCCGTCATCGTTGCCTCCTCGTCGTGCGCACTGCTCTGACGCCTGACGCTCGCCTGACGACTCTGACGCTGTGGCCGTCGCAGCGCGTCAGGGGGTGACGACGGCGAAATCCGGGTCGGGTGCGTCGAGGTGGCCGAGGAGTTCGAGCAACTTGCCCAGATCGCCGGTGACCGTCGCGCCACCCCGCCCGGGCAGATCGGCCGGGGGCAGCGTGCCGAGCAGCACGGCGCGCAACACCCGCTCGTCCAGCGTGATCTCCACGTCGGGCGACACGCTGGCGGCGCCGCGGCCCGCGACATGGGTGAGGACGCCATTGCGCAGCCACATCGTCACGACGTCGCCCGAAGTCAGGAGCCAGCGCACCGTGATGTCCGCGTCCCAGCTCGCCGGCCCATCGACCCGGATCGCCATGGAGTCGAGCAGTTGGTCGAGCGTCAGGGCGCCGAGGATGTCGGGTGACGTGGTGCTGGTCGGCGTACCGACGGAACCGTGACGCAGTTCCAGGGCACCGGTGAGGAAGAAGTCGCGCCACGTGCCGTTCTCGCTGCCGTAGCCGAGCTGCTCCAGGGCGTCGGCCTGCAGCGCGCGCGCCTCGGCGTTGTCCGGCTCTGCGAACACCACGTGATTGACGACCTGGGCCACCCACCGGTAGTCACCCTCGTCGAAGGACACGCGGGCACGGCGCAGCACTTCGTCGGCGCCGCCCATGAACCGCACGTAGCGCTCGGCCGCCTCGACCGGCGGGTGCTCCCACAGGTGGGCCGGGTTGCCGTCGAACCAGCCGAGGTAGCGCTGGTAGACGGCCTTGGTGTTGTGGCTGACCGAGCCGTAGTAGCCGTGGGTGTGCCAGGCCCGCTCGAGGGAGGGCGGCATCTCCATCCGCTCGGCGATCTCCAACGGTGTCAGCCCCTGGTTGAGCATCCGCAAAGTCTGGTCGTGCACGTACGCGTACAGATCGCGCTGTTCGGTCAGGAACGCCTCGACGAGTTCGCGGCCCCACACCGGCCAGTGGTGGGAGGCGAACGCGACGTCACTGTCGTCGACGAACAGGTCGACGGCCTGGGTGAGGTAGCGCGCCCACTCGTGCGGGTCACGTACCTCGGCGCCGCGCAACGTGAGCAGATTATGCAGAGTGTGGGTCGCGTTCTCGGCCATGCACAGAGCGCGGCGGTCCGGGAAGTGGATGTTCAGTTCGGCCGGGGCCTCGGTGCCGGGGGTCAGCTGGAACACCATGCGGATGCCGTCGACGGTGGCCGTCTGGCTGGTGTGGGTGATCTCGACGGTGGGTGCGATGAGGCTGACGACGCCCGTCGACAGGGTCTGGCCGAGCCCCGCGCCGATCTGCCCCCTCTCGCCCTTGGGCAGGGCGGCTCCGTACATGTAGGCGGCGCGGCGGTTCATGGCCGTACCGGCGAGCACGTTCTCGCTGATGGCGTGCTCCATGAAACCTCTGGGGGCGTAAATCGGGAGGTCGCCGGCGACCTCTTCCTGCGTCACCACACCCTTCACACCACCGAAGTGATCGGCGTGGCTGTGGGTGTAGAGGACTCCTACGACGGAGCGGTCACCGCGGTGTTCGCGGTACAGGGCGAGGGCAGCAGCGGCGTTCGGCACGCCGAGCAGAGGGTCGATAACGAAGACGCCGGTCTCGCCCTCGACGAACGTCACGTTGGACAGGTCGAAGCCGCGCACCTGGTAGATGCCTTCGGCCACTTCGAACAGGCCGTGCTCCGCACACAGACGACTCTGCCGCCACAGGCTGGGGTTGGCCGAGTCGGGGCACCCCTTGTCGAGGAAGGAGTAGGCGTCGAGTTCCCAGACCGCCCGCCCCGCGTCGTCTCGGATGACGGGGTCCGCTGCGGTGCCCAGGAAGCCGCGCCGCGCGTCGTCCAGGTCCCGCGTGTCGTCGAAGGGCAGGCGCCGCAGAGCCGCCTCGTTGGCGTCGACGATCCCAGATGCGGCCGGCTTGGACTGGGTGTGGTCGGACATTTGAACCCCTTGTCTGCGGCAGACGTTGCATCGCGTCGCCGTCCCCGGGCGACGCGCTGCTCTCAGCCTCAACGCTGACCGGGTGCGCCGCCATTCGGGCCCCTCTATCATCTCCAGCCCGGAAGCCCTGAAGTTCTGTCGAAATGCGTGCCCAGGAAGTGCGGGAGATACTACTCGGAATCACCGAACCAGCCTGAACAGTCCGGAACGTGCAGGAAAAGAGGGAAGACGTGGACGACTACCCTGCTCTCGACCTCTTTCTCACAATGCTGTACTTCTTCCTGTGGGTCATGTGGCTGTTCCTGCTGTTCCGGGTTGTCATGGACGTCTTCCGCGACGACGACCTGAGCGGCTGGGGCAAGGCCGGATGGCTCATCTTCTGCATCGTTCTCCCGTACATCGGCGTCCTCATCTATGTCATCGCGCGCGGTCGCGGGATGGGTCGACGCGATGTGAAGCAAGCCAAGGACTCGGAAGAGGCCTTTCGGGAATACGTCCGCAAGGCCGCGGCAGGGACGAACGCCGGGACGAGCGGGACCGACGACTTGGTCAAGCTCTCCGAACTGCGCGAATCTGGTGCGCTCACAGACGAGGAATTCGACAAGGCGAAAACCAGGCTGCTCGCCTGACGGGCCGGCACTCCAGTCGCCGCGGGTTCGTGTCCGCGACGTTCGCATCCCCGGGCGCTGATTGGCGGCACCATAATCAAGCTCGGACGGCGTTGACACCGCTTGCGGTCAAAACACTCCGACGGCTCCCCGGCCTTCACCTACCCCCCCGCGCGGTACTCGCACCGCCGGCTCGAACAACGTCGCCACCCGCACTGGCTGTCCCCGACCTCAACCCCGTGGGTTCCGGCCAGCAAAGATGCTTCGATCGTGCTGGTGAGATGCCCTGGCGCCCCGCACCCGAGCGCTGGGACCGCAGGAGCGTGTCGCCTCACTCACGCCGCCATCTCGCCCGTCTCCTCACGCTGGCGATGAAGATCAGGAACCCCACGGCTACGAGAGAGAATCCCAGCTGGTACGCCAACCCGGAAAGTGAGCGAAGGGGTGTACTGCTGACAGCGATGCCGCTCTTGAGGAAGCGGACCTGCTTGCACCCTAACGATTACGTACGGGTGGTCTCTCCGTACGCGAGGATCGGGCGGTCCGCCCAGTACTGGTCGGGCATGAGGTCGGCGAGGGAGTGCTGGGCGACGCCCGGCGGACCGTCGGTGCAGATCGGCGTCAACTCGCTAGTGACCGCGGGCGAGTTGCTGGAAGACGGGGATGGTGACGGTCGTCGGCTCTCCGTTGTCGTCGCCCTCGATGCGCAGCTCCTCGAACCAGCTCACGTCGTCGTCCATCGTCGGGTTGCAGAGGGGCGGGCGCGCGCATGCCTTGCTTCGCCGCTTCGTCGTTGGCCGGAGCAGCCCGTCCTGGGGGCCACCGGGCCGCCCGCAGTATCAATCTCCCGCAGGGTGCGCGCTGAACCACATCGTGGCTCAAGTCGGCTTCTGTGTCTGGCCCACGGGGGTGAACCCTCGTCACTGGGACCGTTGTGCAGTACGGCGACGAGCGAACGCCAGAGCGATGAGTTGGACACTCCCGGGACGTCTCTGGCAGGGTCGCCCGTCCGTAACCACATCATTGCCGAAGGGAGAAACACGATGACCGAAGTGAGTACACGCAGCGTCGCGGAAGCGGTCGCTGCCGAGGAACTACGCTCGAGTACTACGACGCTGGATATCCCAAAGGGCTTCGACCTGTGGACGGCTGAGGAGATCGCGGAATGGCTCGACCAGGTTGAGGACGATCCTGGAGTTTCTGACGCGGACTTCTACGTCGCCCAACAGGCGGTGCGGCGAGTCCTGGGTGCCGCGGACGCCTGATCCACCAGAGCGTGCCCGCTGCGTAACGTAGCGTGCGTGACCGGCGGCGATGCGTTGAATAGTGGCTGCTCCGGGGCCGGCTGCTTCTCGGTACCGCGCGCCGTCGCATCGGCGAAGTTCAGGGCTGGTCACCTCGGTGCGTGCGCCCGCGGCCCCATTGGGTTTCGTCCGACCCGCGCGAACCATCTGCTTCGTGGCCCTGCTCGTACTGGGTTCGGTCGGCATCGCCGCGAGCGGGATCGTTGCTGTCTGCCTCCCTGGCCGGGACCGGCCGGCCGCGCGGTGCCGACTCCTGCCACTGTGGCGGACGTGCGAATCCTTGTGGCGTGCCGCCTCCCGGTGGGGCTTGGTGGCCCGAACCGGTGCCGACGGTGGGCGGCACGTCCTGGGTGCGGGTCGGGGCGGTGGTGTCCGGCGTCTCCTGGTCTCGGGCGGCCATGCCGTAGGGGCGGTCGGTGTCAGCGGCACGGCGATCGTGGTCGTCCTCGCGCACCATGTCCCGCTCGTGTCGTTGGCGTTCCTTGCGCAGGGCCCGCGGCTCGCGTCCGCCCATGATGGCCGAGCCGATCAGCATGAGGAGACCGCCGAGCAGGGCGAGGGCCACTCCGCTGCCGAGCCCGTCGCTGTCACCCGTGACCGTCAGGCTGCCCTGGGCTTGTCCCTGCCGGACCATCCACAGGATGGCGAACCCGAGGGTGATGATTCCGGCGATCAGGACCAGCAGTCGGGATCGGAATACCACGCCGAGGAGTGTGAGGACCGCCCCGACGAGGAGGGGCAGGAACATGGACGCAAACAGGCCCGCACCTGAGTCCGTCACTCCGGCTCCGGTGAAGAGCTCCCAGATTCGGAAGTCGCGTCCGAGCCGGCCGTCGTACCAGCTGCGGAAGGGCGCCCAGAGCGCTGCGGCAGCGCCGAGGGCTGCCAAGATCAGACCAATGGTGTTGCGGATACCCCGTATCATGCCGCGACCTCCCGGCAAGCGGATCGGTGCACGCGGGAGCCCCACGTGCTGTATCTCGCCCTCAATCGACGTTACGCCCGCACCGCACCCCACGCCACGTGGCGATGCCCGAGACACAGAGGGCGCCCCGAGAAGCCGCGACAGCGGCTGCGCTCCGGCTTGCCCGTCGTGGCCCTGCGACGCGCGTCAGGAGGCGTTCACCCGGAGGTGCTCGCAGAGCCAGGTGTGGATGCCCAGAGCGGTCGTACGGGAATGATCCTCCAGGACAGTGAAGTGGTCGCCGGGCACGGTGATCTCGGAGTGCGGCAGGCTCCATGGATCGGCTGCGTCGATGCCGGGCAGGCGGTCGCCGGCCCGGACGAAGAGGGTGGGGGCCGACAGGGCGGTCGGCTTCCAGTTGGCGTAGAGCTCCAGGTAGCCGGCCATCGCGGTGAGCCGGTCGGTCTCGGCCGAGGCGAACTGCGCGGAGTTCTCCAGCATGCCCGCGGTCATCGCCGAGAGTGCGGGTCCGTCCCCACCGAGGCCGCCGGAGCCGTTGTCCTCGCCGGGATAGGTGTCGATCAGGACGACGGCGGACGGAATCAGGCCTGTGCGCTCAAGTTTCTCGGCGACCGCGTGTGCCACCCATCCGCCGGCCGACCGCCCCAGCAGGACGAACGGCTCGTCTCCCGCGCACGCGCGCACGGCGGAGGCTTGGGCCACCACGAAGGCGTCCAGCGTGGCGGGCAGCGATTCCCCTGGCAGGAAGCCTGGATTGGGCAGGACCGAAACCGGGCGCAGGCCCGTCAGGGCCGTCCCCAACCGGGTGTACTCATGCGGCCCTGACAGTGCGCTGAGGGCGGGGAAACAGATCAGGCGGGCCCCGGAGCCTCCGGTCGCCAGGGTGACGGGCGAGGGTGACGAGCCGAGAGCTGAGACGTCGTCGAACACCTCACGCAGACGTGCCGCGATCGTCAGGAGGGCCATCCCGTCCCACGCCTTGCCACGGGCGCACGCCGTACGAAAGAGCGCGGACAAGGAGTCGGCGTTGGTGCTCTGCGGGGCCGGTGTGCCGAGCGTCGCGCCGCCTTGCCGCGGAGGTGCGGCCGACGGGTCGGCTGCTTCAGAGGCGTTATGGGACCAGAGCTGCGCCAAGTGAGCGGCGACCCCGCGCGGCGTCGGGTAGTCGAACAGGAGCGTGGCGGGCAAGGCGAGTCCCGTCAGCGCCGCGAGCCGGTTGCGCAACTCGACCGCGGCCAGTGAGTCGAGGCCCAGCTCGGCCAGCGCGCGATCGGCCTCGACCGCGGAATCCTCTGAGCCGTGGCCCAGTGCCAGGGCGGCTTCCGCTCGTACCTGTGAAAGGAGCAGCGCGCCGCGTTCGGCCGCGGGCGTGGCGGCCAGCCGTCGGCGCAGGGAGTCTTCCCCTTCGGTGCCGGACCCCGTGAGCGATGCGGAGGCCCTCCGTAGGGGCCCTCGGCCCGGTACGCGTGAGAGGGGTGCCCCGGGTTCGCCGGATGCCGCGGCCGCTGGGTCGAGACGAGCGGCCACCACCACGGCATCCTGGCCTTCGATGGCGGCGTCGAAGAGCGCAAGGCCCTCCTCGGTCCGCAGTGGGAGGAAGCCGGAACGGGCCATCCGGCGCAGGTCCGCGTCCCGGAGCCCGGCCGTCATCCCGCCGCTTTGCTGCCACGGCCCCCAGGCGAGTGACGTGCCGGGCAGGCCGAGCGCCCTACGGTGTTGTGCCAGTTCGTCCAGGAACGAGTTCGCCGCGGCGTAGTTGCTCTGGCCCCCGGAGCCGAACACCCCTGCCACCGACGAGAACAGGGCGAACACCGCCAGGTCGCTGCTTCGGGTCAACTCGTGAAGGGCGAGTCCGGCGTCCACCTTTGGCCGCAGTACGCGCTCCAGGCGATCCTGGGTGAGGGCGGGTACCACGCCGTCGTCCAGGATTCCCGCGGTGTGCACCACGCCGGTCAGTGGGTGTGCCTGCGGAACGCTCGCGAGCAGGGCGGCGAGCGCCGTGCGGTCGGCGACGTCGCAGGCCGCCAGGGTGACCTGCGCGCCCAGTTCGGTGAGTTCCGCGCGGAGTTCGGCGGCACCGGGCGCGTGTGCTCCGCGCCGTCCCACGAGCAGCAGGTGACGTACGCCGTGGGTGACCACGAGGTGACGGGCGAACGCCATGCCCAGGGAACCGGTGCCCCCGGTGACCAGGACGGTGCCGTCCGGGTGCAGCCGACGTGGTGCGCCATCGCCCGTCGTCGTGGCCGCCTTCGCGCTTGCCGCTTGGGTTGCTCGGACGAGTCTGGGTACGTAAACGACACCGTGACGTATGGCCACTTGCGGTTCGGAGCTCGTCAGGGCTCGGGCCAAGGCGCCTGCGGACGCGGGCTGGTCGTCGATGCCGATCAGCGAGAAGCGGCCCGGGTTCTCGATCTGCGCCGAGCGCAGCAGCCCCCACACCGGTGCGTGCACGAGAGCGGCATCGTCATGGCTGGTGCTCGTGTCCGGATCGGCTCCGGGGGTGACGCCGCCCGGAGTGAGGACGGCGAGATGTGAGTGGGCGAGCCGGTCCTCGGCGAGCCAGTCCTGTACGAGCCGCAGCGCCCAGCCGGCTGCGCGGTGTGCGGCCGACGCACGGTCCGGTTCGTCCACCCCGGCGGGGGTGGGACATGCGACCACGACGGCCGGTGCGTCGACTGCCGCCGATGCAGCGTCCTCGTAGGCCCGCGTCCGGATACCCAACTGGGCGAGCCGCGCGCGCAGTTCGGGGCTCGACTCGCCGAGGAGCCCCCACGCAGGCGAGCCCGTCGGCATCGGGGCGCCGGAGTCCGGCAGAGGTGTCCACTCAAGGCGGAACAAACTGTTACGGTGCGCGCTGACGCCGTTCAACTGCTCGACGGCGAACGGCCGCAGTGCGAGTGAGCGCACCGTGGCCACGGGGGCTCCGGCCCCGTCGGTCAGTTCCAGGCGGACACTGGTCCCTTCCGCCCGGGAAACCCGCACCCGCAGTGTGCGGGCACCGGACGCGTGCAGCCGTACACCGCTCCAGACGAACGGGAGCGACAACACCGCTCCGGTTTTGGTCCCGTCTTCGCCGCCCGTGAGGTCCTGATCCAGCGTCAGGGTGTGCAGTGCCGCGTCCAGCAGTGCCGGATGCAAGGTGAACAGGCCGGCGTTTGCGTGTTCACGCTCCGGGAGTTCCACCTCGGCGAGCAGATCGTCGTCCAGGCGCCAAGCGGCCTGCAGGCCCTGGAAGGCCGGCCCGTATCGGAGCCCGCCGTGCGCAAGTTCCTCGTAGAGGCTGACGCCCGCCTCGCTGGTGAGCGGCAGCGGCACGGCGCCGACTGGGGGCCATGGGGAGGGTGTGTCCGCCGCATTGCGCTGTTGCGGAAGGTCGAAGTCCGCGGGGGCCAGGACTGCGGAGGCGTGGCGGGTCCAAGGGCGGTCGTGGCCACCGGGAGCGTGACTTCGTGCGTGGAAAGCCACCGCTCGGCGCCCGTCCGCGTCCGCCCGGGCCACCTTCACCTGCAGTTCGACCGGCTCGTCGGGGGAGAGCACGAGCGGCGCCGTCAGGGTCAGTTCCTCCAGTGTGGAGGCGCCCGCCTGGTCCCCGGCGTGGATCGCCATGTCGACGAAGGCCGTCGCCGGCAGCAGCACCGTGTCCAGCACCGTGTGGTCGGCGAGCCAGGGCTGGTCACGCAGGGACAGCCGGCCGGTCAGCAGCAGGCCGTCGTCGTCCGCCGTCGAGGTCACCGCGCGCAGGAAGGGATGGGATGCGAGGTCGGGCTGCGCCGCCAACCAAGAGGAGTTGGCCTTTGCCGTCGATCCAGGCGAGTCGGCTTCCAACCAGTACCGCTCACGTTGGAACGCGTAGGTGGGCAGCGCAATGTGCCGTGCGCCGCGTCCGGCGAAGACCGCGTGCCAGTCCACGTCCACACCGTGGGCGTGGAGCGCGGCAACCGTGGCGAGCAGTGCTGCCGCCTCCGGCCGTCGGCCGCGCAGCGTCGGGACGGTCAGGGGCGCGGGGCCACCGTCCATACCGCCATCGTCCATACCACCACCGTCCGTACCACCACCGTCAGTGTCGCCATCGGATGTCGCCGCAGCCCGGGCGGATGTGGCCGTCGGGCGGGCGGAGAGGCAGTCGCGCGCCAGGCCCGCGAGGACACTGTCCGGGCCGAGTTCCACGAAGTGCGTGGCCCCCTGCTCCCGCAAGTACCGCACCGAGTCGGCGAACCGGACCGGCCGGCGTACGTGATCCACCCAGTACCGGGGCGAGCAGATCTCCTCGGTGGTGGCGGGCCGGCCCGCCACCGCGGTGACGAGGGGGAGTGTGGGAGGGGAGTAGACGATGCCCTGTGCGACCAGGTCGAAGGCATCGAGCATGGGTTCCATGTGGGTCGAGTGGAAGGCGTGGCTCACCCGCAACCGGGTGCTCTCGCGTCCTTGTGCGCGCCAGTGCGCGATGGCCTCCAGCACTGCGGCTTCGTCTCCGGAGACGACCACGGAGCGACCGTTGACGGCTGCGATATCCAGCCTTTGGGCACCGTCCGCCCCTGGGGTACTGTCCGCGTGGTCTGCCAGGTACGCGGTGACCTCGCTCTCGTCGGCCTGTAGCGAGGCCATCGCCCCGCCGGGGGGCAGGGCGTCCATCAACCGGCCCCGTGCCGCCACCAGGGTGCAGGCGTCGGCGAGGGACAGCACCCCGGCGACATGCGCCGCCGCCACTTCGCCGACCGAGTGCCCTGCCACCATGTCGGGGTGTACGCCCCAGGACTCCAGCAGCCGGAACAGGGAGACTTCCAGAGCGAATAGTGCGGGCTGCGCGAAACGCGTGGTGTGCACAAGCCCGCTGACTCCGCTGATATCGCTGAGCCCGCCGGACGCGCCCGCTTGGGTGCCGTCGTCAGCGCCACCACCCTCGGCGGGATCGGCGGCGAACACCACCTCCCGCAGCGGCTGCGGCAGAAGCGGGTCCAGCAGGGCGCATATCGCGTCGAAGGAACGGGCGTAGACAGGGTAGGTCTCATACAGTTCCCGGCCCATGCCGGTCCGCTGGCTGCCCTGCCCGGTGAACATGAAGGCGACCCGGCCCGCCGGGCGGGGGCTGCTCGTGCTCAGGCCCGGCCGATGGCGGCCTTCCGCCAACGCTTCGAGCGAGGCCAGCAGTTCTTGACGGCCACCGGCGACCACCACCGCGCGATGCTCGAAATGGGCGCGGGCCGTGGCCAGGGAGAAACCGAGGTCCAGCAGGTCTGTTCCGGGACGTTCGGCCACGTAGGCGTGCAGTCGCCGAGCCTGCGCCCGCAGCGCCGGGGCGCTTCGTGCCGACACCGGGAACGACACGGCCCGCGCCGGGGCCGGCCCGGCGGCCGCCTCAGTGGCCCTGGTCCCGCTGTCCGGGCGGCCCGGGGCACCGGTACCCGACGTCTCCACGGGTGCCTGCTCGAGCACCACATGCGCGTTGGTCCCGCTGATACCAAAGGACGACACACCAGCCCGCCGTGGCCGCCCGGTGGGCGGCCAGGGCTGCGCACGGGTGAGCAGCGACACCGCGCCCGAGGACCAGTCCACGCCGGGATTGGGCTGCTCGGCGTGGAGCGTACGCGGCAGTACACCGTGCTCCATCGCCTGGACGGTCTTCATCACGGCGGCCATGCCTGCCGCGGCCTGCGTATGCCCGATGTTGGACTTGACCGAGCCCAGCATCAGCGGGTGTTCACGGGGCCCGGCCTGTCCGTAGGCCTCCAGGAAAGCCTCCGCCTCGATGACGTCGCCCAGACGGGTGCCCGTGCCGTGCGCCTCCACCGCATCGATGTCCGCGGGTTCGAGGCGGGCGTCGGCCAGAGCCTGGCGGATCACCCGTTGCTGCGCCGGTCCGTGCGGCGCGGTCAGGCCGTTGCTCGCGCCGTCCTGGTTCACCGCGGAGCCGCGCACCACGGCCAGCACTCGGTAGCCGGCGTGCCGGGCCTCCGAGAGGCGGGTCATGAGCAGCATTCCGGCGCCTTCGGCCCATCCGGTGCCGTCCGCCGTCGCCCCGAACGCCTTGCAGCGGCCGTCGGGGGCGAGGGCGCGCTGCCTGCTGAACTCGACGAAGGAGTGGGGCGCCGACATCACGGTGGCGCCTCCGGCGAGCGCCAGCGAGCACTCGCCTGCGCGCAGCGCCTGGGCTGCCAGGTGCAGGGCCACCAGTGATGACGAGCACGCCGTGTCCACGGTGACCGCCGGCCCCTCCAGGCCCAAGGTGTAGGCGATGCGGCCGGAGGCGACGCTGCCGGCGTTGCCGATACCGAGGTAGCCCTCCACACGTTCCGGCGTGCGGGCGAGACGGCTGGCGTAGTCGCTGTACATCAGTCCGGCGTACACCCCAGTGGGGGTGGCGCGCACCGTGCCGGGATCGATGCCCGCGTGCTCGAAGGCTTCCCAGGCGACTTCGAGCAGGAGTCGGTGCTGCGGGTCCATAGCCAGGGCCTCGCGGGGCGAGATCCCGAAGAAGGCCGGATCGAAGCGGTCGACGCCGGCCAGGAAGCCTCCCTCGCGTACGTAACTACGGCCCGGCTGCCCGGGATCCGGGTCGTACAGCCCCTCCACGTCCCACCCCCGGTCGGTGGGGAACGGGGTGATGGCGTCGATTTCGTCCTCAACCAGCCGCCACAGGTCCTCGGGGTTCTGTACGCCGCCGGGGAAACGGCAGGCCATGCCGATGATGACCACGGGGTCCTCGTCCGTCCCGGCGCCTGTCGAACGGCTGGGCGTGACCGTCGCGGTGCCACCGGTGAGCCGCGCCCGCAGATGGGCGGCGAGTTCGGCCGCGGTGGGGAAGTCGAAGGGCGCAGCCTCGGAGAGGGCCAGGCCGGTCGCCGTCGACAGGCGGTCGCACAGCATCGTCGAGGTCAATGAGTCAAGACCCAGGTCACGGAACGCGGTGCTCTGCTCCACCTCGTCCACGGCGCAGCCGAGCACGACGGCGACCTCGGCCCGCACCAGAGCCGTCAGGTCCACGCGCTCTACCTCGTGCGGTGTGAGGGCGTGGGCCGGCAGAGGGCGTGCGGGCATGTCGGCGAGCGTGTACCGCTTCACCTTGCCCGAGGCGGTTCGAGGGATCGCTGCCACCTCGTAGAGGGCAGCGGGCACCTTGAACGGTGAGAGGTGTTCCCGGCAGGCGGCGAGGATCTCTCTCCTGTCCAGGGCACCAGCGTTCACCGGGACCAGGTAGGCGGCCGGGATCTCACCGAGTACCTCGTCCGAGAGGCCGGCCACGGCGGCGTCCTGAATGCCCGGCAGAGCCAGCAGCACCGCCTCCACCTCGGAGGGATGGATGTTCTCCCCGGCTCTGATGATCAGCTCGCTGACCCGGCCCGTGAGGGTGAGCTCGCCGTCGGCGTCGATCCGGGCCAGGTCACCAGTGCGGTACCACCCGTCGCGCAGGACCTCAGCGGTGTCGTCGGGCCGCTGGTGGTACCCGGCCATGACGCCGGGCCCGCAGACCCACAACTCGCCCTCTTCGTCGCCTTCTTGCGGGGCTTCGATGTCGCGGCCGTCGCCGATTCGCGCCCGCATGCCGGGTAGCACACGGCCACAGGAGCCGGGCACTTTGGTGGCACCCGGTGCTGTCATGGTGACCGGGCCCGCCTCAGTGCTTCCGTAGTGATCGAGGAACGGAACCCGGCAAACCTCCTCGAAGGCCCGTTGGAAGGCAGGAGGAGCGGTCGCACCCCCGCTGACACAGCCACGCAGGGCGGGCGCGCCAAGGCCCTCGTCCCCGACGGCGTCAACGAGCTTGCGGTACGTCGCCGGTACACCGGCCAGCAGCGTGAACGGGTTGTCGGTGCGGCGCAGTTCACCCAGCACGTCGGTCACGGAGAACCGCGGCAGGAGCTTGGCGGAGGCTCCCGTCGCGGGCACCCCGAGAACGCACAGGAGCTGCCCCATGGCGTGGTGGAGGGGGAGGGGCCAGAGCAGGCGGTCGTCCGCCGACAGGCCAAGGACGTCGACGAAACCAGATGTCACGGACGACAGGCGTTGGCGCTGGGTGGACAGCACACCCTTGGGCCGGCCGGTCGATCCGGAGGTGTACAGGAGCCAGGCCACCTCGTCGAGCCCGAGATCGTCCGGAGCCGGGACGGGCGGCTCGGTGACGGCCAGGGCGGCGTAACGGAGCATGCGGGCTTCGCCGGCCGAGCCGTCAGCCGCCTCCGTTGCCGCTGATGCTGCTGGGGATGCATCTGACGCCCCGGCGTCCTCGACGAGCAACAGGCTCAGATGGGGGCGCTCCCGCAGTAACGGCCGTATCTGCTCCAGGCAGGACCGGTCGGTGAAGAGGACCTGGGCCCCGCTGTCGTCCAGCAGGTGGGCCAACTCGCCGGTGGTGCTCCGCGGGTCCATCGGCACACCGACCGCGCCCGCCCTGGTGACGGCGAGGACGCTCTCGACGGCCTCCACCCGACTGCCCAGGAGGATCGCCGCTCGTTCCCCGTGGCGCAGACCGAGGCTGACGAGATGTCCCGCCAGCCGACCGGTTCGCAGTTCCAGCTCCCGATAGGTCACACGGCAACGGTCGTCCTCGAAGGCGGTCTTGGTGCCGAAACGCCGGGCCTGCTCCCGGAGTAGATCAGGCAGGGGGCGGAGGGCGGCCATGTGGGCTGTCACCAGGATGAACGCTTCCTCTGGGTACGGGAGTTGCCGTGATCACGATAGACGACCGGTGTGTCGCGCCGGGGGAGCGGCGCCCGACGCGACGCGGGGCGAAGGGGACGTGCGTCTCCCTCCGGGGCGTCGTCAGCATCAAGGCCGCGGCCCCGGTTACGTCGACTCGTTCACCATCGGCAACGATGATGTCGTGTGCCTCGATGAACCACCATCTTCTGCCTCGAGGAACCGCCGTCTTCACGATGAGCCGCGCATCGGCGACTTCAAGTGCTGATCTGTACGCACGGAGGCCCGAGCGCCGTTCACCTCGTGGAAGGTGGCAACTGCACTATCCGTAATGGGAGATAAGCATGCAGCGCGTCTGTTTTCTGCTCAAGGTCAAGGCCGATCGCGTGGTCGAATACCGGGCACGCCACGAGAACATATGGGTGGAGATGCGCGAGGCGCTGACCGCCGCGGGCTGGCGCAACTACTCGCTCTTCCTGCGCGAGGACGGCCTCCTTGTCGGCTACCTGGAGACGGACGACTTCGAAAAGGCCCGCGCCGCCATGGACGCCACCGATGTGAACACCCGCTGGCAGGCCCAGATGGCCCACTTCTTCGAGGAGTTGGACGGGCAGGCGCCCGACGCGGCGATGCGGCCTCTGACCGAGGTCTTCCACCTGGCCTGAGCGGCGGGGGTAGGGGCGGCGCGCGGCGCATGACCTCTATGGCGGTCTGGCCCGCAGCGAGAGCACTCCGAGCAGGCCGTGCTCTCGTATAGCTGCCGCCACCCGACAAGTATCAGGGAGTGACTGACCGCCACTTCTGGCGATCGGGCTGGGTGAGGGCGACGATGTCGGCGTGGGCTTGCTCGACGATTCCTGGGCGACAAGGCCTACTCCAGCCGGGCGATCCGACACCTGCTGCGGCGCCAGGGCATCGCAGCCACGATCCCCGAACGCCGCGACCAAGTCGCCAACCGCTGACGCCGAGGGCACCTCGGCGGCCGTCCGGCCGCCTTCGACAAGGAGGTCTACCGCGACCGCAACGTGGTCGAACGCTGCTTCGCACGCCTCAAGCAGTTCCGCGCGATCGCGACAAGATTCGACAAGCTCGCCGACCGCTACCGCGCCGGAGTCGTCCTGGCTTCACTGATCCTCTGGCTCCGCGAACCGGTCCGTGATCATTTGTCAGGCCCTGCGTAGCACGCCGGGCAGGCCAGCAGGAAGGGCTCGCAACGTGGCCCCCAGTGACGTGGCTGGCTGGAGCTGCAGGCCGGCTGTGGGAGCCACCTCGCTTGGGTCGACGTCGATGTGGAAGCGCTGGGCGAGTGTCGCGAGGACCAAGGCTGCCTCGACCAGGGCGAAACGCGCGCCGAGGCAGCTGCGCTGTCCGCCCCCGAATGGAAACCAAGCGTGTTGGTGCATCGACTGTTGGGGGTTGGTGTCCCAGCGTTCAGGTCGGAAGGCCGTGGGGTCAGGGAACCAGCGGGGGTCTCGGTGGGTGACCCACTGGCTGCACCAAACCATGGTTCCGGCAGGGACCGGGCTCCCTCCGAGGACAGCGCCGTTCTGCGCCACTCTGGGAGGGAGCATCCACCCGGGCGGATAGAGCCGCAGCGCTTCCTTGACGATCTGTTGGGTCCAGGTCAGTTGCTCGTAGTCGTCGATGGTCGGGGGCCGCCCGGCCAGGACGCGGTCGAGCTCCGCGGTGAGCCGTTCCCGGGCGTGCGGGGATCTCGACAGGAGGTACCAGGACCAGGTCAGTGCGGTGGACGTGGTCTCGTGGCCGCCGACCCACAGGGTCACTGCTTCGTCCCGCACTTCCCTGGGGGTAAGCGGCTGGCCTTTCTCGTCCCTGGCTGCGAGCAGCCTGCTCAGCAGGTCGTCGCGGTCGTTGCCCACGCCCTGAGAGGCTTGTCGGGCGCGGATGAGCCGATCAATTTCGGTATCGATCGTCGCGACGGCCTCGAGCAGGCGCCGCCGAGCGGGCGTGCGGGCCCAAGGGGGCAGGAACAGCCCGACCCCGCGCAGTTCGGCGCCGATCTCTCGTCCCGCCACTGTCATTGCGTCGCCGAGCGCGTGGGCTTGGTCCCCGACGTCGTTGCCGAACAGGGTGCGGACCACAATCCGCTGCGTGAGCTGAGTCATCTCCCGCAGCACATGTACTCGCTCTCCGTCCTGCCAGCGATCTGCAAGCGCCACAGCGCAGTCGACCATCGTCGCCGCGTAGGCGCGTACCTGGCGGGGGCGTACCGTCGGCTGGACGAGGGATCGCTTGCGCCGCCAGTCGGCACCCTGGCTGCGGATGACGCTGTCGCCGACCAGTTGTCTGAACGACCAGCCGACGTCTGGGGTTTCGTAGCGTCGCTCGTCGGCCCCGAGGAGTTCCGCGATGTGTTCGGGGTGGGATAGGGAGATGATCCGCATCGGGCCGAGCGACCAGGTCACCACGTCTCCGAAGCCATCGCGCAGGCGCACCAAGAACGCCAACGGGTCCCGGCCGAAAGCGGGCAAGTTTCCGAGTAGCGGCAGCCCACGCGGGCCGGGAACGGGAAGAAAGGGGACAGGGGGCACTCCCGGCCAACGAGCTGACTCCCGAACGGTTCCGTCCATGGGACCTCAGCACTGCTGCTGCGGCGGCTCGTCACCTCCACTGCGGTGCCGGTCAGGAGTCCCGCCCGGTAGGTACTGAACGGGAACCACCTCGGCATGAAGATCAGCCCCGGTGGCAGTGCAGGCAGGTCCTCCCACTTCCACCATCCGAACAGCGCGAGCCAGATACGAGTGAAGGCGCGGCGGGACAGCAGATGCCGAACAGCCAGCGCGGCCGCGCGTTCAGCCAACTGTCTCGCTGCCGGACGGAGGGCGGGGGGCATCGTTCCCAGTGTCCGCCCTGTGCAGAGCACGGTGGGATGAGCGCATCGGATAGGTCCTCGCAGTCAGTGCAGACCAGGAGCGGCTACTCCTGGTGCTCTCACCGCTCCAACGACTTGAAGCAGATCCCAGCTACGCCACGCAGATCACTGCTTCGACAAGCTAGCCGAATACCGCGCCGGAGTTGTCCTGGCCTCGCTGATCCTCTGGCTCCGCGAACCAGTCCGTGATCATTTGTCGGACACTGCCTAGGCGTCTCCCTGGGAAATCCGCTACCGGCTGCTTCCCATACCCCGTGCCTAGGGGATGACGAGTAGCTTGCCGGTGGTACGCCGAGCCTCCAGATCGCGGTGAGCTTGGGCGACCTCGGCGAGCGGGTAGCGGGCCGTCACGGTGGTTTCAAGCGTCTTGGTGCGCACCAATTCAAGCACGTCACCGGCGCGTTGGAGCAGCTCGGACCGATCGGCGATGAAGTGCCCGAGGCTTGGCCGGATCAGGGTCAGCGAACCGCCCTGGGCGAGCCGCATGGGGTCGAAGGGCGGCACTGCACCACTCGCGGCGCCGAAGAGCACCAGGTGGCCGCGGGTTCGCAGGCTGGCGAGGCTCGCATCGAAGGTGTCTTTGCCAACGCCGTCGAAGACGACAGGCAGGCCCTGGCCGCTATTGAGCCGCTTCACCTCGGCCGCGAGATCGTCCACTCTTGAGTAGACGATCACCTCGGCGGCCCCGGCGCGCCGCGCCAGCTGGGCCTTCTCCGGTGTCGAGGTTGTGCCGATCACTCTGCCGCCGAGATGGGTGATGAGCTGAGTCAGCAGAAGCCCCATGCCGCCGGCAGCAGCGTGCACGAGCACCGTGTCGCCTGGCTGGACCGGATAGGCGTCTTTGGCGAGGTAGTGCGCCGTCATGCCCTGCAGCAGCACGGCGGCGGCGGCCTCGAAGTCGACGCCGTCGGGCAGGGGCACGAGCCGGGAGGAGTCCACGACGGCCTGCTCGGCATAGGTGCCGGGAATCTCCACCCAGCCGACCCGGTCTCCCACAGCGACGTGGGTGACGCCGGGTCCAACCTCGAGGACCGTGCCCGCGCCCTCAGTGCCCGGGGTGAAGGGCAGCGGGACAGTGTACCGGCCCTCGCGCTGGTATACGTCGAGGAAGTTGACGCCGGACGCGGCGACCTCCACGACCGCTTGGCCCGGGCCCGGCGTCGGTTGATCAATATCAACCAGTCGCAGCACCTCGGGACCGCCCACTTCGGACATCTGAATCGCTCGCATGACCCCTCCTGAAACGGCAAACTTCCCTCATCAACTCCACTCGTGGCGATCCTATTTCCGCTCGACATCGCGAGGCCACGACGGGTCAGCGAAGTGGAGTCGGAAGGCAGCCCAGGGGACCAATTGGTATCTATTCGCGGTCGGAAATAGTCACGGGACCCACTATGGTCGCGTCGAACTGGGTCAAGGGATCACCAGACGCAATGAGTTGATGGCTCCTCGGATACTTCCGCGCCTTAGGGTGCTGGCCTGGAGTGTGCGGCTGTGATTTGCTTTCGACATGAAGGCGGTGAGGTAGGGGAGTCGTCGACGTGTGAGGGTGGGTAGAGGTGCCTGTTGTCTTACGGAGGGCACATCGGTTCCTGATCGGCGTGGTCGTTGCCGGTGCGGTCGTCATCGCCGCGATCGGTTTCGCGGGGTCGTACACGGCCGTGCGTGACCTGGCAGAGAAGAAGGGCTTCGGCGGCTTCTCGGC